>JALYOC010000049.1 GCA_030857095.1 Myxococcota bacterium | reverse complement strand
GAAGAAGGGAACACGGAAGCGATTCGCGGCAATGCGGTCACGAATCTGATGTTCCTGCCCTCCGTTCCTGGCTTGGGCGACTTGGTCGTGGATCTCTCCCAAGTTCAGACGATCAGCGCGCCATATCTAAAGCGGGCACTCGCAGCCGGTGACATCGGCTACAAATCGCGCCTGTCTCAGCTGGGGTACTACATCTTCGTTCTTAAGCTGACGATCCACCTGCTCCGAACCGAGAGTGCCGATATCGAGCGCCAAGCCCTTCCAGCGGAAGCCTCGGAGCACGAGGAGCAGGTTAACGGAGTTAGTTCGACCGCAACCTAATCAACGCGCGAATCTCCGCGGTCACGCGCCTCCGAAACCTCCGCCGAGCCCCGCACTGAGTCGAAGTGCTCCACTTGGCCCGCCGGAAATCGCGCTCCGCCTCCAGCCACTGCTGCGCCAGTTCGAGCGGTCGCCCCTGGGCTCCTCGATCCTCTTGATGACGCACCGCGTTGTGGCAGAGTCCCCCGATGCGTTCATCGAAGTTCGGGTTGGCCGTGGGACTCGCAGCACCGGCAGTGACCTTCGCCCAGGCCTCGGAGGCCTCGGCCGACTCCGGGGACACCGCCTGGATGTTGATGTCCTCGGCGCTGGTGCTGCTGATGACCCCCGGGCTGGCGCTGTTCTACGGCGGGATGGTGCGGACCAAGAACGTGCTCAACACGTTGATGTACTCGCACTTCGCCCTGGCGCTGATCACCATCCAGTGGGTGGTGGTGGGCTACTCGCTGGCCTTCGGCAAGACCCACTGGGGGCTGATCGGCGGCTTTGAGTACGTGATGCTGGACGGCCTGTGGGACGATCTCAAGGGCAGCATCCCCACGCTGGCCTTCATGGGATTCCAGCTGAAGTTCGCGATCATCACCCCGGCGTTGATCTCCGGCGCCTTCGTGGAGCGGATGAAGTTCTCCGCCTTCGTGCTCTTCGCGCTGCTGTGGACCACCCTGGTCTATGACCCGGTCGCGCACTGGACCTGGGCCGAGGGTGGCTGGATGGCCAAGCTGGGGGTCTTGGATTTCGCCGGCGGCACGGTGGTGCACTGGACAGCCGGGCTCTCGGCGCTGATCGGCGCGCTCTACGTGGGCAAGCGGCTGGGCTACGGGACGGATCGCCACGTCCCCCACAACCTGCCGATGACCATCACCGGCGCCGGGCTGCTGTGGTTCGGCTGGTTCGGCTTCAACGCCGGCAGCGCGCTGGCGGCGGGGCAGACCGCGGCGTTGGCCTTCGTCACCACCCACATCTCCGCGGCCGCTGGCGCCATGTCCTGGCTGGTGGCGGAGTGGGTGCTGCGCAAGAAGCCCACCCTGCTGGGCCTGGTCTCCGGGCTGGTGGCGGGCCTGGTGGCGATCACCCCCGGCGCCGGCTTCGTCGGTCCGGGCGGCGCGCTGGCGATCGGCCTTCTGGCCGGGCTGGTCTGCTTCGGGGCGGTGTTGCTCAAGGAGCGCTGGGGCTACGACGACACCCTGGACGCCTGGGGCGTGCATGGGGTGGGCGGCCTGCTGGGCGCGCTGCTGGTGGGCGTGTTCGCAAAGGCCGCCTACAACCCGGCGGGCGCGGACGGGCTGATCGCCGGCAACTGGGCCCTGTTGGGGAAGCAGGCAGTGGGGATGTTGGCGGTGGGCGTCTACACCGCGGTGGTGACCCTGGCCATCCTGTGGGTGGTGAAGAAGACGATCGGCCTGCGGGTGAGCGAGGATGAGGAACGCCAAGGGCTGGACGCCACCCAGCACGGTGAATCCGCGTACACGTAAGGGGGATGCATGCGTCGTCTCTGGATGCTGTCGCTGCTGACGCTGGGCTGTGCCACTTCCGCGGTGAAGCCGGCCCAACCCACGGCGGCGATGACCGACGTTGAGCAGCAGGTGCTGGACCATGTCCTCCCCGGCTGCGCGCGGGCTCCGTCCTCCACCTCGCGGGAGCAGGTCTTCTATTGCCCGGACCAGGCGGTGTTCTTCGCGGTCCAGGACAGCAGCGAGACCTCTCCGGACGTGGTGTTCAACGCCTGGATCGAGGAGTTCAACCAGCGCGCCCAGGGAGAGCTGGAGGTGCTGGAGCGTTCGCAGGCGATGACCTTCGGTCCGAGCTTCACCGCGCTGTACGTGAAGCTCCGCACCCCCCAGATGCCGGAGGACGGCTATCTGGACGGGTACGTGGCGCTCACCAACGTCAACGGCCAGGCGCGAAGGGTGTGGTGTTCGGCCACCGGCGCCGAGCCGATGGGCCGGCTCCGCTGCGAGCGTGACCTGCCGGGCGTGGCGCTGATCGACCCGCCCTAGAGATTGGACTCCATGAAGTTGGTCCGCAGCAGGTTGAGCAGCTGCTCGCGGGTCAGCGCGCCGCGTCCCTCCAGATACAGCCCGAAGGTCTGCGGGGAGAGCTTCCCTCCGGCGGCCCGTAGCCGCTGCTGGTTGTAGTCCGCGCCCCAGGCGCTCCCCGCCGGGAGGGGACAGCCGTCGGGACAGAAGTTCCCCATCGCGTCGACCAACGTCGGGAAGGTGATCGTCACCGACTCCGGGGTGGGCGGCGCCGCCGGATAGGTGGAGACCAGGACGCCCTCGGTGCTCCCGTCCAGGTACTGCCCGACCTGGTAGGTGAAGTCGGAGAGGTAGCGGACGCCCTCCACCCGTCCGGTGGCCTGGGAGATGTCGCCGTCGCTGTCCAGAAGATCGCAGGCGAACTCGGCGACCCGCATCTCGTTGCTGGATGCCACCAGCCCCTGTCCGGGGGCGTCGGTGGAGGAGAGCGCCGAGAGCCGGGCCGACCGAGCGCCGTAGTCGGCCGAACCGTCGAGCGCCCCGCGTGACTCCAGGGCGTAGCGGATATGGTGGGAGGAGCACGCGTTGCCGTCGTTGAGGTCGCAGGAGGGCAGGGGGTTCCACATGTTGAGGGCAGAGGGCAGCACCGGGCTGGCGGGACGGAGTTCGGACTGAAAGTTGGCGCAGCGGTTGACCAGATACTGGCCCATCCCGCTGGCCAGCCCCTCGGTGAAGGCTACGCCCATCTCCTGGAACTGCCCGCCGCCGTGGCCCCAGTCGTAGTCGGTGCCGTCCGGACGGCGCATCGGGTTGGCGAAGCCGTAGTCGCTGTTGAAACTGGCCCGGGCCAGCGCGGCGTGTAGGCTGTGCCCGAACTCGTGGGACAGCACCTCGGTGCCGCTGATCAACCGGCCCACCGCGGAGGAGGTGTCCGCTCGGCCATCTCCGTCTGCATCGGCGCCGAACAAGGCCACGTCCGGGCGGTACAGGCTCATGTAGCCGAGCGAGGCGTACGCCCAGGTTTCGGTGAACCAGATCATGTACTGGCGGTCGGGGGAGACGGTCCGGTCCAGCGGGAACATCCGGTTGACGTAGGTGGCCGGCTGGCCCAGGTCTTCGTAGCTGCGCTGGTTGAGCGAGACGGTGGTGGTAAAGGCGGAGAGCACCTGGCGCAGGTAGAGGAAGGGATCCGAGTCGGGATCGGTGAGGAACACCTGGTTGCCGACGTTGACCCGGCCTGGCGTCTCGCGGGAGGAGGCGGGCTCGGTGATCGGCACCCGGAAGGAGAGCACCGGCATCGCGTAGCGGACGCCGTCCCGGGTGAAGACGTGCTCCTCGGAGACCTCGAAGCCGGGCAAGTCCTCCAGCAGGGAGAAGCTCTCCTCCTGCTTCCATACCGAGCGGATGTAGGCGTTCCCGGTCCGCGCCAGGAACCAGGACTGCAGATAGACGCGGCCGATGAGCATCCCCACCGTCCCCTCGCCGCAGCCCTGGAGGGTGACGTTGAACACCCCGTTGAGGTCCGCCTGCCAGCGCCCGGTGCCACAGCTGCGAAAGCCGATCCCTCCCTCCGACGCGGTCAGGTACTGCAGCTCCACCGTGGCCGGCAGCGGCCTCAGCGCGCCGCCCACCCAATCGTTGGTGGTCACCGGGGCGCCGTCTGCCGCACGGAAGCGCCGCTTGAAGGCGTGGCAGTCCGCCCAGCTCACCGCCTGGCTGGTGGGCGGGGTGGCTCCGGCGGGGACCGCCAACGTGAGCGCCGCCGCCCAAAGCGCGCCTCTTGAACTCCAGCTGGGTCTCGTCATCGCAGAACCTCCCCTTTCCTTGCAGGGAGGCTCCGTAACAGCAGGCGCAGGACTTAGAGGCTGCCAATGTTCTTGCACGACCTGCGGACTGTTCACCGCCGCCGAAGGTGATGCTCAGCCCGATCAGGAGGCCGCCGTTGCACCAGCCGCCGTTGTTGTGGACCTCGTACAGCTCCACCGTGGTGGAGAAGAGGGAGATCACGAAGGTCACCTTCGCGATGATTCCGTGCCCCAGGCCCAGCCAGAAGCCGGCCACCTCGCCGGCGGCGTCCGACTCAACGCTCCAGCGCAGAGGGCAGCGTGAGGCGCACTCCTCGATCCGCGGCCTCGTTGGAGTCCATGAACGCGTGGGTGGCGGTGAGCACTGCCTTTCCTTGCTCCAGCGAGGCGCAGTCCAGCTGAGCGGTGTAGCGCTGCGCGAAGTCCAGGACCCGGATCAAGGGTTCTGGCCGCGCGTGGTGCGTGAGCGCCCGCAAGCCCGACAGGTACTCGTTCCGATACACAGTGGGGATGATGATCCGGTGCTCCTCGGCGGCGACGAGCTCCGCGTTCATCATCACGCGCGCCACCCGGCCGTTGCCGTCCTCGAAGGGGTGCACCTCCGACACGAGGAACAGCATGAACACCGCGCGGGCAAATGGATCCGTCAGGCCCGCGAAAAAGGTGAGGCCGCGTTCCAGGGTCCCGACCACGTGGTCCGGTGCGACGAAGTCGGTGCTGCCGGCGCGATTCTGCCGGAGCTTGAACTCGCCGGGCCGCTTCTCTGGCCTTCCTTCCATGATCAGGACGTGGCGGCTGCACAACAACTCAAGGAGGTCATCGAAGGTGCCCACCCCTCGGCGCATCTCCCGGGCATCCGCCACCACGGAGTAGGTGCCGCGGATGTCCTGCGCATCGGCCGGCCGCTCCTTGGGAATCGCCCCCTGGAGCGCGATCTCCGCGGCCTCCTCCACGCTGAGGCGCCGCTTCTCACCCAAGCGTGCCGTGAGCGAACCCCCTCTTCGCCGAGCTTGCCGTGACGCACGCGGAGGCTGGATTGATCGCGTTCACGGGGCCATCGCCACGCCATGGAGCTTCGCCAGGCGGGAGCAGGCCCTCTCCCCTTGCAGGAGACTGTTCGCCCTCGACGCGGCGGATGTCCTCGGGTCGGCGTTCGGCTCAGGCGCCGGTTGCAGCGGGTGCCGGTGCAGGGCGTCATCGCCGGATGCGCCTGGCGGCTCTTACCGTGGTGTTGCTGTTGGCGGGGTGCACCCGCGCCTCGGGGGAGGGCGGCGGGGACCGGCTGGTGTTCGTCTACCAGCCGCTGGGGTCGGACCCGCGCCCGCTGCAGGAGTTGATCGACGGGTACGCGGCGGCCCATCCGGAGGTGAAGCTGGAGCTGCAGCTGATCCCCAACGCCTCGGACGTGGCCCACCAATACTTCCTCACCGCGCTGGAGGGTGGCTCTACCGCGTTCGACGTCTTCGTGATCGACACGGTGTGGGTCTCCGAGTTCGCCAAGGCGGGGTGGATCGCGGATCTGACCGCGGCCTTTCCTCCCCAGCGGCTGGCGGCGGAGTTCCTGGAGGGGGCGGCCAGCGCGGTCACGGTGGAGGGCAGGGTGTACGCGGTGCCCTGGTACATCGACGTGGGGCTGCTCTACTACCGTACCGATCTGGTTCCCCGGGCCCCGCGCACCTACGAGGAGCTTCGCCAATTCGCGCGGGAGGCCAAGGCGAAGGACCCCTCGCTGGCCGGCTACGCCTGGCAGGGCCGGCAGTACGAGGGGATGGTCTGCAACGTCTTCGAGGCGATGTGGGGCCACGGCGCCAAGGTCAGCAAGGGGGCCCAGGTGGAGTTGGACACCGAGGCGGGGAGGGCGGGGCTGGACTACCTGCGCGGGCTGATCACGGAGGGGATCTCCCCTGCCTCGGTGACCTCCGCAGCGGAGGAGGACTCGCGGCGGCTGTTCCAGTCCGGGCGCGCGGTGATGATGCGCAACTGGCCCTATGCCTGGGACGAGGCGCAGAAGGAGGGCTCGCCCATTGCAGGGAAGGTGGCGTTCGCGCCGCTGCCCACCCTCTCCGGCGAGCCGGGCTGGGGGACGCTGGGTGGCTGGCAGCTGGCGGTCAACGCGCACCTGCCGCCTCAGCGAAGGGAGCGGGCCATCGCCCTGGTCCGGCAGCTGACCTCCGAGGCGGCGATGCTGCGGCTGGCGCAAGCCTACGGGCGCAACCCGCCTCGGCGCAGCGTCTACGAGCAGCCAGAGGTGGCGCCGTTCATCTCCGCGCTGCTGCCGATCTTCGAGCGCGCCCGCCCCCGGCCGGTCACCCCCTATTACGGGCTGATGTCGGACGCGATCCAGAGCGAGTTCTCGGCCGCGATCGTGGGAGTCGACTCTCCTGCGACGGCACTGCAGCGGCTGCAGCGGCAATTGGATCGGATCGCAGGGGAGGCGCCTTGATCCGGGTGGACGAACCGCCGTGCGATGGGGGGCGGCGATGACCGGTGCCACCGGTGAGCGGCTTCAGCGCTGGGGCCTGATGGTGCCCGCCCTGGGCGCCTTGGCCTTTGTGCTGGTCTATCCGTTGCTGACCTCGCTGTGGTTGAGCCTCCACCGGTTCATCCTGGTGTTCGACGAGCGGAAGTTCGTGGGGGTGGACCAGTACGCGTTCCTGCTCACCGACGCGCGGTTCTGGGGCGCGCTGGGGAACACCGTCTACTTCACCGCAGTGGCGCTGGTGCTGGAGGTGGTGATCGGGTTGGGGCTGGCGACGTTGATGAACCAGCCCTTCCGGGGCCAGGGCCTGCTGCGGGCGGCGGTGCTGGTCCCGTGGGCGATCCCCACCGTGGTCTCCGCCAAGCTGTGGGCCTGGCTGTTCCATCCCGAGCTGGGCTGGCTGGTGCCTGAGGGCGCCAACTGGCTGGGCTCGCCGACCCAGGCGATGCACGCGGCGATCACCGTGGACGTGTGGAAGACCTCGCCGTTCGTGGCGCTGCTGCTGCTGGCCGGACTGCAGGGGATCTCCGAGGACGTGTACCAGGCGGCCCGGCTGGACGGCGCCTCCGCGCTGAGGATCTTCCGCTCCATCACCCTGCCGATGTTGGCCCCGGTGCTGGGGGTGACCGCGCTGATGCGGGCCCTGGATGCGTTCCGGGTGTTCGACGCGATCTACGTGCTGACCGAGGGCGGGCCGGCGAACACCACCGAGACCCTTTCCATCTACACCTACAAGACGCTGATGCGGGCGGGGGACTTCGGCTACGGCTCCACGCTGGCCATCGCGACTTTTGTGTGCGCGGCGCTGCTCACCGCGCTGGGGGTGGGGCTGATGAACCGGAGGCGGCGATGAGCCTGGTGCGCCCGCTGTTGGCCCTGGCCGCGGTGGTGTTCTGCGTGGGGCCGCTGGTGATCCAGGCCCTGGTGTCGGTGGACGCCGACTCCGACCTGGGCAGCCGCTTTCCCGACCGGCCCACGGTGGAGGCGTACCTCACCGTGCTGGCCGACCCGAACTTCCTGCGCGCGCTGTGGAACAGCCTGCTGGTGGCGACGCTGACCACCGTGGCCAGCGTGGGGCTGGGCGGGATGGCCGCCTTCGCCCTGGCCAAGCTGAGGATCCCCGGTCGGGGGTTGATCCTGGCCGCCACCCTGGCGGTGTCGATGCTTCCCCCGGTGGCCACCGTCAGCCCGATCTTCCTGGCCCTGCGGGCGATGGGCCTGCGCGACCTGGCCCCGGCGCTGGTGCTCCCCTACACCAGCTTCGCCCTCCCGCTGTCCCTGTGGCTGCTGACCGCCTTTTTCGCCGAGCTGCCGGACGAGCTGTTCCAGGCCGCGCGGATGGACGGCTGTTCTCCGCTGCAGACCCTGCGGCACGTGTTCATCCCCCTGGCGGGCCCGGGGGTGGCCTCCACCGCGCTCCTGGTCTTCGTGTTCGCCTGGAACGAGTTCCTGTTCGCGCTGACCCTGACCTCCTCGCCGTCCCAGCGGACGGTCCCGGTGGCGATCAGCCTCTTCACCACCGGCCAGAAGGAACCCTTCGCCGAGGTGGCCGCCGCCTCGGTGCTGGTGACCTTGCCGCTGATCCTGCTCACCCTGGCCTTCCAGAGGAGGATCGTGGCCGGGCTCACCGCCGGCGCCGTGAAGGCCTGAAGCGCCGCGTCAATAAAGGGGACAGGCTACATTATCGCCGCGCCGCTTCGTCCGTCCGTCAGGCGATGATTCGCCGATGCCGCATGACCTTCTCCGGGGCGCGCCCCGATATCCCCAGCGGGTGGTCTGTCTCACCGAGGAGACCACCGAGATCCTGTACACGCTTGGCGCCGGCGACCTGGTGGTCGGGGTCTCCGGCTACACGGTCCGGCCCAAGGAGGCGCGGAAGAAGCCGCGGGTCAGCTCGTTCCTGGATGCCAACTTCGATCGGATCCTGGAGCTGCGGCCGGACCTGGTGCTGGGCTTCTCCGACCTGCAGGCCGACCTGGGCCGGGAGCTGTGCAAGCGCGGGGTGCCGGTCTACCTGTTCAATCAACGGTCGCTGACGGAGATCCTGCAGACGGTGCGGGTGGTCGGCGCGCTGGTGGGCCGCGCGGAGGACGGAGAGCGGCTGGCGGACAGGCTGGAGGCGAACCTGGAGCGGATCGCCGAGGAGGCCATCACCCTGCCACGCCGGCCGCGGGTGTTCGTCGAGGAGTGGCACCAGCCGCTGATCTCCGGCATCCGCTGGTGTTCAGAGTTGGTGGAGCTGTGCGGCGGGATCGATGTCTGTGTGGAGACGCGCGAACAGCAGGGCGCCCAGGGAAGGATCTTCGAACCGGAGGAGGTGGCCCGCCGGAGCCCGGAGGTGGTGATCGCCAGCTGGTGCGGGAGGAAGGCCAGGCGGGACAAGATCGTCGGCCGACCGGGATGGGCGCAGGTCCCGGCGGTTCTCAACGATCAGCTGTACGAGGTGCGCAGCACGATCATCCTCCAGCCCGGACCGGCGTCGCTGACCGACGGGGTGGCGCAGTTGCAGCAGATCATCCGCGCGGTGGCCGAGGGTCGGCACGCGGGGGAGGCGGCACCGGGGGATCTGCGCCGGGTGTGAGCGTGCGCGCGGTGCACCCTTGACTGCTTTCAGCCACGATGAGCGCCGCGGTGAGCCCGGCGTGGTTCCGACCCGGCCAGTTGGCGAGGGTCGGTCGGTGCAAGCATTCTGCGTGCCCGAAAATGTAGCCTGTCCCCTTTATTGACGCGGTGCGGGAGGATGGGTGGATGGTGCGGTGCTGGGCGGTCATTCTGGTGCTGACGCTTTGCTGCCTGGGCCGGGTCGGGCTGGCGGCGGAGAGTGGGTACGAGGAGCGGTTGATCGGGTGGGGGCTGGAGCTCCACGGGCGCATGATCGATCCGGCGCCGGAGGGGAAGGTGATCGAGGAGATTGTGATCGCCTCCGAGGACATCGTGGCGGCCACGGATCCGTACCCGCAGCTGCTCAACGCGCTGCACGTGAAGACCCGGCCGATCGTGGTGGAACGGGAGCTGACGCTGGAGGTGGGCCAGCCCTATGCCGCGATGGCCGCCCAGGAGTCGGAGCGCAACCTGCGCCGGCTGTTCATCCTGGCGGTGGCCCGGGTGGTGCCGGTGCAAGGCTCGGCGCCGGACCGGGTCGGGGTGCTGGTGGTCACCAAGGACCTCTGGAGCATCCGGCTCAACAGTGAGTTCAGCCTGGTCCAGGGGTCGCTGCTCCAGTACCTGCGGCTGCGCCCCACCGAGCAGAACTTCCTGGGCTTCAATCAGCAGCTCTCCTTGGACTTCGAGCTGCGCCTGGACACCATCGGGCTGGGGCAGATCTTCACCATGCGCCGGGCGTTCGGCTCCACCTGGCTGCTCAGCGAGAGCGCCCGGGTGCTGTTCTCCCGGGAGACGATGAAGCCGGAGGGGACGATTGGGCAGGTGGTGGCCCAGGAGCCGCTGACCTCGCTGTCCGATCCCTCCGCGGCCCAGGTGAGGGTCTTCTGGGATCTGCGGCGCCGTCGGCTGTTCCGCGGCGGGGAGATCTGGCAGCTGCCCTTCCCCAATGCCCAGGCGCCCAGCGCGTTCGTCCCCTTCGTCTATGACCTGCGCAACGTGGGCGCGGACGCCAGCTACACGCGGTCCCTGGGCAGCTGGGTGAAGCTGGATCTGACCGGGGCGGTGGCCGGCTACTCCCGCCGCTATACCCCTCCGGCGGAGTCCAACCTCTCCGCCGAGCAGCAAGACTGGTTCGGCTGCAACGGGCTGCCCCGCAGCGAGGATGGGACGCTGTTGATCGCCAGCGCCCGGGTCTACACCTCCCACTTCCGGGTGCTGCGGGACATCGAGACCTTCGGGCTCTCCGAGGACTATCAGCTGGGCCCCAACGCCTCGCTCACCGCGCGCTGGTCGGAGCCGGCGCTGCTCTCACCGCAGCGGTACCTGGAGGTGGGGGCCACCGCGCGCTACCGGCTGTATTCGCACGACAACCTGCTCACCCTCTCGGCCGGGGCGGGCACCCGCATAGTCGACCGCGCGCCCGGCTGTGGCTTGCAGGGGCCGTTCGTCAACAACCGGCTGGCGGTGGAGCTCTACAACGTCTCTCCTCCGGTCTGGATTGGCCGCTTCGCGTTGAGGGCGGTGGTGGAGTTTCGGGACAACGATCTGAGCCGGACCCCGCTGACCCTGGGCGGCTCCAACGGGCTGCGGGGGGCGGACGCCGAGCAGTACCTGGGTCAGAACCTGGCGATGGTGAACTTCGAGTACCGCACCCGGCCGGTGGAGATCTTGACGCTCCACGCGGGGCTGGTGCTGTTCGTGGACGCTGCGGCTGCGTTTCCGGAGACAGCCTGGGTGCGCTCGGTGGGGCTGGGGCTGCGGCTGCTCTTCCCCCAGTTCGACAAGGAGAGCCTGCGGATCGACATCGGCTATGTGCTGGATGAGCCCGCCGGCGCCCGGCCGTTCACCCGGTGGATCTCCGCCTCCTTCGGGCAGATTACGGATGTGCGGCCCAGCACCCTGGACAATCCGATCTAGGGCACTTCCCCGCCCAGCAGGTCCTGGAAGATCAGCTCCGCGGCGTCGGCGAACAGCCTTCCCCCCGCGAGCAGCCCGCCGCAGTGGTGGGGTTCTCGGGCGAAGGTCAGGGCCAGGGTCCGGGGCAGCACCGCGTCCCAGAAGGGCGCGGTCTGGGGGCCGATCAGAAAGTCGCGGATGATCTCCTTGGGCCAGGGGAGGACGGTGGTGGGATCAGCGTCGCTGGCGGTGGTGAAGCAGTCCAGGTCCACGTCCAGGAGGATCGGCGCGGCGCCCTCTAGCAGCTCCCGCACCGCGGCCCCGGTGGAGGAGGCGCCGCGGTCGTCCCACTCTTCTCCGATGCGGGCCAGGGTGGGCGAGAGCGCCAGGCGGTGCTCGCCTCCCCGGCGGTCCCGGTAGCTGTGGCCGGCCAGCGCCCCTCGCGGCCGGGCGCGCGCCACCGCCACCACATCTCCGATCAGCCCTGCCTCCATCGCCGCCACGATGTGGTCGTAGTTGCGGACATCCAGCGACCAGCGGGCGTGTTCATCCAGGGCGCGCAGCCCGGCCTGGCGATCCGGGATCGCGGCGATGTTCTCGGGCACCACCAGATCGAAGTGCCGGTCCAGGGTGATCAGGGTGGCCGGTCCCTGCGCCCCCGCCTCGTCCAACGCGTGCGCCCAGCAGGGCAGCGCCAGCCGGTGGGGATCGAACACGTAGGCGGTCTTCGGGCCGCGGGTGGCGGTCAGCCCCAGGGTGACCACTCCGGCCAGCCGCAGGTGGGGCGCGTCGATGTGCACGGGAGCCTTGGCCTCGAAAGTACGAAGGGCGGCGTGGCCTGCTGCGCCGCGCCGCCCTCTCAGGGAACGTCCGGTGGTGCCGGAGATCAGATCTCTAGCAGCAGCCGGGTGGGATCCTCGATGCAGTCCTTGATCTTCACCAGGAAATGCACCGCCTCGCGGCCGTCCACCAGGCGGTGATCGTAGGTCAGGGCCAGGAACATGATCGGCCGGATCAGCACCTGGCCGTTCCGGGCCACCGGGCGATCAACGATGTTGTGCATCCCCAGCACGCCGGTCTGCGGCGGGTTGAGGATCGGGGTGGAGAGCATCGATCCGAAGATGCCGCCGTTGCTGATGGTGAAGGTGCCGCCCTGCAGCTCGGGGAGCGTCAGCTTGTCGTTCTTGGCCCGGGCGCCCAAATCGCCGATCCCCTTCTCCAACGCCGCCAGGGAGAGGGTGTCCGCGTCGCGAAGCACCGGGACCACCAGACCGCGGCTGCCGGAGACGGCCACGCCGATGTCGTAGTAGTTCTTGAACACCACCTCTTCGCCGTCGATCTCCGCGTTGATCTGCGGGAACGCCTTGAGCGCCTCCACCGCGGCGCGCACGAAGAAGCTCATGAAGCCCAGCTTGATCCCATGCTTGGCCACGAACTTGTCCTGGTGCGTCTTGCGCAGCTCCATCACCGCGCCCATGTCCACCTCGTTGAAGGTGGTGAGCATCGCGGCGGTGGACTGCGCCTGGAGCAGCCGCTCGGCGACGCGCCGGCGCAGCGGGGTCATCTTCACCCGCTCCTCCCGGTCCGCCTTGGGTCGCGGTCCGGACGGCGCCGCGGGACGGGCGGCCGGCGCGCTGGGCGGCTGATGCCCCAACACGTCCTGCTTCATCACCCGGCCACCGGAGCCGGAGCCCTGCACCGTGGCCACGTCCACGCCGCGCTCCTGCGCGATCTTGCGGGCGGTGGGGGTGGCGCGCTCACCGGAGGTGGCAGCGGCGGGAGCCTCCTTGGCGGGAGCGGGAGTCGCGGGTGCCGCCGCGGCGGGAGCGGAGGCCGCCGCGCCGGAGGGGTTGATGGCGCCCAGCACCTCGCCCACCCGGACCTTGTCGCCCTCCTTGAAGGCGATCGACTCCAGGGTGCCGGCGGAGGAGGCGGGGACGTCCACGGTGACCTTGTCGGTCTCCAGGACCACCACCGGCTCGTCGAGCTGCACCGACTCGCCAACCTTCTTGTGCCACTTGCCGATCACCGCCTCGGTGATCGACTCGCCCAACGCCGGAACAGTGAGAGAGACGGCCATTTACCTGGAACCTCGTGAGAGTGCCTGCTCGACGATCATGCGCTGCTCAAGCTCGTGCGCCTTGGTGAACCCGGTGGCGGGACTTGCCGCCTCCACCCTGCCCACATACCCCAAGGTGACGTTCTTCACCTGGGGAAGTACCAGCTCGTTGAGCAGTGGGAAGATGTACCGCCAGGCGCCCATGTTCTTCGGCTCCTCCTGGACCCAGTAGATCTCCTTGAGCTTGGGCTTGCTGGCGATCAGCTCCAGCAGCTCCTGCTCCGGGAAGGGGTGCAGCTGCTCCAGCCGGGCGATGGCCACGGTGGAGTCCCCGCGCGCCTCCCGCTCCGCCGCCAGGTCGTAATAGACCTTGCCCGAGCACAGCAGCAGCCGGGTCACGTCCTTGGGCTTGGAGGGATCGGCGATCACCCTCTGGAAGCTGCCCTTGGACAGGTCCTCCAGCGAGCTGCCCACCTCCGGCTTGCGCAGCAGGCTTTTGGGGGACATCACCACCAGCGGCTTGCGGATCGGCCGCATCACCTGGCGGCGGAGCAGGTGGAAGATCTGCGCCGCGGTGGTGGGGTAGCAGACCTGGATGTTGTCGTCGGCGGACAGCTCCAAAAAGCGCTCCAGCCGGGCGCTGGAGTGCTCCGGACCCTGGCCCTCGTAGCCGTGGGGCAGCAGCAGGGTCAGCCCGGTCAGCCGGCTCCACTTGCGCTCGGCGGCCACCATGAACTGGTCAATGATCACCTGCGCCCCGTTGGCGAAGTCACCGAACTGCGCCTCCCAGACGATCAGACAGTCCGGGCAGTCCAGGCTGTAGCCGAACTCGAAGCCCAGGCAGCCCATCTCGGACAGCGGGCTGTTGTAGATCCGGAACTCGCCCTGATCCTTGCCCAGGTGCTGCAGGGGGACGTGGCGCTGGCCGTTGGTAGCGTCGTTGAGCACCGCGTGGCGGTGGGTAAAGGTCCCGCGCTCCACGTCCTGGCCGGTGAGCCGGATCGAGGTGCCCTTCGAGAGCAGGGTGGCGTAGGCCAGGTTCTCGCCGGCGGACCAGTCCAGGGGAAGCTGTCCGTCCGCCATCTTCAGCCGGTTGGCCAGCAGGCTGCGCTCCAGGGTGGGGTGCGCCTTGAACCCCGCCGGCAACTCGTTGAGCTGGCGCAGCAGCCGGGTCAGCTCGTCCTTGGGGACCCCGGTCTCCACCTGGGGGACCTCGCGGTCAGGCCCGCCGCGGTAGGACTTCCACAGGCCCCCCATCGCGGAGGGTTCGCGGAAGCGGCTCTTCTCCTTGGCGCGCGCCTGGGCTTCCGAGAAGTCCTCGGCGGTCTCGCGCTGGATGGTGGCGGTCTCCTCGGCGCTCAGCCTTTTTTGGACCACCAGGGCGTCCGCGTACTGCTGGCGGGGCGAGGCGTGCTTGCGGATCAGCGCGTACATCTCCGGCTGGGTGAACGCCGGCTCGTCGCCCTCGTTGTGGCCCAGCTTGCGGTAGCAGAGCAGGTCGATCACCACGTCACTCTTGAACTTCTGGCGGTACTCGGTGGCCAGCCGCATCACGTGGACGCAGGCCTCCGGGTCGTCGCCGTTGACGTGGAAGATCGGGATGTCCAGCATCTGCGCGATCGCGGTGGAGTAGATGGTGCTGCGCGCGTCGCTTGGGTTGGTGGTGAACCCCACCTGGTTGTTGATCACGATGTGGATGGTGCCACCCACGTCGTAGCCCTTGAGCCGGGAGAGGTTCAGCGTCTCCGCCACCACCCCCTGGCCAATGAAGGCCGCGTCGCCGTGGATCAGCACCGGGACCACGCCGTAGCGTTCGGTGTCCTTGAAGCGATCCTGCTTGGCGCGCACCCGGCCCAGCACCACCGGATCCACCGCCTCCAGGTGGCTGGGGTTGAACGCCAGCGAGAGGTGTACCTTCTTCCCGCTCTGGGTGGTGTAGTCGGAGGAGAAGCCCTGGTGGTACTTCACGTCTCCGCGGTGCATCAGGGTCTTGGGGTCGTAGCCGCCCTCGAACTCGCTAAACACCTCATCCAGCGACTTGCCCAGGATGTTGGTCAGCACATTGAGCCGGCCGCGGTGGGCCATCCCGAACACCACCTCCCGCATCCCGTGCTCGGCGCCGGTCTCCAAGAATGCGTCCAGCATCGGGATCAGCGACTCGCCGCCCTCCAGCGAGAAGCGCTTCACGCCCACGTACTTGGTGTGGAGGAACTGTTCGAAGCCCTCCGCGTAGGCCAGCTTGGTCAGGATCCGCCGCTGCTCCTCCACCGAGAACACGGTGTGGTTGGCGGCGTGCTCCATCCGCGGCATCAGCCAGCGGCGGCGATCACTGTCCAGCAGGGTCATGAACTCCACCCCCACATGGTGGGAGTAGGTCTCGCGCAGCCGGTCGATCAGCGCCCGCAGCTCCACCCGCTTCTGGGGGAACACCTCGGCGGAGTCCACCGTCTGGCGCAGCTCCTCCTCGGAGAAGTAGTTGCCCTGGGTCAGCGCCAGGTCCGCCACGTGGGACAGCGGGGGGCGGGGACGCCCCAGCGGATCCAACTGGGCGCGCAGGTGGCCGCGGAGACGGAAGGCGTACACCGCCTGATCCACCTTGAACTGCAGCCCCATGCTCTGGGAGGAGACCACCTCCGGGTGGCCGGCGGCGGAGGCCTGCAGGCCCTTGGGCACCACGTCGGTGCGCGCCGCGGCGGGGGCCTGGGGGGCCTCGCCCTTCACGTAGATCGGGCGGCCGCCCTCGTTGCCCTCGAAGATCTCCCGCCAGCTGGGATCGACCGAGGCCGGATCCTCCAGGTAGCGGGCGTACAGCCCCTCGATGAACGCGATGTTTCCGCCAGAGAGGAAGGAGTCTTGGAAGTTCGACATGCCGGGTTCGATATTTACCCAAAGGCCGGGCGGATCGCCCCCTTTTCCCCGCCTTTGAATGGGCTCTGTCGCCCTGCGGGCGGGGCGTCTTCGCCAGACTACCAGCGCGCATAAGGCACGCTTGCCCCTTGGCGGGACCCCACGGGGTGGTAAACCCCGCCCCGATAAGGGGGCCGCAATGCTGCTGCAGGGAAAGAAGCTGCTGATCACCGGGGTGCTCACCCCGCAGTCCATCGCCTACGGGATCGCCGAGATCGCCAAGGAGCAGGGGGCGGAGATCATCCTCACCGGCTTTGGCCGCGCCATGTCGCTGACCCAGCGGAGCGCCAAGCGGCTGGGGCTGACCGAGGTCCTGGAGCTGGACGTCACCAACGCCGCGCACTTCGCCGCGCTGACCGCGTCGCTGAAGCAGAAGTGGGGCCGGGTGGACGGGGTGCTGCACGCGGTGGCCTACGCGCCGGAGGATGCGCTGGGTGGGAACTTCCTCAACACTCCGTGGGAGAGCGTGATGACCGCGTTTAGGGTCTCGACCTTCTCGCTAAAGGAGCTGGCGGTGGCGTGCGCCCCGTTGATGACCGAAGGAGGGGCGATCCTCACCCTGGACTTCGACAACCGGATGGCCTGGCCGATCTACGACTGGATGGGGGTGTGCAAGGCCGGGCTGGAGGCCACCGTGCGCTACCTGGCGCGCGACCTGGGCCCGAAGAAGATCCGGGTCAACGCCCTGGCCGCCGGTCCCCTGGCCACCATCGCCGCCAAGGGGATCCCCGGGTTCCGCTCGCTGGAGCGGGGCTGGAACCGGCAGTCACCGCTGGGCTGGAACTCCAAGGGGGATCACGACGCGGTGGCCAAGACCGCCTGCGCCCTGCTCTCCGATTGGTTCCCGCTGACCACCGGAGAGCTGGTCCACGTGGACGGCGGCTACCACGCGATGGGCGCTCCGCCGGTGGATCCGGCGGAGGAGGCGCGGCTGGAGCAGGCCGCCGCCGCGGCCGAGCCCCCCAAGACCGGGGGGTAGGCTCGGGCCCGGCGAGGGACCTTGGTCAGCGGGCCAGCGCGGTGACCCGCTGGCCGCCGGTGTCCAGGTAGTAGACGACCGGCGAGGTCCTGTTCCCGAACAGGCCGCCAGTGGAGAAGGCATCCGGCCGGTAGAGCCAGCGGGCGCGGAACTGGGGATCGATTCCCAGGATCAGATCCCCGCCACTTGGCTTGCCGGTGGACCCCGGATTGTTGGCGGTCACCAACTGCACGGTCAGCGATCCGTCGCCGCCCAGCACCACGTTCTCCAGCCGATCGGGCTCCGCCGCCGGCCGGTAGTAGCCCAGCAACCTGATCGTCCCGCGCGGAGTGGACTCACCCGGGAACCACTGCTCCAGCACGGTGAGGTGCAGGTTGTTGCGCAGGGTGACCAGGCTGCCGCCGGCCCCGGCGCTGAGGATGAACTGGGGATCTACCCCTGCCTGCGGACTCGTCCCGAAGCGGGTGGCCGCCTCTCCGGCCAGGAAGGCCCCCCCGCGGGTGCCGTTCGGGTTGAGCACCCAGGTCTCGACCAAGTTCCGGGAGACGATCTGCAGGCTGGCCGCAAAGGTGCCGTCGGACAATGGAACCAACCGGCGGATTGACGCGTCGCCCAGGGTGGTGCCGACCAGCAGATGCGGGAGGACGGTGACCGCCGAGGGGGTGACCGCATTGGCCAGGAGGATGGGGGAGGGTTCGGTGCCGCAGGCGTTGTAGCCGGTGACAGCCACCGTGTCCCCGGACGCCTCTCCGCTGAATCCCGTCCCGAAGGTGAAGTCGCTGGTGGCAGTGGCGATGGGGGAGGCGAGGGGGCCGGCGGGGCTCAGACAGGTGATGGAGCGTTCGGTGGTGCCGCTGCAGAACCCGGCGTCGTCTCGCGAGGTGCACAGGACCTCTCCCACCCGGAAGAGGGGGGAGAGGCCGCTGGCGGGGTAGGCGCCGGAGGTCAGCTCCTCCCCGGTGGCAGGATCCACGTAGAGGTACTGCTGGTTCCCTACCTCATCGAAGCCGGACATCACGATCCGGCCCAGGGCGTCCATCTCGTTGGGAGCAAAGCCACCATCCCGGATGGCGTTCTGGTTGAAGGGGACGAAGCGGCCATCGACCCGGTCCATCCGGATCGGCAGCCACTCGCTGCTGCCGGGGTTTTGCGGATTGCGCGGCGCGGGGATCACCAGCCCCCGGTCGGTGGCGGCGGGGAAGGCGGTGGCCCAGCTGAAGTTGGGCCCGGGGTAACTGACCGGAAGCGCGCGCATCCAGGCGATGCGGGAGAGCAGGACCTGCAGCACCACCCGGGTCACGTTGCCACTGGTGGCGTGCCCCTCCACCTCCACCAGCAGGGGGCGTTCCACCTCCTCCAGCACCTCCAAGGGGATCTCTTCGGTGCCGCCGTCGTAGAGGTCGGTGCCCAGGCCGGGGAGGGGATCGAACACCGCGTCGAAGTCGGTGAGGGTGGCGCCGCGCTGGCTGACCACCGCCACCAGGCTGCCGATCCGCACCGAGGGGAACGCGCCCAAGGGCCGGTTGCTCTGGATCCGCAGCTCCAGCCGGCCGTTGGGGGCAGCCCGCCCGGGAGCGGTGACCGTTAGCTGGGCCACGGTCAGATTCACCTTCACCAGCACCTCCGGACCGGGCGTGGTGGACAGCCCCAGCAGATCCCTGGCCACGGCCCGGATCAGGATCTCCTTCTCCCCCTGGGCGTTGGTGGACCCGGCGCAGCTGCCCAGATCCACGTTGCCCAGGTAGGGCGGCGCGGTCCAGACGAAGATCGGCACCCCGCCACAATAGAGGGTGACGTCCGCGATCCCATTGGGGTCGCGCACGTCCAGGGAGATGATCGGCGAGAGGGTCACCACCTCTCCAGGAGCGGGCGAGAGGAACGCCACCTCCGGAGGGAGGTTCACCGCCTCGTCACCTTCGGGATACTTGAGATCGCGACAGGCGCTCAACGCCAGCGCGCCGAGCAACAGCCACTTCGGGTGGTTCACAGAAACTCCGTCAGACGCGGCCCTGCGTGGAACCCTAGACCAGTTGCAGCCTTGTAGACATAGTCTCCGCTGGCCGGACCTTGGAGGGGTTGTGAAAGCATTGGTAGCGATCGCCGCGCTGTGGGCCGCAGTCTCCTTCGCGCAGGAAACCCCCGCGGTCCAGGGCCCGCCTCCGCAGC
>JALYOC010000042.1 GCA_030857095.1 Myxococcota bacterium | reverse complement strand
TCGCAAAGAAGAGCCGTGGCTTTGACTGGAAGAAGCTTCCGAAGGACCTGCGGGTGGCGGTGGACAGCCGCCCTTTAGAAGGAGCCGGGCGCGTTGAGGACACCATCAACTTGCTCGGCCATGCCGGCCGGAAGATCGCCGAATGCATCGCCGTTGAGCTGGAGACGAGCACCGAAGAAGTATGCCGACTGGCGGGTGCTCCGCTGCTGGCGGCGGGCAGCAGCATCAAGGCGGCGCTGGATGTGGACTGGAATGATCGCGAGCAGAAGGCCGAAGCGCTCAATCGGCTATGCGTACAGCTCGATCGACTGTCGGCATGGGTGGAGAAGCGTCGGGCCAACGAGGTGGAGGAGGCGCCGCTGAGCCGCTACATCGAGGCGCTCATCCAGGTGAAGCAGCAGGACCTGGAGCCGTCGCCAAAGGGCGGCGTGCAAATACGACAGGGAGTTGCCGAGGACCGACGCGTGTCGATAGAGGACGCGGAGATGCGCCACGGACGTAAGAGCAAGAGCAAGCGCTTCAACGGATACAAGCAGCACGTCAGCACGAACCTGGACGCGGGGCTGGTGCTCGCGTGCGCGGTGACGCCCGCGAACCGACCCGAGGACGAGGCTGCTCCAGCGCTCGAGTCAGACATGGCGCGGATGGGGCTCAAGGTGAACGAACTGCAGATTGATCGGGCCTACATCAACAGCACGCTCGTAGAGAACGTCGTGAAGCAAGGTGGCGTCGTTGTCGCCAAGCCGTGGAAGGGCACCAATGCCAAGACGGGGCTCTTCGGAAAGAGAGACTTCCAAATCAATATCCGCGCGGCGACCATCACTTGCCCAGCTGGACAGGTGGAGGCGTTTGAACCCGGGCAGGTGGTGGAGTTCGATCCTGAGGCTTGCGGGCCCTGCTCTTTGCGCTCGCAGTGCACCCAGGCTGCATCCGGCCGAGGGCGAACAGTCACCCTCGGCAACGACGAGGCTCTTCAAAAGAAGCTGCGCAAGCTCCAGGCGACACCGGCTGGTCGCGCGAAGCTGCGTGAGCGCGTCGGCGTTGAACATCGACTGGCGCATCTCGCCAACCGCCAAGGGCCGCGCGCCCGCTACCGTGGGACGCGCAAGAACAACTACGACCTCCGGCGAATGGCGACCATCCAAAACCTCGAGACGATCGCTCGCCGCGCAAGCGCGCCTGCGCGCGCGGCGAGAGCTGCGCTAACCTGTTCGGCGCTCTAGTCGTGGTCCCTGCTCCCAACGCACGCGGCCCCGCTGCAGCGGGTCTTCGACCCTCCGGTGCTGCCCGCAGCGCCGCCTGTCAGCCCATGGACGGAGGACCGCGGCGGGGGAGCGTGAAGCAGAAGGTGGACCCCAGCCCCGCTCCGCGGCTCTCGGCCCACAGCCTTCCGCCGTGGTGTTCGACGATCGCTCGGGAGATGAAGAGGCCCAGCCCCATTCCGCGGATCCCCTGCGCGGAGGCGGCGCGCGCGTAGGGCTGGAAGATCTCCTCCTGCTCGTTCTGGGAGAGGCCGACACCGCTGTCGGTCACCCGGATGGTGACCTCGTCCTCGGTCGCCTCGGCGGTGAGCGTCACCTCGCCGCCTTCGGGCGTGTACTTGATCGCGTTGCTCACCAGGTTGGAGATCAGCTGCTGCAGGCGCTCGCCGTCAGCCTCGATCTCCAGTTGCGGCACGTCGACCTTGAACGGATGGTCCGGCGAGGTGTCCCGGACCTCGTCCACGACGGACTTCGTCAGGTCCCCCAGGTCGAGCTTGGCGACCTTCAGGTTGAGCCGCCCGCCTTCGATCAGCGACGCGTCAAGCAGGTCCGAGATCAGCCGCTGCAGCCGGTTCACCTGGGAGGCCAGCCGTGAGGTGGTGCGCCTTCTCTTATCCTCGTTGACCAACTCGGGGCGCTGAAGGATCTGCGCCGTGAGCCTCAGCGGCGTGGTCAGGTTCTTCATCTCGTGCGCCACCGACGCGACGAACCGCTCGCGGCGCTCACGCTCGTCGCGCAGCTCGCCCGCCATCTCGTTGAAGGCGTGCGTCAGCTCGTCCAGCTCGTCTCCCGTCGCCAGGCGAGCGCCCGGGGTGGGACTCCACCACCGCAGGTCCCCCGCGGCCAGCGACCGCGCGTGGCTCACCAGCGTCTGGACACGCCCCGAGATGTAGCCCGCCAGCGCGAACGCGCCGCCCAAGGCGAGGAAGGCGATCACCGCGAACAGGATCAGCTGGGAGGTCCGCACCCGGTTCATCTCGCCGAACGCGTCGCGGGTCCGCCAGGAGACGCCCACCACCCACCCGTGGTGCGGCGTGGGAATCAGCGCTGCGATCCGCGGCTCGCCCTTGTTGATCCCCTCGAACCGGGCCGTCAGCACCGACTCGCCGGTGAGGGCCCGCCGCACCGCCTCGAGCCCGGAGAGGTCACGCCGATCCCAGTCGAGCTGAGACAGCTCGGAGTGGAAGGCGAGCCGCCCCTGTGGGTCGATGAGGAACAGCGCCTGGCCCTCCGAGAGGCTGATCTTCTCCAGCCGCTCCTTGAGGTTGCTCAGCTGGAGTCCGACCACGGCCACCCCCTTCAGGTTCCGCTCGGAATCGAAGATCGGCGCGGCCGCTCCCACCGACGGCTGCTGTGAATCCCTGCCCACGAGCACCTCGGAGATCGCCGGTTGCTTGGTTCGTACGACCTCCTGGAAGTAGGCGCGATCGGTGATCTTCACCCCTGAGATGCGCACGTACGAGGCCACTGCATTGCCCTCGACGTCAAACACGGCCACGTTGGAGAGGTCCGGCCGGGTCCGGGCGACCCCTGTGATGAACGGATCGATCTGCGCCGGGTCGAGGGTCGTCTCCGACGGGTGCGCCGCCACTGCCTCCGCGATCCGGATCGCCGCCTCCAGCGCTCCGTCGATCACCAGCCCGGAGCTTTCCGCGGTCTGGCGCATGCTGCGCAGCAGCGACTCGCGGCGCATCTCGTAGTTCTCCCAGAGGTTCAACAGCAGCAGCCCGAGCAGCGGCAGCAGCACCAGCATCAACGCGAAGAGGATCTTCGAACGCAGCCGGAGCTGGAACGGCCCTCGCTCCCTGCGCCGTGTACCCTGCTTGATCACTGCCCCCTGCGACGGCTGCATGGTTCCCCCGGTTGCCGCTCACCACGCCAGATCGCAGTGTCTATTACTTCGTTTGCGTGCAAACCAAAAACAGGGAGACGAGAGACCGTTTGGTAATCGTCTCCAGGTCCTTCGAGGGAGCCGCCGGCGGACTGGACCGTGCTGGAGCTGTGGGGCGGACCGCGCAGTGTCGAGGTCATCGGCCGGCTTCCGTGCGAATATCTCTCTGACCTCCCCGGTCCTGGACTCCGTGCTTCCTCTCGTCCTCCTCCTCCTCGCCGCCGCTCCCGCGAAGCCGGCGCGGTGTCGGCCCGCTCCGGCGCCGGGAACCTGGTTCCAGGTCACCGCGAAACAAGCCCCCACTGAGACCTACGAGCACCCCGGCCTGTGGCCGAGCCACCGGCCGTTCGTAACCACAGTCCCCGGCGGGTTGTTGGTGCTCACCCCCGGCGGCGGCGGCCGATACGACCTGTGCACCGATCGCTGGCGCCAGGTGGAACCGCTGCTGACCGGCCGGACCGACTACGGGCTCCCGCAGCCGTCGATCACCGAGCGCAACCTGTTCTTCGTGGGGCCGACCACGCTGAGCCAGCCGTTCGGGATCTTCGCCCGCTTCGATCTGAGGCAACACCGGTGGCGAGCGCTCGCGGTGAAAGGCGCGCCAAGGCCCCGGCTCCAGCACCTGCAGACGGCGGTGGGCGACAAGCTGGTGCTGTACCTGGGCCAGGGCGGCACTGGCCACTCGGAGCCGCGGTTCGCCGACGGCGCGGTGTTCGTTCCAGCGACCGGCGTGTGGACGCCGATGCCCCAGCACGAGCATTCGATTGGCTTCGAGACGGCCGTGGCGCTCGGAGACCAGCTGCTGATCTTTCCGTACGGCTACAGGTACGACCTGAAGACCGGCGGCTGGGGCCAGCTCCCGACGACCGGGATGCCGAGGCCGTACCAGCCGATCCTCCACTCCACCGGGAAGGGCCTGGTGACACTGGGCGGGATGTGGACCGAGTAGTTCCTGCTCCGCTGGCCGTACCGGACCCCCGAGGCCGCGGTGAGGGACGGCGACGTCCTCTCGCTGAACCCACAGAACGGTCGCTGGCGGCGGGCGGTCCTGCCTGCAGCGGGCGCGCCGCCGACGGCCGCCGAGGTCCGCTGGGACGGCAAGGCCTTCTGGCAGTGGGGGGCGTGGCAGTCGTCGAACTACGCCCAGCCGAACCAGTGCAAGAACACCCCGCCGGGCATGGGCTGCGATCCGGTGGTTGAGACGCGGCTGACCCACCACGACGGGGCGTGGCGGCTGGAGCCGGTGTGGGCGGACATATCGCCCACACCCGGGAGGGGCCCCTGAGATTCCCGACCTGATCCAGGTTCAGACCGTTCTTGATGCCGGTCAATACCCGTCCAGGAGTCAATCACCCATCATCCCCTTCACCATTCGTGGAAAGGGATGAGGATGACGGAACAGGCGCAGCGCCTCACCATGCCGGCGGACTTCAAGCTGGAGACGCTTGCCCAGTATGGTGAGCTGAACCAGCAGCACCCGAACCTCAAGGTCCGCGAGACCTACGGGCACCTCAACCCCAGCCCGATGGACATTGCCACCGGTCGCTCGGCGAACGGCTTGCCGGAGGTCAAGCTTGACGAACTCGCGAAGTACGTCGGGTTCGGCCACAGGCTGGGGATCGGCTTCAACTACACCATCAACGCCCCCTGCACCGGAAATCTGGAGTTCACCTCCGCTGGGCGCCTGGCCCTGCTCCGCACTGTGGGCCAGATCATGGACACCGGGATCACCCACTTCACCCTCGCCAACCCGGCGTTGATCCAGCTGCTCAAGGGCCACTTCCCGCAGATGGAGATCACCGTCTCCACCATCGCCCAGGTCGACTCGGCGATCGCCGCCAAGGCCTTCGAGGACATGGGCGCCAGCCGGATCGTGATCGCCGAGGACATCAACCGGCAGTTCTACGTACAGCGGATGATCAAGCGGCTGGTCAAGATCCCGCTGGAGATCATCGTCAACACCCGCTGCTTCTACTCCTGCCCCTACCGCGCGCAGGACTACAACCTGCTCTCGCACCTGGGCAACAGCAAGAACGCCCCCGACGTGCGCGACTACTACAAGTGGATCTGCACCGGGTACCTGCTCTCCTCGCCCATCGAGTGGCTGAAGATGCGCTGGCTCCGCCCGGAGGATCTGGGGCTCTACAAGGAGATCACCTGGTTCAAGGTGATCGGCCGACACATGGTGGATCGCTCCGACCTGGCGCGCACCGCCCGCACCTGGATGGAGGGCAGCTTCGACGGGAACCTGCTTGAGCTGCTGGGCAACTTCTCCAGCGATCGCACCACCCTCTACCCGGTGAGGATCGACAACAAGAAGCTGGAAGGGTTCACCGCCTGGTTCGCCAAGAACCAGTGGAACTGCGTTGAACAGGGCTGTGACAACTGCAACCACTGCGAGCGGTTCCTCCACAAGGCGGTGGATCCCGGGTCGCTGCAAGGCCTGCAGGCCCACGTAGACCGCTACCGGACGGCGCTCACCGACGCCAACAAGTACGGCAAGACGCGCTCGCTCAGCTCCGAAGACATCCTGATGGAGACCTCGTCGTTGATGGAGGAGGCGCGATGACCCACTACCTGTGCATGCCCAGTGACTTCAACCTGCGGACGCTGGAGGAGTACGCCGCGCTCAACTCCCAGTTCCAGACGGTCAAGGTCTACGAGTCCTACGGCAGCCTCAACCCCAGCCCTGTCGCCGCCGGCCGCCAGCGGGTCTCCCCCTGGCTCCCCTCCTGCGACCTGCCCCACCTGCAGCGGTACATCGAGCGGTCGGAAGAGCTGGGGATGCACTTCAACTACGTGCTCAACTCAGCCTGCACCGGGGGCAACGAGTTCGACCCGGTCGCCCGACGCGAGTACGTGGCCTTCGTCAGCAAGCTGATGGAGCACGGGGTCAAGAGCGTCACCGTGGTCACCCCCTCCTGGATCCAGATCCTCAAGAGCGAGTTCCCCGACCTCTACATCTGCACCTCCACCATCGCCGAGATCGAGACGGTGCAGGCGGCCAAGACCTACGAGAGCTTCGGCGTCGACCGGATCATCGTCGCCGAGGACGTGCAGCGGCAGTTCGACACCCTGCGCCGGATTCGCCGCGCCACCACCAAGCCGCTGGAGGTGCTCACCAACACCACCTGCCTGTTCCAGTGCGCCTGGCGCAAGTCGCACTACAACATGCTCTCGCACACCCAGCCGCAAGAGCTGGACATTGAGGCCTACTACCACTGGCAGTGCATGTCGATCCGGGCCACCAAGCCGATCGAGCTGATGAAGCTGCGCTGGGTTCGCCCGGAGGATCTCCCCCTCTACAAGGACATCACCTACCTCAAGGTGGTGGGACGCTACTTCGCCCAGGACTCCGACCTGGTCCGGGTGGCGCGCCTGTACATGGAGGGCAGCTTCGACGGGAACCTGTGGGAGCTGATCGGCAACTTCGCACCGCAGCGCAAGCACGGCTTCTACATCGACAACAAGGCGCTGGACGGGTTCGTGGCCTGGTGGGCCAAGAGCAAGAAGAACTGCAAGCACCTGGCGTGTGACGACTGCAACCACTGCGCCGGGCACGCCGAGCGGGCGGTCCGCCTGCCCCAGCAAGACGGGGTGAACGGGCCGCTGCTGTTGCAGGATCTCAAGACCCGGATTGATGACTTCCACCAGCAGGGAACGCACATCCAGCGCGTCTCCGAGATCGATGCATTCACCGAAATGGAGGCGTGACCGATGTCCTACGTACTCTCGAAGCACCACCAGACGCTGACCTCGGGCGAGGTCTTCCTGATCTACAACGCGCTCACCCCGCGCCCGCTGCGGGGCAGCAAGAGCCTCTCCAAGGTGCTGGCCGCCTTCGAGAAGCCCGCCGAGGCCGAGCCGCTGATCGCCGCCAACCCGCGGGTGGCGAAGGTGATCCAGACCCTGGCGGACAAGCAGGTGATCGTCCCCCCCGACGTGGACGAGCGGCTGCGCTGGGTCCAGCAGATGGCCGGTGAGCACCTGCGCGCGCCCCGGCAGGCGGTGATCGAGCTTTCCGGGATGGGGCTGACCGGCCTGAAGGAGGCGTTGGGGGCGCTGGAGGAGGTGGTGGCCGGCTCCGAGGGTCCCTTCTCGCTGGTCTTCAAGGGGATGGAGACCCGGGAGGACTGGGACGCGCTGGTGGGGTTGCTGGGCTGGGGCGCTGCGTCCTTCGGTCGGTTTGACTGGCTGCAGCACTTCGTGGTGACCGACGGCAGCGGGCTGAGCGACGAGCTCATCGGCTCGTTCAAGGGCTACAACCTGGCCTTCCGCCTGGAGGGCGCCGCGGATCCCAAGACCCTGACCGCGCGGCTGCTGACCCAGGGCCACCGCGCGCTGGTCTCGGTGCCGCTGGGCCCGGACACCACCTCCGCCGACCTGATCGCGATCGGCGCCAAGGCGCTGTACCTGCAACCCACCGAGGAGCTGCTTCGCAACGTGTCCACCGACGATCTCGTGGTGCGGATCAAGCTGCTGCGCAAGGAGCTCACGGCCCAGCAGATCTCCACCTACGGGGTGTGGGATCACGTGATCTTCGGCTACTCCAAGCGCCGGGTCCCCCGGCCCCTGATCGCCGCGCTGCTGATCAACAAGGCCGGGGTGAGCGTGAACGGCCAGGAGCCGATCACGCTGGGGTCCACCGCCAAGGGCAAGGTGGCCGCTGCCGCCGGGACCGTGCCGCTGCCGCCGGTGCCCACGGGCTGCGAGCGGTGCCCAGTGCTAGGGCTCTGCTACGGCCAGGCCAGGGGCGCACAGGGGCCCGGCTCGCGGCTGTGCAACCTGATCGTCGCCGAGTGGAACGACTACCTGATCTCCTTCACCTTCCCCAACTCTCAACCTCAGCAGGTGGCGGCCGCCGCCGCCTTCGGGTAGCCACATGGGCATCCCCCGGCTTCGCGCGGAGATAGACGTGGTCAACCTGGAGCTGCTGGAGCTGCTTGCCCGGCGTGGTCGCCTGGTGGAGCAGATCGCCCTGCAGCCCAAGGACGGAGGGAGGCACGACCCGGAGCGGGAGGAGGCCCAGGTTCGGCTCCTCCTGGAGAAGAACCCGGGGCCGTACCCGGACGAGCTGATCGCCGGGCTGTTCCGGAAGATCTTCCGCGCCTCGCTGGAGCTGAAGCTCAGCACCCAAAGGCGTCGGACCGGGTGAGCGGTGAGGCGGCCCGGGCTGGCTCAACAGGGTCGGCGCCGGGCCGCTCCCCTCAGGCAGGGGTCGGCGCGAAGTGCCGCAGCAGCTCCGGGCTCTCTCCGTCCAGCAGGTCCACCAGCAGCCGTCCGGTGAGGCCGCCGCAGAGGATCCCCTGTCCGCCATGGCCGCTGCCCAGGAACACCCTGCGGGTGGCGGGATACCGGCCGATCATCGGCCTGCCGTTCGGAGTAGCCGCGCGCAGCCCCGCCCAGGTCTGGACGAAGCGGGCCTCGCGCAGCCGCGGCGCCAGCCTGGCCACCACGGCGGTCAGGTGCAGCAGCCCTTCGGGGGTGGAGTATGGCGCGAACCCGGCGTCCTCCTCGGTGGCGCCCACCACGATCTCCCCGCCTCGCCAGGGCGCCAGGTAGGAGGGACCCGAGACGATCCTCGACAGGCTTACCTCGGGGTGGAAGATCCGCAGCATCTGCCCGCGCAGCGGCCGGACCGGCAGCGGAGTGAGGCCGGCCAGCTGCCCTGCCCAGGCGCCCGCCGCCACCACCAGCCGATCGCAGCGCCACGTGGCGGTGGCGCAGCGCACCACCACTCCCTGGTCCTCCTCCCGGACCTCCACCACCTGCTGGCCCAGCTTCACCTGGGCGCCGGCGCGGCTGGCCGCGGCCAGCAACCCTCCGATGTACGCCTCGATGTCCACCATCCCGCCGTGCTCGCAGAGGAAGGCGCCTTCGAACTGACCACCCGCCAACGCCGGCTCCAGCTCCGCCACTTCCTGGCTGGGCAACCACCGGCCCACCAGCTCCGGGGCGCGCCGGGCGGCGGCCTCCAGCAGCCCGCGCACCTTGGCGTTGACCACCGGGCGGAGGGTCTCGGTGGGCCGCCGCGCCAACCCCAGCGCGGCCAGATCCTCGACCAGCACCTTTCCCCCCGCCGAGGTCAGCTGGACCATCGGATCGTCATCAAGCAAGCGCAGCGACGGGATCCCCACGCCGGCCGCGGCTCGCGAGCCCTGCCCACCGGGGTTGGCCTGGTCCAGCACCAGCACCTTCGCCCCCCGGCGCGCCAGCTGCCAGGCGGTGGAGAGCCCCACCACGCCGGCGCCCAGGATCACCACGTCGCTCCGCTCGCTCATTGGCCCAGCCTCCCCAAACGCTCGAGGCCAGAGGCTAGCAGCACGCATGCAGGCCGCCCGCTTGACCTGGGTCTAGCGCATGAGACTGCCGCTCAACCGATCAGCCGCCGGTGAGACAATCGCAGGCGGCGGCACCCACGCCCGCGCCTCGGAAGGAACTTCAACATGCCGAAGAATTGGTGGATTCCGTTGCTCCTGGTCCTGTTTGTCGGCGTCACCGGAGTGATGGTGATGGGCATCAAGACGTACCAGGACGCCCCACCGATCCCTGACTTCACCAGCCGCTCCGGCGAGGTGGTCGTCTCCCACGAGCTGATCCTCCAGGGCCAGTCGGTGTTCCAGCGCTACGCGCTGATGGACTACGGCAGCTTCTTCGGGGACGGCGCCAACCGCGGCACCGACTTCACCGCCGACGCCCTGCACCAGCGGGCGCTGGCGATGAAGGAGTACTACCTGCAACGGCAGCCGGTCCCCACAGACCCCGAGCAGGCCGCGCACCACGAGGCGGCGCTGCAGGTCCGGGTCCAGGCGGAGATCAAGGCCAACACCTTCGATCTGGCCACCAACCGCGCCACCCTCACCCCCGCCGACGCCTACGCCTTCGAGAGGCTGGTGGAGCACTACACCCGCGCCTTCCGCGGCGAGGGCCCGGAGGCGTTCAGCCCCGCCAACTACCTCAGCGACCCTGAGCAGATCCGCGCCCTGACCGCCTTCTTCTACTGGGGCGCCTGGGTCTGCGGCGCCCAGCGCCCGGGGCAGACCTACAGCTACACCCACAACTGGCCCTACGATCCGGTCGCCGGCAACCTGCCCAGCCCGGGGGTCACCTTCTGGAGCGTGGCCGGCCTGTTCGGCCTCATCCTCACCCTGGGCGGGGTGCTCTACCTGTACGGCAAGTTCGACAAGATCGCCGGGCTGGCGCCGGAGAAGCCGGCGGCACTGCTGGGCCGCGACCAGGTGGAGCGCTTTGCCCCCACCGCCACGCAGCGCGCCGCCTTCAAGTTCCTGGCAGTGGCGGTCTGCGTCTTCCTGTTCCAGGTGCTGGCGGGGGTCCTCACGGTCCACGACTTCGTCGGCTTCACCGAGTTCTTCGGGGTGGACCTGGCGGTGGCACTGCCGATCACCGTGGTGCGCGGCTGGCACGTGCTGCTCTCGGTGCTGTGGATCTCCACCTGCTGGATCGCCGGCTCGCTGTTCCTGCTGCCCATGATCACCAAGACGCAGCCCTCCGGGCAGCGGGCCTTGATCAACACCCTGTTCTTCATGCTGGTGACCGTGGTGGTGGGCAGCACCGCCGGAATCTTCCTTGGACCCCACGGGCTCCTCGGCGAGTACTGGCGGGAGCTGGGCAACCAGGGCTGGGAGTTCCTGGAGCTGGGCCGGGTATGGCAGGTGCTGCTGTTTGCCTCGCTCATCCTGTGGGCGGTGATCGTCGCTCGCGGCGTGTGGCCGATGCTCAAGGGGCAGCCGATGTGGTCGCTCCCCTACTGGCTGCTCTACACGGTGACCGCGGTGGTGGGCCTGTTCATCTCCAGCTTCGTCGCCCGCGAGGACACCAACTTCGTCATCGCCGACTTCTGGCGCTGGATGGTGGTCCACATGTGGGCGGAGTCCTTCTTCGAGGTCTTCACCACCGTGGTGGTCGCCTACTTCATGCACCTGATGGGGCTGATCACCCTGCGCAGCGGCGCCCGGGTGGTGTTCATCGGCACGATCCTCTACCTGGGCTCGGGGCTGCTGGGCATCTCCCACAACTTCTACTGGAACGCCAAACCAGTGATCACCCTGGCGCTGGGCTCCATCTTCTCCACGCTGCAGGTGGTGCCGCTGGTGCTGCTCTCGCTGGAGGCGTGGAAGACCCGGCGGATGCCGGCGGAGGCGCTGCGTCAGTCGGATGATCGCGGAAAGGTCTTTGGCCAGACCGCCGCCTTCCACTTCCTGCTGGCGGTGAACTTCTGGAACTTCATGGGCGCGGGCGTGTTCGGGCTGATCATCAACCTGCCGATCATGAACTACTACGAGCACGGCACCTACCTGACCGTGAACCACGGTCACGCCGCGCTGATGGGCGTCTACGGCAACCTCTCCCTGGCGGCGGTGGCCTTCTGCTCCCGGTACCTGGTCCAGCCGGAGCGCTGGAACGAGCAGCTGATGAAGACCGCCATGTGGTCCATCAACGTGGGGCTGGCGCTGATGGTGGTGCTGGACCTCTTCCCCGCGGGCATTCTCCAGCTCAGCGCGGTGCTGGAGAACGGGCTCTGGTACGGCCGCTCCCAGGCGTTCATCCAAAGCACCGCCTTCCAGTCGCTCACCTGGATGCGCTCCATCGGCGGGGCGGTGTTCCTCCTGGGCGGCGTGGTCCCCCTGACCTGGTTCATGATCAGCCGATGGCGCTCCCTCAAGCCGGCGGTGGAGGCCGAGGCCGGCGCCGAGACGGGCAGCGGGCTGGGTCAAGTGACCGCGCTCCCTGCGCCGTACCCGGTGCCGGCGCTGGCGATGGAGTTGGAGCGCGGCGAGGGCTGAGGTCCGGGCGGAGCGCAAATTCCGCCCCGGATCGCGGGGCCGCCGCAGGATCTGCAGCGGCGGCCGGAGTTGAGCTGAGTCGAATCAATCTGGACCAGGCAGGTCCGGATTCGGGCACGCAGGGTGCATCGTTCAACCACCTCCACCCCGTGAACCCCAGAGAGCCGAATGTCCGCTCAGTCCCCTGCTGCCCGCTCCGCCCCTCGCGTGCTTGAGGTCGACGCTGGCCAGTTCGCGCCGGTGGCCTTCGGCTCCTTGCGCAAGGTGTTCGCTGTTCTGCAGGACCACGCCCCCTCGATCTTCGCCGAGCACCTCCGCCGCCGCCCGGCGGAGTGGAGCCGGCTGCTCCCGGGCTCGGTGCAGGGCGCCCCCGACCTCTCCGATCTGGCGCTCTCCCCCTCCGAGCGGCGCCTCCACAAGGAATCCGAGCAGGTCTTCCGCATCCTCAACGCCGGGGCTTCGCTGATGGTGGAGGTGCTCCGCGACACCGGTTGCACCCTGAGGGTCCTCAACGTGGGAGAGGCGGACCTGGTGAGCCTCCGCGGGCTGGTTCGGGCCGCCGAGTGGGCGGGGCTGGAAGGGGTCGCCGAGGGGCTGCAGCTCTCCGGCTTCGGCGCCCGCCGCCACCACGCTTCCGCCTGGTTCGAGCCGCGCCGCCGGGAGTACCTGGACGCGCTGCGCCGTCGGCTGAGGCTGCCGCTGCAAGAGCGCCCGGACGGCCCTGAGGCGCGCCGCTCGCCGGAGGCCCCGGTGGACCACGAGGGCCGCTACCTGCACGCGGTGCTGGACGAGCAGGCGGATCCCGCCAGGCGGATCGCCGCGGCCCTGCTGACCACCCGCACCTGCTTCTTTTCCACCAACGAGGAGGGGACGCTGCTGGCCAGCGAGAAGGCGCTGGGCCTACTGGACACCTACGGCGCTGGGCTGTCGCTCTCCGGGATCCAGCGGGCCTGGGATGACCTGGACCAGGGATTCTCCAACGCGGCGGTGGAGCTGGATCGCGGCGATCTCGAGGATCTGGAGACCATCCGCGGCATCCTGCTGCGCCGGGCCGGGGTGGCGCACGCCTACACCGATGAGTTCCCCCTGGCGCTGCGGCGATTCGCCCAGGGCAGCGAGCTGAACCTGCGCCCCGAGCGACGGGCGGAGTTGATGAACTACCACGCCATCTGCGCGATCAAGCGGGTCAAGGACGCCGACGCCGGCCTGGCCGAGCTCAAGGCTGCCTACGCGCTGATCGCCGACCGCACCACCCCGGAGGCCCGCCTGCAGCGCGCGTGGCTACACAACGGGCTGGCCCTGGTCTACTGGAACCGCGGGCAGCTGGACCTGGCCTTCAACGAGGTGAACCAGGCCGCGGCGCTGGCGGGCGACCTGCATGGTCCGGCGGCCACCCACGCCAAGATCAACCTGCTCTCCAACATCAGCGTGCTCCAGGAGACCGCCAAGCGCTACGACGCGGCGGTGGAGACCTGGAGCAAGTTCGAGCGGGTCTCGCGCGGCTGGGGCGCCAACTTCGACAAGCACTACCGCTACCGGCTGGGCGGCCTGTCGCTCAAGCAGGGCGACACCTCCGGGTCGCTGGCGCAGTACGCCGAGGCCTTCGCCAAGACCCGCGAACTACAGGACGACTTCTACGCACACCGGATCGCGCTGGAGCTGGGAACCCACAGGCTGCGCGCCGGTGAGAAGGAGGCCGCCGCCCTCTGGTTCGGCGAGGCCCTGCAGTCGGCCCGCGAGCTGGGCGAGCCGCTGGGCATTGCCCAGGCGATGGCGGGCACGGTCCTGGCCCGCGGTGGCAGCGACTTTAGCGAGGCCACAGCGCCCCTCCGGGCGTCCACCACCTACGCGGCGGCGGCTGCCTCCCTGCAGCAGGCGCTGGACGCAGGCCGGCCGGAGGGCATCGCCGCCCACCTGCCCAGCCCGCGCTCAAAGCTCAACCTGCCCTACGCTCCGGTGAACCTCTAGCAGTTCGACTGGCAGTCACCCGGCCGCGCAGCTACCCGCGCATGACTCTCCTACGCGCGCAGCGGAATTGACCCCTGGTCGTGCCGGTGGCCATGAAGGTGAAGCGGCTGTCCCGCCAGGCGTTCAAGCGCAGGGATTTTTCCCACGTTCCGCAGCGTCAACCGCAACCGGAGGTTGCCGGCTGCGAGCCGCTCCGGCTCCAGGAATTCCAGTCTCGCAGCCAGGCCATCCTGAGGCTCGCCGAAGCCAGTGGCGCCAGCGGAGGAGGCCAACAAGGCGCACAGGAGCAGCACTGCGTTCATGAGGCGGGCCCGGCCTCGGTCCGCCCGGAGCCCGCCACTGGCTGGGCCTTGAGTTCGTGGACGAAGAACAGGTCGCTGCCGAGCCCGGCAACCTCCACCTGGACCAGCGGGTCCTGTGGGAACTGCGCCAGCGGGTCGTCGTAGATCAACGCCAAGACCCTGCCTCGCTGTCCCAAGAAGCGATAGTCCAGGGTCTCGCTGCCGGCATCCGCCCGCACCCGGACCCACTGCCCCACCTCCAGGGGCGCGCCGGGGACGCTGTGCCGCAGCTCCAGGGCCTTGGCGCGGGTCATGGGGCGTAGGCCCTCCGCGGTAGGACCCGGGTGGCAAACACCGCCAGCAGGGCGACCGCGGCCCAGGCGCCCAGGTGGTAGGTGGCCACATGCAACGGCCCCCGCTGGCAGACCAGCTCGCCAATGCTGGCCCCCAGGGTCCCAGCGCCCAGTCCCACCAGCGCCGCGCGCAGAGCGTTGGGCGCGGTGTGGCGCAGCGCGAACAAGGCCACCCCCAGCGGCAGCACCCCGGCCGCCAGATGGCTGGCGGTGCACGCCCACTCCGGGAACACCGCCGCTCCGACGGCCGGCGCGCGGGCCAGCACCAGCAGCAC
>JALYOC010000033.1 GCA_030857095.1 Myxococcota bacterium | reverse complement strand
CTCGTTCTCCTCGCGGTCCTTCTGGTCCTGACGGTCGCGCTTCTCTTTCTCCTCGCGGTCCTTCTGGTCCTGGCGGTCGCGCTTCTCCTTCTCCTTCTCCTTCTCCTTCTCCTCGCGGTCCTTCTGGTCCTGGCGGTCCTTCTCCGCCCGCTCCTTGCGCTCGCGCTCGTCACGGTCCTTCCGCTCGCGCTCCAGCCGCTCCTTCTCCAACCGGTCGCGCTCCAACTGCTCGCGCTCCTGGCGCTCCTTCTCCAGCCGTGCCCGCTCCGCCTTCTCGCGCTCCAGCCGTTCACGCTCCATCCGCTCCCGGGTCGCCCGGTCGCGTCCCTCGCGCTCCAGTCGCTCCCGCTCCAATCGGGCGCGTTCGGCCTGCTCCCGCTCCAACCGCTCGCGCTCCAACCGGGCGCGCTCCGACTGCTCCCGCTCCAACCGCTCGCGCTCCAGCTGCGCATGCTCGGCGCGCTGCCGCTCCAGCCGCTCCTGCTCGAACCGCTGCCGCTCCAGCCGCTCGCGTTCGGCGCGCTCCCGCTGCAGCTGATCGCGCAGCTGCCGCTCGCGTGCCTCCCGCTCCAGCCGCTCCCGCTCCAGCCGATCCCTCAGCTGCCGCTCGCGGGCCTCCGCCTCCAGCCGCTCGCGCTCCAGCTGGTCGCTGCCCGCGTCGGTGCCGTCCTCGTTGAAGGTGAAGTCCAGGCCGGGGTCGTTCCAGGTGCCGCCGCGCAGGGAGTAGGGGCGCATCCGGACGTCGGCGCGCATGGTGCGGCCGGTGTAGCCCTGGTGATCGGTGTAGACGAAGCCGCGGCTGTTGTGGCCGTAGGCTGCCAGCTTCACCTGCCAGATGGTGCTCGACAGCCGCGCCTCACGGAGCCGGCAGTTGAGGCGGCGGTTGGAGCACTCCCGCAGCGCCAGCACCACCACCTCGTCCTGGGTCAGCAGCCGGCGCGGCTGCGGCTGGGGTTGCGGCGTGTAGACCGTCGGGCTGCTGGGGGTGTGGGTTGTCACGCAACCCACGGCCAGCAGGAGAGACAGCGAACCCACCCACGCGAACCCACGCATCGGACCACTCCTGTTGAAGGCGTTGGGTCAAAGACATCCCATGGCCGGGAATAATTCAGCAGGAACCTGCACCCACAAAGGAAGCCGGGCCCTGCCGGCTACCGGATCCCCCGGATCAACACCGGCCGATAGTGCAGCTCGCCTTGCGGATCCTTGATCAGCCCCCGCAGCTGCGCCGCCGCCCGCTGCAGGGTCGCGGTCAGCTCCGGTCCCAGGGCCTCATCCAGGCTCTCGAAGATCTCCGCGAACTCATCGATCAGCCCCTGGAAGTGCACCGGCTCCCCCGCGTGCCCGTGCAGGTGCGCCTCCAGCGGCTCCACCCCGGCAAACCCCGCCTCCCGGAAGTAGCCTTGCAACTTCCTCCCCACGTACGGATCTCCGCCGCCCCGCAGCTGCGCCTGATCCAGCAGCCGCATCACCTCCTTCACCTCCTCCAGCAAAGGCACGGTCCGGAAGGTGGCGTTGTCCACCTCCACGAACAGCGCCTCGCCGCCCGGCCGCAGCACCCGGTGGACCTCCTTGAGGATCGCCACCGGATCCGGCACGTGCTCCAGCAGCCACGAGCAGTGCACGTGATCGAAGGCGCCGGAGCCGAAGGGCAGCACCGCCCCGTCCGCCTGCACATAGGTCAGCCCAGGATGCAGCCGCAGCGCCTGGCGCAGCTGCGGACGGCGCAGGTCCACTCCCACCAGCTGCACCTGGGGGAAGCGCCGGCGCAACTGGGCGGCCATCGCCCCCACCCCGGTGGCCAGATCCAGCACCCGCTGGCCCGGCTGCGCCCGCAGTTGCGGATGCATCCAGGGCGCCACGAAGCCGGCCTGCTTCTCCAGCCGGGCCACCTCCCGCGCGTCGCTGCCACCGTGGATGTAGTCGCTCATCTCCAGATACCCCTCACCGCGTCCCGGGTCTCGCGCATCGCCCGCATCGTGGCCGCCTCTCCGCCGATCACCAGCTCCTCTTTCCTTCCCCCGGTCAGCACCTCCAGGCAGGCGTGCACCGACCGCGAGAGCCCGGGCAGCGAGTAGCCACCCTCCAGCAGCAGCACGATCCTCCCCGCACACTGCGCCTCCGCCAGCCTCATCAGCGCGGTGCACATCGCGGCGAAGCCCCGCTCGGTCAACATCATCCCGCCAATCGGATCATCCTCGTGGGGATCGAACCCGGCGGAGACGATGATCAGCTCCGGCCGGAACGCCTGGGCAATCGGCAGGAACAACCCGTCGAACACCGCCCCGTAGTCGCCGTCTCCCTGCGCACCGGGCAGCCCGCAGTTCACCGTGTAGCCCACTCCCTCCCCGGACCCGATCTCCAGCGGGGCGCCGCTGCCCGGGTAGTACGGGAACTGGTGCACCGACTGGTAGAGCACCTCCCGCCGCCTGTAGAAGGCCGCCTGGGTCCCATTGCCGTGGTGCACGTCCCAGTCGTGGATCAGCACCCGCTGCAGCCCCCGGGACAGCGCGTGCTCGGCGGCGATGGCAGCGTTGTTGAACAGGCAGAAGCCCATCGCCCGGTCGGGCTCGGCGTGGTGCCCGGGGGGGCGGACCAGGGCAAAGGCGTTGGCAGCCCGTCCGTCCAGCACCTCGTCCACCGCGGTGATTCCCGCGCCCGCCGCCAGCACCGCCGCCCGGTAGCTGGAAGGCGAGGTAAAGGTGTCCGGGTCGATCATCGCCGTCTTCCCGTCCAGCGCCCCCAGTGAAGCCAGCAGCGCCTCCCCGTGTACCGCCGCTAGTTGGGCCAAGGTGGCGGGGCGGGGAGCGACCCGGACCGTCCCCGTCAGCGGGTGCTGATCCAGCAGTTCCAGGATCCGGGCCAGCCGCTGGGGAGACTCCGGGTGCTGCCGGCCGGGATCGTGCTGCAGGAACAGACTGTCGGTGATCACCGCGGTGGGGCCCATGAATCCGAATCTTGCCCTGTCTGACCTTCGGTCCCTACAGTGACCGGGCCTTGGCGCGTCCCGCTCGAAAGCTTGGTCTCAAGAGCGCGATCTTCAGCTCGTTCACGATCGCGTTGATTGTCACCTTCGGAATCCTGTGGGTGGTGGTCCCCGCCCAGACCGAACGCTTCCTGGTGGAGCGGCTGCAGATGAGGGGGCGGACCATCGCCCAGGAGGTGCGGGACCAGGTCGTGGTCACCGGCACGGAGGTGGACGCCAAGCCCGCGGTGGAGACCCTCAACAAGCTGGCCTCCGAACGCGAGGTCCGCTTCGCCGGGGTGGTGGACCCCGATGGGCGGGTGCTGGCCCGGGGCAACCGCACCGACCAGGCCACCCTCACCGAGGCCGCCCGCTCCCACCGCGACGAGCGCCACCCCAACGCCCTTCGCCTCCCCGAACAGGACGTGCTGGTCGCCGAGACCCTCAAGGACGACCGCGGGCGGCCCCTGGCCTATGTGCTGGTGGGGATGGACGGCAGCGCCAACGTCACCGTGGTGGAGGCGCTGGAGCGGACTGTGCTGCTGGCGTTTTTGGGCGCCTTCATCCTCTTCCTGCTGGCGGTGTGGTGGATCTCCCGCCGCTTCATCCTCCGACCGCTGAAGGGGATGATGGGGATGGCCTCCCGCCTCTCCGAGGCGGACCTCACCTCCCGGGTGGAGGAGATCTCCCAGGATGAGCTGGGCGGGCTGGCCGAGGCCCTGAACCGGATCTCGTCTTCGCTGCGGGAGACGGTCAGCCGGATCCGCGGGGTCTCGGAGGGCGTGGCCCAGGTGATCGAGCAGATCTCCCGTACCGGCAACGCGGTCTCCGCCGGCGCGTCCACCACCTTCTCCCGGGTGGAGGAGACCTCCTCCTCGATGGTGGAGATGCTGGCCACCCTGCGGGGGATCGCGGAGAACGTGGAGGTCCTCTACCAGTCGGCGGAGGAGAGCAGCTCTTCGATCATGCAGATGGCCGCCACCAACGACGAGGTGGCGGAAAACGTCCAGGCGATGGCTGCCTCGGTGCAGGAGACCACCAGCGCCATCGAGGAGATGACCTACTCCATCAAGGAGGTGGCCAAGAACGTGGACGCGCTGCTGTCCTCCACCGAGGAGACCTCCACGGCAATCAACGAGATGGACGTCTCCATCAACCAGGTGGAGACCAACGCGTATGAGACCGCCCGCCTCTCCGAACAGGTGACCCAGGACGCGGTCTCCGGGGTGGAGGCCCTGCAGAAGACGCTGACCGGCATCGACAAGATCAAGGACAGCTCCCGCAGCGCGTCCACGGTGATCGAGAGCCTGGGCCGCCGGATCGGCGAGATCGGCAACATCATCGACGTGATCGACGACGTGGCCGAGCAGACCAACCTCCTGGCGCTCAACGCGGCGATCATCGCCGCCCAGGCCGGCGAACATGGCAAGGGCTTCGCGGTGGTGGCCGAGGAGATCAAGGAGCTGGCCGAGCGCACCGGGGTCTCCACCAAGGAGATCGCCGAGCTGATCCGCCGGGTCACCGACGAGTCCCGCAACGCGGTGCTGGCCATGAACCAGGGCGTGCGCAACGTGGAGGAGGGGGTGCAGCTGGGACGGGAGGCGGAGAGCGCGCTGAAGAAGATCTCGGAGAGCGCCAACAAGTCCACCCTGATGGTGAAGGCAATCGCCCGGGCCACGGTGGAGCAGGCCCGGGGCTCCAAGTCGGTGACCACCGCGGTGCAGCGGATCGCCGAGTCGGTGCAGCAGATCTCCAAGGCCACCAATGAGCAGGCGCGGGGCAGCGAGCAGATCATCTCCTCCGCGGAGAAGATGAAGGCCATCACCAGCCACGTGCAGCGCAGCACCCAGGAGCAGGCGCACGGCAGCAAGCAGATCACCCGCTCCATCGAGAGCATCAACGAGATGGTCCAGCACCTCAACCGCGCCCAGACCGAGCAGACCCAGGGCAGCGAGCAGGTGCTCAAGGCGGTGGAGGCGATCAAGACGGTGGCCGAGCAGCAGACCCGCTCCTCCCGGCAATTGGAGGAGGCGATCGAGACCTTGCAGAAGCAGGCGGAGGTCCTGCGCGCGGAGGTCCGCCGGTTCCGGGTCTAGCGGTGCGCAAGGTCTCCGAACGCGCAGTGGTGTTCCTGATCGGCGCGGTCCAGTTCGTCAACATCACCGACTTTGTGATGGTGATGCCGCTGGGCCCGGACTTCGCCCGCGCGCTGGACATCCCCACCTCGCAGTTGGGGGTGATCGGCGCCAGCTACACCTGGGCCGCCTCGCTGGCCGGACTGGCCGGCTCCTTCTTCCTGGACCGCTTCGACCGCCGCAAGGTGCTGGCCCTGGCGATGCTGGGGCTGGTGGTGGGGACGGTGGCCGGCGGCTTTGCCACCAGCCTGACCACCCTGGTGCTGGCCCGCGTCTTCGCCGGCGCCTTCGGCGGCCCGGCCACCTCGATCTCGCTGTCGATCATCGCCGATGTGGTCCCGCCCGAGCGGCGGGGGAGGGCGATGGGCGCGGTGTTCACCGCCTTCTCCATCGCCTCGGTGCTGGGGGTGCCCGCCGCCCTCTACGTGGCCCAGCTGGGCGGCTGGCGGATCCCGTTCTTCCTGGTGGGCGGGATCGGCTTTCTGCTGATGGCGCTGGCGATCCTGCTGCTCCCGCCGATGACCGGACACCTGGCGGGGCTGCGCGACGCCCAGGCCACCGGCTACGGCTTTCTGCGCCGCCCGCTGGTGTGGCTCTCCTACTCCCTGACCTTCGTCACCATGGCCTCGGGGTTCGTCCTCATCCCCAACATCTCCGCCTACGTGCAGCAGAACCTGGGCTACCCGCGGGAAAAAATCGCCCTGCTCTACGCGGTGGGCGGGGTGGCCAGCTTCATCGTCCTCCGCCTGGGCGGCCTGCTGGTGGACCTTTGGGGGTCCTTCAAGGTGGGCAGCTTCGGGATCTTCGCCTTCGTGGCCTCGGTGTACGTGGGCTTCGTGGACTACCGGGGGCTGCCGGTGCTGCTATTGTTCGTGCTGTTCATGGGCTCCACCGGCTTTCGCAACGTGGCCTACAACACCCTCGCCTCCAAGGTGCCCCGGCCCCCGGAACGCGCGCGCTTCATGTCCCTGCAGTCCTCGGTGCAGCACCTGGCCGCCGGGCTGGGCGCCTATCTCTCCTCGGTGATCCTGATCGAGGCCCACGGGGTGCTGGTCCACGTGGATCAGCTGGCCTGGATCACCATCGGCTCCTCCCTGGCCATCCCGGTGCTGCTCTTCCTGGTCGAACGGCGGGTGCGTGCCAATTCCGCAGTCCCGGCACCGGCAGGATGATCGGAACAATTCCGGTGGGTTGGCTGGGATCCAAAGTGCCCGCTGGGGCTGGAAAAATCTCTATAATCGCCCAGAGGAAACCAGGGCCTACCTGCTCCGACAATGTACGGACAGGTGCTGCCTCTGGGCACTCAACACGGCGAGGCTTTCAATGAGCGGCATCCGGAATCTGACCTCCACGCAGCGCCCGGTGACCGCCGAGCGCCCCGAGCAGCCCGCCCCCGCCCAGCCCGCCGCCACCCCTGCCCGCGCCGGTGGCACCGATAACTTCGTGCAGCGCCCCGGCGCCCAGGGCCCGGACCTGGCGCCCTCACCGCCGCCGCTGTCGCAGCTGGCCCCCGCGGTGCGGGCCGCCACCAGCCAGACCGTCTCTGCCTCCGCGTCGCCCAACCTGACCATCGGTGACAACACCAAGGTCGAGTCCTCGCTGGAGATCGCCGAGGACCTGTCGATCGAGAAGCTGGATCTCGATCTGGACATTCCCCACTCCTGGAAGGGCGACCTGGTGGTCACCCTCACCTCGCCCTCCGGCAAGTCGGCGGTGGTGCATAACCGCACCGGCGGGTCGGCCGACAACGTGGCGGGCAAGTTCGACCTCGCCGCCTTCGCCGGGGAGTCCGCCCAGGGCAAATGGACCCTGACGGTGGAGGACAAGGCCCGCGGAGACGTGGGCACCCTCAAGAGCTGGGGCCTGTCCGCCACCGGCACCGTGGTCACCCCGCCCCCTCCTCCCCCCAAGCCCACCTCCGGTGATCCAATCGTGGTGGTCCTGGATGGTGGGGTGGACGTCAAGCACACCGACCTGGACGACTCGCTGTTCGTCAACGCCGGGGAGACCGCCGGCGACGGGATCGACAACGATCAGAACGGCATCGTGGACGACGTCCACGGCTTCAACGTGGGCTTCGGCAACGGCGACGTGTTCAAGGGCCGCGGCACCGACCACGGGACCCACGTGGCGGGGATCATCGCCGCCGAGGACAACAACGTCGGCAACACCGGCTTTGCCGCCGGCAAGGCGAAGGTGATGTCCATCGGCGGGCTGTACGACGGCGCCGATTTGCTCACCAACTTCGAGAAGGCCGTGGACTACATGGTCCAGATGAAGGAGGCCGGGAACAACATCCGGGTGGTGAACGCCTCCTTCGGTGACGAGTACAAGAACCCCGCCGACGTGCAGCGCTGGGAGGCCGCGGTGGCCAAGCTGGAGGCCGCGGACATCCTGCTGGTGGCCGCCACCGCCAACGGCAACGGCAGCAACATGAACAACGTCTCGGACATGCCGGCCAACATCGACCGCCCGAACGTGATCACCATCGCGGCGATGGACAAGTCCAACGACAAGCTGGCCTCCTTCTCCTCCCACGGGGACAAGGTGGTGGAGCTGGCCGCGGTGGGCGAGAACGTGCTCTCCACCGTCCCTGGCAACCGCCACCAGACGATGAGCGGGACCTCCATGGCCACCCCCACCGTGGCCGCCGCCGCCGCGCTGATCTTCGCCACCAACCCGGACCTCACCGCCGCCGATGCCCGCCGGATCCTGATCGAGACCGTGGACAAGGACTCCGACCTCAACGGCAAGGTCAGCACCGGAGGCAAGCTGAACATCCAGCGCGCAGTGGAGGCCGCCCGGGCCACCCTCCCCAAGCCGCCCACCGAGGCCCAGACCCGCGACTGGTTCCGCGCGGTCTAGCCCGCCTGGTCGCTCCCCTCGTGGGTCGGACGCCAGGCGGTTTGATCAGCCCCGGATTGCACCCGGCCCCCCGGGCCGCTAAAGCGTCGGCGTGCTGAACATCGGCGCAGGCGAACTGACGTTGATCCTGGTGGTGGCGCTGCTGGTGCTGGGGCCCGCCCGTCTTCCAGAGCTGGCCCGGGGCCTGGGCAAGTTCCTGCGCGAGTTCCGCAGCCGCACCGACGAGGTCCGTCACGTGGTGGAGCGTGAGTTCTACCGGATGGACTCCGAGGTCCAGGCGCTGCCGCCCCGCTCGTTGAGCCCCAGCAACCTGGTGGGCAAGCACGCGGTGCCCCCGGATCCCGCCGCCACCCCTCCCCCGGCGGACCTCTCCGCGGGCTCCATCCTCCCGCCCTCCGAGGCGGTGGCCACCTCTGGCGGTCCATTCTCCCTTGCCCAGCCTCCGTTGGATCCGGCCGGGATGCCCGTCCCCGCGGCCGGTCCCCTGGACACCAGCGTGGCGCCCACCCAGGCCCAGGCGCCGGTCACGCCCCAGGAGGCCCAGGCGCTGCTGGAGGAGGCGCGGCTGCCCCGCAAGCCCGGCGGCGGTGAGGCGTGAGCGGCCTTCCTTCGGCGGAGGAGCTGCGGATGACCCTGGGAGAGCACCTGGGGGAGCTGCGCACCCGGCTGCTGCGCTGCACCATCGCGGTGCTGATCCTGGGCGTGGCCTCGCTGGCCTACGCCAAGCCGATCTTCGGGCTGCTGATGCGCCCGGTGCTGGACGCGCTGCCCGAGCAGGGCCGGTCGCTCATCTACACCTCCGGGATCGAGGAGATCAACGTCCTGATGAAGGTCGGGATGTACTGCGGGATCTTCCTTGCCACCCCGGTGATCCTCTACCAGCTGTGGGGCTTCGTGGCCCCCGGGCTGTACCCCACCGAGAAGCGCTTCGCCGGTCCGTTCGTGGTGCTGGGCACGATGGCCTTCATCGCCGGCGCGGCCTTCTGCTACTTCGTGGTGCTGCCCACCATGTTCCAGTTCCTGCTCCGCGACCCGGAGGCCGCCGAGCTGGACGGCAGGGTCCACGTGGCACGGCTCAAGCATCAGGAGTCGCTGCGCTACCTGGCCAACGGGGATCTGCCCCGCGCCGCCACGCTGGCGGAGGCGGCCGGCAAGCTGTCTCCCTCCGGCTCCGGCACCGACGCGGTGGAGCTGCCCCGGCGGCTGGAAGGTCTGGCCCGGATGGTGGACGCCGCCCAGCTGGGCTTTGGCGAGCGCGCCCGGCCGGTGGTCCGCCAGGTGTTGGACAAGCGGGTGGAGGCCCTGGACCTATTGGCCGCGGGAGATCGCCCGGGCGCGGCGGCGTCGCTGGATGCTGCCGCGGGGCTGCTGGCCGGGCTGGCCCCCAGCCAGGCCGCCGAGTGGGGCACCCTGTGGCGGGTGCAGAAGCAGCTGGTGGGCGCGGAGGCGGCGGTGATCGAGAAGGACTGGACCCGCCCGATGCTGACCATGCGCGAACAGCTCTCCCTGGTGCTGCTTTTGGAGCTGGCCTTCGGGATCATCTTCGAGCTGCCGATCGTGCTGGCCCTGCTGGCGGTGGTGGGGGTGGTCCGCTCCAGCTTCCTGTTCAAGTACCAGCGCCACGCCTTCGTGGTCTGTCTGATCGCCGCGGCGATCATCACCCCCACCGGGGACGCGGTGAACCTGGCCCTGATGGCCGGCCCGATGGTGCTCTGCTACGAGCTGGGCGTGGTGGCAGTCTGGCTGATCGAGAAGAGGAAGAAGAAGATCGACCCGGAGACCGGGTTGGTCATTCCCTGAGGGCCTGAACAGGCCCCGCAGTCTCCTCCGCCCGTGCTACGAACCCGGGCCGAGATGGCACGCAAGCGTCGCCTGGGCGCGAACCTCCGCTACCTGTTCGCGCTGATCGCCCGCTTCCGGGTCTCGGTGATCATGTCGGGGCTGCTGTTCGGGCTGACCCCGCTGATCTACTTCTGGCGCTTCCCGCGGGTGACCGGCCAGCCGCTGGCCTACGGGGAGGCGCTGCACCACGTCTACTTCCTGCTCTACGGCCAGCCGTCGCTGCCCTACATCAACGACTGGTTGCTGGAGCTGATGAACGTGGTCATCCCCCCGTTGGGGATCGCCCTGGTGGTGGATGGCGTGGTCCGCTTCGCCTACCTCTACTTCGCCAAGCACCGCAGCGACAAAGACTGGATCGCCGTGATGAGCAAGACGTTGAAGGACCACGTGGTGATCTGCGGCGCCGGCCGGGTGGGCTACCGGGTGGCCACCGAGCTGCTGGCCCTGGGCCGCGAGGTGATCGTGATCGAGAAGCGCGAGGACGCGTCCTTCGTGGCGGTGCTGCGCGACCGGGGTGTCCCGGTGCTGATCGACGACATCAAGAGCCCCCACGCCCTGGAGCGGACCAACATCCGCGCCGCCACCTCGCTGGTGGCGGCCACCGACGACGATTTGGCCAACATGAACGTCGCCCTGGACGCCCGCCGCCACAACCCGGCGATCCGGGTGGTGATCCGCCTCTTCGACGATGACCTGGTGGCCAAGGTGCGCGACGCCTTCAAGGCCGAGGCCCACTCCACCTCCGCCCTGGCCGCCCCGGCGCTGGCGCTGGCCGCGCTGGACCCGCGGATCCTCCACTCCTTCCGGGTCGGCACCCACCTGATGGTGGTCTCCACCTTCAGCGCCCAGCAGGGCCTGCCCGGGATCTCCGTCTCCGAGATCCGCGACCGGTTCGGCGGCTTCACCCTCTCCTTGCGCCGCGGCGCAGGGCCAGAGCAGCTCCACCCCCAAGGCTACACCGAGATCCAGCCGGCGGACGTGCTCACCGTCCAGCTGGAGTACTCGGACTACCAGAAGCTGCGCGCGTTCACCGGGGAGCAGGTCCCTCCCTCCTCCGTCCCGCATCCCGCGGTGCCCTGATGGCACGGATCGCGGTCATTCCCGGCGACGGCGCCGGGATCGAGGTGACCCAGGTGGCGCTGGAGTTCCTAGAGGGGCTGGAACAGCAGCGCCGGCTGGGGCTGACCTTCCAGCGCTTCGACTTCGGCGCCGAGCGCTACCTGGCCACCGGGGTGGGCCTGCCTCCCGGCCAGGTGGAGCTGTTCCGCCGCGACTTCGACGCCATCCTCTTCGGGGCGGTGGGCGACGCCCGGGTCCAGGACAACGCCCACGCCCGGGAGATCCTGCTGGGGCTGCGCTTCGGGCTGGACCTGTACGTCAACTTCCGTCCCTGCCGCCTGCTGGCCGACAGGCTCACCCCGCTTCGGGGGAAGGGGAGGGCGCAGCTGGACTTCGTCATCTTCCGGGAGAACACCGAGGGTCCCTACGGTGGCCTGGGCGGCAGCTTCAAGCAGGGCACCCCGGACGAGGTGGCGATCTCCGAGGACCTCAACACCCGCAAGGGGGTGGAACGGGTGATTCGCGCCGCCTTCGCATGGGCCGCGCGCCACGGCAAGCAGCGGGTGGCACTGGCCGACAAGTCCAACGCCATCTTGGCCCATGGGCTGTGGCTGCGGACCTTCCGCGAGGTGGCGGCGGAGTTTCCCCAGTTGGAGGCCCGCCACCTCTACGTGGACAACCTGGCGATGCAGCTGGTGCTGCGGCCGGAGGACTTCCAGGTGATCGTCACCACCAACCTGTTTGGGGACATCCTCAGCGACCTGGGGGCGGCGCTGACCGGGGGGCTGGGGGTGGCCGCCTCCGCCAACCTCAACCCCGACTCGACCCCGCTGTTTGAACCGGTGCACGGCTCGGCCCCAGAGCTGGCCGGCAGGGGAGTGGTCAACCCGATCGCCATGCTGCTCTCCTGCGCGCTGATGCTGCGCGAGCTGGGCCACGCCGCCGAGGCCCAGGCCCTGGAGCTGGGGGTGGAGGACGCGGTGGCCCAGGAGAGGGTCACCCGCGATCTGGGCGGGATCCTCTCCACCCGCGAGGCGGCGCAGGCGGTCACCGAAAACGCGCTGCGCCGGCTGCCCTAGCCTTAGGGGCACTGCCCGGAGATCACGGTGCTGGGCAGCCCCTGGCACTGTTGCAGGTAGCCTGCGAACCGCACCACCACCACGTGCGGCTTGACCGTCTCGGTGCTGGTCACGGTGAGGGTGGCGTTTCCGCCTCCGCCGGTGCCGGTGACGAACGCATTCCAGCCGTTGCGCCGGACCGCCGCCGAGACCCCGCTGCCCGGGTTGAGGGGGACGTAGTTCACGTAGGTCAGCGCCGAGTGGAACGGGGTCCAGGCGGCTCCGGTGAAGTTGAACACCGGGGAGGGGCTGAAGGACTCGTTGGAGAACATCAGCGCGGTGGTCCACTCCGCCAGCTGGCGGGAGAAGGGCGCCAGCAACACCGCCTCGGTGCGCTCCGCTCCGCGGAGGTTCCCGGCCACCAGGTCTGGCAGGATCCCCTGCCCGTAGCGGTCCGCCCAATAGCGCACCAGCGAATGCACTGCCTGATAGTTCCCGAGAGGATCTCCCTCCCAGGTGGTGACGCTGCGGCGGTTGTAGGAGAACTGGTTCGGACCGGGCAGCCGGTCCAGGTACAGCTCCCCCGCCAATGTGTTGGTGTTCCACCCGAAGCCGGCCACGTCTTCGGCCACCATCGACAGGCCCTCGTTGAGCCAGGCCTCCTCCAGCAAGGTGCAGTCGTTGAGCAGGCAATGCCCGTTGGTGTTGATCAGGTGCTGGAACTCGTGGGCCAGGGTGTCTGGGTAGACGCGGTTGATCACATCCGCAGCGCCGTTGCCGGCGTCGGTCAGGTTCTTGATCCCGTTCATGATGAACATGTCCGCGCCATTGCCCGCGGTACCGGCGCAGGTGGCGGTCTCATCGCGGGTAAACAGGGTGTCCCCGGAGCTGAAGTAGCCCAGCAGGATTCCCCCGTTCTCGACCGGGCCCAACAGGTCGGAGAACAGCACCAGCAGCTTGCCGTCTGCGTCCACGTCGCTCTCCGGCCCAAACGCGCCGGTGACCTTGGCGTAGATCCCGTTGTTGGCGCTGCCCTCCCAGCTTTGCCCCAGCGAGGTCCAGATCCCGGGCTCGTGGGTGGAGAAGTCGGTCAGATCCGCGTCGTCCACGTAGAACACCATGTGCGCGGTCTCGTGCCGCAGGGTGGCGGTGCGCCGGCTAAAGCGGCTGCTTAACCCCTCCCGGACACAGAAACTGGCGTTGGTGGGCGCCGCGGCCGGGGCCGCCGACCGGACGGCGCTGACCCCCGCCTTGGCCAGCACCGCGTTGACCCGGGCTTCATCCAGGGCCCGGAACAACTGGTGGGCGGTCCGTCCCTCCTGGTCCGCAAGCTGCTCCGGACCGGCCTTCTCCCACACCGGACCCGGGTCGCGCAGCGGCAGCGAATTGGTGCCGGTGATGGCCAGCTGAACGTTGTTCGCCGGAGCGGTGGGCAGGAAGTCCGCGCCGTCGATGTTCAGCACGATCACCGCAGCCCGCTCCCCCAGGGCCAGTGAGGGCAGGGAGACAGTCAGCGAGTTACCCTGGAAGCTCCCCGGCTGGAACAGCTGCCAGCTGCCGGGCTTCCCGCCCAAAGGCGCGTCCGCGACGGTCACGTTGGGCGCGGGCGGCGCCTGGGGCCCGGCGCTGTTCCCGGTCAGATCCACGGCGGCGGTCTCGATCGCCACGCGCACCGACGCGCCCAACGCAGTGGAGGACTGCAGCACCGCCTCGGTGGCGGTCAGCACCTGCTCCGGCCCCAGCGGGGCGCCGACGCTGTCCACCAGCCGCGCCCGGTAGGTGACCGCGCCCGGCGAGGGTCCCCAACTGGCGGAGACGCTGGTGCCGGAGGTCTGCTCGGCGAAGATCGGCCCCGCCGCGTACATCCGATCAGCGCTGTCCACGGTGAAGGCATGGGTGACCGGGACCCCGCCCACGGTGGCGCCCGCGGTGTAGCTGCCGTTCACCGGCGCTACGTTGGGCTCCAGCACCACGCACATCGGACGGCCTCCGGCGCACTCCAGGTTGAAGGCGGTCCCCCCGGGCGGGGTGATGGAGACGGTGGTGGAGGACGTCGGCGGCTGGTTGGAAAGCTCGCGCAGCACCACCGCGAAGGTCCGCCCCAGCGCGCCGGGGGAGGCGTAGGTCCCCCCGCTGACGTCCAGCCTCGGATTGACGGTCACCGTCAGCGGGGCGCTGTCCACCGTTCCCCCCTCGTTGGTGGCGCTGAGGACGTAGGTGGTGGTCTGGGAGGGGTTGAGGGTGATGAAGGTGGCCCCGGCCGGGATCGGCCCCACGTTGCTGATGCTGACGCTGTCCGCGTCGATCACCCGCCACTGCAAGGTGACTGAGGTCCCCACCTCGGCGATGGTCTTGTCCGCGGCGAACCGCTCCACCACCGGCTTGGCCGCGCAGCCACTGGCCAGCACCGCGATCGCAGCCCACACCAACCCGCTTGTTCTCATGAGTGCTCTCATCGACTGGGCGCCCCGGCCGGGCGTCGTCACAAGGTCCTGGCGGGGGACTCTAGCCTGCCTGGGGCCCGCCCCCGGAACCCCTCCTTGCGCGGGGGCCGCGTCGCGCGCTAACTGGTCAGCGAATGAAGCACATCCTCCTGGTTCTTCCCTGTGCTGCGCTCCTCTTCGGCTGTCCGGAGGAGGTGGAGCCCGGTTGTGAACCCGACAGCGTTCCCCAGGACACCTGCTCGCCGGCAGAGCTGGCAGCGGTGGAGCGGGCCGGCGTCTGGCATGGGCTGGCCCAGGACGGCAATGGTGGTCAGCTGGTCACGGTCACCTCCTTTCACGATCCGGCCAACCCCAAGATGGAGGGCCGGGCGACGGATCTGTTGGATTTCGAGGGTCGCTTCTTCCTGCGCACCGCCACCACCGGCACCGCTGGTCGGGTGGAGCACCGCGCCTTCTTTGGGTGCCGTGCCCCCGATCCCCGGACGCTCCAGGGCACCTTCCAGGTCTGCGTGGACAAAGTGGAGCGGGCCAAGGGCACGTTTGAGATGAAGCGGATCGCCCGCCTCCCCGGTGAGGAGGAGGCCTCGGGACTGACCTATGTGGGCGAGGCCAGGATCACCCAGGGAACGCCGCTGGATGTGGTGGTGCGCAACGGCTACGCCTACGTGGCCTCCGGCCCCGGCGGGATGAACGTCTTCAACGTCACCGACCCGGCCAACCCGGTGCTGGAACACCAGTTCAACAAGGCCGACTCCAATGGAAACCCTGACTACTTCTACGACGTCTGGGTGCACCAGGACGTGCTCTACGTCGCCACCCGCTTCAACGGGATGCTCTATTTCGATCTGGCCGTCAGCCCCATTCCCTCCACTGAGCTGAACCGCCAGCCCTCGCCGCCGGAGGCGATCCGCAGCATCTTCGTGGATCCGGCGTCCAACCGGCTGCTGGCCAACTCCATCGATTCTGGCCAGGTGCTGATCTTCAACGTCGCCAACCCGCGCTCCCCGGTGTTGCTGGGGCGGTTCTCCGCGGCGGACCTGGGTTTGACCAACTATCCGCACCACAGCGTGCTGGAGGGAGACCGGATCTACGGGGCCTATGGCGGGCTGGGCCTGGTGGCCGCCAGCATCGTCCAGCCGGCGGTGCCCACCCAGTTGGGGAACGCCGCCTCGCCGTTGGAGCCGGCCAAGAACAGCCACGCCTTGGCGGTGGCCACCTTTGAGACCGCCCCCTGGGTGTTCGAGATCAGCGAAGGGTGGGGCGGTCACGTCCGCGCCCTGGACTTCACCACCCCCGCCGCGCCGGTGCCGGCGGGCGAGTACGCCACCCGCCCGGAGGTCTCCGCCAACCAGGTGGACCGGGTGGGGAACCGGCTGTACCTGGCCTACCACCAGGACGGGGTCCGGATGCTGGACATCGCCAGCCCGGCCGCGCCGGTCCTGGCGGGCTACTTCAACGCCTGGAGCGACACCGCCGCCACCCGCGGGAACTTCTTCTACGAGGGGGTCACCGCGGTCCACGCCGCCCGGGACGGGTCTGGCTACGTCTACGCCCTGGAGTCCGAGCGCGGGCTGATCGTCCTTCAGGAAGTGCTGTAGGGCTGCCCGTTCGCCTCCCAGCGGGGGAGGCGGCTCGCTGCGGCGTCAGCGGCGCCTCCTCATTAGGCTAGGGTGCTCCCGCCCATGGAACCCAGGCCAATGACGCTGACCCAGAAGATCCTCGCGCACCACGCGCGGGGCCTGGCGCGCCCGTGGGTCCAGGCGGGCGACATTGTCCAGATCAAGGTCGACTGGACGATCGCCAGCGAGCTGGCCTGGAACGGGATGGACCGGACCTACCAGGCGCTGGGTCGCCCGCCCCTCCACGACCGGGACCGCTTCTTCCTGGCGGTGGACCACACGGTGGATCCGGTCACCCTGGCGCACGACCCACGCACCCAACACCTGGTGCAGCTGTCCCGGGCGTTCGCCAAGGAGAGCGGGATCCGCCACTTCTACGACGCCAACGCCACCATCCTCCACACCAAGTTCTACCGGGACCTGGTGCAGCCGGGGCAGGTGGTGCTGGGGGCCGACTCGCACACCTCCTCCCACGGGGGACTGGGGGCCTTCGCTATCGGGCTGGGGGGCGCGGACATCACCGCGGCGATGGTGCTGGGACAGTCCTGGATCGAGGTGCCCCAGGCGATCAGCGTCGAGTACCGCGGCCGGCTGCCCTTCGGGATCGGCGGCAAGGACGTGATCCTGCGCACCCTGGGCACCCTGGGCCGGAACACAGTGGCCATGGAGCGCAGCGTGGAGTACCGGGGCGAGGCGGTGGCCGGCTTCTCCACCGACATGCGCTTCACCATCGCCAACATGACCGCCGAGTTCGGTGGGCTCAACGGCATCTTCGAGGCCGATGAGGTGGTGGCCCGCTGGCTGGCCAACCGTGCCCGCAACGACGCCCCGGCGCTTGCGTTCCGCGCCGACCCCGACGCGCCCTACCTGGCCCGCTATCCGATCGATCTGGACCGCCTGGGGCCCCAGGTGGCCCGGCCCTACTCCCCGGACAACGTGCGCGGGGTGGAAGAGGCGGTGGGGACGGCGCTGCACGGCTGCTTCATCGGCGCCTGCACCACCACCGAGGAGGAGCTGGTGCTGGGGGCGCTGGTGCTGGAGCAGGCGCTGGCCGGCGGCCCGGCCTCGCTGCCGGTCTCCCCCAAGAAGCTGGTGGTGCCAGGAGACCTGTCCATCGTCCGGCGGCTCCGGGAGAAGGGGCTGTGGGGAACCTACGAACGCGCCGGCTTCCGGGTAGGCCCGCCCGGCTGCTCGATGTGTCTGGGGGTGGCCTCGGAGAAGGCGCAGCCCGGCGAGGTGTGGCTGTCCTCCCAGAACCGGAACTACCAGAACCGGATGGGCGCCGGCTCCCATGCCTGGCTGGCCTCGGCGGCCACCGTGGCGGCCTCCTCGGTGGAGATGAAGATCGCTGACCCCCGCCCGCTGCTGGCCCGGGTGGACCAGGACCGCTTCGAGCGGCTCCTGGATCGCGCCCCCCACGGCCCGGTCCCCTCGCTGCAGTCCCGCGAGCCGGGGATCCACCTGGCGCGCGCCCCCTCCGGCAACTCCGCCGGGGGACAGCTGCGGCGGCAGATGGTGCGGGGACGGGTGCAGCGCTTCGGGGACCACGTGGACACCGACGCCATCATCCCCGGTGAGTTCTGCCACCTCACCGACCTCTCCGAGGTCGGCCGGCACGCCTTCCACCACGTGCGGCCGGAGTTCTATCCCCGCGCCCAGGCCGGCCAGAGTGTGGTGGTGGCCGGGGAGGGGTGGGGGACCGGGTCCTCCCGCGAGCACGCGGTATGGGCGCTGTTGGGGGCGGGGGTCCAGGCTGTGATTGCGCGAAGCTACGCCTTCATCCACAAGAGAAATCTGGTCAACGAGGCCCTGCCGTATCTGGTCATCCGCGAGCAGGCGTTCTACGAGGTCGCCGGGGAGGGGGAGGAGCTGACGGTGGACCCCTTCCTGGGGACGGTGGTCCACCCGGCCAGCGGAAGGGTGTTCCATGCGGAGCTCCCCAGCCCCATCGTCCGCGCATTGCAGAGTGAGGGCGGCCTGGTGCCGGCCATCAAGAACCACGGGAGCAGGGTGTTCGAGGCGTTGAAGCTGGCCTGAGCCCCGCCAAACCTTTTCGAGGAGAGCCGAATGAAGAGCGTGTCGAAGAACGAAGAGATCTGGTTCCTGTCCGCCAAGCGCACCCCGTTCGGGACCTTCGGCGGGGCGCTCAAGGACCTCTCCGCCACCGACCTGGCGGTGGAGTCCGCCAAGGCCGCGCTGGCCCAGTCCAAGGTCTCCCCCGATGACATCCAGCACGTGGTCTACGGCAACGTGATCCAGACCTCCGCCGACGCCATCTACCTGCCCCGTCACGTGGGCCTCAAGACCGGGGTCCCAGTGCCGGTCCCGGCGCTGGGCGTGAACCGCCTGTGCGGCTCAGGCTTCCAGGCGCTGGTGAACGCGGCGGAGCTGATGCTGACCGAGCAGGCCAACGTGGTGCTGGCCGGCGGCACCGAGTCGATGAGCCAGGCCCCCCATCTGATCCGCGGAGCCCGCTGGGGCATCCCGCTGGGCAAGGGCGGGCTGGAGGACATGCTGTGGACTGCGCTGACCGACAGCTACACCGGTTCCCCGATGGCGATCACCGCCGAGAACCTGGCGGTGGACTACCAGCTCGCCCAGGACGACGTGGACCAATACGCGGTCCTCTCCCAGCAGCGGTTCGCCGCCGCCCAGAAGGAGGGCCGGCTGGCCGCGGAGATCGCCCCGGTGGAGCTGAAGACCAAGAAGGGCAGCACCGTGTTCGCCCAGGACGAGCACAACCGTCCGGAGACCACCGTGGAGTCGCTCAAGAAGCTGCCCAAGGTGTTCAAGAAGGACGGGGTGGTCCACGCCGGCGCCGCCTCCGGGATCTGTGACGGGGCGGGGTCCTTCGTGATGGCCACCCGCAGCTGGGCGGAGAAGAAGGGGCTGACCCCGATTGGCCGGCTGGTGAACTGGGGCGTCTCCGGCTGCGACCCCAAGATCATGGGCATTGGCCCCGCCCCGGCCATCCGCCGGCTGTGTGAGCGGGCGGAGTTCACCGTGGGTGACGCGGACCTGGTGGAGGTCAACGAGGCCTTCGCTCCCCAGTACCTGGCGGTGGAGAAGGAGCTGGGCCTGAACCGGGAGCGGACCAACGTGGACGGCGGGGCGATCGCGGTCGGCCATCCCCTGGGGGCGTCCGGCGCCCGGATCACCATGCACCTGCTCTACGAGCTGAAGCGGCGGGGCGGACGGTATGGTATCGGTTCGGCCTGCATCGGCGGTGGCCAGGGCATCGCGCTGTTGGTGGAGGCGCTCTGATGCCAAGCGGGTTCGGAGAGACCGGAGACATGACGAACGAGGCGGACGGGAAGAACGCGCGCGAGCGGGCCAAGGCCATCGCGGAGCAGCGGCGGGCGGAGCGGCGCTCCAGGAAGCGCAAGTGTGTGCTGTGCGCCGTGGAGGAGTCGGACAAGGCCCCGCTGGGCGCCCACCCAGACGGCATCGGTCCCTCCTGCAAGGACGAGCTGTCCTGCCAGTCGAGGCGCGCGGGACGGTGAACCCGGGCCCCAAGAACCGCCGGTCTGGTTCTCCTTCCCCCGCCTCCCCGGCGGATGGGGGGAAGCCGGCGGTTTCGGCCCGAGAGGACGTGACCTTCGACTGGAACCTGCGGGACGCGCCGCCCCGGCCCCCGCAGCCGTTCCAGTTGTTCGATGAGACGCTGCGCGACGGGTTGCAGTCACCCTCGGTGACCGACCCGCCGCTGGAGTCCAAGCTCCAGCTGCTGGAGCTGATGGTGGAGAACGGGATCCACTCCGCGGACCTGGGGATGCCCGGGGCCCATCGGCGGATCTTCCACGAGGTGGTGGCGATGTGCCGCCACATCCAAAGGCACAAGCTGCGGCTGGATCCCGGCTGCGCGGCCCGGACGGTGGTGGCGGACATCGCCCCGGTGGTGGAGGCGGTCCAGCAAAGCGGCCAGCCGCTGGTGGTCTACACCTTCATCGGCTCGTCCCCGATCCGCCAGTTCGCTGAAGGGTGGGACCGGGAGTTCCTGCTGCGCACCTCATTGCAGGCGATTGACTTCGCGGTGAAGGAGGGGCTGGAGGTGGCGTTCGTCACCGAGGACACAGTCCGCACCCCGCCCCACCTGCTGGAACAGCTGTACCGCGCGGCGGTGGAGCATGGCGCCCGGCGGCTGGTGGTGTGCGACACGGTGGGCCACGCCACCCCTTCCGGCGCCTCCTCCCTGGTGCGGTGGACCCGTCAGCTGCTCAAGCAGCTGGGGGTGGCGGACCGGGTGCAGGTGGAGTGGCACGGCCACAACGACCGGGGCCTGGCGGTGGTCAACGCCCTGGCCGCCCTGGAGGGAGGCGCCCAGCGGCTTCACGGCTGCGCCCTGGGGATCGGCGAGCGGGTAGGGAACACCTCCCTGGACCTGCTGCTGTTGAACCTCAAGCTGGTGGGTTGGGTGGACCACGACCTCTCCGGGCTGGTCCGCTACGCCCAGTTCGTCTCCCAGGCGGTGAAGTTCCCCATCCCCAGCAACTACCCGCTCTCCGGGGCGGACGCCTTCCGCACCGCCACCGGGGTGCACGCCGCGGCGATCATCAAGGCCCAGCGGCGGGGAGACGCCTGGCTGGCGGACCGGGTGTATTCCGGGGTCCCGGCCACCGAGTTTGGCAAGTCCCAGGAGATCGAGATCGGCCACATGAGCGGGATGAGCAACGTCCGCTATTGGCTGGAGCAGCGGGGGATTCCGCCGGAGGAGGACCTCTGCCACGCGGTGCTGGACCGGGCCAAGCACTGCGCCTGGACGCTCACCGACTCCGAAATCCTGGAGGTGGTCCGGGCCCACGGACAAAACCGGGCCCCCGGGCCGAGGTGACGTGTTGAAGGGTGGACGGTTCCGGGGTAGATCCGCGCCGGGCTTCCAAAGACAACTCTGGAGGGATGGATGGGGGTTACGAATTTCACCGGGATCAAGGTCTTCTCGACCACTCTGGCGCGCGACCGCGAGCAGATGGGCGAGACGATCACCAGATGGATCCAGAACAACCCGAACGCGGAGATCGTGGATCGGGAGGTGACGCAGTCCTCCGACAAGGAGTTCCACTGCCTCACCGTCACCTTGTTCTATCGACAGAAGAACAGCTGAGCCAGGCGCCGCCGCGCCCCTGACCTTGGTCCACTGTCGGGTTGGGCGTGGCTTTGTGGCCGTTCTGGTTGCGAAACGGCCGACGTTCCCACACCTTCTGGGGACGTATGTGGCCCCGACGCGCTCGTGGTGGTGGTGGTTTCTCCAATTTCCGACTTCCCGGGGTGAACACCACCGCCGGCAAGCTGGCGATCTCTATCGTCGGCGTCTCCCTGGTGGCCGCCCTGGCGGGCGCCCAGGAGTTGGTGCTGCTGCTGCCGGCCGCGGTGATAGGCGACCTGTGGCTGTGGCAGCCGCTGAGCTACGCCTTTGTGGCCACCGATCCGCTGGGGGTGATCTTCAGCGCATTGATCATGTGGCAGATGGGCGGCTCCATGGAGCACACCTGGGGCGCTAGACGCTTTGTCAGCCTGGCCCTGGGCGGCACCGTCCTGGCGGGCGTGCTGACCGTATTGCTGGCCCTGGTGCTGCCGCCGGTCCGCTTCCAGCCCTTCGCCGGGGCCTACGTGATGACCTCCCTCGTGTGGATCTCCTACGGTTTGTCGATTGGCCGGGGGCAGACCAACTTCTGGGGCCTGCCGATCACCGGCAATGTGCTGGCGCTGATCGGCGTGGGCTTCATCTTCATGGGAGGAGCGTTCGGCTCCTTCTACGCGATGGTGCCGCCGATAATCGGCGCGCTGCTGGCGTTCGCCTACACCCGTGGGTTCTCCCCCCGGCTGCTGTGGCTGCGCTTCCAGTCCTGGCGGCTGCAGGGCCAACTCAAGGGCCGCTCCAAGCACTTGCGGGTGATCTCCCGCGATCGCAACACCCCGGCGGACTCGGACAAGTACGTCCACTGAGCCGGTGAACGGCGCCGCGCCGGGTTTTACCGGGCAGCGTCGGTGACCGCGCCGCCGCGCAGGGCCACGAACCGCTGCAGGGTCAGTCGATCCAGGGTGGAGATCGGGTCCTTGGAGAAGCTGACCCCGATCCCGCTGGGGAGGCCCTTGCCGTCGCGTTCCACCCGAACCACGGTCCCGGCCAGGGTGCAAAAGCGGGGGCCGTCGCCGTAGGGCAGCGCAAGGGCCACCCGGATCGGGGTGCCCTCCCGGGTCCGTTCGCGGGTCTTGAGGAACAGTCCCCCCAGCGAGAGGTTGGCCACCGGCTCCCGCAGGAAGCGATTCCCAAGGCGGCAGTGCGCAGTCAGTCTCACCGGGATCCGGAGGAACTCACGCTTCTCGGAAGCCGCCGCCTGCCGCAATGCCGCACCTCGGGTTTTCCGGTTGGACGACGAGAGCGGTGTAGCGCATCTCTACACTCGATGTAAGCCGGTGGCTCACATGTCGCACTGCGTCATCAACCCGGAGGGGATGGGGACGGTCTCACGGGACGTCGCGTGCGATCAGCCGTCGCGCGGGGGGCAAGCGGACCGGAGGGCTACCCCGGGCCGACCGCTCGGATACTGGCGCGGAAGATGTAGATGCGGGCGGTGTTGGTCCGGTTGTCGGCCGGGATCATGAAGAAGCCCAGCTCGGCGTTCCGGTAGTCGGTGGAGAACCCGGCCACCTGGCGACCGTCGTTGAAGGTCACCCGGATCTTCTGTCCGGAGGTCTGGGGCGGGCGGGCGCCGGGCGGGAGCATGAAGAAGATCGCCTTCACCTTCGAGACGGGGATCCGCTCGGGAGCAAAGCCGGTCTGCTGCTCCAGCGGGATGGCGTCATCCATCAGGTCCAGATCGCGGATCGTCCCGCGCTTCACCTGACCCTCCAGGGTGTGGAGGATGACCCGATGCTCTCCTTCGATGAAGGAGGCGTTGAGGACCGCGCTTCCGTCCCCGAAGGCGGGCAGGCCCTTTCCCGTGTTGAGAATCGGCTCGGCCTCCTCGAACGAGACGTCCACCGTCTCCGCCGGAGGGGGCGGAGGCGCGCTCAGGCGCGGCGCGGCCGCCAGCGCCGGAGGGACCGGAGGCGCGGTGGTCGGACGGGGGGGAGGTGTCACCGCGGGAGGGGTGGAGTCGATCTCGAAGTCGTCGCTGGCCTCCAGCGGCTCCGGCTCGATGACCTCCGGCTCCGGCTCCGGCTCCGGCTCCGGCTCGACCTCGATCGAGGGGAGGTTGGACTCCTCCTCCGGAGGAGGAGGCGGCGCCCCGGAGAGTGCCGCGTGGGCGAAGGCCGAGGTGTCGTGGGGACCGGTGACCGAGAGGTCCACGTCCACCGACGGCTCCTCTTCCCACTCCGCGGGGGGAGGAGGCGGCGGCGCTGCCGGTTCGGCCCACTCGCTGGCGACCTCGACCGGAGGGGGAGGGGGATGGCCCCAGTCCTCTTCGGGAACCGGCGGAGGGGCGGGACTCCACTCCGGCACCGCCGGCGCCGGCTCGGCGGTCCAGGGCATCTCGGCGGTGGGTTCGCGGACCCAGGGCGAGGGCAGCTCCGGAGCCTCCGTGGCCTTTGGAGTCTGCGCGTCCCAGTCGGTGGAGACCTCCTCCGCAGGCGCCACCTCTTCGACGGGGAAGGCCTCGGCAGGAAGCTCTGCTTCCGCCTCCGAGAGCGTCAGCTCCTCGACCGGGATCGCGTCCTCCTCGGTGGCCTCCAACGTGGGCGGCTCGGCCTCGACCGCGGGAGGAGGGGGCAGCGGCTGGGAGGCCCAGTCATCGCCGGCGGCCCACTCCGTGGGAGGTGCGCCAAAGACGCTGGGATCCACCGCCGCCTCGGCCTGGGGCGCCGACCACTCGCCCTCGGAGGCGCCAAAGTCGGAGCGATCGACCTCCGCCGGCTGCACGGTCCACTGGCCCGTCTGGGCCATGGGGTCGACAGCCTGCTCCTCGGCGGTGGCCCACTGACCCGAGGCGTCCGAAGGCTGGCCCTCTGCGGTGGCCCACTGGCCGGAGGCGTCCGGAGGCTGGCCCTCGGCGGTGGCCCACTGGCCGGCGTCGGCAGGCTGATCTTCGGCGGTGGCCCACTGGCCGGTGTCGGCAGGCTGAGCTTCGGCGGCGGGCCACTGGCCGGTGTCGGCAGACGGATCGACGGTTTGGGCCTCGGCCCACTGGTTGTCGGTATCCGGCTGCGCCTCACCTGACCAGAGCATCCCGTCGGACGAGACCTCCACGGGCTGCTGCGGTTGGGCCCAGAGTTCGGACTCCGCGGAGAGCGGCTGCTCACCGGCGGCCCACTGCCCCTGGTCGGAGGACGCTCCGACCGGCTGAGCCTCTCCATCCGACGTGCCCGCCTCGAGCGGTTGCGGCGCCTGCGCCCACTGTTCCGATTCCGCAGAGAGGGGGGAGCCGCCGGCGGGAGCCTCTCCCGGCATGGCGTCGCCAGCCCACGCGGCGTCGGCGCCATTCCAATGGCCAGCCACGTCGCCGTCGTTCTCCTGGGGCGAGCCCTCTGCGGCTGGCCCCTCACCGGTCACCGCAACGGCCGGGTCCTGGACCGGATGCTCGGGAGGAGCGCTCAGCTCCGCCGGCGCAGTCGCCCAATCCGACGCAGGCGTCGGGGGCTCCTCGGTGAAGGCATAGGAGTCGGCGGCGGCGTCTTCGTCACTGGAAGAGTCCTCCCGCGCGGGGGGAGCGTACATCCCCACGTCCTGGGCGATGTCCGCCAGGGCGCCGGTCGCGATCTGCTCGTCGCCTGAGGACTCGCCCAACTCGATGCTGTTGACCCGATCAAAGTCACTTCCCGAATCGGGGATGAAGTCGCTGTTGGACGCGAGCGGAACGCTGTCGCCCGGATCTCCTTCCAGTGGCAACTCCAGCTCGCGCGCGGACTGCCCCTGGGAGGAGATCCCGGTCGTCTCCACCGGGGTGAGGTCAGCGGCGGAGCCACCAAATTCGTCCGCCTCGAGCGCGACCGGCTCGGGAGAGGCCTCGAGGGGCTGCGGCTCCTCCGCGGTCTCCAGGACAACCGGCTCGGGAGAGGCCTCGAGGGGCTGCGGCTCCTCGGCGGTCTCCAAGGCAACAGGCTCGGGAGCGGCCTCGAGGGGCTGCGACTCCTCGGCGGTCTCCAGGGCAACCGGCTCGGGAGAGGCCTCAAGGGGCTGCGACTCCTCGGCGGTCTCCAAGGCAACCGGCTCGGGAGAGGCCTCGAGGGGCTGCGACTCCGCGGCGCTCTCCAGGGCAACCGGCTCGGGAGAGGCCTCGAGGGGCGGCGACTCCTCGGTGCTCTCCAGGGCGACCGGCTCGGGGGCGGCCTCAAGGGGCGGCGACTCCTCGGCGGTCTCCAGGGCAACAGGCTCGGGAGAGGCCTCAAGGGGCTGCGACTCCTCGGCGGTCTCCAGGGCAATAGGCTCGGGAGAGGCCTCGAGGGGCGGCGACTCCTCGGCGGTCTCCAGGGCAACAGGCTCGGGGGCGGCCTCGAGGGGCTGCGACTCCTCGGTGCTCTCGAGGGCGACCGGCTCGGGGGCGGCCTCGACCGGCTGCAACTCCTCGGCGGTCTCGAGGGCGACCGGCTCGGCAGAGGCCTCGAGGGGCTGCGACTCCTCGGAGCTCTCAAGGGCGACCGGCACGACCTCGGGGGTCGGCACGAAGACTTGGGGCGAGGCGATCTCGTAGGAACGCGGCTCCGCCTCGGGCACGGGAGAAGCCTCCAGCGAGGGCTGCTCTTCCTCGGGAGAAGCCTCCAGCGTGGGCTGCTCTTCTTCGGGAGAAGCCTCCAGCGTGGGCTGCTCCGCATTCTCCATCATCGTGACGTCGGCCTCATCGACCTCCATCACCTCGGACTCTTCGACCTCCATCGGCCCGGCATCGATGGGCTCGGCAGCGGGGACCGGCAGCGCCTCGGCAGTGTCCAGAGAGCTCTCTGCCGGTGGGGCCTCTGGCTCCCCTCCCCAGGCACCGGCGAGCAGATTCCCCTCCAGGGTCTCGGTGGAAGGCGCATCGCCCTGGGGAGGATGGTACTGCCCCTCCTGGGGATGGGCCTGAGGCCAGGCGCCTTGCTGGGGGTCGGCATACCCCTGCTGCGCATAGGCGTACTGCTGCGCGTAGGCCTGGGCGTTGGGATCCTGCACCGCGTTCGGATCATACGGAACGCCGTTGGGGTCGTAGTCCTGGGCGTTCGGATCGTAGGTCTGGTAGCCCTGCTGGGCGTACGCGTTCGGATCGTACGGAGCGTTGGGGTCGTACTGGCCCGCGTTGGGGTCGTACTGCCCCGCGTTGGGATCGTACGGCAGTCCGTTGGCGTCGTAGGCCGGGTAGGGCTGACCGTTGGCGTCGTAGGCCTGGGGATACGCGTTGGGATCGTAGGGCTGCTGCGCGTAGCCGGCGTAGTACTCCGGTGGATAGGCGTACCAGTTCCCGTCATCGGCGTAGTACCCCTGCGCGTATTGCTGCGCGGGGTCGGCGGCAACGGCCTCCTCCTCCGGCATCCCCAGCGCTTGCCGCAGCTCGGCCCAGCGTCCTTCCTCGGAGGAGGACAGGTCTCCCTGCCTCCGCTTGTCATCGAGGAAGCGGAACTCTCTCATTGAAGCGCGTGTGTCGGACATCCCTGGCTCCGCTGCACCGATGGGGGTTCCCCGGCCACAGCGCAATCGCGGTTGGAAAGGCGGATTGTAGGTGGATCGGGAGGGCCGGTAAACCTTCCGTCAGACTGGAGAAACGAGCGGCCCTCCTTGCGCCCAGCGCCCAGATCGACCGAAGCAGCCGCTCGACGCCCCGCTGGGAGGACAGGCGCGAGGTGCGGCCGTCTCCGTTCAGGTCTCTTCTTGGGCGGTGAAGCCCTTGGACTTCAGCCCCCGGATCAGCTCGTCGATGTGCGAGCGGCCGCGGGTCTCCAGGGTGACCTCCACCTGGACCTCTCCCAGCAGTGCCTTGGAGAAGGAGCGGTTGTGGTAGACCTCCACCACGTTCGCGCCCTGCTCGGCGATGGCGGTCATCAGCCGGGCCAGGAAGCCGGGCCGGTCAGGAACGTTGACCTTCAGCTGCACCAGCCGGCCATCCTTGGCCAGGCCGCGCTCGATGATCCGGCTGATCACGTTCATGTCGATGTTGCCGCCGGAGAGCACCAGGCACACCCGCTTGCCCTTGGCCTGGGGGATCTTCCCGTTGATCAGCGCCGCCAGCGGCACCGCGCCGGCGCCCTCCACCACCGACTTCTCCCGCTCCAGCAGCAGCAGGATTGCGTTGGCGATCTCCTCTTCGTCCACGGTGACAATCTCATCCACGTACTTCTGGATGACCGCGAAGGTCTCCGTCCCCGGGCGCTTGACCGCGATCCCGTCGGCGATGGTGTTGGCTGCGTCCACCTCGGTCAGCACCCCGGTCTCGATCGAGGTCTTCATCGAAGGGATGGCGCTGGTCTGCACGCCGATCACCTTGATCCGCGGGTTGAGCTCCTTGAGCGCCACCGCGATGCCGGAGATCATCCCTCCGCCACCGATCGGGACCACCACGATCTCCAGATAGGGATTCTGCTCCAGCAGCTCCAGGCCGATGGTGCCCTGGCCGGCCATGATCAGCGGGTCGTTGAAGGGGTGGACGAAGACCCGGTTCTCCCGGTCGCCGATCTTCACCGCCTCCTTGTAGGCCTCGTCGAAGTTGGTCCCGGAGAGCACCACCTGCGCGCCCCAGCTGCGGGTGGCGGACACCTTCACCAACGGGGTCCGCTCCGGCATCACGATGGTGGCGCCGATCCCCAGCCGCCCGGCGTGGTAGGCCACTCCCTGCGCGTGGTTCCCCGCGGAGGCGGCGATGATTCCCCGCGCGCGCTCCTCGGGGATCATCATCAGCATCTTGTTCAGCGCGCCCCGCTCCTTGAACGAGCCGGTGCGCTGCAGGTTCTCCAACTTGCAGTACAGCGCCGCGCAGCCGGCCTGGGGGAAGTGGTCGGTCTTGGGGCAGGGGGTGCGGTACACCGCCTCGCCAATCCGGACCTTGGCCGCCTCGATGTCCTGGAGGGTGATCACCTAGAAGGACCAGTTGTTGAGGATGCGCTGGAAGTCGGCCAGCTCTTCCTTCTTCTTTCCCTTGTCCGCCAGGTCCACCACCTTCTCGCTCATCAGGTGGAGCCGGCGCGCCATCACCTGGGCCAGGTTGCGGATCACCTTCAGGGCGGCCTTGTCGTCGGAGGCCAGCAGCTGGGAGAAGCGGGTGCCGCTGATCTTCAGCAGCTTGGCGTCGGTGGTGGCCACCGCCGAGGCAGAGCGGGGCGCGTCGCCGGAGATCAGGCTCATCTCCCCCAGCACGCTGCCGTCGCCCAGCTTGGCCAGCTCCTGCTGACCGCCCGAGGAGTCCTGCTTCTGGATCGACACGCTGCCCGCCATCAGCACGTAGATGCCGTCGCCGGGGTCGCCCTCTTTGAAGACCTTGTCCGACTTCTTCACCGCGCAATCCTCGGCGATGGCCACGATCGCCTGCGCCTCGGCGGGGGAGAGGCCACGGAAGATTGGAATCTGGATCAGCTGCTCGACGGGGGTAGGCATGGAGGGGTCGGAACCTATTCCAAAGGGGTGACTAGATCCCGCGCAGCACGGTGGCCTTGCCCACCCGGCCAATCGCCAGCACGAACGCCGCGGTGCGCAACGGAAGCTTCCGGGTGCGCGAGATCTGCGCCACCCGCTCGTAGGAGTCCTTCATGATCTTCTCCAGCTCCACGTTCACCCGGTCTTCATCCCAGGTCAGGTGCTGGAGGTTCTGCACCCACTCGAAGTAGCTGACGGTCACCCCCCCGGCGTTGGCCAGGATGTCCGGGACCACCAGCACGCTGCGCTTCTCGAAGATCTCGTCCGCCTCCGGATCGGTGGGGCCGTTGGCTCCCTCCACGATGATCCGGGCCCGGACCTCGGCCGCGTTCTGCTTGGTCAGCACGTTGCCCAGCGCGGCGGGGATCAGCACCTCGCAGTCGGAGCTGAGCACCTCCTCGTTGGAGCAGGCGGTGCCCCCGTTGAACCCCTTCACCGAACCGTGGCGCTTGACGTGCTCGAACAGCGCCGGGACGTCCAGGCCCTGGGGATTGCGCACCCCGCCGTGGACGTCGGAGACCGCCACGATGTTGCCCCCGTCCTCGGAGAGCAGCCGGGCGGTGTGGCTGCCCACGTTGCCGAAGCCCTGGATGGCGAAGCGGGTCCCCTTCACCGGCAGGCCCACATCCCGCAGCACCTCGCGGCAGATGTAGAGGATCCCCCGGCCGGTGGCGCTGTCCCGCCCCTTGGAGCCGTAGAGATCCAGCGGCTTGCCGGTGACCACCGCCGGAGAGTGGCCGTGGTACTTGGAGTACTGGTCCATGATCCAGGCCATCACCTGGGGATTGGTGTTCACGTCCGGAGCGGGGATGTCCCGGGTGGGGCCGATCACGTCCTGGATCTGATCCACGAACTTGCGGGTCAGCCGTTCGGTCTCCTTGAGGCTCATCTGGGACGGGTCGCAGGTGATCCCACCCTTGGCGCCACCGTAGGGAAGGTTCACCACCGCGGTCTTCCAGGTCATCAGCGAGGCCAAGGAGACCACTTCGTCCTGATCCACGTGGGGGTGGTAGCGCAGCCCACCCTTCATCGGCCCGCGGCTGTTGTCGTGCTGGACCCGGTAGCCCATGAAGGTGCGGATCTCCCCCGAGTCCAGTTCGATGGAGACCTGGACCCGGACCTCCCGCAGCGGGGTGGCAAGGAGGGTCTCGATCCGCTCGCCGACATCCATGATCCGGGCGGCCTTGCGGAAGTAATAGTTGGTGGCGTCGGAGGCGATCATGGGCGCGAGGAACATTAACCGAACCTCCTGCGCTACCATCGAGAATTGCCGAAAGCAGTCGGAAGGGGCCCAGGGACCATGGACGCCAAGGAGGAGCTCAAGGGCCTCGCCCACCGGATCCGGTCTCTGCGCGAGCGGCAGGGGCTGACCCAGGAGGACTTTGCCCGCCAGAGCGGGATCTCGGTCAGCTTCGCCTCGTTGCTGGAGCGGGGCGCGCGCAGCCCCAGCTACGAGACCCTGCTCCAGGTGGCTGCTGCCTTGCGGATCTCCCCCTCCGACCTCTTCCGCGACGCGCCAGCTGAGCCCTACGACGATCCCTACTTCTCCCGCCTGTTGGAGTTTGCCCGCACCCGGCGGCTGACCCGGGTCCAGGTGGACAAGCTGCTGGCGGTGGGCACCGCGATGTTCGAGGAGAAGGCCGGGCCCCGCCCCGAGCCGACCGCGCGCCGGGACGGCGGCACCTGCTCCATCGACGGCTGTGGCCGGGCGGTGCTGGCCCGCGGGTTGTGCACCTCGCACTACCACCGGCAGCGCCGGGCCAGCGGGAACCGCTAGCGCTCGCCCCGAAGTCGAGCCAAGACCCAGCTACCCACCCCTGCGGGCGTGCTATTCGGCGCGGATGATCCATTCGCTCAAGGACCAGGTGGTGGTGATCACCGGCGCCAGCGCCGGCATCGGTGCGGGGCTGGCGCAGGAAGTGGCCCGCCGCGGCGCCAAGCCGGTGTTGGCCGCGCGCAGGCTGGAACAGCTGCAGGCGGTGGCCAGGCTGGCCGGCGCCGAGGCGGAGTGCGTGGTCACCGACGTCACCCGTCGGGAGGACGTGCTCCGGCTGCGGGACGCGGCGCTGCAGCGCTTCGGCCGGATCGACGTGTGGATCAACAACGCCGGCCGGGGAATCACCAAGCCCTTCGAGCAGCTGGGCGACGAGGACCTGGACGCGATGATCCGCGACAACGTCAAGGCCGCCCTCTACGGGATGCAGGCGGTGCTGCCGCACTTCAAGGATCGCCGGGAGGGAGCGCTGATCAACGTCTCCTCGATGCTGGCGCGGGCGCCGCTGGCCACCATCCGTTCGGCGTACAGCGCCTCCAAGGCGGCGCTGACCTCGCTCACGGAGTCGCTGCGGCTGGAGTTGGCCCACGACTTCCCGCGCCTCTACGTGGGCACCGCGTTTCCGGGCGTCGTCTACACCGACTTCGGCAACAACGCCCTGCACGGCGGACCGGACTCACGGGCCATCCCCGGAGGCCAGACGGTGGAGGAGGTGTGCCTGGCCATAGCCGACGGGATCGAGGCCCGCCGCGCCGACATCTACACCCGCCCCGAGGCGCTCGAGTCGGTGATCGGCTACCTGCGCGGGCTGGCCTCCGCCTAGTCCCAGGCGGGTGGGCTGGAGTCCGAAGGTTGGACCCCAGCCAGGCCGACCCGTACGACTAGCGCTTCGCCTTTTCGATCTTCAGCGCCTTCTCACCCAGCTGCTTGCCGGCCAGGGACTCGAAGTCACCGGCGTCGCCCTCGGCGACGAACACGTAGGAGTAGGTCCCGCGCAGCTCGGTCTTGGCGATCTTCCCGGCCGGCGCACCCGCGCCCTCCAGGGCGGAGCGGAGGCTGCCCTCGTCCTCCACCTTGTCGCTCTTGCCCAGGTTCACCCAGAGGCGGACCTGACCGGGCTCCGCCTGGACCGAGGCCTGCCTCGGCTCACGGGGGGGCCGGGGCGGACGGGGCGCACTGGCCTCTGCTCCACCTTCCGCCGCGGGGGCTGCGGCGGCTCCCTCGGAGGCGGCAACAGGGGACGAAGCGCGCTCCCGGTCCGGGGCGCGGCTGCTGCGC
>JALYOC010000069.1 GCA_030857095.1 Myxococcota bacterium | reverse complement strand
AACGCCCCAGGTTGCGAGGAAATGGGGCTTCCTCATGAACATGACCGTGGACGCGTTTCAGGGGTTGCTCGAGAAGCACTATGCGCCGCTTCACGGCTGACGAACTCGCGACATTCCTTCGCGCCGTGATGGGGCGCTGAACGAGCCGGCAAAGCTGGTGGTCATTGGAGGGACGGCGATTGCCCTCAAGTACGATGCGCGCCTCAGCACGACCGATGTGGACACAACGAACTCATCGGCGCCCCTCGCGATCGCCTTGGAGAGAGCTCGGGAGCAAACGGGGTTGCCTGTGCCCGTCCAAGCGGTGGGCGGAATTGTTTTCGCCCCCGAGGACTACGAGGAGCGCCTGGAGCCAATTTCCCTGGGGAACCTCGTGCGGCTCACGGTCTTCGTTCCGGAGAAACATGACCTTGCCCTGATGAAGGTGTCTCGTGGCTTGGAGCACGACATCGGCCCTCGCCTCAGCATGGAACCTGACCGCGACCCTCGCAGCAGCGCGTTCGAAGCTGCGGAGGACCTTCGCCTCGAACCTCCCGACGATGGCGCGGAGGCAGCGCCGCGCCAGCATGACCTCCTCCGTGAACCCGGGCGTCGCGTCGTCGGGGACCCAGTCCTTCTCGTCCAGCGTGGTCAGCCTGCGCACCAAACTCAGGAACACCTCGCTGTCGAAGACGGACACCTGCCACACCGGATCCGGGGCCAGATTCCAGCGGCCCATCCGCACGCCATCCAGCCACCAGTCTGGCTGTCCCTCTCTGGGGCGCTGGGCGCCGAGGCGACCGTCGCGTTGGAACTGTCAGGGCACTCCAGATGACGACCGGTGACCGGCTCCGAGCGCGCTCGCGCTCGCGGTGGCGGATCGCCGGATGAAGTCACAGCGTTGAATACGGAGCGGGAAGCCAGAGCCACCAGGACGGCGCGCCGCCGATCGCGAGACCTCCCGTCGCAGCTTTAGACAATCCGGCCAAGGACGGCATGCGCTGAGAGGCCGCGCTGGCCGCGACGATTACCGGCCGCGGAGACAGGGGGTCGGAGACGGACTGCGCGTCAGGCCAAAGACGCCGCACCCGGCTCGAATTGGCCGGTTAAAAATCAAACCAGGACAAACCTACCTCGCGACGTCCGTCAGGCTTGATTCAGGGATACAGCCGTGGAAGTCTGCCAGCTAGATCCCCGCCGGAACCTGGAACAGCGCCGGCTCCAGCTTCGTCTCCTGGACCGCGGTGGTGGTGAGGGTGATCTCGGTGGTGCCGGCCTTCTTGTGGATCATCTCCAGCACCATCCCGGACACCCCAAGCTTGGCCAGCGCCTTCTCCACCTGCGGGGCCTGCATCGCCGCCTTGCGCACCAGCTTCACCAAGGACGGGGTGAGCAGCTTGGGCGCCAGGCAGTACTCCACTTCCACCTCTCCGCCGGTGAGCAGCACATGGTCGCAGGTGTGGCCGGCCACGGTCTTCTTCCCCAGCCGCTTTCCCTCTAGCACCGCCGGCACCGAGGAGGTGTCCGGGATGATGGGCATCTTCCGCCAGGCCCCGGTCTGATCCTTCACGTAGGCCTGGTCCGGGGCCCGCGCGGTGATCAGCACCGTGGTGGAGGTCTTGTGGTTGGGACCCACCGCCACCTGGGCCTCGCTGCGCACCCCGGCCGCGGAGATCTGGACCTTCATCGTCCCCTCCCCGCCCCGCATCTTCAGGCTCTGGGTGATCACGCCCTCGAAGGGAGCAGCCGCGGTCACCGCCAGCCCTGCTGCCAGCCAGATTCCGATCATCGCCGTTCCCCCCTCACAGACACTGGGCGATCGGGAGGGTCCCGGTCGCGACCGCATGGTCCCGCGCCATCTGGCACGAGCGTTCCCACATCGTCACGTAGTCGTTGGCGGAGTTGAACATCGGGGTCAGGTGCTCCCAGGTCACGCCTACGTTCCGCAGGTCCTGCCAGACGTCGGGCAGCATCCCCACGTGGGAGAAGCCATCCAGGTTCACGTCCCAGCCGGTGTTCAGGCTGCCGCCGGGCAGCGCCCGCCACTTGAGCATCGGCCGGCCCTGTCGCAGTGGACCCCCTCCGCCAAAGGTCACGATCTGCTCCACCCGGGGAAGCAGCGCCGAGTCGTCGCGCAGCTCGGTGGCCCGCCGGGCGATCACCGTCTTCTTCTCCGGATCGCCGTCCCAGCCGGGGACCGTCCACCGGCGGGCGGGATCGGCGTAGTCGTCGTACTCCACCCCGGAGAACTCCATCAGCTGCGCCTGGGGGTTGGCCGAAGACGGGCAGTTCGGGTCGCGATCCCCCGGCAGCTTGGAGGAGTTGTCCCGGCACCGGTCGTACCACTCGGGGGTCCAGTCCCGGGGCGCATTGGGCAGGTGGAGCCGCTCCACCCCGTCCTCGGTCCAGGGGGCCCGTCGCTGCCGCTTGGCGGTGTCTCCGCTGAGGCAGGCGTTTCCCCCGAAGCGGCTGGTCATCCGCGGGGAGGGGCTGTTCATGTCGGTAGATGGGGTCACGCCCCGCCCGTTCATGTGCTTGACCATCAAGAGATATTTGGCCGCATACGCCTTGGTGCTGTAGTCGCAGTCGTTGGAGACGGTCCGCTCCACCAGCCCGTCCAGGTCGCGGATCACCACCCCGTTCACGCCGGGGGAAACCGCGCCGCCGGCCCGGGCGATCCGGTGCAATTCGGCGGGGGTCTTGTCGGTCTCCGCGCCCCAGCCCAGCTGGGCGCGGAAGTCGCGATCCGGATCGTCGGTGACCAGGGGCACCGGTCCATGCCGGGTGTAGCCGCGCATGTCGCTGTGGATGCCGTGCACCGGGTACTCGCTCTCCCCGCCATAGGCGGCCACTCCGAAGGCCCGGGTCTGCGCGTGCAGATCCAGCCGGGTCTGCTGGCCCATGTGGTCGGTGTCGATCAGCATCCCCCGCGCCATCAGCGCGTGGGCGAAGGCCGCGCCGCCCACGGTCAGGCCCTCGGCGTTGGCGTGCTGGTGGTGGTCCAGGTAGTTCTCCATCACGTTGGCGCGCAGGCTGCCCACGATCGGGAAGAACATCCCCTCCAGGCTGCAAGCCACCGAGCTGCGGCTGATCCCGCCCGGCCCCCGCCCCAGCAGCCACTCCATTGAGTCCAGCTTGTTGGCGTACTTGAGGTCGGGGTTGAACCAGGCGTTCTTGTCCGGCCCCTCGGAGATCACCCGGTGGGTGTTCCCCGCCTCCTCCAGCCCCACCCGGTACTGGATCCCCTCTGCCCCGCCGATGAAGTCCTGCGCCTCGGAGAGCCCGCTGGGCGGGGTGCGGACCTTGAACCAGCCGTCGTTGCGCAGGTTCCACGGACAGTCCGCCGACTCCGGGGTGGCGCAGGGGGTGACAGGCTGGAGGCTGTAGAGGATCTCGAAGCTGCCCAGCCCCAGGCCCCCGAAGGGGAAGGGCATCGAACCGGGCATCACGATCGGCACCGGGGTCAGCGGGCGCCACACCCCGTCCGCCGGCGAGCTGTTCTCATCGGCCACCAGGTTCAGGAACATGTTCGCCGAGTTGTAGACGTCGTTGAAGATCCCGGTGCCCCCCAGCGGATTGTTGGTGGCGTGGATCGGGGTCACCTTGCGGATCCCCAGGTCGAACAGGTCCTGGACCTGCCGGGGCAGCGAGTCCCCCGCGAAGCGCAGCTTGCCCAGCTCCGGGACCTCGGTGCCCAGGATCAGCGCCAGCTTGTTCTGGGAGATGATCCGCCGCGCGTCGGCAGGGGTGAGCGCGATCTCGGCGATGTCCCGCAGCGGTCCGGCGGCGTAGCCCTCCGGGTTCCCCACCGGGGCCACCAGCCGCTTGACCGCGTGGACAGTGAGGTGGACGGCCTGCCAGTCGGACATTTCGGTGGTGCCATCCAGCACGTACTCCATCGCCCGGTTGTTCAAGGCGTCCACCACCATCAGCCGCAGTCCGCCCTCCCAGGCGCGGCGGATCATGGTGTGGTGATAGCGCTGGTGCAGCGCCCCCAACCCGAAGCCGGAGTGGCGCCCGTCTAGCTGATCCCAGTCCTGCAGTTCGGTGATCCCGTGGATGGTGGTGTCGAAGTCCGGCTTGATCAAGGTGACCAGGAAGGACAGGAAGGGGCCAATGGTCAGCCCCCCGGAGGTGGGCATGATCGCCCCGTGGTAGGTGCGGGTGCTGACCGCGGGGGTGGTCATCAGCCCCACCGTCAGCGCCTCCACCACCAGGGTGCAGGCGCCCAGCACGCCGGCAGAGAGGATCGGCCCCACGAACGGCACCCACCCCACCGACGCCGAGGCCACCGCGCAGGCACCCAGACCGGTGGCGTGGATCACCGCCACCAATTCGCCGGTGACCTGGCAGTGGGTGGTGGTGTTGGGCTGGTCCAGCGCCGAGCGCACCACCACCCCGTCCTGGGTGATCGGCCCCACCGCGTTGTTGCAGTTGTAGATCTGCTGCACGGTGTCCGCGGCCGCGTCGCCCCAGATGTAGTGCCCGCCCAGGGTGAGGTTGGCGGCCACATGCGCGTGGGCGTCGGTGACGCCCCACAGCGCCTGCTCATGGCTGGTAAAGCCGATCACCGGCCGGTCCCCCGGGGTGGGAGCGGAGAACCAGTCGGTGTTGGCGGGAGGGGCGTCCAGACAGCGGAAGTCGTCCGCGTTGATCCAGAACTTGCCCTCGTCGCCGTCGAACACCCGCCAGCGCACGGTGCGGCCGCGGAAGTCCTTCACGTCCCAGATCGCGGTCCGGCGCAGGTGGTCCCCGTCCAGCAATGCCGAGGAGGCCCGCACCACGATCCAGCCCGGCTCCGGCTCCACCACCACCGAGCCGCCCGGCCGCAGCTCCACCGTGCCCAGTCCCTGGTACAGCTTGGTCAAGGCGGCAGTGTCCTCCACCCCCGAAGACTGGACCTGCAGCTCCACCCGCTGGCTGGCGTGCGCCGAGCCGCCGATCCGGAAGGAGAGGTAGTCCGCCTCCAACTGGAACGGGGGCGAGACCAGCTGGCCGTAGAGGTGCTCGCCTACCCTGCCTCCCGGTCGCTGCGCCGGGCTGAAACGCTGGTCGCTGGAGCCCACCCACCAGTTGCCGTGCTGCCGGATGTCCCGGGAGAACTCCCAGTAGTCCCCGCCCACGGCCGCCAGCGGCGATCCCGGACCGGAGTCCACATAGCCGGGGGGAAGCAGCCGGTTGATCGAGACGTTGTTGCCGAACACCGGGGCGTTGCCGAACACCCCGCTGGGGATCCAGGGGGCGTAGCTGCCGGACTCGAAGCTCCAGTGCTGACCGGCGGAGCACACCCCGGCGGTGGGCTCCTCGTCGCCCGCCTCGCCAAAGGGCGGAAAGGGGACCGGATCGGAGAAGCCGCGCCCGGGCACCAGGCGCACTCCGGCGTCGGACGCCGGACACAGCTCGGGACGGGACGGAGAGCAGCCCACGAACAGGTCCGGAGGAAGCGGCCGGAACGGACCGTCGGGAGACTGGGTGCTGGGGAAGCTCTCCTCGGTGGTCGTAAAGCACCCCAGCGACGGCGCGGCGGTCACCCCCTCCACCCACACCCGCTCTCCGGCGGAGTTCACCAGCCAGGCCCCTCCGTCCAGTCGGGTCCCTCCGTCCCCGAACACCATCTCCAACGGCCAGGTCAGACAGTCCGGGGGCAGCCCGGCGTCGGCCCAGAGATCCCCCTCCAGATCTCCTTGGCCGGCATCCACGTACGGCGGCTGGGGCGGATCGCACGCCACCGCGACAGCGGTCAGACACAGCACCAGGGACCCGCGAAGCCGACCAGCCATCTACTCCCCCTTTGGACGAACCGGGTCACCCAATACCCCCCTGGGCCGGTGGGACGTCAGGGCAAGAGTTGTTGCCCCACTCACGCCGCCGGCAGGCCCACCTTCACCTGGGCGCCCCCGGCGCGGTTGGAGAGCTCCAGGCTTCCGCCGCTGGCCTCGATCAGCCCCCGGGCGATCGCCAGCCCCAGCCCGGACCCGTGGGGCTTGGAGGTCACCCCCAACGGGGAGGCGCCGCCCAGCAGCTGCGCGGGAAAGCCGGGACCGTCGTCGGCGATCACCAGCACCACGCCCGTCGCCTCCCGCGCAAGGGTGACCGTGACCATGCTCGCGCCGCGCTGGCCATCTCCCTCGCAGGCGTTGACCAGCAGGTTGGTGATCGCCTGCACCAAGGTCCGCTCTCCCCCCAGCAGACTGGCGCGCAGGCCCGCCTCGGGGGTGGGCAGCTGCAACCCCACCTGGGGGAACCGGCGCCCCACCACCTCCGCGGTGGCCCGCAGCAGCGCCCCCAGCTCCACCGGGGTGGCGCCGTCCAGGGCCGCCATCTCCCCCAGGGCGCGGCTCTTGACGCTCTCCACAAACGAGGTCAGCTCCGCCAGCGAGCGGGCCAGGGGCGCGGTCCGCTCCGGGTCGCCGCCAGGCCCACGGGCCAGCAGCGAGACCTGCAGCTGCGCCGAGGAGAGCAACGAGCGCACGTCGTGGTGTTCGCGCAACAGCCCCACCAGCCCGGAGCGGGCGCGCTCGGCGCGGGCGGACTCCCGACCGGAGGCGGCCACCAGCCGGCGGGCAGCCACCGCGGAGGCCGCCCCCACGGCGGCGGCGGCCAGGATGAACAGCAACAGCGCGGTCAGCTCGTTGATCCCGTAGGAGAAGGCGCGCGGGTTGAGCTGGCGGTCCAGCAGGTACAACGACCCCAGCCCCAGCGACGCCAAGAGCCCGCTGACCACGGAGGCCGCCGGAGACAGCCGCAGCACGGTGACGAAGACGACGGGCAGGAACGCCGCCGGGTCCGGCATCCGCAACAGGCCCAGGTAGCCCGTCGGAGGCCAGAGCACGTTGGTGGCCAGGGCGGCGGAGCAGATCACCACATCCGAGGCGGCGGAGAGGGTCAGCCCCCAGGTCCCCACCCGCTCCCGGGAGGCGCGGCGCCAGCTCCAGGCGGAGAGCAGCACCGCGAAGCCCAACAGCGGCGCCTCATAGCGCAGCCGCAGATTGGGGCCGGGGGCCGGGGCCAGGGCCTCCAGGGACAACATCCGCAGCAGCACCAGAGTGCAGAACACCGCCCGCACCACGCTCAGGAACGCCTCCCCCCGGTTGGCGGCGCGCGCCACCAGCCGCCGGGCGACCTGTTCGGGCGAGCTGTGGGTGGAGGTGAGCATCCGCCGGCAGTCTACGTGCTAGCCTGCCCGGCGTGGACCCGGTTGGAACCCTGTTGATCGTGGAGGACCTGCCCTCCCTGGCGGAGACCCTGCGCCAGGCCCTGGCCGCCCGGGCCCGGCAGGTGGTGGTGGCGCCCACGCTCCGCGCGGCCCGCGCCGCGATCTCCGCCAGCCCTCCGGACGCGGTCCTGCTGGACGTGAACCTGCCTGACGGCAGCGCCCTGGAACTGATGGAGGACCTGCGCGCGCTGACCCCCTGGCCCCACGTGATCGCCATGAGCGGGTCCGCCTCCCCGGACGAGGCCTTCCGCCTGGCCCAGGCCGGGGTGCGGGCGTTTGTCCCCAAGCCGGTGAGGCTGGATCGACTGGAGGAGGTGTGGAGCCAGACCCTCCAGCACCCGCCCTCGCTGCTGCCGCTGGTCCGGGCCTCGGTGGGCAAGGTGCCGCTGCGGGACCTGGAGGAGCAGGTCCGCGACGCGATGGTGGACGAGGCCCTGGCCCGTGCCCAGGGCAGCCGCCGGGGCGCGGCCAAGATGCTGGACGTCTCCCGCCAGGTGCTGCAGCACATCCTCAAGCGCCGCGGCTGAAAACGCCGCGGGCGGATGTCAGTCCCCTTTGGCATGGTGCGCGCCCAATGCCGATCCTCAGTGGTTCAGTGACCTTCTCCCGCTACCGCGTGGAGCACTCCAAAAAGCCCCCTTCCGACGCCAAGCGCTGGATGCTCAAGGGCCTCAAGTCGATGGCCTTCGAGCCTGTGGACAAGAAGTCCGAGGAGGACCGCTCCGCCGGCTTCGCCGAGCTGGAGGACCGCGACGGGACCGACTTCAACGTCGGCAACCTCTACCGGGGCAACCGGGCGCTGCTCTGCTGGCGGATCGACACCCTGCGGGTGCCCTCTGCGCTGCTCAAGGAGGAGCTGGCCCGCTGGGCCAAGGTGTTCGAACAGGAGAATGATCGCAAGCCGGCGCGCAGCGAGAAGAACGAGGCCAAGGCCAACTTCAAGCAGCAGCTGCGGGACCGGGCCCTGCCCTCGGTGAAGACCCACGACATCGCCTGGGATCTGGAGCACGGCGAACTGCAGATCTGGGCCGCCTCCCGCAAGGTGGTGGACGAGATCCTGGGCACGATGGAGACCGCGTTTGAGATCAAGCTGTCCCCCCACACCCCCACCGCGATGAGCCAGAACCCCGACGCCCTCAAGCCCACCCTCTCGCTGGTCACCGGAAACAAGCTGGAGGCCAGCCATGGGTAAGCGGGATCAGGCGCGGTCGGAGGCGGCGTTCATGCGCGGGGAGACCGGCGTGGACGGGCAGGCCACCGAGACCGAAACCAAGGACCTGGCCGAACTGGAGCAGGACAAGGCCAGGGAGCAGCTGCTGCGCGGCGGCACCTGGCTGGGCCGGGAGTTCCTCACCTGGCTGCTGTGGCGCTCGGAGAGCGGGGATCCGGTGCTGTCCCATCAGGAGGAGGACCTGGTGGTGCAGTACACCGGCCGGGTGATCCTGCGCGGAGTGCACGGCGAGGTGGTGGAGCTGTCCGCCAAGGGGACCCTGGCCCCCTACTCGGTGCACGTAAAGAGGGCGCTGGCGGATGGGCTGCTGGTCCACACCGCCCGGCTGCACCTGACCTTGGGGGAACGGACCTGGGAGGCGACCCTGGACGCTGAGTTCCTGGACGTGCGCTCCGCCAAGCTGCCGCAGCTGCTCACCGAAGAGGAGGATGACCGGCTGACCGAAAGGCTGGATCTGGTCGATCAGCTCTCCGGGATGCTGGACGCGCTGGTGGCGGACTTCGTGGCGCTGCGCGGTTCCAAGGCCTGGGCCAAGAAGGTGGTCCCCCAGCTGGAGGCGTGGATGCGCGGGGCTCAGCCGGACGAAGGCTCCACCGTGGAGCGGGCGCGGCGCGCGGCGTCCTGACCGTCCAGGAACGTGCCCAACAGCACCCACCGACGCGCGTCCTCTCCCCTGCCCCGCCGCGGCTCAAGCGGGGTGGTGTAGTGCCAGAACGGGAGCCGGTAGGCGGTCACCCCGCCCACCGTCCGGACGCTGGTCACCTCTGAGAGGTGGCCTCGGCGTTCGTAGACCAGCAGCTGCCGGCCCACGCCTGCGTTGGCGAAGGTGAGGTGGACGTCCAGGTAGCCGTCCTGGGCCTCCGCGTCCTCCGGGTGGTGATCGTTGTGCGGCCCCGCGTAGTCACCGGGGCCGTAGCACAGCAGCTGGATTCCCCAGCGCTTGCGCAGCGGACGACCGTTGAGGCGCTGGGCGAAGAGGCGGAAGGACTCGGACCGCAGAAAGCGCACCAGGCCCACCTCCTCGGCGATCTCGAACGCGCGTTCCCGGCGGCTGGCCAGCTGCGCGGTCCAGACCCGAGCGGACTTGGGGAGCAGCTCCGCGTAGTTGTGGGTCATCCCCCACAGCGCCTCCGGGGGGATGGGGGTCTCCATCCGGGTCAGCTTCCCGGGGAAGGCGCGCTCCAAGACCTGAAGACAACCCCTGGCCGCCTTGGGATCGATGATCCGCGGCAGCGTCAGGAAGCGCCGCCCCTCGCGGGACAGGGCGCCCTCCAGCGGGGAGCGGCCCTCCAGGATCCGCAGCCCGTGCGGGGTGAGGACTTCGCAGAAGTCGGCGGGGAAGCGGCGGATGACCTGGGTCTCCTCGGGGAGGACCGGCGGACGCAAGAGGCACAGCCTGGCCTCACAGCTCGCGGGTCATCTCCACCATGGTGGGGCGCCAGCCCAGCCGGGCGAACAGCCGCTGTGCGCGTTCATTCTTGGCGGCGCTCATCAGCACCACCCGGGGGGCGCCCAGGTCCCGCAGCCGCAGCGCAATGGCGTTTGCCAACAGCGCCCCCGCCCCCTGTCCGCGCACCGTGGGGTCCACCCACAGGTCGTGCAGCGCGGCGTGGACATCCAGCAGGAGGTTCCAGTCCCGCGCCTCCAGCCGGCCGTAGGCGTAGCCGACCACCTCAGAGTCCTTCTCGGCGACCAGCACCACCGCCTTGGGGGAGGCGGCCTCCTTGAGCAGCCAGTCCCGGTAGCCGGCCTCCACGTCCCCCGGGAGCATGAAGCGCTGGGAGTCGAAGCCGTGGTGCGCTCCGGCCAACGCCGCGCCAAAGCGGCCCAGGAGCGGACCGTCAGAGACAGCGGCTGGCCGGACGGTGACGCTCAACGGGAGGCGACTACTTGCCCGCGGCCTTTGCGGCCTTGGCGGCCAGGTTGACCTCGCCCAGCTTGACTGTGTTCTCGTCGAAGCTGACCTTGAGGGTCTCGTAGCGGGTGGCCAGCTCCTGGGAGCGGGCCTGGGCCGCCGCCGCCTTCTCCTTGTCCTTCTTGAACTCCTCCGCCTCCTTGTCCGCGGCCTCCTTCTCCAGGCGCAGGAACTCCAGGTACTTGGTGAGGGCGATCCGCTTGTTGAGGTAGGCGTTGGGAGAGGCGGGGTTCACCGCGATCGCCTGATCGTAGTAGCCGATCGCCTTGTCCAGGTACTCGGGCACCGCCTTGGCGGCCTGGGCGCGGGCGCCCCCCAGCTGCGAGAACATCTCCCCCAGCCAGCTGAGGGCCGCCTCGTCCTTGGGGTCGATCTTCAGCGCCTCCAGGAAGTAGCCTTCGGCCTTCTCCACCGGACCGGACTGCAGGTACATGTTGCCGATGTTCCGGTAGACCTCGCCCTTGGCCTTGGCGTCGCCCTTGAACTCCAGGGTCTTGAGCATGGTCTCGGTGGCCAGGTCCATCTGCTTGGCCTTGGCGTGGGCCACCGCCTTCTTCATCAACAGCTTCTCCTGGTTCGGATCGGCCTTGAGCGAGAGGTCAAACTCCTCCGCGGCGGCCTGCCACTGCTCCTTCTTGTAGAGGTCGTTGCCCTTCTTGCGGTGCTCCTGGGCGACCTTGGCGGTCCGGTCACAGCCAGCGAGAAGGAGGGCGGCACAGAGGCCGAAGAGCGCGAGTCCGTTTGCCTTGAGTTTCATGCGCGCGCACCATAACCGAGGCGGGCATGAGCACGGCAAGCCGTGCGTTCCTGGTTGAAGAGATTTCCCGGTGAGCCCTTCTCCTTCCCCCACCCGCGCCGAGGCGGCGATGTCCCTGTGCCGCCGGTGCGGGCTGTGCTGCGACGGGACCCTGTTCGCGTGGGTGACGGTGGCCGCCGGGGAGATCGAGCCGCTGCGGTCGCTGGGGCTGCCGGTGGTCCAGCGCCCCGACGGATCGCCTGCCCTGCGGCAACCGTGCCCGGCGCTGAGCGGGAGGGACTGCACTGTGTACGCGGCCCGGCCCGGGCCCTGCCGGCAGTTCCGCTGCCAGCAGTTGATCGCGCTGGAGGAGGGAGAGATCGATCTGAGCGAGGCGAGCGCGGTGGTGGACCGGGCGCACCGGGAGATTGGCGGGCTGTCCGTGGACGCGGTGCGACGGCAGGTGGCCGCCGGGACCGCCTCGCCCGGGGCCCGCTCCGCGCTGGCGCGGATCGAAGCACTGCTGGCCCGTGACTTCCTGGGGCGGGCCCGACGGGCCTAGAGTCCCCCGCGTCCCATGGCGCGCAGACGAACCAAGGCAGAGGAGGCGGCGGCGCGGATCCGGCACCTGCTGGCCCTGGACGCGACCAACGTGATGCGGCGGCTGGCGGCGCGGAAGGACGAGATGGTGACCCTGTTCTCGCGGCTGCGGGATCGGTCCCCGATGCTGGAGCCGCTGGCCAGCTGGTTCTCCTCGGTCCAGTTCGAGGCGCTGGCCACCCTGGATCTGCGCGAGCAGAGCGCGGTCAACGCGTTCTACGAGTCGCTGGGCGAGCTGCGTTGGTACCTGCAGTACACCGAGGACATGCCGCTGACTGTGCGCAAGAACGCCGGCCTGCATCTGCGGCGGTTGGAGCTGGCCTACACGCACCTGGTCGGGGCCCTGGGACTGCCCAGTCCGGAGGGCGCCCCGGTGGTGGACGCAGACGTGGTCCACGCGGAACCGGCGGAACCGGCAGCCCTGGTCAGCGGCGGAAAGCCTCCTGTCCGTTAGTCCCATTCGCCACCCGCGGCGGGTTGGGCCATCCTCTCCGCCATGACCACGCCCGCGACCCCCTCCGAACCGGTCGTCTTCGGAACCTCCATCGAGGCCCTGGTGGATCGCGCCTTACGGGGGCGGATGACGCCCCAGGCGGTCGCCGGGATCCAGGCGCTGGGGATCGATCTGGGGCGGCTGAAGGTGGCCTACGACTACACTACCTGGGTGAAGCTGCAGCAGCTGCTGGTCGACCTGTTCTATCCGCGCCTGACCCGGGAACAGGCGCTGCAGCAGCTGGGGCGGGACTACATCCAGGGCCTGGAGCACACCCTGGTGGGCAAGGCGCTCTTCGCCATGAGCCGCCTCTCCGGCGTCCGCAAGATGCTGGAGCGGATGACCCGCAACGTCCGCACCGCCAACAACTACATGGAGAGCCACCTGGAACCGCTGCCGGACGGCACCTTCCTGCTCCACTACCAGGTGGTGCCGGCGCTGGTGCCGGCGATGCAGAAGCTGCCCGCTCCCTCCCCGCACTACTTCCACGGCATCCTGCAAGCGGCGATGGGGGCCAGCGGCGCCAGGGACATCCGGGTGGACCTGGAGCAGATCCACGCGGCGGACCTGCGCTGGAGTTATCGGGTTGCCTACTCGGGCTGACTCCGCGACAAGGGCGGGCTGGAGCAGCGACTGACGTTGGTGACGCTGGGAGTCCGGGACCTTCCGCGAAGCCGCCGGTTCTACGAGGACGCCCTGGGCTGGAGCACCTTCGCTGTCGCAGGTGGCGAAGGTGCGGCCGCGTCGGACCAGCGGGCGGGTCACCCCCGGCAGAGCACCAACAGCCGGGCCCCGTGGGTCTCGACGATCTTGGGGCCGATCCCATGGATGGTGAGCAGCTCCTCCTCGGTGCGGGGACGCCGCTCGGCCACCGCGAACAGCACCCGGTCGGTGAGGATCCGGAAGGCGGGGATCCGGCGCTTCTTCGCCTCCTGCAGCCGCCAGGAGCGCAACGCATCCACAACTGGCCCCGCGCTCCCCGCGGGGGCCGCCGGCTTCTCCCACCGGCCGGCGCTGCGCTTCTCGGCGCGGGCGCGAGCGGCGGGACGCTTCTCCTTCGTCTTCCCCTTGCGGACGCGCGCGGGGGTGCTGGAGGTGGCCACGTCCGGGACCATCACCGACGCGAGCTCCACCTCGCCGCTGCGGGTCCCGGGCCGCAGGAAGGCGCGGTTGAAGTTGATCGTCTTGCCGTCCTTCTCGAACGAGTCGTTCTCCAGACGGACCAGGTTGGCGCGCACCATCCCTCCCAGGACGGCGTCGAAACGGCGCCGGGCCTCCGGGGTCTCGCCCGAGCACAGCTTGCTCAGCCGTCCGGTGCCCTGCCCATCCGACTCACGCAGCGCCTCCAGGATCTGCTGGGCGATCTTCCGCTCGGTCCCATCTGCGGGGCGGAAGGCGGCGGCCACGCAATCCGACGGCGCGCAGGCGTCACAGTGCCCGCACGGAGTGCCGGCGTCCTCGCGATCTCCGAAGTGGTTCACCAGCTGCAGCATCCGGCAGCCGCTGCTCTCGGCGAACTTCGCCATCTGGTCCAGCTGCTCCAGCTTGCGCGCCCGCTGCGCCAGGTACGGCGCCTCCCAGCCAGGCCGCCCCCGGGTCAGCATCTCATCGGGGGTGATCTGGGCCCCCCCGTGCACCCACAGCTTCTCCAGCGCCTTCTCGAAGGTCTCCGAGTCCATCCGCACCCGGTCCTGGACCAGCTCCCGACTGGCCGGCTCCTCCCGCAGCACCCGGTAGACCCGCTCCAGCTCCCCCGACTCCGGGTAGTCCCGCTCGAAGAAGAACTCGTGGGTCCGCCGGTCGGCGAAGGAGTGGAGCAGGAACGCGCGCGAGGGCTTTCCATCCCGGCCGGCGCGGCCGATCTCCTGGTAGTAGCCCTCCACGCTGCTGGGCAGCGCCAGGTGGATGACGGTGCGGACGTCCGCCTTGTCCACGCCCATCCCGAACGCGATGGTGGCGACGATCACCTCCGACTTGCCGGAGAGGAACCGGGTCTGGATGTCGTCCCGGACCTTGGCGCTGAGGCCCGCGTGGTACGCGTCCACCTTGAACTTGTCGGAGAGCTCGCTGGCCAGGGACTCGGCCGACTTCCGGGAGGGGGCGTAGATGATCGCCGGGCGGCGCGCCGGGTCCTTGAGCAACGCCGCGGCCCGGTCCGCCCGCTCCTTGGGCTTGAGCTCCACCGCCTCGATCGCCAGGTTCTCCCGCCGAAAGCCGTGGATGAAGGTCCGCGCAGGGGTCAGCCGCAGCTGGTCCACGATGTCCTTCTGGACGATCGGGGTGGCGGTGGCCGTCAGCGCCACCACCGGGGCCGGACGCAGCAGGGGCAGCCGCTGTCCCAGCAGCCGGTAGTCGGGCCGGAAGTCATGCCCCCACTGGGAGATGCAGTGCGCCTCGTCGATGGCGATCAGCGAGGGCCGGCGGGTGGCCAGCCGCTCGATGAACCCGGGCACGCCCAGCCGCTCCGGGGCCACGAACAGGAAGTCCAGCTGCCCGCTGAGATACGCCTCCATCACCTGCCGGGACTCGCCCTTCTCCCGTCCGGAGTGCACCCGCTCCGCCACGAAGCCGTTGGCGCGCAGCTTGGCGACCTGGTCCTCCATCAGGGCGATCAGCGGGCTGATCACCAGGGTGGTCCCACCCCGGGCCACCCCCGGCAGCTGGTAGCAAAGCGACTTGCCCGCGCCGGTGGGCATCACCAACAGCAGATCCTCCCCCCGGGTGGCGGCCTGACACACCGCCTCCTGATGCGGGCGGAAGCGGTCGAACCCGAACGAGGTCCGCAGCAGCTCCCTCAGTCCCTCCGGAGGAACCGGCTCACGCCGGGGCCGAGTCAGGCCAGCGGTGGCAGTGGCCGGACCGCGGGCCGGGAGAGTGTCGCGCGGGAACGACTCGCGCGGCATCGACTCACGCGGCAGCGCGGCGGAGGACGAGGGCGCAAGGCCGGCTCTGCCGAGAGCGGTCGCACCCGCGGGCACCAGCGTCGGCATGGCTTCTGCCGCCCCCGACGCCCGCCCCACCGGGGTGCCCGTGGATACTGATCCCCCTGACGACGGGGGCCGCACCGACATCCCGGGGAACAGGTCCAGCCCTCCATTACGAGGCTGGTCCAGACGGAGCGTGGCAGGTCCGCGGTCCTGTACCCTGGACCCGCTGGGGACCCGCGGCGCGGCGAGCGAGGCCATCGGGTGGGACGCCACCTCACGGCCCGCCGTCGGAGGCGCCGCCGCCGGGGCACCGAACAGACTTCCCTGTCGCGGATCCACCTTCGGTCCACCTCGCCCCGGCGGAGGAGGCATCCGGCCGATCACCTCGATCACATACCGCTCGATCCCCTCCATGAACGGGTCCAACGCGGCCTCGCCGCGCTCGATCTTCTGCAGCCGGGCCTCCCACTGGCCGGTCATCTCCGGGCTCTTCACCGCCGGATCCACGACCTCGATCAGCGCGATCCCCTTTTCGGTGGCCTCCAGCACCTTCCCCCGCCGCTCCAGGTACTGCCGGGCCAGCAGGGTCTCGATGATCGAAGCGCGCGTGGCCGGCGTCCCCAGGCCCAGCTCCCGCATCGCGTCCGACAGCTCCTTCTCCTCCAGGGTCCGCCCGGCGGTCTCCATTGCGGTCAGCAGGGTCGCCTCGGTGAACCGGCGCGGGGGCTGGGTCTTCTTGGCCACGCTCTTCACGTCCAGCACCCGGACCGGCAGCCCGGTCTTCAGCCCGGACGGCAGCAACTGCTCGGGCTCGTGTTCCTCATCGTCCTTCTTCTTGGCGGGCGGGGCCTTGCGCTCGCTGCCCACGTCCAACACCTTCCAGCCCTGCTCCAGGATCGCGGTGCCCTGGCTCAAGAACAGATCCAGCTGATCCGACTGCACCTGGGTGATCACGGTGGTCGCTTCCCACACGAAGTCCCCGTGCCATGCAGAGAGCAGCCGACGGCAGATCAGGTCGTAGATCCTCCGCTCATCCTCGCCCAGCCGAGCGGGGTTGATCGCCGCGGGGGTGGGGATGATCGCGTGGTGGTCGGTCACCTTGGCGTCGTCCACGAAGCGTCGACCCAGCGGCTGGACAAAGGTGCCCGGCGCCAGCTTTTCACGGTAGGGGTCGGCCACCGCCTGGACCACCTTGGGCAGGGTCGCCGCCACCTCGGTGGACAGGTGCCGGCTGTTGGTCCGCGGGTAGCTGATCGCCTTGTGACGCTCGTAGAGGGTCTGGGCGATCTCCAGGGTCCGCGCGGCGGAGAACCCGTAGAGCCGGTTGGCGTGGCGCTGCAGTTCGGTCAGGTCGTAGAGCAGCGGCGCCGGCATCCGCCGGGTCTCGGAGGTCTTGGACCGCACCGAGGCCTGGCCTTCCTTCACCCGCTGGACGATTCCCTGGGCCCAAGCTCCATCCTTGGGCAGCCGCTTGTTCCGCTCCCCCCGGACCTCCTCGAACCAGGTGCCCAGGTAGCGATCTGCGCTCCCCTCCGCCCGCGGGGTGAAGGTCCCCACCACCTCCAGGTAGTCCTCGGGCACGAAGCGACGGATGGCCAACTCGCGCTCCACCACCATCGCCAGGGTCGGGGTCTGGACCCGGCCCACCGAGAGCGGGAGATCCATCGTCAGCCCGTAGGCGCGGGAGAGGTTCATCCCCACCAACCAGTCCGCCCGCGACCGCCCCACCGCCGCCGCCGCCAACGGATCCAACTGGTGCCCCGGCCGCAGCCTCCCGAACCCGGCCCGGATCGCGTCATCAGTCAGCGAGGAGATCCACAGCCGCTTCACCGGCTTGATGCACCCGGAAGCCTCATAGATCAGCCGGAAGATCAGCTCGCCCTCCCGGCCGGCGTCGGTGGCGCAGATCACCTGCCCCACCCGGGGATCGGTGAGCACCCGCTTCACCACCTGGAACTGGTCCCGGGTCTGCTCGTGGATGTTGAGCGGCCACTGCCGGGGCAGCATCGGCAGCTGGTTCCACCGCCAGGGCTTCCACTCGGCGCGGATCTGGTGTGGCTCCGCCAGTCCCACCAGGTGGCCAATGGCCCACGTCACCACGTAGCCGTTGCCCGAGAGCTGGCCGTCTCCACGCGTGGTGGCCCCCAGGACCGCCGCGAGGTCCCGTGCCACCGATGGTTTTTCTGCAATGACCGCGGTGACCATCCGGCCCCTCCCCGCCCCCACTCGAGCTTCCGCTCCGTGATGTAGCCGATGGGTCTGACATCCACACACCCTGGGTGTAGGTCCGGGTAGGTCCCGAGGTCCGGCAGCGGGTGGCAGCGGGCAGGGGTCGGGTTCCAGATCGCGCCCCCAACACAATGGAGTGACCCAGCGGTCACCGCGCTGCGATTTTCCGCCTGCTTTTTCGCAGCGGAGCGCCCGCACGGTCACTGCGTTGTGTTGAGATCAGCGCCACGGTGCATCAGGCAACCGGAGCCGGCTGGGCTCAGGAGCTTCGCTGTCTGCCCTTCCAAGCACGTTCCGCCCCGATCACTGGTACCCCAGGTCCACTGGCCGCTCAGCGCTCGGTCATGAAGGCCCGCGCGCTCCAGCGTGAACTCTTGGCTCCAGAATGAACCCACGACCCGGAGGAGGCCAGGGCGGAGATCGCAGGAGAATGCCTCCCACGACAGTCTCCTGCGACCGCACCCCGGCGTTCGTCGCAGGAGACTGCCGGCGGCGACAGTCTGCTGCGTTGCCCCCCAACCATCGGCTCCGCGCCTCCAGCGTGAACCCGATGCTCCGACGCTCCGACGCTCCGACGCTCCGACGCTCCGACGCTCCGCTCAGCACAACGGAGTGCCCCAGCGGTCATTCCGTTGCGACTTTCCGCCAGTCTTTTCGCAGCGGAGCGCCCGAACTGTCACTGCGTTGTGTTGAGCCCGGATGTCCAGGACCCCTGCGACCAGGATTCCGGAGAGGGCTGGGGTTCTGGAGGTCGCCCTCTCCACCCCAGCGCCCTCCCCGCCACCTCACAGCTCGCGGCGGCGCCCGCACCCGAGCAGCAGCGCGCCCACCCCACTGATCACCCCCCTCGGCGGCGCTTGCTCCCGATCAGCACCGCGCCCATCAGCGCCATCATCCCGGGCGCGGCCGAGCCCCCGCAACCGGACTGGGGCGCTGCGTCGCCTCCTCCCCCGCCATCCGCTCGCGGGATCGCGCCTCCGTCCGGAGTGGGCTGGGCGGTCCCGGCGTCGGCGCCGGGGGTCGTCCCGGCATCCGAAGGAGCTGAGGTCCCGGCATCCGCTCCCGCCGGGGGCGTGGCGAAGGTGGCCCCGATCAGGTGGAACTGCGTCACCGTGTGCACCAGCGGGTTGCCCGAACCCGCGGCCACCCCGTCCACCGTCCAGCCGACGAAGTAGGACCAGGCATCGGGGACGGCGGTGAAGGTGATCTGGGTGCCGGCGGCATAGTTGGCCTGGTTGGGCGAGACCGTGACGTTGCCCCCGGAGGTGACCGAGATCGCCAGCGGGTAGGTGGCCACGGGCGGAGTGCCAGTGGTGGTGAAGGTCTGATCCGCGCCCACCGTGGTGACCCCGTTGGAGGACACGAAGCGCAGCCGCCAGTGATAGGTGGTCCCCGCGGTCAGCCCGGTCCAGTCCACGGTGGACTGGCCCCAGTCGTAATCCCCAATCGCCCACGGCCCCATCCCCGGACGCGAGTAGGAGGTGGCGGTGCCCAGGTCCGCGTAGAGGGATCCTTGGGTGTAGTGGTTGGAGATCACCCCCCGACTGGTGGCGGTGTTGTTGGTGATCGCGGTGGTGGACGGCGAGCCATAGCTGATCGCCGGAGGGTTCGGGAACACGAACACCCCCTGCGAGGGAAACTGGGTGTAGGTGGACTCGGTGATCACCTTGATCCCCGCCTGGAAGTAGTCCCCGCTGCCGATCCCGCTGAGCACCTTCTTGGAGAGCACCGGGACCCACAGCTCGAAGGTCGACCCGTACGCCACCGGGAAGGTGCTCTGCTGAGGCTGGTAGAACGCATAGCCCCCATTGGGTCCGGCGGACGGCGTCTGTGGACATTCAGAGCGCGGAAGCTCGGTCTGCGCGCCGGTGGACAGCGAGGTGTAGACGCAGCGCACCGGGAAGGCTGCGCTGATCGCCAGCACCGACTGTTGCGGCAAGAAGATCTCGGGCACCACCTGGGATCCGCCCACGCAGGCGTTGCCCACCACCGAGAGCAACGAGGTGGTGTAGTAGACCTCTCCGACCCGCGGCGTCGCGCCGTCCCCGTAGTAGCCGGCCTGGGCCTGGGTGAGGACCTCCTGGATCCCGGTGGTGCACTCGAAGTGCCAGTAGGACTCGAAGGGGCCGTAGTTCCATTGAGGGGTGGCCTGGGCGGCGCCGCCGAAGATCAGCCCGAACATCCACGCAACGGCAGCCAGGCGACGACGCGGCATTATAGAACCCTCCAGGTTGCGCGGGCGCACCTCCTCCGGGGCGCGCGCCCCCGTATCGATCCAACGAACACCGCCGGAAAAGTTCCCGCCAATCCCCGTCACCCACCGCGGGGGTTAGACCACCGACATCGACGTCTGCCGCTTCGAAGGCACCCTGGCCCGCGAGCACTGGGGCGTCCACCTGGGCTTGGCCCGCGCCCCTGAACCGCGGGAGGATCAGCCAGTCGCGGGCGATTGCCCCTGGGGCTCCACCAGCCTCCGCAGCTCCGCCTCGATCAGGTCCCGGACGATCGAGCGGTGACAGGCCGCTTCCAGCAGGCAGGTCTTCGAGCAGAGCAGGGTCACCGTCTCCCCCCGCGCCACCCGCTCCGCCAACTCGCGGAGCCTCGGCTGGGCGGAGGCCATCTCCTCCAGGAAGCGCTGGCGGTAGGTGTCCAGGGTGATCGGCGTCCCCCTCTTCCCGTAGAAGTCCCCGTGCAGCGCCTCGCTGGGCGCCAGCTCCTTGATCCACACGTCCCAGGTCTCCTCCGCCCTGGGGAGACCGCGGGGACGGAAGCGGCAGATCAGCACCCGCAACCCATCATCTGCCTCCCGGGGGTTGACCCATCTTCCAGTCTTGACTGGCATCGGGAATAGAACAGCCGCCCCGGGCTGAGGCTTCCTTGCGAGGCATTTCGCCATTGCCTGCCCCCAGGTCGCGATCTGATCCCCTGTCGGGGACCTTGAACCGGGCCGCTGGGGAGCCGGGCGGGCGCGACGGCGATGGAAAGCGGAGCCAAGGCGGGCCAAGATCCGCCCATGAAGCCGTGGATCCCCCTGCTGGCCGGGCTGTCGGTGTCGGGCGCGGTGCTGTTCGCGCTGTGGCTAGAGGACCCGCCCCCGCCCCTGGAGTGGGAACTGGCCGCGCCGCTGCCGCTGCCGCCCCCTCCTCCGCCGGCCCCCCTGGTGCGTGCCGCGGTCGCGCCCTCCGTCCCCCCTCCCCCGCAGGCCTCCCAGGTGCAGGCGCCGGCGCCGGAAGAGGAGGTCCCCCCCCAGATCGACGACCCCGGGGACTCCCCCCGGCCCGGCTCCGACGCCGTCGCCGTCTCCCCCAATCCGGTTCTGCGGGCGAAGCGGGCCGCACGGATCGCCCAGGCGATGGCCGGGCGAAACCTGAAGCTCCGAGACGAACTGACCTCGGCAATCGCCTCGGGAGATCGGGAGGCCGAGGCGCGGATCCGCGCGCTGATGGAGCGGGCCGAGGAGCGGATGGAGCGGGCCAGACTCCAGGTGGAGACGCTGCGCCGGCAGTCTGACGCAGAGCGGCAGTGACCCTCTTCGAACTGCGGCAGGTTACCAAGCGCTACGGCACCCGGGTGGCGCTGCAGCCGACGGACCTGACCATCCACTCCGGCGAGACGTTGGTGCTGATCGGTCCCAGCGGCAGCGGCAAGTCCACCGTGATCCGCCTGCTGCTGGGACTAGAACCGGTGGACGGAGGCGCGCTGCTGTACCGGGGGGCGGCGCTGCTGCCGCAGACCGCGGCGGCGCTGCGCCGGCAGGTGGGCTACGTGGCCCAGGGCGGCGGACTGTTCCCCCATCTGACCGCGGCCCAGAACGTGGCCCTGATGGCCCGGCAGCTGGGCTGGAGCCAGCCGCGCATCGAACAACGGCTGGGCGAGTTGGCCACCCTGACCCGGCTGCCTGGAGACGTCCTCCCCCGCTACCCGGCCCAGCTCTCGGGAGGACAGGCCCAGCGGCTAAGCCTGATGCGGGCGCTGATGCTGGACCCGGAGGTGGTGGTGCTGGACGAGCCGCTGGGGGCCCTGGATCCGATCACCCGCTACGAGCTACAGCAGGATCTGCGCGATGTCTTCCAGCGACTGAACAAGACGGTGGTGATGGTCACCCACGACCTGACCGAGGCCGCTTGGTTCGCCGGCCGGATGGTGCTCCTGCGGGAGGGCCGAATCGTCCAGCAGGGCTCGCTGGAGGACTTCCGGCAGCGCCCCGCCGAGCCGTTCGTCACCCGCTTCCTCCACGCCCAGCGGAGCCCGGCTTGATCGCCGCCGCCCCGCTGCTGCTGATCGCCCTGGCGGCCGGACCGGAGCCGATCCGGGTCGGCTCCAAGGCCTTCACCGAGTCGGTGGTGCTGGGGGAGATCACCCGCCAGGCGCTGGAACACCAGGGCCTGTCCGCCGTCCACCGGCCGGAACTGGGGGGCACCCGGGTGCTGTGGGAGGCGCTGCTGCACGGGGATATCGACCTCTACCCCGAGTACACCGGCACCCTCCGCCAGGAGCTGCTGGGGGCGCAGGTCCCCCCCGGCGAGGACGCGCTGCGGGACGCGCTGGCCCGGCAGGGGGTCACCCTGGGCCCGGCCCTGGGCTTCAACAACACCTACGCGCTGGGGATGAGGCGGGCCCAGGCCGAGGGGTTGGGGATCCAGAGGATCTCCCAGCTGGCCCAGCATCCCGCGCTGCGGCTGGCCTTCTCCCACGAGTTCCTGGATCGGCAGGACGGCTGGCCGGCGGTGCAGGCCCGCTATGGCCTGGGGGCAGAGCGTCCCTTGGGAATCGAGCACGCGCTTTCCTACGGCGCCCTCTCCAGCGGAGCGGTGGAGGTGATCGACGTCTACTCCACCGACGCAGAGATCGCCGCGCAGGATCTGGTGGTGCTGGAGGATGATCGCCAGGTGTTCCCGGAGTACCAGGCGGTGCTGCTGTATCGCTCGGAGCAGGAGGACCCGCGGGTGGCCGCCGCGCTGCAGGGGCTGGCAGGCAGGATCCCCGCCACCACCATGCGGGCGCTCAACGCCCAGGCCAAGATCGAGGGCCTCTCGCCGGAGCGGATCGCCTCTCAGTTCCTGGGCGCCGGTCCCGCCGCCCCCGAGGCCGGGCTGGGCGCGCGCCTGCTCTCCCGCACCGGCGAACACCTGTTCTTGGTTCTGCTCTCCCTGCTGGCGGCGATCCTGATCGCCATCCCGCTGGGGGTGGTGGCCGCCAGCCGACCCCACCTGGGGAGGGGCATCCTGGCTGTGGTGGGGGTGATCCAGACCGTGCCCTCCCTGGCGCTGCTGGTGCTGATGATTCCGCTGTTGGGGATCGGCACCGGGCCGGCGCTCACCGCCCTCTTCCTCTACAGCCTGCTGCCGATCGCCCGGAACACCCACGCCGGGCTCACCGGGATCCCGCTGGAGCTGCGCGATTCGGCGGTGGCCCTGGGCCTGCCCCCCGCAGCCAGGCTGTGGCGGGTGGAGCTGCCGCTGGCCTCCCCCTCCATCCTGGCCGGGATCAAGACCGCGGCGGTGATCAACGTCGGCACCGCCACCCTGGGCGCGCTGATCGGCGCCGGCGGCTACGGCCAGCCGATCCTGGCCGGGATCCGCCTGGGGGATCCGAAGCTGCTGCTGGAGGGCGCGGTCCCCGCCGCCCTGCTGGCGATCGGGTTTGACGCGCTGTTCACCGCCGCCGAGCGGGTGGTGGTCCCCCGGGGGCTGCGGCTGTCCCGGGGTTAGCAGGCGAGGGCCGGGGTGCGGGCTTTGCCCTACCGACTGGACCCCGCGCTGCGCTCCAGCGCGGCCAGGATCTCCGCCGGCTCATCGTTGGGGGTGCCCCGCTTGGCGATCACCGCGCCGTCCGGCGCCAGCGCGGTCACCTGCATCGAGTGGCCAAACGATCCGTCCGCGTTCTGTCGGTAGGTCATCCCCAGCAGGGCGGCGATCTCCGGCACGTCCCGGGGGTCCGGCTGCAGCAGGTACCAGCGGGAGGGATCCACCCCGTGGGCCTGGGCCATCCGCAAGTTGGCCTCCGGGGTGTCGCGGACCGGGTCCATGCTCACCAGCACCACCACCACCTGCTCCCGGGCCTGGGGCGAGAGCTTCTTCTCCAGGTGCTTGATCGACGAGATCAGCATCGGGCAGGCGTAGGGACAGGTGCTGTAGAACATGGAGATCAGCACCGTCCGGCCCTGCCCCACCGACCAGGCCACGGTGTTCCCGCGCTGATCCTTCAGCGACCCCTCCCACTGGTAGAGGGAGCCCGGAGGCAGCGTCGGTCCGGTGGCCGGCGGGACCTGGGGAGCGTTGGTCAGCACCGCCTCCACCGGGGGCCCCTGCGGCGGGCCCTGATCCACGGGGGCCTGCGGTCCGTCGGACTTGCCCTTCGAACACCCCGCCACCACCAGCGCCACCACCAGCCATTTCCAGCTGCTGCTTCCCATCTGTGCCTCCGATCCGCCGAGGAGAAATATTAGCTTCGCTGCAGCCAGGTCATGCCAGCTGCTTGAGCTTCCGCCACAGGGTGTTGCGGCCGATCCCCAGGATCCGAGCCGCCTCCCCGGTGACGCCGCCGGTGGCATCCATCACCGCCAGGATGTGCTCCCGTTCCACCTCCGCCAGCGGACGCAGCACCCGGTCTGGGGCCAGGCTGGAGGCGACCGGCAGGCGGGTGCGCAGCAGCTCCTCGGGGAGATCCCCGGGCTCCACCCGATCTCCGGTGAGAAGCGCAGCGCAGTGGCGCATCGTGTTCTGCAGTTCGCGCACGTTCCCTGGCCAGCGGTGGGCCAACAGCACCGCCTCCGCGGCCGGGGAGATCTGCCCCCCCCGCTCCAGCTCGGCGGTCAGGAACTGACGGGCCAGGGGCAGGATGTCCAGGGCCCGCTCGCGCAGCGGAGCCACGGTCAGGGTCAGCACCTTGAGCCGGTAGTAGAGGTCCTCCCGAAACAGTCCCTCGCGCACCTGCTCCTGGAGATCCCGGTGGGTGGCGCAGACCACCCGCACGTCGATCGGGACCGGCCGGCTCTCCCCCACCCGGCGCACCTCTCCCTCCTGCAGCACCCGCAGCAGCTTGGCCTGCAGCTGCAGCGGCATCTCGCCCATCTCGTCCAGGAACAGGGTCCCCCCGTCGGCGGACTCGAACAGCCCGGTGCGCGCCTGGTGCGCCCCGGTGAACGCCCCCCGGGCGTGGCCGAACAGCTCCGACTCCAGCAGCTCGCTGGACAGCGCCGCCACGTTCACCGCCACGAACGGCCGGGCAGCCCGCTCCCCGTTGACGTGGAGCGCGCGGGCCACCACCTCCTTGCCGGTTCCGCTCTCGCCCAGCACCACCACCGGAGCGTCGCTGGCCGCAAAGCGCGCCACCCGCCGCAGCAGCTCCTGCATGGCCGGGCTCTCGCAGACCATCCGTCCGTGCTTGCGCGCCGAGACCACGTGCGGCAACAGGCCACAGTGCTGACACGTCTCCGGCTCCAGCTGGTGTTCCATGGGATCCATTGTGGAACGGTAGCCCGACCGCTGGCCATTCCCGACCGGCCATCCTCCATCAGCTAGGCTTGGCCCAGCAGCGACCGTTGAGAATGACCGGAACCACCAGAGACGCCGCGCGGATCGTGGCCTTCACCGCGTTGATCGCCGGCTGCGCCCTGCTGCCCGGGATCCAGCTCCCCGGCGTCCCGGTCCCGATCACCCTGCAGACCTTCGCCATCATGCTGGCAGCGACCTGTCTGGGTCCCCGGCGCGGTCCGCTGGCGGTCCTGCTGTACCTGGCGCTGGGGTTGGCCGGGCTGCCGATCCTCTCCGGCGGCGCGCATGGGCTGCAGACCCTCTCCAAGCCATCGGTGGGCTACCTGCTCAGCTGGCCGTTGGCCGCGGCCCTGACCGGGGCGCTGGTCCTGCGAGTCCCCCGACAGCGCTGGACCCGGGAGGTCCCGCTGATCTTCCTCTGCGCCATGGCCGGGAGCCTGCTGTTCATCCATCCGCTGGGGATCGCCGGCCTGGCCTGGCGCCTGGAGCTTCCCGCCGCCCAGGCGATCAGCATGGGGGCCAGCTTCGTCCCCGGCGATCTGCTCAAGAACAGCGCGGTGGCACTGATCGCCACCGCGGTCCACCGGGCCCTTCCGGGCCTGCTGCCCCGCCCCGGTGCTCCACAGCCGGCCTGACCCTCCTGCCCTGCAGCTACCCCGACCGCGGCGTGCGTCGCCGGGCGGGCACAGTCCTGGGCGACTCCTTGAGCAGCAGCCCGCTCACCGCTTCGACGAACAGGGTCTCTCCTCCCGGGACCGGGACATAGAGTTCCAGCAGGGGCACCGCCACCCGGGCCAGGGTCCGGGCGGCCAGCTCTGGAGAAGAGGCGCGGAGGATCCCCGCCCGGCCGACGGTGGAGAACACCGCCACCATCCGAAGCACGAACGGCAGGTGCAGCTGCGCCGCCGCCGCCACGTCCTGGGTGGTCATCAGCCGGTGGGACAGTCTCAGCGCGTCCGGATGCCGGGCCCACAGCTGCAGATACAGCTGCAGCGCCGCGGACACCCGGGCCTGCGCGGTGCGCGCCCGGTCTACCCGGTCCATCCCCGCCACCGCGTCCTTGAGCACCGGCCCCATCAGCGCCAGCACCAGCGCCTCCTTGGAGGGGAAGTGGCTGTAGAGGGTGCCCCGGGCCACGTCCGCCTGGGCGGCGACCTCGTCCAGGCGGGCCTGGAGGGTCCCCACCTCGGCGAACCGCGCCGCCGCGGCCCGCAGGATCCGCTCCCGATCCGCCTGGCGGCGGCGGGCCACCCGGGGGCTGGGCCTGCGCCGTCTGACTTGACTTCCTGAACCCATCGCACCAGAACTGTACGCGTGAGTCCAAGTTTGTTCCAGGGTGTTCAATGACAAGCCCCAAGGCCGGAGGGCGCCGCCTGGTGTGGTCGGTGCTGGCGCTGTTGCTGCTGGTCGCGCTGACGGGATGGGCGGTCCAGCGGATGAGGGGCCCCCAGGTCCCCACAGTGGCCGCGCGCAAGCAGCCGCTGACCCAGCGGGTGGTGGTCAGCGGCCGGGTCACCCCGCCCTCGCAGATCCAGATCGGCCCCAACCTCTCCGGCACCGTGCTGGCGGTGAAGGTGGAGGAGGGAGACGTGGTGGAGCCGGGGGCCACGCTGCTGGAGATCGAGGCCGCCGAGCTGGACGCCGCGGTGGCCCAGGCGGACGCCCAGCTGCTGCAGTCGCGCGCCCGGCTCACCCAATTGTTGAAGGTCGCCGCGCCGACCCAGGCCCAGGCGGTGCGGCAAGCAGAGCTGGCGGCGGAGCAGGCCAACCGGCAGGCGGAGCGCGCCCGCACCCTGGCCCGCGCGGGCGGGATGAGCCAGCAGGAGCTGGATCAGGCGATCAACGAGGCCCAGCTGGCCCAGAGCCGGCTGGCCAGCGCCCAGGCCCAGGCCAGCGCCACCGGCAGCGGCGGGTCTGAGGTCCGGGCCGCGGAGGCCAACGTGGCCCAGGCGGAGGCGCAGCGGGCGGCGGCCCGGGCGCGCCGGAACAACGCCACCCTCACCTCCCCGGTCAAGGCGCTGGTGCTGCGCCGGGACGTGGAGCCTGGGGACAGCGTCTCCCCGGGGCGGATCCTGCTGGTGCTGGGCCGGGTGGGCGCCACCCGCCTCTCGGTGGAGCCGGACGAGAAGAACCTGGCCTTCATCCGGCCCGGGCAGCCGGCGGTGGCCTCGGTGGACGCCTTCCCGGATCAGCAGTTCCAGGCGCGGGTGGAGAGCGTGGCCCCGGCGGTGAACCCCGAGCGGGGCACGGTGGAGGTGAAGCTGCAGGTGCCCCAGCCCCCGCCGTATCTGAGGGCGGATATGACAGTCTCGGTGGAGATCGAGGTCGCCACCCGGACGGACGCGATCGTGATCCCCCTGGAGGCGGTGCAGGACGCGTCCACCGCCAGTCCCTGGGTGCTCAAGGCCAAGGACGGGCGGGCGGTGCGCACCCCGGTCCGCCTGGGGCTCTCCGGCCAGGGACAGGTGGAGGTGGTGGAGGGCCTGGCCGACGGGGACCAGGTGCTGCGGACCCCGGGCCGGATCGAACCGGGCAGCCGGATCCGGGCCGGGGAGGGATAGCCCAGGTGCCCTTCGAACTCTTCGTGGCGCTGCGCTTCCTGCGGGAGGGCAAGGCGCAGACCGCGCTGATCCTGGGCGGCGTCTCCATGGGCGTGGCGGTGATCGTGTTCCTCTCCGCGCTGATCGGCGGGCTGCAGAAGTCGTTGATCAAGCAGACCCTGGGGTCCCAGGCGCACATCACCCTGCGCGCCCCGGACGAGGCGGCCCGGCCGCTGACCACCGGACCGGGGGTGCTGCACCTGGTGGATCCCCCCGCCCAGCGGCTGCGGGCGATTGATCAGTGGCAGCAGACGGTCCAGCTCCTCCAGCGGGCGGAAGGGGTCAGCGCGGTCTCCCCGGTGGCCGCCGGCGCCGCCTTCGCCTCCCGGGGCAACGCCAGCCGCTCGGTGGCGTTGCGGGGAGTGGATCCGGAGAGCTTCCCCGCCATCGTGGACCTCCCGGCGGCGATCACCTCCGGGGCCTGGCGGCTGCGGGGCGCGGAGGCGGTGATCGGCACCGAGCTGGCCTCCCAGCTGGGGGTCTCGGTGGGAGACAAGCTGCGGATCAACACCCCCGAGGGCCGGGACCAGTCCTTCCAGATCACCGGGATCTTCGATTTGGGGAACAAGGACGTGAACGGCCGCTGGGTGCTGGTGCCGCTGCGCAGCGCCCAGACCCTGCTGGATCTGGTGGGCGGGGCCTCGGCGATCGAGCTGAAGGTGCAGCAGATCTTCAACGCCGAGGACATCGCCCAGGGACTGCAGCGGCGGACCGGGCTGGTGGCGGACTCCTGGATGAAGGTCAACTCGCAGCTGTTGGTGGGGCTGCGCAGCCAGGACAGCTCCAAGACCATGATCCAGACCTTCGTGATCATCGCGGTGGCGCTGGGAATCGCCTCGGTGCTGATCGTCTCGGTGGTCCAGAAGAGCAAGGAGATCGGCATCCTCAAGGCGATGGGCGCGCGGACCGGCACGGTGATGCGGATCTTCCTCCTCCAGGGCGGAATCGTAGGCGCGGTGGGCGCGGTGCTGGGCTGCGGGCTGGGCACCCTCTTTGCCCGCTTCTTCCAGGCGCTGGCGGTGAACCCGGACGGCACGCCCCGCTTCCCCGCCGACGTGGGCGTGGAATTGTACGCCGCCGCCTCGCTGATCGCCCTTTGCACCGGGCTGTTCTCCGCGGTGGCCCCTGCGCGCCGCGCGGCCAAACTGGACCCGGCCACGGTGATCCGCAATGGCTGAGCCGGTGCTGCGGCTGACCGGGGTGGTGAAGGACTACCCTGGGGTGGAGGTCACCCGGGTGCTGCACGGGGTGGACCTGACCCTGGAGACGGGAGAGTTCACCGCGCTGATCGGCCCGTCCGGCTCGGGCAAGAGCACCCTGTTGAACCTGATCGGCCTGCTGGATCGCCCCACCGCAGGGAGCGTCCGGATCACCGGCCAGGAGACCACCGGCCTGGATGACGACGGGCTGGCCGGGCTGCGGGCCACCCGCCTGGGCTTCATCTTCCAGTTCCACCACCTCCTGGCGGCCTTCACCGCCGAAGAGAACGTGGCCATGCCCTTAGCGGCGTCGAAGGGGAAGATGACCGCGCCGATGCTGCAGCGGGCATCGTCGCTCCTGGACGAGATGGGCCTGGCGGACCGCAAGCACTACATGGCCACCGCGCTGTCCGGCGGCCAGCAGCAGCGGGTGGCCATCGCCCGGGCCCTGGTGACCCGCCCTCCCCTGGTGCTGGCCGACGAGCCCACCGGCAACCTGGACACCCACACCTCGGACCAGATCTTCGAGCTGATGCGCCGGGTGAACCGGGAGCAAGGCACTACCTTCCTGGTGGTCACCCACGACACGCGGCTGGCGGAGCGCTGCGATCGGATCCTGGAGATCGTGGACGGGCGGCTCGTCCGGGATCAGCGGAAGGGCTAGCCGGCGGCATCAGCCCCACCGGGGAGGGTTTTGCCTTTCCCGCCCCGGGGCCATCTGGTCTGGTCGAGGGAGATCACGACATCGACTGTCGCATCGAGGGCATCGGACCGATGGGCCTCAAGTCGGAGTTCGTGAAGTAGCTTTGAGGTCGGTCCGTGCGAGCGGCACAGAAGACGCGCTCCGGGCGGTAGTTCCCGGAGCGGCGGCCCGGACTAGAAGTCGGTGATCCGGTCGGCCAGGTGGCTGTACTCGACGAACTTGTTGGTGTTGCCCTGGTGACCGGAGATGGCCTGATTACGGGCGCGCTCGGCGTCGTCCACCGGATCCGTCCGGTTCCACTGGCGGATGACCGCCTCCTCGGCGGGGGAGATGCTGTTGCCGTACTCGGTGGCGAAGTAGAACAGCGCCCGCGCCACGTTGCCCTTGTGATCGTCGGGCGGCTCGTAGACCTGGCGGCCTTCGGCATCCAGGCCGAACTTGCTGCCGTCCTGCTCCCACTTCACCGTGACCACTTCGCCGAACGGGAACGAACCCCGGCGGCTGTTCGCCTGGCTGTCGGTGGGGAACAGGTGGTGCAGGTCGCTCTTGGCCGCGCCGGTGGCGCCCTTGGACTGCGGCCAGGTGTGCTCGACGTTCATCACTGAGCTGTTGGGGGGACGCCCGCCAGGAACCTCGCGGTCGGTGTAGACGCACTGCACCTTGCCGCCCACCACATCCAGGCTGCCAAAGATGATCTCGCGCGCGGCGCCGTAGCTGACCACGTGCTTGCCCCGACTGTCTGCCTTGATCGCGGCCTCCAGCGCGCCGTCGCGGAGGTTGCCGTAGGGATCGGTCGGGTCAGTCGGATCCGTCGGGTCAGTGGGATCCGTCGGATCGGTGGGATCCGTCGGATCGGTCGGATCCGTCGGGTCGGTCGTGCCGCCCGGGGAGATCGTCAGCGCCCACTTGTTGAGCGTCCCAAAGCCGCCGGTGGTCTGGTCCTCGATCCGCAGGGTCCACACGCCGCCGGACTGCTCGCCGGCGAAGGCCTTGGCGAAGTTGAAGCTTCCCTTGATGTCGTCTTCGGAGCCGCCGGTGCGGTCATGGACCACCACCGACTTCCCGGAGGGGCTGGTGAGCACCACCTTCAGGTCGCCCTTGCGGCCGTGATCCAGGTCCAGCGCCAGCTCCAGATCCTTGAGCGGGAAGTCTTCCTTCACCTCCAGCGTCGAGGTGTAGACCTGCTCGCGGTCGTCGATGCGCAGGTTCGGCGACGCCTCGACGGTGACCGGCGTGGCGTCCGGCTTCGGCTCGGGAGGCTTGGGCGGCTCGACCGCGGACTCGCCCTGGAGCTCCAGGCTCCACTTGGCCAAGGAGCCCACGTCGCGCCCGGCCTTGTCCTCAACGGTCAGCTTCCAGTCCCCCGAGGTGGACTGCCCGGCGAACGCGGAGAGATCGAACGAGGCGTTGAGGTTGTCGGCGCTTCCGCCCTTGCGGTCCTGCAGCGCGACCTTCTGCCCCGAGGGGCTGGTCAGCGAGACCACCAGATCTCCGACGTAGCTGTGCGGGATCTCCACGTTCACCTTGCCGCCGGTGAGCTTGAGGTCCTCGGAGATCTTGAGCGACGACTCCACCGAACCGTTGTCCGGGATCGCCACGTTCGGCTGGGCTTCGGCGCGCACGGTGGTGAGCGCGCGGGCCCCGAAAGAGAGGTTGGCAAGCGGGACGTGACGGGCCGCGCCAGTGGCGCCGAGGTTCACCGGCGCGGAGCGGGCAGCGCCGTCGAACTGAGAGACCGAGCTGTTGCGCGCGGCGGAATCGTTTCCTGCCACCGGGCGCGTCGACTCGGTGCTGTTGGTGCGGGTCGAGGCGATCGGGCTCGGAGGGGCGCCACCAATGCGTTGCATGTAGGATTTTCGCGCCTAAGCGCCTGAAGTTGCGCCTGAGTTCGTCGATTCCTGCCGCACCGCAATGTAGGACTCAACCCATTGAAACCATTGAGCTCCGGTCCGAACCCTCGCCCGGGGGAAGCGAGGCTCCTCACCGTGTCACGGAGCCATGGAGTCCAATCAGGCCTGGGGCAGCTCAATCTCGAAGCGGCTCCCCTGCCCCATCCGAGCGGCGCGGAGGTGAATCTGCCCCCGGTGCGCCGCGACGATGCGTCTGGTGATCGCCAGCCCCAGACCGGTGCCCGTCTGCTTGGTGGTGAAGAACGGCTCGAACATCCGAGCGCGCAGCTCGGGAGGCACCCCCGGGCCTTCGTCTTCGACACTGATCACACAGGAACCGGACGTGCTCTGGAACTCCACCCGGATCGGCGCGCCCTCCGGAGAGGCCTGGAGCGCATTGCGCATCAGGTTGACCAACGCGATCTCCAGCAGGTCGGGATCGGCTAGGGCGGAGTTCAACCCCGCGCCTTCTCCCTGGAGGACAAAGCGCTCAGTGGCCGTCGGATCGGCGGCGATCCTTGCGCAGCGTTGCAGCAGCAACGCCAGATCCACCGTCCGCGAGCGCGCCGTCAGCGGCCGTGCCAGCACCAACAGATCGGTGACGAAGCGTTCAAGTTTGGCGATCTCCTCGCGGATCATGTCCAGCAAGAGGTTCGACTCTCCCGTGCCGGAGCGGATCAGTGAGACCGCGTTGGAGATCGCCGCCAGCGGATTGCGCACCTCGTGGGCCACCGCGGCCGCGGCCTCTCCCACGGTCGCCAGCCGCTGTTGATCTGCTTGTTCCTGGCGCAAGCGGTGCAACTCCTCCAGCTGCCGCCGGGTGGCGACCAACCGATGCGCGCCGAAAGTCGCCGCGAAGGCGACGGTCGCCACCGACCCAAGATAGTTGCCCGGCTGGTGATCGCCCGGCTGTAGGAGGATCAGCAGGGTCGCGCCCCCCAGGCACGAGCCCCCTGCCGCGATGACCGGGAGGAGATCGTCAGGAAGCGTGACCGCGACCACCAGGGGCAGCACCAGCAGGAACTCGAAGGGCGCCTTCCGCCCGATGAAGGCCGCCAGGACGACCAGTCCGGTCGCGGTCACCAGCAACCCTGCAAGCACCCGGGGACGGGCGCGCCGCGGCAGCCGGGGCAGGCGCCACGCCCCGACCAGGAACAGTGCCGCCTCCAACTGGTGGGCCCAGAAGGCCAGCCAGATCGGCTCGCGTCCGGACACAAACGTGAACCCAAAGGCACCGGAGGTGATCGCGTAGGTGAGCAGGATCCGCCGCAGGTGCAGCGCAGGGGGATCCAGGAGTCCAGGAGAGGGAGTCATCTTCCGCGGGCCAGCCGCCCCCCTACTCTAGCCCCGATGCCCGGCCCACCCTACCCAGGCCCAAGGGCGGAGAATCCCTCGAACTTTCCGACCGGCGCCCTTTCAGCCCTCGAACGTCTGCAGCAGAAACCGCATGAACGCCACCACGTTGGTGGACTTTGCCCGGCCCTGGGTGGTGAGCGCGTGGATCTTCGGCCCCGGAGCGCTCAAGCCCGGGAGGAGCTCGACCAACCTCCCCTGACGGATCGGTTCTTCGACCATGAAATCCAGAAGCTGGCCCACGCCCATGCCGGCCTCGGTGGCCCCGAGCAGAGAGGTCCCGTGGTCGACGAGGAGGTTCCCGCCGGTGCGCACCGTCTTCTCCTTGCCGCCCTCGCGAAACACCCAGGTACGAGGCTTCCCGTCCGGAGCCAGGAACCGGAGCGCGTTGTGATCGGCAAGGTCCGCGGCCGTCCTCGGCGCCGGGTGGCGGGCCAGATAGGCGGGCGCGGCGACGGTCACCCAGCGGGTCCCTCGCAGCAGGCGCGACACCAGGGTGGAGCTTTGGAGTTCCCCCACCCGGATCGCCACATCGAAGCGCTCGTCGGCCAGCCGCGCCAGCCGGTCGCTCATGCTCAACCGGAACCAGAGCCGAGGGTACTGCGCCGCCAGTTGCTGCAGGTTCGGGACCACGAACGGCGCCAGGATAAACGGCATCGTCACCGCCAACTCGCCCTGCGGCTCGCGGCTGGCCGTCTGCATCACCTCGCGCGCGCCCTGGACGCTGAGCACCGCCTGACGGCACCGTTCGAGGAACACCTCTCCGGCCCGCGTCAGCGCCACCACCCGGGAGCTCCGGTCGAGGAGCTTCACCCCCAGGTCCTCCTCCAGCTTCTTCACCGCCTTGCTGACCGCTGCGGTCGTCACCCCCAGCTCGGCGGCGGCGCGGCTGAAGCTGCGCTGCTCCGCGGTGCGGACGAAGGGAAGGACACCGGCGAAGAGATCGACGCGAGGGGTCATCGTGAACTTGAGGTTAACGATAGATTTCGCTGACGGGCATGGTCAACCGGGCCGGGGACCCATTAGCTTTCCCCCAGGAACCACGAATGGAGGCAGTCATGAACATCGGAGTCCTTGGGACACAGATGGTAGCGAAGACGGTGGCGGGGAAGCTGGTGGAGCTGGGCCACACGGTGAAGCTGGGAACGCGCGACGTGAAGGCCACCCTGGCGCGCGAGGAGAGCGACATGGCCGGCGGCCCGCCGGTGCGGACCTGGCTGGAGAGCCGTCCCCGAGCGACCCTGGGCACCTTCGCCGAGGCCGCCACCTTCGGAGAGCTGGTGATCAACGCCCTCTCGGGAGCAGGCGCCCTCCCCGGCCTGAACTCCGCCGGAGCAGACGCGCTGGCGGGGAAGATCCTGATCGACATCTGCAACCCGCTCGACTTCTCGAAGGGAATGCCGCCCTCGCTGTCCGTCTCCAACACCGACTCGCTGGGCGAACAGATCCAGCGCGCGTTCCCCAAGACCCGGGTGGTGAAGACGCTGAACACGGTCAACGCCTCGCTGATGGTGAACCCGCGGCAACTCAAGGACGGAGATCACACGATGTTCGTGGCCGGGAACGATCCGTCCGCCAAGGCCGAGGTCACCCGCCTGCTCCAGGAGGGCTTCGGTTGGAAGGACGTGATCGACCTGGGCGACATCACCATGGCCCGCGGCACCGAGATGTGGCTCCCGCTCTGGGTCCGGCTGTGGGGCGCGCTGCAGACCCCGGCGTTCAACTTGAAGATCGTCCGGTAGCGTCAGGAAGTGCGCGGGTGTCACTGCGCAGCGAGGAGCGCCTTCACCTTGGCCTTGTCGGCCTCGAAATCGAAGCGCTGGAAGAGCTGAAAGGGCGCGTCGCCATCAACTCGACGAGTCGGCCGGCCCGGGCCCGTCCTGTCGAGGTGAACCGGGGGAGGACGGCGGATTCGCGCGCGGGACGAGCTGCCGGAAGTGCCAGGCCTGCAGCGCCAAGCGCTCCTCCGCCTCACGCAGGGCGTTGCGGATCGGGGCGACGGAGAGCGCGGAGACGACGATCGTCCCCAGCCCGGACATCACCAGGAGCAGCCAGGTGCCTCCTTCGGTAAGGACCACCGCGCTCGGCGCGACGGTGAGGTGACCGCCCGCGAAGTCGTAGGGGTTCGACAGCACGCCCGCCCAGATGAGCGCAACCAGCACCACGAACGGAGCCAGCCCCCAGGCCAGGGTGGAGAGATCGCGCGAGCGATCCCGAAGGACCACGTACGCCAGGGTGACCATCGCCGCGAAGCCGGGGAGGACGATCAGCGGCCCCAGGAGCACCGAGGAGCTGGCCACCACCACCGCCGCGCACGCCTGGGTGGCGAGCACCGCCCGAGCGGACGGCCGGACGAGCCGGGCGACGGCCGCGCTGACGACCACCGCGGTCGCGGTCGCGGCGGCGAAGAAGAGGACCGCGCCGAGCTCCCGCACCCCGATCCAGAACATCACCGGGACGTAGAGCAGCAGCGAGGCGTACGCCCACGCCGAGGTGCGGCTGGCGACGCGGATGCGGTGAAACTCCGCCTGCTCGCGCTCTTGCCGGACCTCGGGCGGGATCTCCGCCGGAGGCTCACCGAGGATGTTGACCAGCGCGATGAGCGCCTCACCGTTCTCCGGATCGAGCGCGAGCGCCTTGCCCACCTCGCCGATCGCCGCGCGGCGATCGTCCCGCGCCATCGCCTGGCGCGCGAGCGCGGTGTGCCCGCGCGCCAGCTCCCTCCGCTTCTCCGAGTCCCGTTTGCCCTCCTGGATCGCCTCGATGGCGTCGTGCATCTCGCGAGCAGAGGGGCGCTGTGCGGGATCGAGCGCGGTGGCGCGGATGCAGAGCGCGTCAAACTCGCGCAGCCAAGGCCGGTCGGGACGAGCGACGGACGGGGACGCATCGACGCCCTCGACCGTGGCCTGGAGGAGCTCCGCGGTGGACTGTCCGCGCGCCAGCGGCGCCAGCGTCAACAGCTCGAAGAGGATCGCGCCCAGGGCGTACACGTCGGAGAGCGTGGAGAGCGGCTCGCCCGTCGCCTGCTCCGGGGACATGTACCCGGGCGTGCCGGACACCAGCCCCGAGGCCGGGGGCGCCACCCGCTGGTCGGGTCCGACCATCTCCGCCAGTCCCCAGTCGAGGACGTAGACCTCGCCGAAGTCGCCGATCAGCACGTTGGCCGGCTTGAGGTCGCGGTGGACGACTCGCTGGCTGTGCGCGTAGGCGATCGCGTCGCACACCGCGATCAGGCTGGGCAGCAGCGCGAGCCGCTCATCGAGCGTGCGCGCGGCGCCGACCACCTGGTCGAGCGGGCGGCCGGCGACCAGCTTCATCGCGAAGAACGGCTCGCCGCTCGGCCACTGCCCGGCCTCGTAGACCGGGACGATCGCCGGGTGCTCCAGCTGCCCCTGCAGGCGCGCCTCGTGGAGGAAACGCTCCTCGGCTTCCGCGGACCCCGCCGTGTGCAGGGTCTTCATCGCGACCGTGCGCCCCAGCGGCCGCTCCAGGCATTCGCGCACCTCGCCCATTCCCCCGGCACCGAGGATGGGCCCGGGCTGGTAGCGCAACCGGGGATCGACCGCGAGCGGACGGGGCAGGTCGTGGGGGCGCGCCACCGGGCCCGGGCCGGCGATGGTGGGCTCGGTGCCGGAGCTCTCCGCCGAGGCGGCATCTGGTCTGCAGATCTCGGTCACCGGCCCTGCCTCCAGGAGAAGTGAAAGCCAGAAAGGCCCATCTTGGCCGAACCGCACCAGGAGGAGCTCAAGGAGCCCCTCGAGATTTCTCCGCCGGGAGGCCTTGAATCGGGAAAGGGGCTGACGGGATACCCCGTCAGGCCCCTCCCACACCACCGGACATGCGGGTCCGCATCCGGCGGGTCAGTTGGTTGAGGTTAGCGTTTGCCCCGAGGCACGGCCTTGCGGCTGTCACGCGAGATGTGCCGGATCCCCTTCCAGCCCGTTCTGCTCGTGCCGGTGGGGCTGAGGCTGCGACGCCGAGCTCCTCGTCCGAGCACGCGGCGCCGCGGTTCGCGCAGGGATGCGGCGGCCAGATCCCGACCGCGTAGGGGAAGCGACAGGTCGGCTGATTTGCCCGGCAGATCGCCGACGCCTCGGCCTCGGGAGGCACGGTCGCCTCCGAAGACGAAGTCGTTGGTCAGGGGCCGACCTCGACGAGGATCTCGTTGGTGCGCAGGAACCACGGCTTGAACGGCGGGTCATAACGAGCCCACACGGGCTCGCCCTTCGGTTCCAGCCCCTCGCGCTTCATCGCCGCGGAGAGTCGCGTGAGGTGTTCCTCGTAGTTCCTCCGGGACCAGGTGCCGGAGTAGCGGAGGGCCGCGAAGCGGTTGGGCGGGAGCTGCCGCAGGTGCACCCGGTCGTCCTTCGGTGCGGGAAGCGACTCGAGCGTGTACTCGGAGGGCATGATGAACTGCACCCGCCAGCTGTGCGGACCGGCGCTCGACTGCGTGACCGGTGCGGTCATTGCGATCTTCGTACCGTCCGCCGGCGCCTGAGTCACCGGCGCGGTCATGGCGATCTTCTTCGTGCCGCGGTTGTTGCCGAAGATGTAGCCCCCGAGCCGCGAGAAGGCTTCGTTGCCGACGGCGGTCTGCTCGCCCTGCACCTCGGTCTCGGCGACGACAGACGAGGGGTACTGGCGGACTTCGAAGTCGCCGTACCGCTCGAGGACTTCGTACTTGGGCGTCTCGGTAGCCATGGCGAAAGCCCCCAGCAAGAGGGTGACGAGCCCTGCGATTCGAGAGGCGGCCCGGTTCATGACGGTTCGATAACGGCCGCCCGCGAGGCGCGCACCGGCTCCAGATCGGCGGTGCTTGCCGCCACTTTGAAATGTCTCTGCTGCCCCCTCGTTGTGCCTTCCGGGGGACGGGACCACGCGGTGATCGAGGTGAACCGGGCGGTATGGGGTACGCGTTGCGGTGGCGACGTCCAAGCTCGGGCCGCGGGTTCAACCGAGCCGCGAAGGCGCGCGAATAGTCGAAGGCCCCGGTAACTCTTTCGAGTCACCGGGGCCTTCTCCTACAAGTTGCGGGGGCAGGATTTGAACCTGCGACCTTCGGGTTATGAGCCCGACGAGCTACCAGGCTGCTCCACCCCGCGATATGTGCGCCGCCTTTTTGCTGCCGGCGTCGTCTGGTGAGCGGGCTTGTACCGTCCGCTTCCTGCTGCGTCAAGCAGCTTTCTTACAACCTCGCCGCGCCGTCATTTCTTCCGGCGCGGCGAAGTCTTCGCAGCCCTACTTCAGCTTCGCCTTGAGCAGATCCGCCAGGGTCCCCAGGCCGGACTTGCCGCCGCCCTTGGGCTGGTTCTGCTTCATCCACACTTCCATATCGGCCCGCTCTTCCGCGCGCGCGGCCGCGGTGAGCGAGAGGCGGATCTTCCCGGTGGGGTCGATCTCCAGGACCTGGGCCTTGAGCTCCTGCCCCATCTGGAAGTGCCGCTTCATGTCGGTGCCGCGCTCGGTGCCAGTCTCGCTGGCCGGGACCAGGCCCTTGCCACCGGGGAAGGACAGAAACACGCCGTAGGGCTCGATCCGGTCAATCTTGCCCACCACCACCTGCCCGGCCTGGGCGCGGGCGGCGCGGGGCGCGGGCGCCCCTCCCCCCTCGGCCCGGGGAGCAGCCTCGCGCTCGGCGATCGTCCCCTCTCCTGCCACGGTGCCATCCTCCAGCACCCGGCGCAGGCCAATCCGCTTCTCGTTGGCGTCGATCTTCTCGACCACCACCTCCACCTCGTCGCCCTGCTTGACCACGTCGCGCGGGTGCGCGATGCGGCGGTTCGCCAGGGCGGAGATGTGGATCAGCCCGTCCACGCCGGGACGCAGCTCCACGAAGGCGCCGAAGGGCTGCAGCCGGACGATCTTCCCCTTCAGCCGCTGGCCCTCGGTGATCTCCTTGAGGGCCTCCTCGAAGGGGTTCGCCTGGCGGGACCGCATCGAGAGCGTGATCCGCTCCTTCTGCTTGTTCTTGTCCGGCGAGTTGGGGTTGGCGGCCTCGATCTTCAAGACCTCCACCTCCACCTCGTCACCGACCTTCACCACGTCGCTGGGGTGACCGACCCGGACGTGGGAGAGCTCGGAGACCGGCAACATGGCCTCGATCCCTCCGATGTCCACGAAGGCGCCGAAGTCCCGGACGCTGACCACGCGCCCCTTGAGCACCGCTCCCTCGTGCAAGCTCTTGCGGGTCTCGGCGGCGATCCCCTTCTGCTCCTCCTCCAACACCGCGCGGCGAGAGAGGACCACGTTGCGCTCGCGGACCTCGATCACCCTGAAGCGCAGCTTCTCGCCGATGAACTGATCCGTCTTCTCCACGAAGCGGACGTCGATCTGGCTGGAGGGACAGAAGGCGCGGGTGTCTCCCACCGCGACCTCCAGGCCACCCTTGTTGGCGGCCAGCACCATCCCCTCCACCACCATCCCGGAGTTGCGGGCCTCGATCAGCATCGACATCGACGCGGCGCCCTTGGACAGGGTGCGGGTCAACAAGATGCCCTTGGCGCCGGCCTCCAGCACGTGGGCCTCGACCTCATCGCCGATCCCGAAGCGCAGGATGCCCTCGTCGTCCTTGAGCTCCCGCAGCTCGATCATCGCCTCGCTCTTGCCGCCCAGCGAGATGAACGCGGTGTCCGCGCCCAGCTGGAAGATCTTGCCCTTCACCTTCTCGCCGATCTTGGGCTGCTTGCGCGCGGGGAGGTCCTTGGCGGACTCCTCGAACATCTCGGCGAAGCTCTGGCTCTCCGGGACGTGCTCGTAGAGCGCGCTCTTGGCCACCGGGGTCACCGGACGGGCCGGCCGCTCGGGGCGCACCTCGGGAGCCTCGGCCGCGGCCGCCGCTTCCGGGGTGGGAGTGGGAGCGGGCGTCTCGCCGGCCCCGCGTGTCTCCACCACGCCGGAGGCGCGCTTGACGACCACCATCGGTCCAGAGGCGCGCTTCTCACTCCCGCGCTTCTGCCCCGACTGATCGCCGTCGCGCTTGGCGCGCTCGACGATCTCGGTCTCCGAGCCACCTTCGCCCTGGGTCCTGGCGGTCACCGGCTTATCGGAGGGCCTACCGCCCCCAGAGCTGCCGCCACCGCGCTCACGCTTCGGGCCTTTCTCAGAGCGACCACCGCGATCATCGCGGCCGCCAGAGGGAATGCCCAGCATCACATCGCCAAAGGTTGCCTTCGGCTTCTTCGGTCCGGAGAAATCGTCAGCCACTGCTTCTGCCTTCCTGCGTCCAACGTTGGGTTCTGCAAAAAAATGGGCGGCGCACCATACACGCGCGCCCGGCGGCGTCCAACGGGGCAAAGGGTCAAAACACCTACGGGGGCAAACAAAAGGAGCCGGCCGCCCTCGCGGCACACGCACTTCCCTCTGGGAGGGAGGCGCGCAGGCTCTCCAACCCCCTTCCCCCGCCCCGGATTTCCGACAGCCCCCAAAAAACTGCCTGGCCGCCCAGCGCTCAGGCACGCCGGCGGTGGACCGCCAACAGCCACAGGAGCACCCCCAACGCCCCCAGCCCCGCCCCACCGCCGCCGGCGCACCCGCAGGTCTGTGCCCCCACAAAGCGCAGCCCAGACAGCTCGATCCGGTCCCCCACCCGGGCGGTGAGGGTCAGCTCCTCTCCTTCCAGGTCCAGGGTCCTTCCTGCCCCCGGCCCGGCGGTCCACCGGGCCTGCAGCTTCTCGTAGGCAGGCAGGCGCATTTCCACCTCCGCGTCGCCGATCAGCCCGTGGGGGTCGCTCAGCTCGATTCCCATCGGCACCTCGGCGAACAGCTGATCCGCCGCGCTCAGGGTGGTCACCGGCACCTCCCGGCTCCCCGCCACCCTCACCTCCAGCAGCAGCTGTCCGTTGGAGATCCGGATCATCCGGCGCAGCTGTCCTTGGCGGACGCGCGGCAGGCCTCCCCGCTCCACCGCGAAGGCCTCCTCCTGGTGCCGGTTGCGGGCAATCGCCACCGCCACCGCCGCGCTGGTGCCGAAGCAGCCGGGGCCCCGGCCGGCGCCGGTCTCCGGATCGAACGCCTCGCGGAAGGTGCCCGCCGCCTGGAGGGTGGCCAGCGTCCTTTGGCGCAGCTGTTCCGCCTCCGCCTCGTAGCCATAGCGGTACAGGGCCACCATCGCCTCGTACTGCTGTTCGGCGAACGCCGCCCCCCTCCAGCGCTGGGCGGAGTCGAAGGTCCCCTCTCCCACCGCCACGCTGGGGACTCCGTGGGGCCGCCAGAACTCGACCTCGGAGAGCAGGTGCGCCAGCGCGCGGTTGGCGCGGGTCAGCTCGCGGGCCGCCCCCACCGTCAGCGGCGCCCAGATCACCGGGGTGCGGATCCGCAGCGGCACCCGCTCCCGCTCGGTGCCCTGGAGCCAGTAGTCGAAGTAGCCGCCGCGGACCTCATCCCAGAAGCCGAAGGTGGCCTCGTCGATCTGCGCCCCCAGCAGGCTGGCCCGGGCCAGCGACTGACGCTGATCCTCTCCCCGACCCAGCGCGCCCGCCAGCTGCGAGGCCTCCAGATATTCGGCGTAGAGGGAGGAGGAGACATCCACCGCGTTGAGCGGCGTGCGCGCCCGGGGCTGGACCTCCGGGACCGGGAGCCGGACCCCGTCTCCGCTGCCCCACATCTCAAAGAAGCGCGGGCTGTTGTCCGCCCCCGCCTCCAGCCCGCCGTTGGCCTCCAACACCAGATCCTCGTCCCAGTCCCGGTGATCGCGCCACCAGCCCAGCAAGGACAGCTGCGCGTCCAGCAGCGCGGTCAGCGCGGGCGGCTCCAACGGCGGCAGTCCCCGGTCCCGCAGCGCGCGCAGGGCGGGCGCGAAGGCGGGCCGCTCGGAGTAGTGGTCGGAGACGCTGGCCTGGTTCCAGGAGGGCGCCCCGCCGGCCTCATCCACCCGGTGGGGGATCAGCCCTGCCTGGAGGTTGCCGGCGCCGGCCTCCTGCCCGCGCCACACCCCGTCCAGGTACGCCTGGGCGCGGGCGCTGGGGCCCTCCACCGCCGCCAGCGCCAGAAAGCCGGTGTCCCGAACCTCGAAGTAGTTGAAGTGGGTCTTGGCCGGCAGCGATCCCCTCAGCCCGCCCTCCGCTCCGCCCAGCTCGTTGTTGAGCAGCACCGAGAGCGCCAGGGCATCGTTGGCCCGAGCCTCGGCGTCGGTGGTGTGCGGCGGGGAGAAGGTGGCCAATTGGGCGGCCCACCTTGACTGCGCGGCGCCGGCCCAGCCCTCCACCCCGCCGGCGGCGGTGACCGCGGCCTCTCCCCGGGAGATCGTCTGGGCAGTGGCATCATCTTGGGCCAGCACGAAGGCCACCACCCCATCGGAGGTGGCGACCAGGTCCAGGGTCACCGCGTAGGCCGAGCCGCCGGCGCCCGCGGACACCGAGCTGCCAGCGGTGCTCCCCAGGGCCACGCCGAAGGGACGCTCCTCCCCGGAGTCCAGGGTGAGCAGGAGGGGAAAGGCACCGCTGCCGGTGCCCAGGGTGGCGCTGCCGGTGCCCAGGTTGCCTTCCAGGGTCGCGCGCAGGGACAGCGGGGAGGAGACGCCGCCCAGGGTCACGGTCACCGCGAACACATTGGGGGCCAGGGTGAAGACCTCCGCCCGGGCGGTCAGCGTCCCGTCCACCCGTTCCTCGGTCCAGCCTTGCGGGGAGAAGGAGATCGCCCGCGCTCCCTCCAGTCGCGCGCCGCCCACGTCGGTGGCGGAGAGGGAGAAGGTCCCCAGCGGCGCATCCGGCCGGGCCCCGGTCCGGGCGTCATGAAGGGTCAGGGCCGCGAACCGGTCCGCCGCCGCGCCGGTGACCAGCGCCTGCACTGCATAGCGGGACTGCTCTGCGGAGAGCGCACACCCAGGAAGATCGCTTGCCCAACGCGGCGCGCCCTCCACGGTGGGGACGGCACCCGCGGGGATCGCCAGCAACACAGACAGCAGGAGAATGAGGCGGCTCTTCATGTTGCCCGCCCCTCTGCCACAGTTCGGCCGGGATTTCCCCTGTCAGCGCCGCAGCACCCGCCGCACGACCGCCTGCGACTCGGGGACCTGCAGCAGGGCGGTCAGCCCGAAGTAGAGCAGGCCAAACGGCCCCAGGACGATCAGCGCGGTCCAGATCGGATGGAGCAAGGGGGCCGGCAGCAGCCACCCTCCCCACTCGGCGGCGATCTCCGGCTGCGCCCCCAGGGTCCGGGTCAAGCCCCACTTGATGGCCACTCCGGCGACCCCGGCGATCGCCGCCGCCAGCCACAGCCGGCCCAACAGGGTGGGCGGCGCCCCGGTGGCGCCAATCGTCTTCCCCAGCTTCCGGCGCAGCAGCCAGAACTCCACCCAGGCGGCCAGCCCGGAAGCTGCGCTGATGAACACCGCGCCCAGGTGCGGGGGGATCCCCAGCAGCGGCGGCAACCGCACCGCCAGCAGGAACGCCAAGGTCCCCCCCAGCGCCACCCGGATGATCGCGTAGCGCAGCGGGGTCTTGGTGTCCTTCTGCGCGTAGAAGGCGGACGCGTACAGCCGGCCCAGGGTGGCGGCCAGCAGGCCCACGGTGGACCCCATCAGCAGGTACCAGAGGTAGCGGGTCTCGGCCGGACCGAACTTGCCGGTCTGCAACAGCGCCCCGCCCACCACGTCTCCCAGCAACCCCAGCGCCACCACCGAGGGGACCACGAAGAAGGCGATCCGTCTGGCGCCCCGGCCCAGCCGCTCGCGCAGGTTGGCGGCCACCTCCACGTTGGCCCCCGCGGCGCGGGACATCTCCGGCAGCTCGGAGGCGGAGACCGCCATCCCGAACAGGCTGATCGGCAGCAGGTACAGGATCTGCGCGTAGGACAACGCCGAATAGGCGCGGTCGGAGATCAGGCTGGCCACCGCCCCGTCCACGAACGCGCTGATCTGCACCACGCCCCGTCCCACCACGATCGGCCCGAAGCTGCGCAGCACCTGGCGCACGTGGGCGTCCAGCTGCCGGACGGTGGGCCGGAAGTGGGTCAACAGCCCCATCACCGTGGGCAGCTGCACCGCGAACTGCAGCAGGCTGCCTACCACCCCCGCCCAGGTGACGCTGATCGCCAGCTGTCCGGGGGTCTGCCCAGGCCCGAAGATCAGCAAGGCGGCGATCAACACTCCGTTCCAGGCCACCGGCGCCGCATAGGAGAGGAAAAAGCGGCGGTGGCTGTTGAGCACCCCCAGACACCAGGCGGAGAGCACCAACATTCCGGTGCCGGGGAAGGCGATCCGCACCGTGGCGATGGCCAGGGTTCGGGTCTCTCCGTCCAGCCCGGGGGTGAGCAGATCCACGAACAGCGGCGCCGCCAACACCCCCACCGCGGTCAGCGCGGTGGTCACCAGCGAGAGCAGCCCGAACACCGCCCCTGCGACCTTGTCCGCCGCCTCGCGCTCGTTCCTTCCCAACAGCCCGGCGTAGACCGGGATGAACGACGCGGAGAGCACCCCCTCCCCGAACAGGTTCTGCAGGTAGTTGGGGATCCGCTGTCCGGCGCGGAAGGCGGCCGCCGCCACCGAGTTGCCCAGGTAGTGGGCGAACACCCGCTCCCGCACCAGCCCCAGGATGCGGGAGAGCAGGATCCCCGACGCCACCAGCATCGCGCCCCGGCTCCCGGAGGGTTGCCGGGGGCCGGAGGCGCCGACGGCCAGCGCGGGATCGACAGCGGAGGCCTTCTCGGGGACGGCGGAGGGGCGGTCGTTGGGCACGGAGGCGCGGACCATACACAAACCCGGCTTTCCGCCGATCTTCCTTGACCGCTCGGCGAGTCCAAACGAACGTCCTTGGGCTATGGCCGAGACCGATCTCGCGCGCGTGCGGCTGGTCCTGCTGCGCGAGCTGGAGACCATCAACCACTACGAGGAGCTCGCGCGCGCCGCCGAGTCGGAGGAGATCCGCGCGTTCTTCCTCCATCTCGCCGAGGAGGAGAAGGAGCACGTGGCGGAGGCCACCTTCCTGCTCCGCAAGCTGGACCCCGGTCAGGAGGCCCACTTTTCCAAGGAGTTCTCCACCGCGCACTTCCGCGGCGAGGTCCCCTCTTCCCGGCCGGCCGGCCCGGTCACCGTCCCGCCCCGCCCCCAGCCGGACGGGCCCCTGGAACACCTGCGCCTGCCCTCCGATCCCCGCCGCGTGCTGACCGCGCTGCCTGCTTCCCCCAACCCCGTCGCCAGCCCCTTCACCGTGGGGCCACTCAAGCGCGGCGGGCCGAAGTCCCCCTAAGCTTCCTACCTTTCGTCGAGGAGACACCCCGATGGCCGACTTTCTGGGACACGCCGAGAATCCGCTGCGCGAAGAGGAGTGGGCGCGCCTCAACGAGACCGTGATCCAGGTGGCCCGCCGCTCGCTGGTGGGCCGCCGGCTGCTGGATCTCTACGGGCCGCTGGGCGCCGGGGTGCAGAGCATCCCCCACGACGAGTACACCGGCGTCTCCCCCGGGGCGATTGACATCGTGGGCGAACAGGAGACGGCCACCGTCTTCACTGACGCGCGCAAGTTCAAGACCATCCCGCTGATCTACAAGGACTTCCTCCTCCACTGGCGGGACATCGAGGCGGCGCGGACCCACAACATGCCGCTGGACGTCTCGGCCGCCGCCGGCGCCGCCGCGCTCTGCGCCCAGATGGAGGACGAGCTGATCTTCTACGGCGATCCCAAGCTGGGCCACGAGGGGCTGATGAACGCCACCGGCCGGCTGCAGGTCACCTTGGGAGACTGGAACGAGCCCGGCCAGGGCTACCTCTCCATCGTGGAGGCCGCCCGCAAGCTCAACGAGCACGGCCACTACGGCCCCTACGCGGTGGTGCTCTCCCCTCGGCTCTTCTCGCTGCTGCACCGGATCTACGAGAAGACCGGGGTGCTGGAGATCGAGACCATCCGCCAGCTGGCGGCAGACGGGGTCTACCAGTCCAACCGGGTGCGCGGTGACTCCGGGGTGGTGATCTCCACCGGCCGGGAGAACATGGACCTGGCGGTGGCGATGGACATGGTCACCTCCTATCTGGGCGCCTCCAACATGAACCACCCCTTCCGGGTGCTGGAGAGCCTGATCCTGCGGATCAAGCACCCGGACGCGATCTGCACCCTGGAAGGCAACGGGCAGCGCAGCGCCCCGAAGAAGTAGGAGACATGGCCAAGGTCCTGGTCGTTGACGATGAGGTGAACCTCCGCAAGGTGCTGGCGGCGATGCTGCGCCGCGATGGCTATGAGGTCACCGTCGCCGAGGACGGGGCGGTGGCCCTGGCCGAGTTCCAGAAGAACGGCGCGGACGTGGTGGTCACCGATCTGGTGATGCCCAGGGTGGGGGGACTGGAGATCCTCAAGACCCTCAACGCACAGGCCCCGGATGTGCCGGTGATCATCATCACCGCCCACGGCACGGTGGACTCGGCGGTGGAGGCGATCAAGCTGGGGGCGTTTGACTACATCACCAAGCCCTTCGATCAGTCCGAGCTCTCACAGGTGATCGGCAAGGCGGTGCGCACCCACGCCGCCAGCCAGCGCAGCGTCAAGCCGGACGGCAGCGCCCGGGCGGCGATCATCGGTGACTCGCCCCAGATGAGGGACGTGTTCCGGGTGATCGAGAAGGTGGCGGACACCCCCTCCACGGTGCTGATCAACGGGGAGAGCGGCACCGGCAAGGAGCTGATCGCCACTGCCCTGCATGAAGGATCTTCCCGCCGCGGCAAGTCCTTCATCAAGATCAACTGCGCGGCCATCCCCAAGGACCTGATCGAATCCGAGCTGTTCGGCTACGAGAAGGGCGCCTTCACCGGCGCGGTCACCTCCAAGCCGGGCCGGTTCGAATTGGCGGACGAGGGGACCTTGTTCCTGGACGAGATCGGCGAGATCCCGATCGAGATGCAGGTCAAGCTGCTGCGGGCGCTGCAGGAGAGCGAGTTCGAGCGGGTGGGCGGGATCAAGACCACCAAGGTGGATGTCCGGCTGATCGCCGCCACCAACCGGGATCTGCAGCAGGAGATCGAGGCCGGACGCTTCCGCAAGGACCTCTACTACCGGCTGGCGGTGGTCCCGATCGTGCTGCCCCCGCTGCGGGACCGCAGCACGGACATCCCCAACCTCACCCGGCACTTCCTGGACAAGTACAACAAGCGGCTGAACAAGAAGATCGAAGGCATCGAAGAGGGGGCGATGACCGCGCTGCAGGCCTACGCCTGGCCGGGCAACATCCGCGAGCTGGAGAATCTCATGGAGCGGGTGCTGCTGTTCGCCGACGGCCCGCTGATCAAGCTCACCGATCTGCCCGAGCCGGTGCGCGGGGTGACCGCCGCCGCGGCCGCCGCGGCGCTGGCCGGGGC
>JALYOC010000016.1 GCA_030857095.1 Myxococcota bacterium | reverse complement strand
GGCAAGGGCAGCGTGGGCGGCACGGTGGGCCGGGCCAGCGCCCGCGCGGTCCAGGCGGCGGGCAGCATCGACCGCGACGCGGTGGCCAAGGTGATCAACTCCCACCTGCATGAGGTGAGCTCGTGCTACGAGCGGGCGCTGCTGACCACGCCCGGATTGGCCGGCAAGGTCCAGCTGGAGTGGACCATCGGCTCCGCCGGCAAGGTGACCACGGTGCGGACCAAGAACTCGACCCTCCGATCCAGCGCGGTGGAGGGCTGCATCCTCAATGCGCTGAAGAAGTGGGAGTTCCCCAGGCCGCGCGGTGGCTCGGTGATCATCTCCTACCCCTTCTTGTTCAACTCGGTCGGGTTCTGATGACCGGTTCGGCGAAGGGAACTGGTTGTCCCCAGGGGGCACACGTGAAGCGAGTGTTGTCGGTGTTGCTGGCGGTGGGCGCGGTGTCGGCCCAGGCCCAGATCGAGGAGTTGGAGAACCCCGGGTCGGTGACCGCGGTCCAGGACCGGCTGTACCGGATGAACCACGAGCTGACCCTGGGGGTGGGGATGCTTCCCCTGGATGCCTTCTACAAGGGCGTCACCGGGCAGGTCTCCTACACCTTCCACTTCAACGACAGCTTCGCCTGGCAGGTGGGCCGCGGCACCTACAGCTACAACCTCAACACCGGGCTGCGCAGCCAGCTGGAGCGTGACTTCGGCGTCCAGCCCACCGCCTTTGACGAGGTGAACTGGATGATCGGCTCGGATCTGATCTGGAGCCCGGTCTACGGAAAGGTGGCCATCCTCAACAAGTCGATCCAGCACTTCGAGCTGTTCTTCATCGGTGGCCTCTCGGTGCTCAAGCTGTCCCTGGCCCAGGGGAACACCGGGGGCTCTCCCGCCTTCCAGGCGCTGGGCAGCTTCCGGCCCGGGCTGAACCTGGGCATCGGGCTGCGACTGTTTGCCAGCCGCAACATCTCCTGGCGGCTGGACATCACCAATAACGTGGTGGTCTCGCAGCAGATCTTCAACGTGGCCACAGTCCAACTCGCTGCGGCGCTGAACTTCGGCGCCAGCGAATAGGATAGCCACCCGCCTTGAACCCATACCTCCGTAGAAGCGCGCTGTGTCTGGCGCTGTTCCCCCTGGTGGCGTTCGGGCAGAAGCCCCCGGCCACCGCCGAGCCGGCCGCCGCCGCCGCCGCCGCCGCCGCGCCCAAGGATGACCGGATCCCGGAGGCGGTGGCCCTGCCTCCGCAGAAGGTGGATCCCCAGCTGTTCAACCGGGCGCTGCAGGACTTCTTCATCCGCGACACCCGGACCTCGGCCAGAAAGCTGTTCCAGTTCGTCTCCTGGACCAGCTCCACCGATGAGAACCACGCCTGGGCCCAGTACTTCCTGGCCCGCAGCTTCGCCGACCTGGGGCTGTGGCACGCGTCGGGCTACTACCTGGCCCGGGTGGCCCGGGAACGCTCCAACCCGGCGGTGCTGCCCCGCGCCCTGGAGGAGCTGCGCACCCTGGTGGACCGGCCCCACAACGAGGTGATGATCGACCAGCAAATCTTCGGGACCCTGGACCTGGGCTTTTTGCCGGAGTCGGTCTCCGGGTTCGCCCACTACCAGCAGGGGATGTTGTCCCTGCGGGTGGGCAATGAGCGCTGGGCGCAGACCCACTTCGCCAAGCTGGCCGAGGGCAGCCCGGAGGCCTCCTTGGCAAGGTTCGCCCTGGCGGTGACCCGGCTGCGCGAACACCAGGACAACAAGCAGCCGCCGGACGCGATCCTGGCGGAGTTCGAGCAGCTGGCGGACGACGAGAAGCTGAACCTGGAAGCGCGCAACGAGGCCCGGCTGGCGGTGGCCCGGCTGCGCTATGAGCGCAAGGAGTTCGCCCTTGCGCTGGAGTGGTACGGGAAAGTGAAGCTGCCCCAGCTGGATCCGGGCCGGGCCAGCCTGTACCTGGAGGAGGCCTGGACCCGCTACCACCTGGGCCAGCTGCGCGCGGCGATGGGCATCCTCACCGCGCTAGACTCCCCGGGTTTCCGCGACGAGTTCCTCCCCGACAAGTACCTGCTGCGGTCGATGGTGTTCCGGGACCTGTGTCACTACCTGCCGGCCAAGCGCGCCGCCAAGGAGCTGACCCGGAGGTTCGCCGACTCGCTGGAGGCGATCCGCGAGCGGGCGGACCTGACCGCCGACCTGCGGCTGCGCCGGGCGGCGGAGTCCCGCGGGAGCACCCGCAAGGCGGCGCGGTACCTGGAGCAGCTGAAGCTGGAGGCGGAGCGGATCGGCGCCTACGCCGGGGTGTTCGAGGCCCCGCTGGTCTCGCACCTCTCCCGGCTGTACGCCCTGGAGATCGCCGAGGCCACCCGGCTCTACGAGCTGCGGGTCAAGGAGTCGGTGCGGGTGGAGGCGGACAAGCTGTTGCGAGGGGCGGAGCAGGTGCGCCTGATGGACTACGAGGTCGGTCTGAAGCTCTACGAGCGCATCAAGCAGGGTTCCCGGCTGGTGGCGCTGGAGGCAGACCAGCCGGTCGGCCCCGCCCAGGTGGCCTTCAAGTTCGAGGGTGAGTACTGGAACGACGAGCTGCGCTCGTACCGGTACGCCATCCAGAGCCGCTGCATCGAGGAGGGCGCGCGATGATCGGCCTGCTGGTAGTCGCGCAGCTGTTGACCCAGGCGCCGTCGCCCGGGGCGAACCGTTGGATCAACCCCATCGTCTCCAAGACCAGGGAGCGCGACGAGCTGATCGCCAAGCTGCGCCGGGACATCTTCAAGGTGGACCGGGCGATTGGCGAGACAGAGAAGCTGATCTCCCGCTCCCGCAACGCGCCCTACCTCCCGGATCTCCAGTTCCGCCTGGCGGAGCTGTACGTGGAGAAGAGCCGCTACACCTACTACCTGCAGGCGGAGACCCGGGGCGAGGGCGCCAAGGGGGCGCTGGTCTCTCCGGAGACCAAGCTCTACAAGCAGAAGGCGGTGCAGCTCTATAACCGGCTGCTGCGCGAGTACCCGGACTTCAAGGACTCGGACCAGGTGACCTTCTACCTGGCCCACGAGCAGCGCGAGCTGGGGTCCTTCGAGGAGATGCTGGGCACCCTGGGCGAGCTGGTCCGCAAGTATCCCCAGAGCGGGCTGCGGCTGGAGGCGGAGCAGATCCTGGGCGACTACTTCTTCGACAAGGCGGAGCTGGCGGAGGCGGAGTCGCACTACCAGGCCATCCTCCGCGCCCCGCCCTCCCCGGTGCACGATCTGGCCCGCTACAAGATGGGGTGGATCCGGATCAACCAGGCCAAGCACTCGGACGCGGTGGAGTACTTCGAGGCGGCCGCCGCCTCCGCCCCCCTGCCCGGTCAGGACGCACAGAAGGCGCTGAACGTGAAGCGGGAGGCGCTGCTGGATCTGGTCTACAGCTACACCGAGTCCCGCCCGGCCAAGACCGCGCTCTCCTACTTCGAGAAGCTGTCCGAGTCCCGGGCCACCTACGCCCTGGCCCTGGACAAGCTGGGCACCCGCTACTTCATCAAGCAGCAGTACGAGTGGGCGATCCCGGCGCTGCGCCGGCTGATGGACGTGCAGCCGGATCCGGAGCTGGACGTGGAGCGGGCGCAGAAGCTGTACGACGCGCTGGACGCCTCCAGGGGCAAGGTGCTGCCCAGCGCCGAGGACATCCGCTTCCTGGCCCGCGCCGCGGTGGGGATCAAGATCGACCCGGTGAAGGACGAGAAGGAGCAGAAGAAGACGCTGACCGAGCTGGAGGAGATGGCCCGGGATCTCGCCACCAAGCTGCACCTGGCCGCCCAGAAGGAGAACCGCAAGGGGACCTACCTGGAGGCGGCCGCCGCCTACGCCGAGTACCTGAACCTGTTCCGCCCGGAGAAGTACGTGCGGACGATCATGCGCAACCGGGCGGACGCCTTGTACGCCGCCAAGGACTACCCGGGCGCGGCCCGGCAGTTCGAGGAGGTGGCGCTGCTGGAGGACGGCAAGGACGTGAAGGCGCACGAGTCGGCGCTGTACGCCTCGCTGTTGGCCCACCACGCCTCGCTCAAGGCGGGGGAGGTGGAGAACCTCAACGCCTTCGAGGTGGCGGACGCGCGGCAGGCGCTCAAGCTGCTGGGGGCGCGCTACATCGAGAAGTACCCCCGCGCCCAGCACGCGCTGGAGGTGAAGTTCAACATTGCCCGCGCCTTCTACGACGACGGTGAGTTCGAGAAGAGCGGCGAGCTGTTCGCCGACTTCGCCCTGGCCAACCCCGGCTTCAAGGACGCCTCGGTGGCCGGCCACCTGGCCCTGGACTCCTACCGTCAGCGCAACGACTTCAAGGGGATCGAAGCGGTGGGCAAGAAGTTCCAGGCCTCGCGGCTGCCGGCCCAGTTCATCACCCAGGTGAACCGGATCCTCCAGGAGAGCCGGTCGGAGGCGATTGACGAGCTGGCGCTGCAGAGCGCCCTGGAGACCGGGGATGTGGTCTCCGGCCTGATGAAGGTGGCCGACGAGAACAAGGGCACCGAGATCGCGGAGAAGGCGCTGTACGGCGCGTTCACCGCGGCCCGGGACCGGCGGGACTACGCGGCGGAGAAGGAGGTGGGGCTGCGGATCGCCGCCGACTACCCCAAGGGCCAGTTCACTTCCGATGTGCTGCTGACCCTGGGCCGGCACGCGGCGGAGACCGCCCACTTCGAGGAGGCCGCCTCCTGGTTCGAGCAGGTGGGCCAGAAGATGGGCGCCGACTTCTCCGCGCTGGAGGGCTGGCTGGCCTCCGCCCGGCTGAGGATGGCGCTGCGCGATCACCCCGGCGCGCTGCGGTCGCTGGAGAACGCGGCCGGGGTGGCCGGCGCGCGCAAGGCAGAGGTGTTCACCCTGATGGCCCAGACCCACCTGCGGGCCGGGCAGTACGACAAGGCCCGGGCCTCGGCCCAGCAGGCGCTGAAGCTGGACCGCAACGAGGCGGCGGCGGCGGCGGTGCTGGCCGAGGCGGCGGCCAACCTCCCCGGCACCAGGCCGGACGCGATCATCCCCCAGCTGACCGCGGTGGCCCAGGGCCCCAACGCCCAGACCGACGACACCGCCAAGGGGCTGTGGTTTCTGGGCGAGCTGATCTTCCGCGAGTACACCGGCCTGGCCAACGACCAGGTGGAGGAGAAGGTGGGCCTGCTGCAGAACCTGGAGGGGGTGTTCACCCAGGCAGCCTCGGTGGGCGCGCCGGAGTGGGCGGTGGCCTCGCTGTGGAAGCTGGGGCTGGCGTACCAGCACATTGCGGATGTGGTGGAGGCCACCCCGCTGCCGGATGGGCTGAGTGCCGCGGAGGTGGACCAGTTCCGCGCCGCGGTCAAAGACCAGGTAACCCCGCTCAAGCAGCGGGCGGAGAACGTGTTCAAGGTCTGTCTCTCCCGGGCGGAGTCGCTGGAGGTCTTCAGCGCCGCGGTGATCGGCTGCCGCGAACGTAAGGACTCGGCAAAGGTGCCGTCGGTCCCGCCGCCGCCTCCGGCGCCGGGGCTGGTGATCAACGACCTGCAGAAGAAGGTGGACGCCAACCTCACCGCGGAGGCGATGGAGGCCCTGGGCCTGGCGTACCTGGGCAGCGGGCGCTTCCCGCTGGCCGAGCTGACCCTGGGCCGGGCCACCGAGTTGGAGGACACCCGCGCGTCTGCCCACAACGCGCTGGGGCTGGCGATGCTGCTGCAGGGGGACGTGATGGGCGCCCGGGCCGCCTACGGGCGGGCGCTGGACGCGGACCCGACCTACGAGAAGGCGCGGGCCAACCTGGCGGCGCTCAAGTGCCGCTTCGGGGACCAGGAGGGTTCCCGTCGGGAGCTGGCGCTGTTGACCACCTCCAGCCTGGGCGGCCCGGACGTGGATCCAGGCTGGCGGGGCTGTAAGTGAGCCGGCCGAAGGTGTCGGTGGCCGGCGCGCTGGCCTCGCTGCTGCTGGTCGGCTGTCAGTCCCCCCAGGTGGAGGGCAGCCTGGGGGAGCTGATCGATCTGCGCTACCAGGAGACGCGGATCACCTTCAACCCCCCGCTGGACTACACGGTGCCGCTGGCGGAGCGGCTACTGCCGACCCGGGCGGTGGCGGTGCGCTACGTCACCCCCCAGGGCGACGGGGAGAATGTGATCTGGCAGGTGACCGCCCGGCTGGGCGGGCTGGAGTACGGGGTGGACTGGAGCGTGGGCACCGAGGTGGAGCTGGCCCAGTACTGGGGCAGCAGCCAGCGCGGCCAGGTGTCCCGCAACGTGCTGGACGAGCCGGGGCGGACCTACCCGCCGCTGGAGCGGGGGACCTTCCTGTTGGCCCACGTCCCCAACGAGGGGCAGCCGGTGCGCGGCCGCTTCTCGGTAACCTTCGAGAACGGAACCGACTTCGCCAGCGGGCGGACCGTGTTCCAGGACTTCCAGGCGGTGATTGAACAATGAGGTTCGGATCCAAGGTGGCGCTGTTGGGACTGCTGGCGGCCGGCACGGGCTGCGGGCCCCGCTATGCGCTGGGGGTGCCCAAGGAGGTGGTGTCCAAGCTCCCCTACGAGAGCCGGATCGATCTGCTGGAGGCTGAGAACGCCCTGGCGGTGGCGGTGGACAAGGTGGACGAGTCGCAGAACGAGGTCCTGCGGACCCGGGAGTCGCTGCGACGGTCCCGCTCCCGGCTGGACACCGCGCACCGCGAGCAGGGCCGGGCCAAGGACGCCATCTCCCAGGAGGTGGCCAAGCTGGCGATTGAGGAGGCCGACGCCCGCATTGAATACCTGCGCCGTCGCCAGGAGCTGAACGTGCAGAACCGCGAGATCGAGGAGCTGGCCTTCCGTTGCCAGTACGCGCGGTTCGAGGCCTCCCGGCTGGCTGTGGCCCAGAAGGCCAAGGTGGAGGGCAGCGAGCGCCTCAAGCCGGAGGACTTCGACAAGCAGATCAAGGACTGCGACGCCGAGGTGACGCAGCGGCGCAAGGACACCGCCCAGAATGCCCAGCGCGCCGAGGCGGCCAAGACCGCCTGGGAGGCCAAGCGGGTGGCGTTCGCCAAGAAGACCTTCGACGCCCGGGCCTCGCCGTACGTGGAGCTGTAGTCCCGGCTGGGCCGGCCCCCGTGGAGTCCCCAACCCGATGCCCCAGCGCTGCGCTCGGCCTGCCGCTTGCGCGCGCTCAGTGCAGCGGAGGCACCAGGCGGGCCTTCTTCTTCGTCGCCTTCTTCTTTGCCGGGGGCGGGAGCGGGGCCGACGGCGCGGTGATCATCCGCACGTTGCACAGGTAGAGCTGCTCCTCGGTGTACACCCGCCGGGAGGAGTCCTTGCCTGGGAAGAAGAACAGGCCCGGCCGCTCCAGCCAGCTGTAGATGCGGACCTCGCCGTCGTAGGCGAACCGCGCCTTGAGCTCCGGCGGGCACTCCTTGAGGTAGCGGCGGACGATCGGCCGGAGGTTCTTGGCGAACTCCTTGCCCATCGAGGCGTGCCGGCGCGCGTCGCTGAGGGTGCCGTCGAAGCGGGTGGAGATGTGGAACAGCTCGTGGAGGAGGGTGCCGATCCTCCCCTCCGCGTCCGAGTCGCGGAAGAACAGCGGGCGGAGGGCGATGGTGTAGAAGACCCGCTTGCCGCTGATGCGGATGATTGGCCGGCGGAAGCCGCTCTCCTCGTCGCGGGAGCGGCCGCCGGGGAAGGTCAGCGGCTTGACCGTGCCCCGCGACGCCCGGCGCGCCTCGCCGGCCAGGATCAACAGCCGCGCGGGACGGATGTGCTCGAACTCGGGGACGCGGGCAGACACGTCCTCCAGGAGCATTCTCACCGTCTCGTTGAAGTTCGGGCGGCGTTTGGCCACGGGCTGTTGCATCCTAGCAGCCGGTGCCGGTCTTTCTGCTGACAGACGATCCAGAAGCGTTCCCCCACCCCACCCAGGCCGATCCCAGTGGCCTGCTGGCGGTGGGCGGGGACCTCCGCCCCCAGCGACTGCTGGCCGCCTACCGGCGCGGAATCTTCCCCTGGTACAGCCAGGGCCAGCCCATCTTGTGGCACACCCCCGATCCCCGCTTCGTGCTGGAGGCCTCGGCGCTGCACGTGCCCAAGAGCCTGCAGAAGGAGCTGCGGCGGGGACGGTTCCAGGTCCGCTACGACACCGCGTTCGAACAGGTGATCGCCGCCTGCTCCCGCGTCCCCCGCCCCGGGCAGGACGGGACCTGGATCACGGACGAGATGCGCTTGGCCTACGTGCAATTGCACCAGCAAGGCTACGCCCACTCCGCCGAGGCCTGGCTGGAAGACCGGCTGGTGGGCGGGGTGTACGGGGTGTCGCTGGGGGGAGCCTTCTTCGGAGAGAGCATGTTCGCCCTGGAGCCGGAGGCCTCCAAGGTGGCCTTCGTCACCCTGGTGCAGCGGCTGGCCGGCTGGAACATCCGGCTGATCGACTGCCAGGTGGAGACCGAACACCTTGCCCGCTTCGGCGCCGAACACTGGCCGCGCCCGCAGTTCCTGGGCGCGCTCAAGGAGGCCTTGAAGCAGGAGACGGTCCAGGGTTCCTGGGCCGGCCGCGCCGCTCCCTAGCGTCTCACCGTAAGCGCTGGAGCAGCTGCTGCTTCACCGCCGGCCACTCGCTGGACAGCAGTGAGTACATGGCCGAGTCCCGGACTCCCCCGTCCGCCGCCGGACGGTGGGCCCGCAAGATCCCCTCCGGTCGGCACCCCAGCCGCTCGATCGCCGCGCGGGAACGCTGGTTCCGCGCGTCGGTCTTCAAGGTGACCCGGCGGACACCCCAGGTCTCGAAGGCGTGCCTCAGCATCAACAGCTTGGCCTCGGTATTGATCCCCGTCCGCTGGGCGGTGGGGCCAAGCCAGGTCCAGCCGATCTCCACCGCGTCCGGCCCGGAGGGGACCGGTGGAGGCGGAGGTCCGGGCCAGCTCCAGTGCTCGATCGCGCAGAAGCGGCTGGAGCCCACCACCTGCCCGCTGCGCGCATCGACTGTGGCGAAGGGAAGGGATTCCCCCCGGGCCCGATCCGCCAGCGTCGTCTGCAGGTACTGCTCCATCCCCTCCGCGGTATTGGGCACCGAGGTCAGCGAGAAGGTGCTGCGGTCAAAGGTGGCGGCCGACAGCAGCCCCTCCAGGTGGGAGTGGCGCAGCGGTTCCAGGCGCACCTGGGTGCCGCTCAAGGTGATCTCCGGAAGCTGAACCATGGGGGGCCCTTTCCTGGCTCCCTCCAGTGCCATGGATGGCACCTTCGGCGCACGGGAAAGTCGAAACCCGGGTGTCGGGGAGGCCGCCCCCGGCTAGCTTCTGACCATGGCCCTTCCGCTCCAGCCGTTCATCGAGCCGATGCTCTCCGAGGCAGAGGAGGAGATCCCCGAGGGCGAGATCTGGCGCTACGAGCCGAAGTGGGACGGCTTCCGGGCGCTGATCTTCTGCGACGGGGACGAGGTGTTCATCCAGAGCCGCAAGGGCCAGCCGCTGGGCCGCTACTTTCCGGAGCTGATCCCCGCCCTCTGCGCCGCCCTGCCCGAGCAGGCGGTGGTGGACGGGGAGATCATCCTCCCCTCCCCCCAGGGGCTGGACTTCGATGCGTTGCAGCAGCGGCTGCACCCCGCCGCCTCCCGGGTCTTGAAGCTGTCGGTGGCGACCCCGGCCTCCTTCGTGGCCTTCGACCTGCTGGCCCAGGGCGGCGAGGATCTGCGCGAGCGTCCGCTGGATGAGCGCCGGGCGCTGCTGGAGCAGGCGGTCCGGGACACCGGTCAGGTGCTGGTCACTCCCCAGACCCGCTCGGTGCAGGCCGCCCGCAGGTGGTTCGTGGAGTTCGAGGGCGCGGGGCTGGACGGGGTGATCGCCAAGCGGGGCGATCAGCGCTACCGGGCCGGCGAGCGGGTGATGGCGAAGATCAAGCACCTGCGCACGGTGGACTGCGTGGTGGGCGGCTACCGGGTGCACAAGAACGGCGGGGTGGGTTCGCTGTTGCTGGGCCTCTACGACGGGGAGGGGCTGCTCCACCACGTGGGCCACACCTCCTCCTTCAAGGCCAAGGAGCGCGTGGAGCTGCTGGAGCGGCTCAAGCCTCTGGAGGGTGGCCAGAGCTTCGGCGAGGGGCGGACCCCGGGAGGCCCCAGCCGCTGGAACGCGGGCAAGGACCTGGCGGACTGGACCCCGCTGACGCCCACCCTGGTGTGCGAGGTGACCTTCGATTACCTGCAGGGACCCAGGTTCCGGCACGCGGCCACCTTCCGTCACTGGCGCACCGACAAGGAGCCCCGGGCCTGCACCTATGATCAGATCCAGCGTCCCGAACAATTCTCCCTGGAGCAGGTGACCGCCACCGGCCGGAACCCGCTCTAGAGGGCATTCGCGCCGTCGCGGCGCTCGCCACGGGCCCCCCGCCCCGCTTCGCCGGACTCGTCCGGTCTCGGCCTGAGAACAAACGCGTGTGGCCAGCCTCGAGAAGGAGCCGGCGGACGTGAGAAGGACCGAGAGCCCGCCGACGACTGCGCCGACTACCTTCTCAAATTCTCGGTAATTTCAGACCAATTCCTGATCTGGGTCGATACCGTCCAGTCCGATGGCCTTCATTGGAACGCCGAACGCCTCGCCCTGCTGCTGCATGAGTGACACCACGCGATGGAAGCCGGCCATGTAGCCCACATCGAAGGAGTCGCCACTCGCTGCCGCCTTAACTTTCGCCTCGAGCGCCATTTCCTTGATGAGGATGCCCAAATCGTGGAGATAGTTTCGATACACGTCATCTGAGTTCATTGGTTCCTCCGGGTTCTACATGGGTATCAGAGGGGAGCTGGGTACAGTTCGAGCCCACCGCAGTGGAAGTAGATGGCCATCTTGAAGTGCTCCTTGTTCCGGAAGCCGTACGCCCGCTTCTTGATGGTTTGGATTTTCGAGTTGAGGCCCTCGGAAACGGCGTTCGTGATGGGGTGCTGGAAGTAGGTCAGACCGCCTTCCCCGTATTCACCATCACGTGGAATCGATCGAAGACGATCGTAAGTCCTCGCCCAACCCCGTCGTGATCTCCGGCGGCGCGTGAGGCGGGGTGCGCGGTTCTCTCTTGGAGGACCGCATGGATCTTGAAACCACCCGCAAGCAACTTCGCCACGCTGTGCCGTCCTGATCTCTGCGCGCGGATTGGACAGCGGTTGTCCCGCGCTGTGAAGGGGGAACCAGCCGGACGGGTGACGCGGCTCCCCGCTCTGAGTGCGGGACGGACTTCAGTGTTCGCCAGAAACGCGTGATCGAGATCCGGTTGTTCGACTTGAGCGGTCTGATCCTCGTCGCGGTCGTAGCCCGTGGACTCCCGCGCGGTTGAACAAGACGGGGAGACCTGCGGTGGGAGCAGTTCGAGGGGTGCGGGGAGACTCGCAACCTGTGGAGAGGCTGCGGAAAGACAGCGGGGAACCGTCCAGAAACTTTGAGGGCCGGGGGAGCTGAGGCACTTCGGGTGTTGTCTAGAAACTCGGAGAACCTCGTGCATCCCAAAGGAACGACTCCCCCGGCAGCAGCGTCATGCCTCGACGTTCCGTATTCGTCCAGAACCCAGAAGGGCGGAACGCTCATCGCGGAGCACGTGACTGACGTCGAGGAGCAACGAAAGGCCCTCATCGACAGTGAGACGGGGATTCGCCAGCCGCGCCGCCTCAATGAGTCCACCGCACTCCTTGGCCACCTTCGGCTCCCGTGGAACCCGCTGGTCTATCAACGCCTCGAAACCCTCCCGCTGAAAGTCCGGCATGCTCCGGATGACCCAGCTCCTCCGCGCCGCCGGCACCAACTCGCGGATGGCCTGATTCAGCACCTCGCCGCTCTTCACCCTCGCCGCGAGCTCGCTCAGCAGCCTCGCTCCTTCTCGCGCCTTGGCCACCCGCGCTTCCCAGGACGCCTCGGAGATTCGGCTGCGGACAACTGTCAGCCGGGGAAGGCTAGGCTCATACATTCCAGGAGACAGGTCATGGGTCGTTCCTGTCGTAAAGCCCCACCTGCAGAGGATCATCTTAGGCGTGCCCGCTCGCCCCTGCCCCTCGGCTCAAACCTCTCTTTTTTCTACTGGCCGAGTTCCCTGTCTGAGCATCCAGCCTGAACCGGCTGGACGGTTGCCAAGGCGGCCGTCCACGCTTGCCGGTCTTGCTACGCCCCACAGGCTCCTAGGGCCGGTTGCCTTCGCCGGGCTATTATCCCCGGCCATGGAGAAGCCCAGCGGAGCGGTCCAGAAGCGCGCCATCAAGCAGGACCGGGCGGTCCAGACCCGCAAGGGAATCCTGGAGGCGGCGATCAAGCTGTTCGCCCGCAAGGGCCTTTTGGCCACCACCATGGCGGACCTGGCCAAGGCGATCTCCATGACCCCCGGCGCCCTCTACTGGCACTTCCCCACCAAGGAGGACCTGGTGCTGGGCGCGCTGGAGGAACTGGAGGCCCGCTACAAGGACGCCTGGAAGGACCTGATCACCGAGGGCCGGACCATGACCGCCGCGGAGCAGATGCGCGGCTTCTTCCAGCGCACCCACTCCTTCGTGCGGGAAAATCCCCAGTACGGGATGTTCATGTGCCTGTTGTCCTCCGAGGCGGTAGAGCTGTCCGACCGGGTGGCCACCGCGCTGCGCGGCACCATCGACGTCTTCGCCCACACCCTGACCGGGATCATCCGCTACGGCCAGGTCAAGACCGGGGAGTTCCGCAAGGACGTGGACGCGCGCACCCTGGCCCAGGCGCTGTTGGCCTCGCACATGGGCACAGTCATCTTCTCCAACCTGTTCGCGCCGGAGGCCTCCTACGACGCGATGTTCCTGACCCTGGAGAAGGTGACCGCTCCAGGGATGGAGCCGAAGCATGCCGGCTGAGGTCTGGGAGGTCCGGGTGGCGCGGCTGGAGCGCCGGATCCGGCTGCTCTCGCTGGGGGTGCTGGTGACCGGAGTGCTGGCCGCGCTGGGCTGGGCCACCGCGCTGCGCGGACCGGGAGGGACCCTTCGGCTGCGCTCGCTGCAGTTGGAGGATGCGACCGGCCAGACCCGGCTGAGCCTGGGGGAGGCGGAGGGCGGGACCTACGGGGTGCTGGTGGCGGATCCGGACGGACGCCGCCGGGCCCTGCTGGGCGTGGCCCCGGATGGGACGCCCCGGCTGACCCTGGCGGACAGCGGCGGACAGGCGCTGGTGGACCTGGTGGTGTACGCGGACACCGCGGCCCGGCTGGCGCTCTCCAACGGCGAGGGCCACGAGTTCTTCGAGGTCTCGGTGCAGGCGGACGGACTGTCCCGGCTGGCGCTGAGCGACCCCTACGGCCGTCCCCGGGCCAAGCTGCTGGTGGCCAAGGATGGCTCCCCCTCATTCTCGCTGTTGGACAACCTGGGAGTGCCTCGCGGGGAGCTGCGGATCTTGGAGACCGGTAGTCCCCAGCTGTGGCTGGAGGGCAAGGACGGGGCGCGCTTCCAGGCCCCGAACTAGCCCCGGCGACGGTTCAGCCCTTGCCGGCCAGCCGCTTTCCCCGCCGCTGCAGTCCGCCGCCCTCCACCAGCACCCCCAGCACCTTGCCCTTCTGATCCCGCACGAAGCGGACGCCGGGGGCGCCATCGAGGGCGAAGAAGCGGTCCTGCCACTCGGCGAACACCGGCCGGGGAGACAGGCCGGCGGGGACCCAATACAGCTGGCCGCTCTGCACGTAGACCTCGCACTCCATCGGCGGGAGGGTGGTCCCGTCGGGGAGATCCAAAGGATCGAGCAGGTACCGTCCGGCCAGCGGATCCAGCGCCTCTGGTTCGATCCGCTTCGCCGGCCGGGGGACGTAGTCCGGCCAGCGGTACTCGCGGGCGATCCCCAGCAACAGCTCGTGGGCCAGCGCCATCCCCCCCTCGCCGTTGGTCAGCACCACCGCGCCCTGCCCCGAGTCCAGGTAGCCCACCATCACCGCCTCGAAGCCGGCCGTCTGGCCCACCTGGGTGAACCGCTGCGCCGCGCCCTTGCCGAACACCCGCGGCCCCAGCGCCATCTCCCCGAAGCCGGGGCGCAAGAACTCCTGGGCCAGCGCCCGGGTCAGCACCGCCGGCTTGCCCGCCCTCGCCTCCTGCACCTCCACGATGAACCGGGCCAGATCCCCGGCGGTGGTCCACAGCCCGCCGGCGGCCTGCTCCGGGTACACCCGCCAGCCTCCGGACACCGGGCCCTCGGGGGTGTGCCCGGTGGCCAACTGCAACATCACCGCGGGGGCGGAGGGAGGTTGCTCGAAGGTGCTGTCGGTCATCCCCGCGGGTCGCAACACCAGCCGCTCCATCAGCGCCGGGAACGGGGTCCGCGCCGCGTCCACCATCAGTTGTTGGAGCACCGAGTAGCCACCGGCGGAGTAGCGGGTCCGGGTGCCGGGCACATAGCCCACCTCCCGCCGGGGGTTGGCCGCCGCCCCGCTGCCATCCAGCACCTGGAGCAGGGTGGGGAGGTCCCCGGCGGCGTCGTAGCCCTGGGCAAGGTCCGGATCGAAGCCCCCGGAGTGGGAGAGCAGCCGCCGGACGGTGACCTTGTTCCGTCCGGTCTTGGGCGAGGCCGGGATCTTCCAGCTGCGCAGCCGCTGCTGCACGTCCCCGTCCAGGTCCAGCTTCCCTCCCCGCACCAGCGCCAGCGCCCCCACCCCGGTGACCAGCATCGACAGGTCGGCGGCCTGCAGACGGGTCTGGGCGGTCATTGGCCGGGAGGTGTTCAGGTCGGCAAAGCCGTAGGCCCGGGCCCAGCGCACCTTTCCCCCCTCCACCACCGCCACGCTCACCCCCGGCACCCGGTGGTGGCCCATCCGGTCCGCCAGCCGCATTTGGGGGTTCATGGTCCCCTCCACCAGCACCCGGGGGAGCAGGCCGGACTCGATGCGGGCGATCCGCGCCTCCTGCGCCTCCGGACCGGGTCGGGCCCGCTGGGCCAGCGCCGGGGAGGCCAGCAGGAGGCAAGCGCAGAGGGTCAGGGCGAGGCGGGGCATTGGGGGGATCGCACCCCAGGACCGGGTCCGGAGTCCAGCCAGGAGGCCATCCTTCCTTTGCGCTGCGGGTCCGGCGGAGAATGGCGCTAAGCTGCCCGGAGCACCATGGAATCGCTGAAATCCGACGACCTCACCATCGCCGTCTCTTTGCTGGCCTCCGGCGACTATCTGCTGGATTGGACCGGCAAGAGCAACGCCCGTGATCCAGCCAAGGTGCTGATCCCGTTCTTCGACCAGGTGCTGCAGAAGGCGGCCGGGCAGAAGGTGGAGATGCACTTCGAGCGGCTGGAGCACTTCAACTCCTCCACCATCGCCACCCTGATCCACCTGATCAACTCCGCCAGCCATTCCGGGGTCCCGCTGCGGATCTTCTACGACCCCAACCTCCGCTGGCAGTCGCTGTCCTTCGACGCGCTCAAGCGGGCGCTGCGCCCGTTCGGGACCGAGTCCCGCATCGAGTTCGTCCACGCCCCCTAGTTGGAGTTGGCGGGGAGGCGACGCAGCAGGACCAGGGTGATGTCGTCCTCCTGCTTGGGCGAGAAGCGGGTGATCTCCGAGTGCAGGGTCGCCAGGGCCTCCTCCAGGGGACGCTCCGCCACCTTGCGGAAGGCCTCGGCCAGCCGCTCGTCGCCGTACATCTGACCCAGCTCGTTCACCGCCTCGGTGACCCCGTCGGTGTAGAGCAGCACGGTGTCTCCCTCGGACAGCGCCACCTGCTCGTTCTGCACCAGGTTGCGGGCGTCGGGCACCACGCCGATCCACACCCCCTGGTTCTCGAACAGGTCCACCGTCTGGGAGGCCCGGCGGTAGATGTAGATGTCCTGGTGCTTGCCGGCCACCGTCAGCCGGTCCGGCTCCAGCCGGATCAGGTTGAGGGTCATGTACTTGCCGGCCTGCAGCCGGGAGATGTTCTCCCGCATCACCGCGTTCACCGCGGTGAACACCTCCGCCGGCGACAGCGACGGGTTCTGGCTCACCAGGGAGAGGATGGAGGTCTGGGTCATCATCATCACCAGCCCCGCCTCCACCCCGTGCCCGGAGACGTCCCCCACCGCGACCCAGGTCTGCCCGTCCGGGGCCTCGATGAAGTCGTAGTAGTCCCCGCCCACCTCGGTGGCCGGGATCATGGTGGCGGCCACCTCATAGGCGCCCAGCCGGCGGTTGGGCGGCAACAGCGCGGTCTGGATCCGCTGGGCGACCTCCATCTCGCCCCACAGCGCGTCCCGGGCTTGCTTGAGGGCCACCCGCGAGGACTCCAGGTTCTCGTTGGCCTTGAGGATCTCCTCGCGCAGGAAGTACTCCTGCCGGATCAGCAGGTACTTGACGTGGTTGATCGCCACCGCGATCACCACCGTGCCGCCCATGAAGTACAGGTTGTTGATGACGTGGGCGGCCGTGTAGTCGGGATCGTTGAGGTTGGCGATCACGTACAGGGCGATCACCAGCGCGCCGTTGATCGCCGAGTGGATGGCCCGCCAGGGCAGCATCACGTTCACCGCGACGATCACCAGGTTCAACCCGGCGTAGTACCCGGAGTCGAAGCCTCCCAGCAGCCGGGTCATCAGCACGATCCCGCCGGCGGTGAGGAAGGACAGCACGTACCCGTACACGTAGGAGAGGCGGGTGGGCCGGGAGGCCCGGATCACGAAGTACAGCCCCAGGATCCCCACCGTGACCGCCACCCGGTACCAGGTGACCTGGCGCAGGCTCTGAGGTGGGATGATGAAGTTGTCCAGGATCCAGAAGGCCGGGTACAGCACCGCGCCCATCTTGGTCAGGGTCCGCAGCCACTCGTGGATCAGCTGATCCCGGTAGCCTTCGAAGCCCGGGCGCAGGCGCGCGGCCAGGGGGGCGCCGTTCGCCGCCGCCGGCGAGCCCGCCACCTGGTCAGTTGTCACCGCCGCCATCCGTACCTCGCCTACCCCTGCTTCTGCAGCTCAAGGAACATCTGGACGCCGGTCTCCTCGAAGAACACCCGGGGCTTCGCGCCCGGAAGCTTCTCCACCAGCTCCAGCATCTCTTCCTCGCTCCGGTAGTACAGCACCCAGTCCGCCCAGTACTCCATGTAGATGCGGTCCGGGCTGGGGGCGTGGAAATTCCCGACCAGCATCGTGCCTCCCGGCAGCAGGAGGTCAAACATCTTGCTCAAAGTCGCCCGGGCCACCGGTGGGGTCAGGTAGTCGAACAGCCCCATCGAGTAGATAAAATGGTAGCGGCCAAACCTGTCAGCGATCTTCCGGGTCCGGAGCATGGTCCGGACCGAGTCGCTGAAGTAGTCGATCTGGATCTTGTTCCCGCGGGTGGACTCGATGTGCTGCACGGTGTTCCGGGCACACTCCAGCGCGTGGGGATCCTGGTCCAGCACCGCGAAGTAGTAGCGCTCGAACTCCTCCGGGGACTGGAACACGTCCCGCAGCTCCCAGGCCGGACCGCAGGCCAGGGAGAGCACCCGGAACGCGCCCTTGCCCTGCACCGGGGACTCCTGGGCCACCCGGCGCAGCACCTTGGGGACCAGCTGCCGGCGGTTGCGCACCGCCTGGGAGGCGGCGGTGTCCGCCGGGTGCTTGTGCATCAGCTTGTTGAAGACGTAGTTCCCGACGTACCGGTTCTCGTACAGCATCTGCATGATCTCGGCGTCGCCGGCGTACCCGCGAGGCTTGAGATTGGTGCGCTTGAGCAGCTCCGAGCCGAGGATGAACTCCCAGGCCTGGCGGCGGAAGTAGTAACCGTGGCGCTCGTGCTCCTCCTTGTCGAAGCCGGCCACCGCCAAGGAGAGATCATCCAACTGCCGGTTGAAGAACTCGAAGAAGCGCTTCCCCTCGCTGCGGATCAGCGCCTCCTGCGCCGCGTCCGCCACGTGCTGCGGTTCGTTGGCGTAGATCCGGTCCTGCTCGTTGAAGAAGCGCTTGTAGACCGCCAGGTCGTAGAGGGCGGCGGCGGTGTAGTCGCGGAACTCGGGGTGGATCCGCTCCTTCTGGGAGAGCACCAGTGGCAGGTTGTGGAAGAAGGCCTTGAGGTCCACGTACTTCTTGTCGAACAACAGCGCCCGGCAGTCGTAGACGTCCTCCAGGAACACCAGCCGCCCGGCGAAGCCCACCCGGGTGTACTCCACGTGGAGCCGGCAGGAGGACAGCTCCACCACCCGCTCCCCCAACTGCAGGGTCAGCTTCTCGAAGACGGTGCGGTCCGGCGGGGGCGGCCCGGGGAAGGCCACGTGCAGCGAGATCCGCGAGGCGAACCCCACGGTGACCGGGATCTGCTGTCCCTCCCGGAACAGCTGCCCCTGCAAGCTCGGTTCGGCGCCGCTGGAGGCAGCGTCACTTTCCACGGAAGGACACCCGCCCGTCGCTGGTCTCAAAGGCCCGCAAGGCGGCGAAGCTGAGGCTCTGCCACTTCTTGTCCTTGGCGAACTCCACCAGCACCCGGTGACCGCCGCGGGCGGCCTCGTCCAGCAGCTTCACCAGCGGCGTGAACGTGGAGGAGTTCATGTAGTCGATGGAGGAGAAGTCCAGCACCAGCGGGCGCTTGGTGTCCCCGGCCCGCTGCAGCGAGTCGCGCAGGATGGGGATCAGGAACTGCCCGGGCTCGCGCGCGGCGCTGCGGCCGCGGAAGGTGACCCGGACCTCGGAGGGGTCCTCCAGCACCTCGACGGTGAGCGCTTCATGATTGTGCGTGGCAGGAGGCACGGTGGGTTGTCTCTTTAGTGTTGGAAGACGGCCGAGACGGCCAGGGTGTTGGTGTCATCCACGTAGAAGTCCAGGATGCACTGACCTTCGTAGGCAATGCGCGTCAGCCCCAGGCCGCTTTGTCCCGGCGTGTACGGCTGGGAGGAGACTTCCTTCATCTTTTCGACATAGGCCTCGAACGGGTTCTGGTAGCCGCGGATCCACTGGATGGTGTCATCCAGCCGCTTGAGGCGGTCCGCGTCCTCATACACCGGGCTGCGGACCTCCACCGTCACCGCGCGCGGCCCCAGCTCCACGGTCAGATCCACGTGGTCCCCCGGCTGAAAGTTGCCGTACTTCACGGCGTTCTCCAGCAGCTCCTGGGCGCTCATGCAGAGCGAATAGGAAACGTCCCTGGAGAACCCGGCCTCCAGCAGCAGCTGCATGGACGGATCCCAGGCGGCCTTCACGGCATCCCAGTCTGGTTGGATTTTCAGTTGCAGGCGGGAACTCATTTCGAGGCGCCGGCAGCGTGGAGGACGGAACTGGGCCAGTCAAGAAGTGAGGGGGAGGGTGAGACTTGCGGGCACCAGGTCCGGACAGATCCCTGAAGCAAGGCTAACGGGAGCCAGCGTCCGGCGGCTGCACCACCAGCTGGTCGTCCAGGGCCGCCCTCCCCACGCTGCCGCGGAAGATCTCCCACAGGACCCCGCGGTGCTCGGCGGCGCTGACCCGGCCGGTCAGCACCAGCCCCGCGCCCAGGTAGCGGAGCGAGACCCGGTTGCCCAGTCCCCGCCGGTCCATCGCCTTGCCCAGCTCCCGGAGCTGCGCCTGCAGCACGGTCAGCTCGAAGGTCAGGTCCAGGTCCTCCCCCCGGTGTCCGTCCTGCCGCAGGTGACCCAACAGCGCGGTCCGGCAGCGCTCGTCCTGGACCCGGGCGCGCAGCAGCTTTGGCCCCACCTCTGCGCCGGGGCAGGCCTGCTTGATCCCGGCGGAATCGGGGACAAGCAGCGGCGGAGCAGTCTGTCCCGGAGGGGTAACCCGCACCCGCCACACCGAGAAGCGGCCCTGGCCGTAGAGCAGCACCAGGGTGCTCCCGGGGGAAAGGCCACTGACCATCACCTCGCCGCTGGGGAAGGGCTCGGCGGCGGCCACCTGGGGATCCTCCACCTCTACCCAGTCCACGCCCTGGAAGCGGGTGAACCGCTCCTGGCCGGCCTGGACGTCCACGTAGACGTCCACCGGCCAGGCCGCGGCGCCCAGCGGCGCCAGCACCAGCAGCAATGCGACCAGGCGCCTCACTTCCCCTCCACCGGAAGGTTGAGCCAGAAGAAGACGGCAGCGGAGGTCAACGCGGCGCAGGCCCCCCCGGCGATTGCGGTGAACTGCTGGCTGCGCTGGTAGCTGGACAGCTCGCCCTGACGGAGGGCGATCCGGTTCTGCGAATCGGGGAGGGTGCGGCTCCACATCTCCAGGGTCATCGCCCCGAAGATGCCGGCGGCCACCCCCGCAACCACCGCGCCCCCGGTGGCGGCATAGGCGGCGAGCGGCAGCGGCCGCGCTGCAGGAACGTCGCGCAGGGCGGAGGGGACCGGCGGGGTCAGCCGGGTGGCCCGCGGACTGTCCGGGGCGGGTGGGTTGAAGGCCGGGAGGGTGAGCAGCGCGTAGCGCGCGGTGCGGGAGAAGTCGGCCAGCTCGGCGTCGATCAACGCCGAGCCCTCGGGGGCGGCGAAGACCTTGTCCGCCAGCGAGGCGGCGCCGGCCACCTCCAGCAGCGCCAGTTCGTAGGAGAGGTCCCCGAACACCCGGGCCACGTCCACCGCCGCCACCGCCCCCGCGCCCAGGCTGCGGCCCACCCCGGCCAGACAGGGGGCCCCTCCGGCGCAGGCGGAGATCTGCTCCCCGGCGCGGGCAGTGACCTCGGCGGGAGCCAGGCGGACCGGAACTCCGGCGGCGGACAGCGCCCCCCCTACCTGCTCCACCACCCGGAGGGACTCCGCGGAGGTCAGCCCCTCGCTGCGGCTGATCAACACCACGCAGCCATTGGGCGCGGAGGGCGCGGTTTGCAGGGGCGCGGGCGGAGGCGCTTGGGCCAACAGGATTGAGGCCAGGGTGCCGAACAGGAGCATTCGCCAGCCATCGTCCAGAGCGGCGGGGCCCGGGTCAAGGCTTCTGCCAGGGCGGGGTGTTGGCTGGGCGGCTACCGGGGGGCCAGAAAGCGCCCCTCCCACACCTCCAGCCCCTGGGTGATCCGCGCGAAGTCCGCGTCTTCCCGGGCCGTCTCCACCTGGCCGCGGGCGGCGCCAAGCAGGGAGCGGGCGCTGGTCACGATCCCCGGGTGCCTGGGCCGGGTCGCCAGCTCCGAGTCCAGCGCGTCAATCCGCCGCAGCAACTGCACCTCCCGCGAGCTCTTCCGCGAGGGCCGGGAGGCGGCGGGGCGGGTGCTCCCCGCCGAGAGGGTGCCTTCCGCGGATCGGACCGGGACATCCGGTCCCGGGGAGACGGGGGCCGGTGGCGCGGCGACCGCGGTGGGAGCCGGGGCCTCCTTGGATGCGGCGACCGCGGTGGGAGCCGGGGCCTGCTGCGGTGCCGACGGGGGGGCGACCGGCGAGGGGACGGCGACCTCCGCCGCCGGGGTCGGGGCCTGCGCGTCCTCTTCCGAAAGCAGCGGGGAGGCGGCGCCGGGAGCGGGGACCACGGTGGGAGAGCGCAGCCCCACCACCAGGCCCACCCCGGCCAGCAGCAGTGCGCCCAGCGCCAGCCCCACCCAGCTGCGGCGGGG
>JALYOC010000015.1 GCA_030857095.1 Myxococcota bacterium | reverse complement strand
AGGCGTTGGCGTCGGGCTTCCCGGAGGCCGGGAGGCCCGGAGGCCCGACCCGGGACAGGGACAGGGACAGGGACAGGGACAGGGACAGGGACAGGGACAGGGACAGGGGCGGCGGGTGGTGCTGTAGGCGAGAACCCTAGGCTGCCTGGTTGTCGTTGGCCGCGGGGACCGCTTCCTTCATCTTCACCGAGACCAGCTTGGAGATGCCGGGCTCCTCCATGGTGACCCCGTAGATGGTGTCCACGATCTCCATGGTGCGCTTGTTGTGGGTGATGAGGATGAACTGGGACTGGCTGCTCATCTCCCGGACCATCTCGTTGTAGCGGCCCACGTTGCCCTCATCGAGCGGGGCGTCGACCTCGTCCAGCAAACAGAACGGGGTGGGCTTGATCAGGAAGATTCCGAAGATCAGCGCCACCGCGGTCAGCGCCTTCTCTCCACCGGAGAGCAGGCCCACGCTCTGCAGCTTCTTGCCCGGCGGCTGGGCCAGGATCTCCACCCCCGGTTCGCCCCCGCCCGCGTCCTCGGTCAGCACCAGGCTGGCCCGGCCGCCGCCGAACAGGCGGGGATAGACCTGCTGGAACTTGTCGTTGACCACATCGAAGGTCTGCTTGAACCGCTCGCGGCTGGTCTTGTCGATCTTGTGGATGGCCTCGGTCAGCTGCGCCTGGGAGGACTCCAGGTCCAGCTTCTGGGCGTTGAGGAAGTCGAAGCGCTTGGCGATCTCCGCGTGCTCCTCGATGGCGGTGAGGTTGATCTCCCCCATCTTCTCCAGCTGCGCGCGCAGGTCCCTCAGGCGCACCTCCGCCTCCGGCCCCAGCAGCGGCTGGAGGTGGTAGTTCTGCACGTGCTCGTGCAGCTGCGCCTGGTGGCGCTCCTCCACCTGGGAGATCAGGTGGGACAGCTCCAGGGCCAGCTCCTTCTCCTTGAGCGAAATCTGGGACACCCCCTGGGTGACCGAGTCCAGCTTCTCCCGCAGCTCGCGCAGCGCGACCTCGTCCTCCCGCATCCGGGCCACCTCTTCGGCGTGGTCCTTCCTGCGGCCCTCCAGCTCGGCACCGCGGGCGGCGAAGTCGGCGGCCATCCCCTCCCGGCTGGCCCTCCCCTCCTCCAACCGCGCGGAGAGCTCGGCCGCGCGGGCCAAGCCCTCCGCCAGGGTCGCCTCCAGCCGGTCGATCCGCCCCTCCAGCTCGGAGCGCGAGGCCACCAGCTGCTCCAGCTCCTTGCGGGCCGCCTCGCCCCGCTCGGAGCCGGCGGCCACCTTCACCCGCAGCGAGGTCAGCGAGGCCGACGCGTCGGCCGCGCGCTGCTTGAGCGACTCCAACTCGGCGGTGATCTCCTTGACCTGCTCCTCCCGCCGCTGGTGATCCGCCTGGCCGTGGGCCACCTCCCCGCGGGAGGCCTCCTCCTCCGCCTCCAGCCCGGTGACGTTCTGCTGGAACTGCTCCTCCTCGGTCTGCAGGGCGCCGATCCGGTCCCGCAGCCGCGAGAGGTCCGCGCCGGCCCGGTGCAGATCCTTCTCGTGGTTGGCCAGGTTCAGCTCCTCGGCGTGCTGGTTCTTGGCCAGCCCCTTGAGCACCCCCTCAAGCTGGGAGATCTGCTTCTGCAGGGTGTAGTGCCGGGTGAGGATCTCGTTGTACCGCTCCTCGGCGGCGCGGACGTCCTCGGACAGCTCGGAGATCTCCCGCTTCTTCTGCAGAGCGCCAATCGCCGCCCCCTCCAGGGCGCCACCGGTCATCGGGCCGGCCCGGTGCAGCACCTCCCCGTCCAGGGTGACCAGCGTGTAGCGGCCGCCAGTTTCCGCGGCGTAGGACCGGGCGCATCCCAGGTCGGTGACGATCACCACGTCCCCCAGCAGGGCGGTGACCACCGGGCGCAGCGCGTCCTCGCACTGGACCTCGGCGTAGGCCGCGCCCAGCACCCCCGGCCGCGTCAGATCCGGCTCGGCCAGCTCCGGGTGGGTGGGCAGCGCGTCCACCGGCAGAAACGTGGACCGGCCCTCGGTGTGGGACTTGAGGTAGTCGATCAGCTCGAAGCCCTTGGCCCGGCTCTCCACCACCACATGCTGCAGCGCGGCTCCCAACGCCGCCTCGATCGCCTTCTCGAACCGGGGAGCGGCGGAGACCACGTCCGCCACCAGCCCGAAGATCCCGTTGCTGCGGTGGCCCTCGCCTGCCTTGACCATCACCGCGCGCACGCCGCGGTCGAAGCCCTCGTAGTTCCTCTGCAGTTCCACCAGCGAGGTCAGGCGGCTGCGCTTGTCGGACAGCCCCTCCCGGGAGGAGATGACCAGGATCTCATTCTCGGCGAAGGCCTGGCGGGTCCTCTGCAGGACCTCCTCCTCCTGGCCCTTGCGCTCCGCCAGTTCGTGGGCGCTCTTCTGGGTCTCCTCCAGCCGCAAGGCGACCTCCGCCCGCGACTTGTCCAGCGCCGCCTCCTCGGCGCGCGCGGCCTCCAGCTCCACCGCCAGCTTGCCCCGGCGGGACTGCAGATCGGCCTTCTGCCGGGCCAGGTTGAGCAGGTTGCTCTCGTGGTTGGCCAGGCGGCTGGTGACCTGCATCAGCCCGTGGCGCTCCAACTCCAGGCGGGTGCTCAACTCCAGTTGCCGCTCGGTCAGCCGCCGCAGCTCCTCGCCCGCGGCGATCATCGCCTCCTCGTCCTCGCGGTAGGAGCCGGCCAGCCCCATCAGCTCCTGCTCGCGGGCGGCGGTGGAGGTGACCAGCTCCTCGCGGCGCTGCACCTGCGAGGCCCGCTCGGCCTGGGCGGTGTCGATCCGGGCCTGGGTCTCGCGGATGTCCTTCTCCCAGTGCTCCAGGCTCTGGGCGTCCAGCTTGACCTGGCTCTCCAGGGCGTGGACCTCGGCGGACAGGGTCTCCAGGGCGCCGGCCTGGGCGTCACTGACCGCGCGGCGGTTGTCCAGGTCCGCCTCCGAGGCCCGCAGCCGATCCAGTCCCTCCCGCTCCTCGCCGGAGAGGTTCTCCAGCCGGGCCTGCAGGACTTTGGCCTCGGCGTGCAGCTCCAGGAAGCGGTGGGAGGCGGTGTGCAGCTCGATCTCCCGGGCCTCGGCGCGCAGCTTCTTGTACTTCTCCGCCTTCTTCGCCTGACGTGCCAGCGAGTCCAGCCGGCTCTCCAGCTCCTTGGTGATGTCGGTGACCCGCAGCAGATTCTGCTGCGTGTACTCCATCTTCCGCTCGGCGGCCCGGCGGCGCGCCTTGTACTTGGTGATCCCCGCCGCCTCTTCGATCAGCGACCGGCGATCCTCCGGCTTGGAGGAGACGATCAGCCCCACCCGGCCCTGCTCGATGATCGAGTACGCCTTGGTGCCCACCCCGGTGCCCAAAAACAGCTCGGTCACGTCCAGCAGCCGGCAGATCGTCTTGTTGATCAGGTATTCGGACTCACCGCTGCGGAACAGCCGGCGGGTGACTGTGATCTCCGGGTAGCCCGCGTACTGGGGGGCGAGGATGTCCCGCTCCTCGACTTTGAAGGTCAGCGAGACCTCCGCCATGTTCAGCGGCGGCTGGGTCTCCGACCCGTTGAAGATCACGTCCTCCATCCCGCGGCCGCGCAGGTTCTTGGCGCTCTGTTCGCCCATCACCCAGCGGATGGCGTCCACCACGTTCGACTTGCCGCACCCGTTGGGGCCCACCACGCCGGTGATCCCGTCGTCGAACGAGAAGACCATGTGGTCCATGAAGGACTTGAAGCCGGTGATGTCGAGGCGCTTGATGCGCATATGGGTTTGCCCCCGGGCAAATGGCGCTGAGGCCGAAAAATCGGCCTCCGGAACGTTCCGGACCGATAGCACGCAGTAATTTCAACGATCAAGCGTGGCCGTACAAAACGTGGCCATATGTGACGTGACATGACGCAACCTGCCAGGAAAGCAGGCAGGTAGGCGTGCGCGCACCGGGCCTGTTCGCCTGGCGACCCGTGCCTACCTTGGCCCAAAGGCGTACCAAGGAGCGTTCAGTGCGGGGTGCAGCGGTCTTGTTGGGGTTGGGGTGGGGGTTGGGCGCGTGGGCGGCGGCACCGTGCCCCAATCCGTACTTCCCGCTGGAGGAGGGGCTGGAGCTCCAGTACCTGGCCGGCGAGGAGAAGGTCTCGGTGTCCTTCTCGGAGACGAAGCAGTCCGGGGAGACGGCGCAGGCCAGGATGTCGGTGGCGCTGGGCGCGTCCGGACGCCAGGGCAGCGCGCAGGTCAGCTGCACCGCCCAGGGGGTGAGCACCGATTCCGGGGGGCTGGGCGTGGTGGCCCTGCAGTCTTCTGGGTTGGACGTGAAGATCACCGATTCGGAGGGCATTCTGCTTCCCGCCCCTGACACCCTCCGCTCCGGCAAGCCGTGGATGAACAAGGTCAGCATCGAGATGACCCCGCCGGACACGGTGAAGATGCCGATGGGCATGAAGCCCATCATCCGCAGCACCTTCCGCGCCGAGTCCACCTTCCTCGGCGGGGAGAAGGTGACCACCCCGGCGGGGACGTTTGAGGCCATCAAGATCAAGAACAAGACCACCGCGGTCGCAGGTTCCACCGGCAGCGAGCGGTCGATGGACAGCTTCCTGTGGTTCGCACCGGGCGTGGGCCTGGTGAAAGTCATGACCGGCGACCACGTGGATCTGGAGCTGGTGGGGATCCGCCGCCCGGCGCAGGCGAAGAGCGAGAAGCCGGCCAAGAAGTAGCGGCAGATCGCCTAGAGTCCCTCTCCCAAAGGAGAGGTGATGCTCAATCGGAAGATGCTGGTGGTGCTGGGAGCCCTGTTGCCGGTGTTCGCGTTCGCTGGCCCCCCGGCGGGCGAGAAGCCCAAGACCGTGACCCTGGACAAGGACCAGGGCGGCCTGGTGACCGGTGGCGGTTGGAACAGCGATTCACTGAAGGGGAAGGTCCACGTGGTGTTCTATGTGGACCCCGACTTTGCCGACCTGAACAACCCCGCCAGCGAGGCGCTGAAGAAGGCGGACTTTCCCAAGGACAAGTTCCAGTCGGTGGCGGTGATCAACATGGGCGCCACCTGGCTGCCGAACTTCGCCATCGACGGGAAGCTCAAGGACAAGCAGAAGGAGTACCCGGACACCCTCTACGTCCGCGACCTGAAGAAGGCGCTGGTCAAGCAGTGGAACCTCAAGGACGACAGCAGCGACCTGGTGGTGTTGGACAAGGAGGGCAAGGTCCGCTTCGTCCACGAGGGCAAGCTGGACCCCGCGGCGATCAAGCAGCTGATCGAGACGGTCCGGCAGCACCTGTGAGCCGTTGAGCGGTAGGGGCGGCTCCCGGGCTCACCCGGGGCCGGCCTGCCTCAGTGGTGCTCGCCGCGGGGTGCTTCCGTCCCCACCGCCGGCTTGAGCGCCGCCTCGCCCGGCTTGACGACGGTGGGCGCGGGCACGTTGGGTTCGATCACGACCTTGATGACCCGCGGCCCGTCGACTTCCACGGTGCGGATCACGAAGCCCTCCCCCACCGCCACCTCGTCGCCCGGTTCGGGGACCCGCCCCAGCTTGAGCATCAGGTAGCCGGCCACGGTGGTGATCTCGTCCTTGTCCACCGGGAACTCGATCCCCAGCCGGTCCTCCAGGTCGTCGATCTGGCTGGTCCCCGGCAGCTCCAGCCTGCCCCCGGGAAGGGCGCGGACCTCGTCCACCTTGCGGCCCAGCTCGGCCACGTTGCCCACCAGTTCGGCCACCACGTCGGCGATGGTCACGATCCCCGAGGTGCCGCCGTGCTCGTCCACCACCACTGCCAGCTGGCGCTTGCGGCGGCGGAACTCGCCCAGCAGCTGTTCGAGGGTGACGTTCTCCGGCACGAACAGCACCGCGCGCTGCACCTGGGCCAGCGAGGAGAGTTCGCCCTTGGCCAGCAGGTAGAGCAGGTCCTTGACGTTCACCACCCCCTCCACCTGGTCCATGCTGCCGCGGCAGACCGGCAGCCAGGTGTGGCCGGAGGCGCGCGCCTCCTGGATGTTGTGCTCCATGGGCTCTTCCAGATCCAGGTAGCGGACCTGGCTGCGGGGCACCAGCACCTGGCGGGCGGTCTTCTCCAGCATCCCCAGCGCCCGGGAGAGCAGCTCGGCGCGGGAGGCGGTGATCGCCCCGGCCTGCGCCGAGCTGGCCAGGATCATCTGCAGCTCCTCCTCGTTGTGCGCCTCGTGGGTCCCGCTGGCGGAGGTCAGCCCGAACAGGTGCAGCAGCTTGCGGGCCATCCCGTTGAGCAGCCAGATCCCGGGGAAGAACACGAAGTAGAACAGCCGCATCGGCCAGGCGAAGAACAGGGTCACCGCCTCCGCCTTCTGGATCGCCAGGCTCTTGGGGGCCAGCTCCCCGACCACGATGTGCAGGAAGGTGATGATCCCGAAGGAGAAGCCCACCGCCACCGAGTGGACCAGCGCCTGGGTGGACTCGCCGGACCCGAACAACCGGGTGAACAGGGGCTCCAGCAGGTGGGCGAAGGCCGGCTCTCCCAACCAACCCAGTCCCAGCGAGGCCAGGGTGATCCCGAACTGGGTGGCGGACAGGTAGCCATCCAGGTTCTCCACCATCCGCATCGCGTTGGCCGCGCCGGGGCGGCCCTCGTCCACCATCGCCTGCAGGCGGGTGGGCCGGATCTTCACGATCGCGAACTCGGTGGCCACGAAGAAGCCGTTGGCCAGCACCAGCAGCAGGGCCAGCAGCAAGAACCACCACTCGTGGCTCACGGGAGCAGGCTCTCGAACTCGGGGTCGCCCTTGAGGGCGTCGAACATCGGGTCCGCGGACAGCCAGGCGTGGACCTTGGCCTTATCCTGGGTCATCGCCGCGCCCAGGTACTGCTTGGCGTCCTGGGGCCTGCCCCACAGCGCATAGAGAGCGGCGAGGTTGTAGTTGAGCAGCAGATCGTCGGCGTTCAGCTCGCGGGCCCGGGCGTAGGCGCGCTCGGCCTCGGCGTAGAAGCCCTTCTGGGCGTAGCAGATCCCCAGGTCCAGCTGCCCCTCGAAGTTGTCTGGCTCCAGGCGCACCACCTCCTTGAGCTGGGTGATCGCCTGGCGGTAGTCGCCCTCGTCCATGTACAGCGCGGCCAGCTCATGGCGGGGGAAGGGGTCGGTGGGCTCCAGCTCGATCGCTTGCTGCAACTCGCGGACCGCCTCTTCGATCTCCCCCTCGTCGGCGTAGGTCAGCCCCAGGTTGAGGTGCGCGTCCGGGTACTCCGGATCCAGCTCGATCGCCTCCTTGTATTCGTCCACCGCCATCTCGTGGGCGTGGGTGGAGAGGAAACAGGCGAGGTTGTAGTGGGCGGTCGCGCTGTCCGGCTCCAGCCGGATGGCGATCAGGTACTCGTGGAGCGCGTCGCGGAAGAGCTTCTTCTCGGCGAAGACGGTGGCCAGGTTGTCGTGGGCGTGGGCCGAATCCGGGTCCAGCTCGATGGCCTTCTTGAACTCCTTGACCGCCTCGTCAAGCCAGCCGCGATCCGCCAGCTGGATGCCTCGGGAGTTGTGCTCGTCCGACAGCGCAATGTTGTCCTTCTCTGGCGGCATCGGGTCGGTCAATGTACGCGGCGCTTCTTCAACGGTGCAAGGTAACGTTTCGAAGTATGCGACCGCTCTCCACCTTCCTTCTTCTGGGCATCATCGGGTGTGTTCCCCGCCCTGACGAGCGGCCCTCCCAGCGCCCGTCTGCTCCGGTCGTCGAGCAGCCGACTGCCGCGCAGACGGCGGCGATTCCAGAGCCAGAGCCGCGGCCGCTGGTGCTAGCGGTGGGTGGAGACGTCACCCTGGGCTACCACCACGAGGAGTGGTTCGACGAGCAGGTGGAGAAGGGCCGTTCCCGGGAGGAGATGTTCGCCTACGGGTTCAAGAACGTCCGCCCGCTGGTCCCGGACGAAGAGCTGTTCGTGGTGAACCTGGAGTGCCCGTTCACCGCCCGCGGCGAGAAGGTCCCCAAGAATTTCAACTTCCGCGCCCGCCCGGAGTTCGTGGCCACCCTGGTGGCCGGCGGCGTGGACGCGGTCAGCCTGGCCAACAACCACCTGATGGACTACGGGCTGGAGGGACTGCTGGACACGATGGCGGTGCTGGACGAGCAGGGGATCCCCTACTTCGGCGCCGGGCGGAACCTGGCCGAGGCGCGCCGCCCGGCGATCATCGAGTGGCAGGGGATGAAGGTCGCCCTGCTGGGCTACTTCTTCCTGGGCACCCGCAACATCGAACCGCCGGTGGTGATCGCCACCGAGACCACCCCCGGGGTGGCCGGCCACTTCTCCGACGTGGACCAGATGGAGCGGATGCTGCGGGAGGACATCACCCTGGCCCGGACCCAGGCGGATCTGGTGATCCCCTTCTTCCACTGGGGACGGGAACGCTACTTCCTGCCCGAGCCCTACCAGGCCCGGCTGGGCAGGGCGGCCATCGAGGCCGGCGCCTCGCTGGTGCTGGGCTCCCATCCCCACGTGCTGCAGGGGATGGAGCTGTTCAACGGGGTGCCCATCGCCTACTCGCTGGGGAACTTCGTGTTCGGCGGCAACTGGAACCCCCAGCCCAAGCAGACCGCACTGTTCAAGGCGCGCTTCTCCCGGGCCGGCTACCTCTCCAGCGAGATCATCCCGCTGCTCTCCGACGCCTACCCGCTGCTGCCGGCCCAGCCGCAGACGGTGGACGCCCAGCAGGCGGAGGAGATCCTGCGGCTGATCGCGCTCTACTCCTCGCTGTTCGAGACCCCGCTGCCGGAGCTGCCCCCCCCTCCGCCGGAGTACCGGGTGGAGCCGCCGCCTTTGACCGCGGCCCGCTGATCCCGGGTCGACCTCAGTAGCAGTTCCCGTCCCCCGCGCAGCTGAACCCAGCCTGACACCCGGTGCGGACGCAGCCCTCCCGCCCCCCTTCCCCGGTGGGCGAGGGCAGCGCCAGATCCAGCGCCAGGGTCTCTCCCCCCGCGGTGCAGAACGGGGTGCTGGCCTCCCCCAGCCCCTCCACCAACCCCTTGGCCAGGTAGCACCCGGGCGGAAGCGGTCCCAGGGTGGCGGTGCCGGTGGTCACCTCCAACTCCAGGGCGGGCAGCGGAAACTGGTCGATCCACACGATCCCGTCGTCGGTCAGCTGACGGCCCGGGGAAACCAGGGTCAGGGTCGCCGTACTGGCCGGTTCGGCGTCGATCACCCCCAGCTCGGTCAGCGACCCGCCGGTGACGTGGAGGGTGCGCCGCACCGCGCTGGTGGCGGTGATCACCACGATCAGCTGGTGTTCTCCCACCGGGACCTCATCGAGTTCGAAGCGGCCATCGTCCTCGACATTGGACCGCTCCTCGGTGCGCCCCATCAGCGCGGCGAAGGCCAGCTCGCGGTCCGCCCCCAGCACGGTGCCCCGCACCGTCCCGAAACGCAGCGGCTGGTTGTACAGCTCTCCGCAGCCGGCCAGGAGCAGACACAGCACTGGCAGGGTGGCGCGCATCAGAACCGGTACCCTCCGCCCAGCCACGCTCCGCCAAAGCCGAGCAGCTGACCAAGCCCATCGATCCGCACATAGCTGGCCACCCCCTGCAGCTGCGCCGCCAGCTCGAACCGGGCGGTGGGGCTGTAGGTGGCCCCGGCCATCCAGCCGGGGGTGACCGTGAAGTAGGACTGCTGGGCGCTGTACCCGGACAGCGCGAAGGATCGGGAAAGCCACAGCGCCGCCACCCGGGGCCCGGTCATCAGCCGGACCTGCCCCAGCTGCCAGCCAAAGGGCACCGAGACGCCACCGGTCATCGCCGCATAGCGGAAGGAGACCGCGGGCCCCTCGCCCAGCCGCAGGGTGCTCCTCCCAGCGGAGCCGGCGGCGTCGATCCACAGGCTCAGCTGGGGGATGGGAAAGTCGTCGTAGCGGACGGCCGCGCCCGCCAACCAGGTGGCGGGGAGGACCTCGTTGGTGCTTCTCCCCTCCGGATCCAGGAAGGACATCCCTCCGCCCATGGCAGTGACGCTGAACCGCCGCGGCGTCAACAAGAGCAGCGACTCCAGCTCCAGCCGTTCCCCCTCCCGCAGCCGGATCTGCCGGGTCACCAGGCTGTGGCCGCCCTTGGTCAGCTCCACCTGGCGGGTGCCGGGAGCGACCGCCGCCCCCCCGGGGAGCTGGGCCACCGCGGCCCCGTCCACCTTGAGGGTGAAGCCCTCCAGCCTCGGCTGGTAGGAGAACATCTCCGGGTTGCCCTGGGCGGAGACCCGCCCGGCCAGCACCACCGGATCCGCGCCCACCTCCAGGATCTCCGCCGACGGTCGCTGGCCTCCCTGGGTAAACGCATAGGTCCGCCGGCGCGCGTGGTCGTGGGCCTCGGTGGCGGTGACCGCGCCGTCCAGGTTGCGGTCCGCCCGGCCGTCCAGGGCCTCCAGCCAGAAGTGGGTGTAGATGTCGTTCTGCAGCGACTCGTCCTCGCGGGCGGTCTCGCCCCAGTCGCTGGCGGAGAACACCATCGCCGCGCGGCTGGCGTCCTCCAGCGGGGCGGAGAAGAAGCCCGCCGACTTCACCGAGGCCAGCTCCGCCTCCAGCTCCGCAGGCAGCAACGACTTGCCGGTGCCGCTGTGACAGGCGGCCAGGATCAGCACCCGCCGCCGCGAGGGGATCTGATCCAGCGCCTCCTTCAGCGCGTCCATCGACAACCCGGTCCCGGCGATGTCCGCCATTGCGCTGTCGGCGGTGACCAGGTAGCGGCGCAGCTGGCCCCGGAAGTCCCGGGCCAGGGTCCCGTGGGAGGAGACGTACACCAGGGCGATGTCCTCCGGCCGGCTGGCGGAACGCCCCAGCTGGGCGATGGCTGCCAGCAAGGTCTCCTTGCCGGTGTGCTCCGGCGAGGCCAGCACTGTGACGCCGTCAAAGGCCCCCCGCAGCGGGTCCGCCAGGGCGGCCGCCACGTCCCGCGCGTCCTTGGCGGCGAAGCGGAGGTCGCGCCAGCGTGGATCGGTGAAGTCGGCGACGCCGATCACCAGCGCGTAGCGACGACCGGCGTGGGCCACGTCCAGCGCACCGGAGTCCACCCTGGCGCGCACCAGCCCCGCCTTCTCCCCCTGGGAGGAGGCGGCGCAGGCTCCACAGAGGAGCGCAACTGCCAGGGTGGAGGCGGCACGCGTCATCGGGCCCTTGGAGGTCACTCTTCGACTTGCAGCAGGATGACACCTTGTGCCCAGCCGGCGCGAACTTCGGTGAAAGGGGCGGGCAGGGTCCCGATCTCCAGCGGCGTGCCCCCCGAGCGGGCGACCAGCCGCAGTGAGATCCGTCCCCGCTCGTCGTCCAGGGTCAGCGCCAGTGGCTCCCCCTCTGCGGCCAGGTCATGGACCCCCGGGGTCAGCCCCAGCCGGGTGAGGACCTGGGGGGCGGAGCCCGGCCGATCCAGTACCAGGGCCGCCTGCCCAGGGGCGCTGGCGCGGTACCGCACCAGCAGCCGGGAGTCCCGCCCCACCCGCTGGCCGCTGGCCACCGGAACCAGGGTCCCGTCAGGGCGTTGTTCCACCACCGAGAGGGAGACCTCCAAAGCGGCCCCGGCGGCCTTGATTCCGCCCAGGTCTGCCTCCTCCCTGGCGGGACCTGGCAACAGCACCAGCAGCAGCGCGGCGGCGGCGATCCCCGCCGCCGCACCCACCCACCTACGGCCGATGCGGCCCGCCCGGAGCGGTTTGAGCACCCGACGAAACGCCAGTTCGTCCAACCCACCGGAGGAGGGCAGTGGCGCTCGGCGCGCCAGCAGCAGCGCGTCGGTGGCGCCATCCAGGGCCGGGGAGTCCTGCTCCTGGAGGAAGCGCTCGCAGGGATCGCAGGGGTAAGCCAGATGACCGGCGAAGTAGGCCTCCGTCTCCCGGTCCCCGGCGTTCAGCGCCTTCCAGCTGTGCTCATCGAGGTGCCGCATCGCTCACTCCGTCCTTCGCGCCAGGACCCGCCGCAGCAGCTCCCGCTTCACCTTGGTCCGGAACCGCTCCAGACGCATCGTCACCGCGCTCTTCCCTACCCCCAGCTGTTCGGCGATCTCCCGGGCGGACAGCTCACCCTCCAGGTAGAACAACTCCACCGTCCGCCGCTCCGGGCCCTCCGGCAGCTCGGAGATCAGCTCCCGCACCACCTGCGCGTCCCGCTCCAGCCGCAGCGCCTCCGGAAAGGCGGGCACCACCTGTCCGGACAGCTCGGCCTCCAGCTGTGCTTCTGCCGCCTGACGGGAGCGGGACCGGTCCAGCCGCGAGAGCGCGCGGTTCCGGGCGATGGCCATCAACCACCCGGAGAAGCCGGCCGGATCCTTCAGCGCCGACAGCGAGCGGAAGGCGCGCACGAAGGTCTCCTGCAGGGCGTCCTCCGCGTCCGCCGCCGAGAGGGAGGCAAAGGTCCCCAGGAGGCGTCGAACCGGGGGAGCGAACGCTCCGTACAGCTCCCGGTACGCCCCTTCATCTCCGCGCGCCGCGCGCTCCAGCCAGCCTGCGACCTCTTCCATTCGCCCCTTTGGGGTCCGGTGGGCGGGAAGGTCCCCGCCCCACCGGTTCACCTGTAGCGCTTGTCTCTAGCTGGCGTCGTCGTCGGCGCCGTCGTGATCATCGTCGTCGTAGGCGTCCAGGGAGAGCTTGATGTTGGCCTCGATCTGCGAGGCGTGGTCCGGATCGTTCGGATCCAGGGCGGTGCCGTTCTCGCCGATGAACCAGCCGGAGGGGTCGATGTTCAAGGTCAGGTTGTCCCCGCCCGCGCCCAGATCAAACGTCCCGTCGATCTCCCGCTTCTCGGTCAGATGGGACTCGTAGGAGAAGGGCGTCCCGCCCACGTCGCCGTCGATGATCACCGAAGCGCCCCGGGAGAACATCTCCCGCATCGCCTCATCCTCGGGCAGGGTGCCCTCCAGCGGATGGATCTCGAACTCCAGCTGGTCGTAGGTCCCGGCGGGGACCTCGGCGGTGAACTGCTCCACCACCCCGCCCTCCAGCTCAGCGCCGGAGAGGTCCAACAGGAAGGGGCCGGCCTCGAACTCCACCTCGTTCTGCTCGTCCCCCCGCTCCACCTCGACCTGGAGGACCACCATCCGGACCCGGGTCACGTTCACTGTCCCCACGGTCAGCGCCGACCCGGCGCTGGCTGCGCCGACGCGGGTGGACAGGGTCGCGTTGCCACTGCAGCCCGCGGTGATCACGACCAGCGCTGCCATCCAAAGGTTCTTCATCCGATGCCTCCTGAGTTGAGCGGTTAAACGGCCACCCGCTGGTAGGAGGACCCGGAAAGGGACGGATCGGCCACGCGCCCCTGGCTGCCTCGTGGAAGAACCCCTCCCGCGACCCAGGGCAGGTTGACGCGCACCTCCGCGAACGCTCCCGGTGCGACCCAGGGGTCGAACTCGGGGCGCATCGAGGGAAAGGGGGGCGATGGGGCTGGGCCGGAGAAGTGGCTCGCTGCCCAGCGCGGTGGAGGTACAGCCCGGACCGGCCGGATCTCCCCGGCCGGTCCTGGTACTTTGGCTACTTGCCCTTCGTCTTCTTGGACCGCACGCGGCGGCGCTTGAGCGCCTGCTTCTTCGGCTTTGCGCGGTTGGCTACCTTCTTCTTGCTGCGGTTTCCCTTGGGGGTCGGCATCTTCTGAACTCTCCGGGTCAGGGCCTGACGGCCCTTGCGTTGAACGACGCAACGGGGCAATTAGCAGGGCAATCCATGATTGAGAAGTTGGAACAGGTGAAGCAGCGTTTCGAGCGCCTCACCGCCGAGCTCTCCCACCCCGACATGCTGGGCGATCACGCCAAGCTGACGAAGGTGACCCGGGAGCGCGCCAGCCTGGAAAAGCTGGTCGATACCTTCGAGCGCTACAAGGCGCTGCTGGTCGAGCGGGACGGAGCGAAGGGCCTGCTGGGCGAGGTGGACTTCCGCGAAGACGCGAAGGCGGAGCTCGCTCGCCTGGATCCTCTGCTGGCAGAGCTGGAGGCCCAGCTCAAGGTCCTGCTGCTGCCCAAGGACCCGGCGGACGAGAAGGACGTGATCATGGAGATCCGGGCCGGGGCGGGGGGCGACGAGGCCGCCCTGTTCGCCGGCGAGGTGATGCAGTCCTACCTTCGCTACGCGGACAAGCGGGGCTGGAAGGCGGAGATCGTGGATCTCAACTCCGGCAACGCCGGCGGGGTGAAGGAGGCCACCCTCACCTTCAGCGGGGACGCGATCTACTCCAACCTCAAGTACGAGTCCGGGGTCCACCGGGTGCAGCGGGTCCCGGCCACCGAGGCCCAGGGGCGGATCCACACCTCCACCATCACCGTCTCGGTGATGCCGGAGGCAGAGGAGGTGGACGTCCAGATCAACCCGGCGGACATCGAGCGGCAGGTGATGCGCTCCACCGGCGCCGGCGGCCAGAGCGTGAACACCACCGACTCCGCGGTGCGCCTGACCCACAAGCCCACCGGGATCGTGGTCAAGTGCCAGCAGGAGAAGAGCCAGCTCAAGAACTTCAACCAGGCGATGCGGATGCTGCGCGCCAAGCTGTACGAGGCGGAGCAGGAGCGGATCCGCACCGAGCGGGACGCCACCCGCAAGGGCCAGGTGGGCAGCGGCGATCGCAGCGAGAAGATCCGCACCTACAACTTCCCCCAGGACCGGGTCACCGATCACCGGATCGGCTTTACCCGCCACAACCTGCCCGCGGTGATGGGCGGGGACCTGGAGGACCTGATCACCGCCTGCCGGACCCACTTCCAGGCCGAACAGCTGCGCCAGGAGACCGGGGGCGGGCCCTCCTCCCGTTCCTCGTCGGCCCACGCCGATGAGTGATCCCTCCCGGCCGGCCCCCTCCGGCCCGCCGGAGGCGCCTGCCCGGCCGGTCAGCGAACCTGGGCGCGAGGTGTGGAGCGTGCGCCGGGTGCTGGCCTGGACCACCCAGCACTTCGAGAAGAAGGAGATCGACTCTCCGCGGCTGACCGCGGAGATCCTGCTGGCGCATGTGCTCAAGCTGACCCGGGTCCGGCTGTACATCGAACTGGATCGGCCGCTGGACCCCGGCGAGCTTCGGGCCTTCCGCGAGCTGATCGCCCGCCGCGCCGAGGGCGAGCCCGCCCAGTATCTGGTGGGGGCCAAGGACTTCTACGGGCGCACCTTCCAGGTCGACCCGCGGGTGCTGATCCCCCGCCCGGAGACCGAACTGTTGGTGGAGGCGGTGCTGCAGAGGGTCCCCAAGGACGCACCGGCCACCCTGCTGGACGTGTGCACCGGGTCCGGCTGCATCGCCATCACCCTGGCCGCCGAGCGTCCCCTCTCGCGGGTGTTCGCCATCGATCTCTCCCCGGACGCGCTGGAGGTGGCCCTGGCCAACGCCCAGAAGCACCAGGTGGCGGACCGGGTGACCTTCCTGCAGGGGGACCTGCTGGCCCCGCTGTCCCCCGGACTGCGCTTCGAGCTGATCGTCTCCAACCCACCCTATGTGGGCAGCGGCGAGATCCCCGGGCTGTCCCGGGAGGTCCGCCGGGAGCCGAAGCTGGCGCTGGACGGCGGTGCGGACGGGCTGGACCTGATCCGCCGGCTGGCTCCGGGCGCGCTGGCCCGGTTGGTCCCTGGCGGGCTTCTTGCTCTGGAGATTGGTGAGAGCCAGGGCGCGGCGGTGCGGCGTGTCCTGGAGGACGCAGGGTACCGGGACGCGCGGGTGGAGAAGGACTGGGAGCGGCGGGAGCGGTTCGCCTTCGGGACGCAGCCCGAGGCGGTCCCGCCCCAGCCCTAGAGAGAGAACGACATGGACAAGATCATCATCAAGGGCGGGAACGTGCTCTCCGGCGAGGTGTCGGTCTCCGGCGCCAAGAACGCCGCGCTGCCGATCCTGGCCTCCTCGCTGCTGGCGGACGGCGAGAGCCACTACCGCAACGTCCCCGACCTGGCCGACGTGCGCACCATGCTCAAGGTGCTGCGCACCATGGGCTGCGACGCCGAGCGGCTGGAGGGGAAGAAGAAGCACGAGTGCGTGGTCCGGCTGGGACACCGGGAGGTCACCCCCGAGGCCCCCTACGACCTGGTGAAGACCATGCGCGCCTCGGTGCTGGTGCTGGGCCCGCTGACCGCCCGCTACGGCCGGGCCCGGGTGTCCATGCCCGGCGGCTGCGCCATCGGCGCCCGGCCGATCGACCAGCACCTCAAGGGGCTCAAGGCGCTGGGGGCGGAGATCCACCTCACCGAGGGCTACGTGGAGGCGCGGGCCAAGCGGCTGAGGGGCGCCACGGTGGCCTTCGACATGATCACAGTCACCGGCACCGAGAACGTGATGATGGCCGCCGTCCTGGCCAAGGGCCGCTCGGTGCTGGAGAACTGCGCCAAGGAGCCGGAGATCGAGGAGCTGGCCCGGGTGCTCAACAAGATGGGCGCGGACATCTCCGGAGCCGGCACCGACGTGATCACCATCAACGGGGTGGACAGCCTGCGGCCGGTGGACCACGCCATCCTCCCCGACCGGATCGAGGCCGGGACCCTGCTGGTGGCGGCGGCGATCACCGGGGGCGACATCCTGGTGAAGAACGCGGTGCCCGAGCACATGGAGGCGGTGTTGCAGAAGCTGCGCGAGACCGGGTGTGTGATCCGGGTCGAGCAGGACGGCATCCGCTGCAAGGGCCCCAAGATCCCCCACTCGGTGGACGTGAAGACCCACGAGCACCCCGGCTTCCCGACCGACATGCAGGCGCAGTTGATGGTGTTGATGTCGGTGGGCGACGGGACCTCGATCATCTCGGAGAACATCTTCGAGAACCGCTTCATGCACGTGCCGGAGCTGGACCGGATGGGGGCGGACATCACCATCCAGGGGCACACCGCGGTGGTGCGGGGGGTCAAGCGGCTGTCCGGCGCCCCGGTGATGGCCACCGACCTGCGCGCCTCGGCGTCCCTCGTGCTGGCAGGCCTGCGCGCCGAGGGAAAGACGGAGGTCAGCCGCGTGTACCACCTGGACCGTGGTTATGAACGGCTGGAGAAGAAGCTGCGCGCCGTGGGCGCAGACATCCGCCGAGTCAAGGCGTAGCGAAACTTTGCAGGTGCGTCCGGGTCCTGGACTGTGGGTTCACACAAACTCAGCCCTGGGACGGGTTGCGCGGAAAAAAAGCCGCGCCATATCATTTGAACCAACCAGGGGGGCAAGCTCCCCGCCACAAGGAGAATGACCCGCACAATGGATTGCCCCAGCTGCAACGTCGAGATGGCCGATCTCGACGGGGATGAAACGGCTGTTTCCAAGTGCGGTGAGTGTGGCGGCTTGTGGCTCAACGTCGCGGACCTGAACCGGGTCCTGCTGCACAACAACCTCCCCGGACTGGAAAGCCTCGGCGGGAAGCTGGACGCCGACGCGCTGACCGGACAGTGCCCGGAGTGCCAGGTGGACCTGGTCCGCATCACCGGCGGGGAACGCAACCACCCGCTCTCCTACGACACCTGCGAGTCGTGTGGAGGGACCTTCCTGGAGTCGGAGTTCCAGGACGCGACGGACATCACCATCGCCTTCAAGGAGATCGTGGCGTTCTTCCAGCGCTTCTCCAACAAGAAGAAGGCCGCGATCGCCTGACGGCGGTCCCTCGTTGATCCGAAAAGGAGGCAGCGGCCCGCGCCGCTACCTCACGTCCCGGTAGCCGATCTTCAGCTCTTCGGGGGCGTTGCCTTCAAACTTGATCGTCCGCCGCTCGCTCTCCGGGGTCAGCGGATCGCCTTCGATCCGCTCCCGATCCAACCGGCCGGTGAACTTCGCCTTCCCGGGGACCTCCAGGGTCACCCGCGAACCGCTGATGGTGTAGTTGCCGGTGAGGCTGCGCGGCTTGCCCTCGAAGGGCTCGTGGGTGAGCCGGAAGGTGCCATCGAAGAAGAAGGACAAGAAGCGGTCCGGCGCGCCCTCGTAGCCGCCAAACCAGGTGCCCAGGATCTGGGCCCGGTTCTTGTCGTACTTGAGCCGCTGGGTCAGCCAGGCGCCGTTGAGCGCCTTGCCCTCGGAGTAGAAGACGATGTCGGTCACGCAGACCGGGCTCTCCGGATCCTCGGCCGGGTACTGATCCACCACCTCCACGGTGAGGAAGGCGCCCAACAGCGGCGGATCCACCTGGAAGGCCTGCAGTCCCCGCTGGTCTGCCACGCTGAAGCTGTAGGCGTTGTTCGGTCCGCGGAAGGTGAACTTCTTTCCCCGGGCGAACTCCTGGAAGCTGGAGTCGTCGGCGCCGTTGCCGGTGTAGATCCGGACCTCGTCGATCCGGGCCGGCCCCTTGAATCCGAAGGTCAGCTGGTCCCCCAGATTGTCCGAGGTGGAGGTGCACCAGACGGTGGCCTCCCGGGCATCCAGCAGGTTCAGCGGCTGGTACAGTGTGGGCCGCGCCTCCTGCTTGAAATAGCCAGTGGCCTGGGCGTACCCGACCGGAGGCGAGGCGGCGATCGCCGGACAGGCGGCCAACGCAAGGAGCGCGAACAACACGGTTCTGGATGAATGGAACGGACCCACCGGCACCCATATTGGATCAGACCGGTCCCATCCTCCAGTCCCCTCGTCCCAAGAGAGGTGCCCGGGGCCAAGAATTTCGTCCCGCCGCCGCGGTTGTCTGTGTCATGTACCCCCCCTTGGGAGGACGGATGAAGCGAGTGCTCGTCGCGGTCGCGCTGGGAGTCCTGACCGGCTGCCCGGACCGCGATCCGGTGGTGGACGCAGGGGTTCCGGATGCAGGTCCACGTGTGCTGGTGGACAAAGAGCCCAACGACCAGCCGGAGAACGCGGTGGAGGTCACCGGGACCTCGGTGGTCAACGGCACCCTCTCCTCGGATCCCACCAAGCCGGATGAGGACTGGTTTTCACTCAGCGCCACCGATCAGCAGGTGGCGGACCTGACCCTGGGCCCCATCCCCGGGGTGGACGCCAAGCTGGAAGTCCTGGACGTGGACCGCAACCTCCTGGTGGCAGTGAACACCGGAGGGGAAGGCAAGGAGGAGCGGCTGCCCAACCTGGCGGTGCGGGAGCGGATCTTCGTGCGGGTGGTCTCGGCCAAGAAGGGCTCGGGTGGGTCCTACACCCTGCAGATCGTGATGCGCCCCGCGGTGGCCGGCGAGGAGCTGGAACCCAACGACCGGGCGGTGGATGCGATCGACCTGCCGTTTGGACAAAGCCTCTCCGCCACACTGGCCCACGCGGGCGATTCGGACTGGGTGCGGCTGGAGCTTCCTGCTCAGGAAGCGGCGGCCAGCACCGAAGCCCCACTGGAGCAGGACGCAGGCTCCGCCGAGCTCACCGCGACCGACGCGGATGCCGGGGACGCCGAACCGCAGAAGGTTCCCCCCGGGCAGCCGGTGGTGGCCGAGCCTCCGCGCAGCGTGGCGTTGAAGATCGACCTCTCCGGGATCCCGGAGGTGGCGCTGGAGGTCCAGGTGCTGTCCGCCGCCGAGGCGCCCCTCTTCACCATCAAGGGGGAACCGGGGGCGTCGCTGAGCCTGCGCAACATCGGGGTCCGGGAGAGCGACCGGGTGGTCTACCTGGTGATCAAGAGCGGCTGGACCGGGGTGGGCAAGGACGCCAAGAGGGGCTTCAGCCCCGAGGTGCCCTACACCCTGACCGTGACCCAGGAAGAGGCGGGCGCCAACGCGGAGCTGGAACCCAACGACGAGGTGTTCAAGGCCACCCCGCTGCCGGAGAACGGCTTTCGGCAGGGCTTCCTGTCCCCCAAGACCGACCTGGACTACTTCGTGATCCGTCCGGCCGAGCCGTCGCTGATCCGGGCCCAGCTCTCCGGGGTGGACCGGGTGGACCTGGTGCTGTCGGTGATCCAGCCCGCCTCCGAGGACGGTTCGTCTCCGGAGAAGGTGTTGCTGAGGGCCAATGACGGCGCGATCAAGGAGCCGGAGTACCTCAACTCCATCTTCTGCGCCGAGGCCTGCTACCTCAAGGTGGAGGCCGGGGTCCGCAAGGTGGCCGGCAAGTGGGTCCGGGACTTCGAGAACGCGGAGATGGGCTACCGACTGGCGGTGACCTCCTCTCCGGACACCGGCGCCGAGGAGCGCGAGCCCAACGGCACCGCGGAGAACGCCACCCCGGTGGGCTTTGGCGGCCCGGTGCGCGGGACCGTGTACCCGAAGAAGGACTCCGACCTCTACCGCCTGGACCTCACCGGCCGGCCGGTCCGCACCCCGCTGCGCGCCACCTTGCTGGGCATCCTCAAGGTGGACGTGGGGCTGTACCTGCACCGGGTGCAGGAGGACGGCAGCCTGACCCTGGTCCAGACGGCGGACCGGGCCAAGGGAGAGGCCCCGGAGAACATCCGTTACAGCGCCGAGCCGGGGATGTATGTGTTCGAGGTGCGGGACTCCAAGAGTCGGGAGTCGAACTTCCAGGACAGCTACCAACTGACCGTGGAAGAGGGTGAATGAGTTCGTTGACAGAGGGCCCGACCTTCCTTAATTTGGGCTCGCTCACGCGGTGGTAGCTCAGCTGGTAGAGCACGAGCTTCCCAAGCTCGGGGTCGCCGGTTCGAACCCGGTCCGCCGCTCAAGGTCGTAGGCCGGTCCTCCTCATGGGGGGCCGGCCTTCGTCTTTTCGGGCCGGTCTTTGCGGGCCGGCTCTGGCCCTCCGCCCAGCTGGGGCTGTTCGGGTGAACGCGAACCAGGACAGGAACGCCTTGACGCGGAGGGAACGCACAACGAACCTTCGACGCATCACGGCAGGGAGACGCCCGGCCGCGCCAGGAGAGAGCAGATGAACGAGGAAGAGCTTCGCGCAGAGCTGGAGCGCCTTCGGGCGGAGAATGAGTCGCTCAAGAGCGCCCCCAAGGGCCTTTCGTTGAAGGTGAGCCAGAAGGGCGCCGTGTCGGTCTACGGCCTGGGCCGGTTCCCGGTGACCCTCTACAAAGAACAGTGGGGCAAGCTGCTGGACATGTCCGACGACATCCGCGGCTTCATCAAGGACAACGACTCCAAGCTGAAGACCAAGGCGGCGGCCGGGGACGCCGAGTAGCCAACGCTGGACGGCTGGCCCTTCGCGGGGCCAGCCACCCGAAATGACCGGAGGTGGCGCCCCGAACGGGTGCGCCCCTCCACCCTTCCCCTACCAGACCGCGCAGCGCTGCTCCTCCGGCAACGCCATCGGAGCGCCTGCCGGACAGGAGAAGGCCTGGGCGAAGGGCGGGAAGTTCCGCAGCGGGACGTTGACCCGCAGGTGGGGAGGCGAGTGCGGATCGGTCACCGCCCGGACCCGGGCGAACTCATCGCGGTACTTGCTGCACCACGACTGGGCGTAGCCGAGGAAGAACTGCTGCGGGGGTGAGAAGCGGGCCTCGGGGAGCGCCGGCTGGCGCGCCGCATAGGCCTCCATGGCCAGGAAGGCCAGCTTGATCCCGCCCAGGTCGGCGGTGTTCTCGCCCAGGGTCAGCTTCCCGTTGATCTTCAGCTCGTCGATGGCGGTCTGCGCCGAATACTGCTTCTCCACGCAGGCCGCGCGCTCGTTGAAGGCCCGGTTGGAGGCCTCGGTCCACCACTGGCGCAGGTTGCCCTCGGCGTCGAACTGGCGGCCCTCGTCATCGAAGCCGTGGGTGATCTCGTGGCCCACCACCATCCCCATCGCCCCGAAGTTCACCGGGTAGAAGGCCTCCCGGTTGAAGAACGGCGGCTGGAGGATGCCCGCCGGGAACACGATCTCGTTCATCGGCGGGTTGTAGTAGGCGTTGACCGTGGGCGGGGTCATCAGCCACTCGCCGCGGTCCACCGGCTTGCCGATCTTGCTCAGCAACCGGTGCTGCTCGAAGGCGCCCGCGCGCAGCAGGTTCTGCAGGAAGCTCCCCCGCTCCACCTCCAGGGCGTCGTAGTTCCGCCAGGCGTCCGGGTAGCCAATCTTGTTGGTGATCTTGCGCACCTTGACCAGCGCCAGGTCGCGGGTGGGCTGATCCATCCAGGCCAGCGAGTCCAGGTTGCGCTCAAAGGCCTTCTCGATCTCGGTGACCATCTCGCTGGTGATCTGCTTGCCCTCCGCCCCGAAGGTCTGGGCGATGAACGGCTGGGCCAGCGCCTCTCCCAGCGCCAGGTCGGTGGCGGCGATGCACTTCTTCCAGCGGGGCAGATCCTCCTGGGCGCCGGTCAGCGCCTTGCTTTCGAAGGCGAACCAGGCGTCGCGAAACGCCCTGGGCAGTGCGTCGTTGACGCTGCGGACCAGGGAGAAGGACAGGTAGGCCTTCCACACGTCTGGGCGGGTGGTCTTGATCAGCTGATCCACCGCGGTCAGGTACGGCAGGTGGGTGAGGTTCAACCGGGTGGGAGCGGGCGCGCCCAACCGGGTGAAGTAGAGGTCCCAGCGGAAGGTGGGCGCCAGCTTGCGCAAGCCGTCGCGATCGGTCGGGTGGTACAGCTTCTCCGGCTCCCGCCGCTCCACCAGGGACAGCGCCGCCCTGGCCAAAGAGGTCTCCAACTGCAGCACCTTGTTGGCCGAGGCCCCGGGATCCTTCTCCCCCAGCAGGCGGAACACGGTGGTGACGTACTCCAGATAGGCGGCTCGGATGGACCGGGTCTTGGCGTCCTCCAGCAGGTAGTAGTCGCGATCCGGCAGTCCCAGCCCGCCCTGATCCAGCTCCCCGATCACCTGGGTGACGTCTTTGAAGTCCTGGGTGGAGCTGAAGCTGAACACCGCCGGCAGGGCCTGGCGGTGCATCCCGGCCACCGCGGTGGAGACCGCCACCGGATCCCGGAGCCGGGCGAACTTCTTCAGCTCCGCCTGCAGCGCGGGCAGGTTCTGCTCCAGCGCCGCTTCGTCCATGCAGGAGCCGTAGTAGTCACCCACCTTCTTGCCCGACGGGGTGGCCCCGGTCCCCTGCCCTGCCGCCAGCCCGTCGGCCAGCTGGCGCAAGATGATCTCGTTGCGCTCCTGCACGGTCAGAAAGCCACGCGACCAGCGGGGCCGATCGGCGGGGATCACCGTGTTGGCCATCCACCCACCGCAGGCGAACTCGTAGAAGTCGGTGCAGGGGTCCGCCGCGGGGTTCATCGCCTGGGGATCTAGACCGGCCGGCACCGGCCGGGGCGCCGAAGGGGCGGCCTGCGCCGCCTGGGCCGGAGTGGGGGCGGTGGCGGCATGGGGAACCACCGCCGGCTCGGTGGTCTTGCAGGCGATGGCGCACAGCGCCAGGGAGACAATCTTCAGACGGTTCATGGAGACCCTGAAAAACAGACGCGGCCGGCACCCGCTGATTGGAGGGCGCCAGCCGCGAAGGATGGTGGTTTGGAACCCGGGGCCTACTTACCGCCGAGCATTCCCTTCTTGAGGTTCTCGTCGACCGGGCTCTTGCCCAGCCACACCGAGAACAACGCGTCCGCGAAATCCTTCCCTGCGATCTGGGTGGCCTCGCCGCTGGTGCTGCCCACCGAGGTGCCCTTGCCGGGGACGTAGGTCAGTTCCAGGATCTCGCCCTTCTTCACCGCGGCGGGGATCTGGGAGATGAAGCTTTCCATCCGGTCCTTGAGCTTGGGCATCTGGGGCTTGGCGTTCTTCTCGAAGCCCTCGCGGATCGCCTCGGCGATCTGGTCCTTGGTCAGGTCACGCAGCATGGTCATCCGGACGCGCTTGACAGTGTCCGCGTTGACCACCGCGTTGGCGTCCGCGTTCTTGTTCTCCAGGTACAGCGAGGCCACGTAGACCTTGAAGAAGAGCTTGGTGCGCAGCCCGTTCCCGTTGAGTGCCAGGGTCTTGCCGCCAGCCTGCACGGTATCGGGGATCTTCACCCCTTCGAACTCCGCGCCCAGCGCCAGGGCGGGCAGGCACAGCGCGAGAGCCACAGCAGCGATCTTCTTCATGGTTTTCAGCTCCTTGTTCAGGACCGCAGGGCGAAGCGCCGGCAGGTGTAGCCGTTCGGCGGTCTTGGCGTCCAAGAAAAACGGGCCTGTTGATTCCGCTGGACGCTCACGTTTTGGGCAAATTCACCCCAAGGGCCGTGAGCCGCTCCGCGGTGCGAACCACTGTGCCAAACTCGGCTGCCAGGTGGGCCCGGGGGCAAGTGTCCTCCGGCCGACTACCCGTTTGCCCGGGCGAACTGCTCCATGAAGGAGACCAGGGCCCGGAGGTCCTCCACGCTGACCGCGTTGTAGGCGGAGACGCGGATCCCGCCGGCGCTGCGGTGGCCCTTGAGGCCCACCATCCCGTTCTGCTTGGCCTCGGCGACGAACCGCTCCTCCAGCGCCTCGGTCCGGAGCCGGAACACGATGTTCATGTAGGAGCGGCTCTCCTTCTCCACCGGCGCCGCGTAGAAGCCGCCCAGCCTGTCCAGCGCGCCGTAGAGGAGGTCCCCCTTCTCCCGGTTGCGCCGCTCCAGGCCAGGCAGCCCGCCCTCGGCCTTGATCCAGGCCAGCACGTTGCGCATCAGGTAGATCGAGAAGGTGGGGGGGGTGTTGTAGAGCGAGTTGGTCTCCGCGTGGGTTGAGTAGCGGAGGATCTTGGGGATGTCCTGGCGGCCACTTTCCACCAGGTCCTTGCGGATCACCACCGCCACCAGCCCGGAGGGGCCGATGTTCTTCTGGGCCCCTGCGTAGATCATCGCGAACCGGGAGACGTCGGTGGGGCGCCACAGGAAGTCCGAGCTCATGTCCGCGATCAGCGGGACCCGTCCGGTGTCCGGGAACTCCATCCACTGGGTGCCGAAGATGGTGTTGTTGGAGGTCAGGTGCACGTAGGCCGCCTGGGGGTCCAACTTCAGCTCGCTGGCCCGGGGGACGCGCAGGTACCGTTTGTCCTCCGTCCGGGTGGTGACGGCGGTCCGGGCGGTGCCCAGCAGCTTGGCCTCCTCCAGCGCCTTTTCGCTCCAGGTGCCGGTGATCAGGTAGTCCGCCGAGCCGCCCGGGGGGAGGAAGTTCATTGGCACCATCGCGAACTGCAGCGAGGCCCCGCCCTGCAGCAGCAGCACCTGGTGGGTGTCGGGGATCCCCAGCAGCCCGGTGAGCAGGGAGATCGCCTCGTGGTGGACCGCGTCGAACTCCGGGCCGCGGTGGCTGTGCTCCATGATCGACATCCCGGAGCCCTGGAAGTCGATCAGCTCCTCCCGGGCGCGCTCCAGCGCGGGAAGCGGAAGTCCGGCGGGGCCGGCATTGAAGTTGATCACGCGCATGGGCGCGGCTTAGCGCCGCCCACCGCGGCTCGTAAAGGATGTTTCGGCGCTCTAGGTCTGGTCGGCGTACAGGTGGAGCACCAGTCCGCTGCGCAACTTGGGCTCGAACCAGGTGGACTTGGGGGGCATCAGCTCCCCCGCATCGGAGAGGGTGATCAGCTGGTCCAGGGTGGTGGGGAACAGGGAGAAGGCCACCTGGAACTCCCCCCCGGAGACCAGCTTCTCCAGCTCTCCCATCCCGCGGATGCCGCCCACGAAGTGGATCCGCAGGTCGGTCCGCGGATCGCCTATTCCCAGGATCGGCTCCAGCAGGTTCTTCTGCAGCAGGGTCACGTCCAGCGACCTGGAGGCGGCTTCCGGGAACGAACCCGGCAGCGCCCGCAGCCGGTACCAGGTGCTGCCCAGCAACATCCCGAAGTCATGAGGGCGGCGCGGCTTCTTCTCCTCGGACACCAAAAGCTCGAACCGCTCCCGGACCCGTTCCAGGAATCCCTCGGGGCCCAGCCCGTGGAGATCCCGGACCACCCGGTTGTAGTCGAGGATCTGGAGCTGATCGTGGGGGAAGACCACCGCCAGGAACCAGGCGGAGGCCGGCACGCTGGCCCCCAGACGCTGATGGACCCGGGAGGCGGCCGCGGAGCGGTGATGGCCGTCGGCGATGTACAGCGACGGAACCCAACGGAAGGCGGCCTCGATCCGGCCCGTCAGCGGGGCGGGCACCGTCCAGAAGGTGTGGACGATCCCATCCTCGGTGGTGAAGTCGAAGTCCGGGACGGCGGAGGTTGCCTGGGCGATCAGCGCGTCGATGGCCGGGACCGCCCGGTAGGTGAGGAACACCGGCTCGTCGTTGCCCCCCAGCGCCTCGAGGTGCCGGGTGCGGTCGTCCTCCTTGTCCGCCCGGGTCAGCTCGTGCTTCTTGATCGCGCCCCGGTCGTACTCGTCCACGCTGGCCACGGCGACCAGGCCCACCTGGACGTGGGAGCCCACCCGCTGCCGGTAGGCATAGAAGCACGGCGAGGGATCCGGCCGCAGCCAGCCCTGCTCGCGGAAACGGCGCAGGTTCTCCAGTCCCCTCCGGTAGACGACGTCCGCGTGCTCGCCAGTGGAGGGAGGGAGGTCCACCTCCGGGCGGGAGATGTGGAAGAAGCTGCGCGGCTTGCCCTCCACACAGGCGCGGGCCTCCCGGGCGCTGACCACGTCATAGGGAGGGGCCGCCACCTCCGGCGCCCACTGCCCCGGCGGACGAAGACCCCGAAATGGCCTGAGCACGGACATGCAAACCCTCCGACCCGGCTCGTATCAGGACCCCTCCGGGGGCGCGAGGGTCAGACCTCGAACGCCGCCGGACCGACGGCCACCCCGTCGAAGAGGCGACGCAGGGCGACCACCACCCGGAGAGTGGGCTTACCGGCGTTTCTTGTTCATCACCTCGCCGATCACCAACAGGATCACCGACCCCAGCACCGCGCCGATGAACCCGCTGGGGTGCAGCCCGCGCCAGGGATGACCGGTGATCAGCCCGGCGGCGAAGCCACCCACGAACGACCCGGCGACTCCCAGCAGGGTGGTCGCGATCCAGCCCAGGTTCTGCTGCCCGGGCATCAACGCCCGGGCCACCAGCCCGGAGAGAAATCCAAAAACGATCCAGCCACACAGTCCCATCGCGCTACCTCCAGGCCGCACCATAGCGGCATCGCGGTGGCAGGCGGGGACGGGTGGGCGAGCGGTCCCCCCCGCGTCAGCGGGTGAACGCCGCGTAGTCGGCCTCGACCTGGGCGGCGTACTCGCTGGCAAAGCCCTGCAGCGCCTTCCCCAACTGCTTGCCCTCGCCGCCAATCCAGTCCGCCAGAGCCAGCGCCTGGTCGGGGGTCAGAGCGTGCTGACGGGCCAGCAGCAGACCGGTCTGCTCCGCGGCCTGGAGCAGCTCCTTCTCGCTGTCCAGGTCCTTGCCCTTGAGGTCCCCCTTCTCCGGCTCCAACTCCCGGATGAACAACGTCCGGTCTCCCTGGGCCACCGCGCCGCCGAGCGGGTTGTGCGCCCCCCCCAGCTCCCGCAGCCGCTGGGCGGCCAGCAGCGCATCCCCGCGGGAAGCGCCGGTGTCCTGCAGCGCCATCGGCGCCAGTTCCTTGAGCTCCAGCACCACCGGCGCCGCCCCCGTTCCCGCGCCGGCGACCAGCGCGTAGTGCCGGGGCAGTCCCCGGCTGCTGCCGCCGCTGCCCAGCTTCTCCACCACGTCCAGCACCCGCAGCGGGCGCTCCACCCCCGCGGCCTGATCGCCCAGGGTCAGCTCGTGGGAAGCCACCGCGGCGCGGATCCGTTCCGCATCGGCGGGGCTGGGCTCGAGCAGCTCTTCATTGCGCAGGAAGCGGGTGTCCCCCTTCTCCAGAAGCTCGCCCAGCAGGTCCTGGCGAGTCTCGCCGTCCGCCTTCTCGATCCGATCGGCGATCTTGCCCTTGGCCTGGTCCGCGGTCAGGTAGGGGCGGGCCGGCTGGCCGGAGGCGGCGATGCGGGCCACCTCCTCCGAGTAGGACTGGCCCAGCTGTTCCACCAGACCGGCCACCTCCTCCTCATTGAGGCCCGCCGCCCTGGCGGTCAGCGTCAGGCTCACCGCCAGCCGCTCCAGGTCCGCCTCCGGAGAGCCGGGGGCCGCCTGATCGAAGTCGTTGGGGGCGAACACCGCGGCGCCGTCCGGCCCGCGCAGGGTGCCGAAGTTCTTCAGGTGCACATCCCCCAGGATCAGGACCGTGGGCGCCGGCCGAACCAGCAGCTGCGTCGAACCCGCAAACACCCCCTGGAGGTCGGCGTGGAACAGCCCCGGATTGGCCCGGAAGAAGGTGTGCGCGTCCTCGCCCATGGTGGCGGTGCGATCCGCCTGGGAGGCCGGGGACAGGGCCAGCCGCGCGTCCAGGGCCTGGATGTACTGCAAGGCGTCCGCCGAGGAGCGGCCCGGGGACAGCGGCCACAGCGCCCGGGCCTGGACCGGTGCCAGCGGCGAGCCGGCCGGAGCCGCCCGCAACGCGACCGGATTCGACCCATCGAAGCCATCCCCCGGGACCGAAGGGGTCTCGCCTGGAGAACGGGAGACGGGCCGGGCCGGAACCTCGGGAACCGCAGCGGGAGTGCTGGTGGACAGGGCCCGGACGTTCATGGGTCCTACATTGTCGGACACCGCAGGCCGGAAGTTGCCAGGATGACGCAGCAAGACCAAAAAGGGGACAGGCTGCATTTCTGACGCAGGGCGTCGGAAATGCAGCCTGTCCCCTCTATTGGAACGGCGCGTTAGAGCGACAGCGCCTGGGGCTCGAACCGGGCCTGGTCCACGTCCTCGGGACGGAAGCCGCGGTGGGCCTCCATCGGGGCCTGGACGTTGATCACCATCTTGCCGGTGTGCTGGTTGTTGGCCATCAGCGAGTGGGCCTTGGGGGTCTCCTCGAAGGCGAAGACCTCGTCCACCACGGTCTGGATCCGACCGTCGATCACCAGCTGGTTGGCGCGCTCGCACTGGTAGGCGTTGGCGAAGTGCGAACCGATGATCTGCTTCTGCCGCATCCACAGGTAGCGGACGTCGAACTCCAGGTTGAAGCCGGAGGTGGCGCCGCAGATCACGATCTTCCCGAACTTCTTGGTCACGTACACCGAGGTGGGGAAGGTCTCCTGCCCCACGTGCTCGAACACGGTGTCCACGTCCTTGCCGCCGGTCAGCTTGCGGATGTCGTTGCCGAAGCGGCGCATCTCGCCTACCCGCCGCTGCTCCTGCTCCGGGGTCTCGTCGGGCAGCTTGCGCAGGTCGTAGTTCTTCCGGTTCAGATAGCCCTTGGCGCCCAGCCTCATGATCAGCTTGCCCTTCTCCTCGCTGGAGACGACGCCGATCGCGTTGGCGCCCAGGACCTTGCACAGCTGGACCGCGAAGATCCCCAGCCCCCCGGCCGCGCCCCACACCAGCACGTTGTCCCCGGCCGTGGTCTGGGCCTGGTGGACCAGCATCCGGTAGGCGGTGAAGTAGGTCAGCCCGTAGCTGGCCGCCTCGTGCCAGGAGAGGTGCTTGGGCTTGTGCAGCAGCTGCTGGCTCTGCACCCGGGTGAACTGGGCGAACGACCCCCAGCTGGTCTCGTAGCCCCAGATCTTCTGCTCGGAGCAGGCCATCGGATCCAGGCCGTTGCACTCTGGGCACTCGCCGCAGCTCATGTTGCAGTGGGCCACCACCTCGTCGCCCACCTTCCAGCGCTTCACGTTGGAGCCGACCCTCCACACGATCCCGGAGACGTCGCTGCCGGCGATGTGGAACTCCTCGTTGTGCATCCGGAATACGGACACCGGCTTGCCGCGGGCCGCCCAGACCCCGTTGAAGTTCACCCCGGCGGCCATCACCAGCACCAGCACGTCGTTGGCGCCTACCTCCGGCACCGGGACCTCCTCCAGCTGCATCGCGGTCGCCGGATCTCCCTCGCGCTCCTTGCGGATCACGATCGCCTTCATCTTCTCCGGGAGCTCGCCCAGCTCCTTTGGCACAATCCCCAGTTCCAGCGTCTTCATCAGGCTGCTCCTTGCTGCTGCGCTTTGGCGTCCTTGGACCACTCTTCCCCGCGGGCCAACGCGGCCACGCAGGCCACCACCTGCTCCAGCGGGGACTCCGGTCCGAACACCGCCTTGACCCCCATTTCCTTGAGGCGCGGGAAGTCGGAGGTGGGGATCACCCCGCCAATCACCAACGGGATCTGTGCCCCCCGCTCCGCCAGCTCGGCGGTCAGCCGTTGACAGATGCTCTCGTGCGCGCCGGAGAGGATGGAGAGGCCGATCACGTCCACGTCCTCCTGCACCGCCGCGGCGGCAATGGCGGCCACGTTGGCGCGCAGCCCGGTGTAGATGACCTCCATCCCGGCATCGCGCAGCGCGGCGGCGATCACCTTTGCCCCGCGGTCGTGCCCGTCCAGCCCGGGCTTGGCCACCAGCACGCGGACCTTCCGGGCGGTGGGTGGAGAGAAGACGTTCACCATGGTCAGAACCTCGTCGGCGGCTGGTACAGCCCCCACACGTCCTTGAGCGCGGTGGAGATCTCCCCCACCGTGGCGTAGGCCATCACCGCCGCCCGGATGGGCGGCATCAGGTTGTCGGTCCCTTGCGCGGCGCGGCGGATCTCCCCCAGCGCCTGATCCACCGCGGCCTGGGAGCGGGAGGCGCGCAGCGCCTTGACCCCGGCGGCCTTCTGCTCCTCGGCCTCCCGGGACGGCTGCTGCAGCTGCAGCTCCTGCTCGCCCTCCGAGACGTGGACATTGACCCCGACGATCGGCTGCTCGCCGGACTCCACCGCCCGCTGCCACTCGTAGGCGCGCCGCGAGATCTGCTGCTGCACCCAGTTCTTCTCCAGCGCCTGGGCCATCCCGCCCTGCGCCTCCACCTCGGACATCACCTTGAGGATCGCCGCCTCCATCTCGTCGGTCAGCGCCTCCACGAAGTAGGAGCCGGCCAGCGGATCCGCGGTCTGGGCCACCTCGGTCTCCAGCGCCAGGATCTGCTGCACCCGCAGCGCGGTGCGCGCGGAGAGCTCGGTGGGGATGGCGAAGGCCTCGTCGTAGGCGGCGGTGAACACGCTCTGCAGCCCGGAGCAGGCCACCGCGAAGGCCTCGATGGTGGAGCGGGCGATGTTGTTGAGCGGCTCTGCGCGGGTCAGCGAGTGCCCCCCGCACACGCAGGCCGCGCGCAGCATCTGGGCCTGGGGACTCTTGGCCCCGAAGCGCTCCTTCATCAGCCGCGCCCAGATCCTCCGCCCGGCCCGGTACTTGGCCACCTCCTCGAAGAAGTTGGTGTAGGTGTAGAAGAAGAAGGAGAGCCGGGGCCCGAACTTCTCCACGTCCATCCCGCGGGCCAGAGCGCGCTCCACGTACTCCACCCCGGCGGCAAGGGTGTAGGCCATCTCCTCCGCCGGCGTGGCGCCCGCGTCCCGGTAGTGGGAGGCGATGGAGATGGGGTTGAACCGGGGCAGCCGATCCACGCAGTCCTGGATGATGTCCACCGCCAGGCGCAGCGAGGGCTGGATAGGGTACAGCCACGCCCCCCGCGAGCCGAACTCCTTGATCAGGTCGTTCTGCACCGTGCCGCTGATCCGGGCCGGGGCCACCCCCTGCTTGACCGCCACCGCCTCGTACATCGCCAGCAAAATCCCGGCGGTGGCGTTGATGGTCATCGAGGTGGAGACCTCGCCCAGGGGGATCCCGGCGAACACGGTCTCCATGTCCTGAAGCGAGCAGATGGAGACGCCCACCTTGCCCACCTCCCCGCCCGCCTCCTCCGAGTCGGCGTCCAGCCCCAGCTGGGTGGGGAGATCCAGCGCCAGCGAGAGGCCGGTCTGCCCCTGGCCCAACAGATATTTGAAGCGCTGGTTGGTCTCCTCCGGGGTGCCAAAGCCGGCGTACTGCCGCATCGTCCACAGCTTGCCCCGGTACATGGTGGGGTGAATGCCACGGGTGAACGGGTACTCGCCCGGCGGCGGCGAGTGCTGCTTGACGTCCTGGGGGCCGTAGACCGGGCGGATCTCAATCCCGGATCGCGTCCTGGGCGTCTGCGGCTCCTTGGAGCGGGGGCGGCTCATCGCTTGATCCAGTGGGACTTCTTCTTGAGCAAGACCTCCCGGTCGATCTCCAGGACCACCTTCCCGTCCTGGTTCCGGCCGATCAGCTGGAAGGCCACGATCCCGGCGTCCTCCCGATCAGGCGAGTCGCGCCTGGAGACGACCAGGCTCTCGGCGAACAGGGTGTCGCCGGCGAACACCGGGTTGAGGTGGCGGCCGTTGTTGAAGGACAGCTCGGCCAGCGCGTTCTCGGTGGTGTCCTCGGAGGCCAGCCCGGCCACGAAGGCGAACACGATCCCGCCGTACACCACCCGCCGACCATTGAAGTAGGTCTGGGGGGACTCATCCACCATCGCCTGGTTGAAGTGCAGCTGCGCGGTGTTCATCACGATCGACGTCCACGCCATGTGCTCGGTGTCCGAGAGGGTGCGGCCGCGGGAGGAGACGATCAGCTCCCCCACCTCGAAGTCCTCGAAGTAGTTGTTCTGGCGGGTCAGCTGGTGGAGAGGAGGGATCGCCTCCTTCTGCGAGGGCGTCATTCCAGGATCCTCTTGCCGATGATCTCGTACTGGATCTCCGAGGTGCCCTCGAAGACCTTGAACACCCGCGCGTCGCGCCAGTAGCGCTGGGCGGGGAACTCGCGGCTGTAGCCGTAGCCGCCGAACACCTGCAGCATCTCGGAGGTGACCCGCTCGGCCATGTCCGCGGCGAAGGCCTTGGCCATCCCCGCCTCCAGGTCACAGCGCTTGCCGGAGTCCTTCATCCGGCACGCGTGGTAGGTCAGCTGCCGCGCCGCCTCGATCTCGGTGGCCGCGTGCGCCAACTTGTGGCGGATGATCTGGAACTCGTTGATCGGCTTGCCGAACTGGGTCCGGTCCTTGGAGTACTGCAAGGCCGCGTCCAGCGACGCCTGGGCCACCCCCACCGCGCGGGCGGCGGTCTGGATGCGCGCGTACTCGTAGGTGGGCATCAGCTGGTAGAAGCCCTTGCCTTCCTCCCCGCCGAGGAGGTTCTCCGCCGGGACCTCGTAGCCGTCGAAGGCCACGTTGTAGGAGTTCATCCCCTTGTAGCCGATGGTGGGGATCGCATCCCCGGACAGCCGCGGCGGCGCAAAGCCGTCCCCCGGCTCCTTCTCGATCAGGAGGATGGAGATGCCCTTGTGCCGCTTCTCCTCCGGGTTGGTGCGCACGGTGGTGGTCAGCACGTGCGCCCGGTTGGCCATGGTGCACCAGGCCTTCTCCCCCTGGACCACGTACTTGTCCCCCTGCCGGGTGGCGCGGCACTTGATCCCCGCCGCGTCGCTGCCCACGTCCGGCTCGGTGAAGGCGGCGGCGGTGAGGATCTCCCCCGAGCAGATCCCGGTGAGGAACTTCTTCTTCTGGGCCTCGGTCCCGGCCGAGGCCAGCAGGCTGCCGGAGATGATCATCCGGGTCATCACGCTGCCCACCGACAGCCAGGAGCGGGACAGCTCCTCGGTGACGATGGCCATGGAGAGGGTGTCCAGCCCGCTGCCGCCGTAGTCCGGGCTGAAGATCAGCCCGAAGTAGCCCAGCTCCGCCATCTTGCGGATCACCGGCATCGGGATCTCCGCCGCCTCGTTGTCCAGCTTGGCGGCGATCGGATCCACCTCCGCCCGGGCGAACTCCCGCACCGACTCGCGGATGGCCCTGTGCTCGGCGTTCACCACGTCGTTCTCGCGCATCACCGTGCCTGCCCTCCGGAACCTTCCGGGGTGGGGGGAAGCTTCAGCCCCGGGGGGACTGTGCGTCCCTGCTCCTGGGGGTACGCCGCGGCCTTCTTGACCAGGATCTTCCGCTCGTAGGTCAGCACCACCTGGCCCAGCTCGTTCTTGCCGGTGGTGCGCACGTGGACGATGCCGCGGTCGTCCTTGGAGTCAGAGGGCCGCTTGTCCAGCACGGTCGACTCGGCGAACAGCGTCTGGTCCGGATACACCGGCTGGTGGAACGTCATGTTCCAGTAGCCCAGGTGCGCCAGGGCCTGTTCAGACAGGTCTTCCACCGTCATCCCGAACACCACGTTCATCACCAACAGCGGATTGGCCGGTGACCGTGGGTGCCCCAACGACTGGGCATAGGCCCGGTTGAAGTAGAGGGGGTTGGCGTTCATGGTCCAGGTTGTAAAGAGCTGGCACTCCGCCTCGGTAAGGGTCCTGCCCCAATGATGGGGATAGGTGTCTCCGACCGAGAATTCCTCGTAGTAACGACCAGTTCTGGTCAGTTTCCGCGCTGCCACGGGCACCCCTTTCACACAGTGCGTCAAAGTGCCAATGAGCAGGCAGGCTGTCAACCCGTCAAGGCCCTGCTTCTGATAACTGGTAAATTTTCGGTGAAGCCCACTGGGCGTTTGCCTGTAAATCCGTTGGTAAATCGCCTGGAGTTTCAAGGCGGACCGGATCGAGGACGGGATGAACGAGAACGCGCTGAACGCGAACCTGGGGCTGAAGCTGCGCACCCTGCGGCTGAGCCGCAACATCAAGCAGGCAGATGCGGCCCGCGATCTGGGGGTCTCTGCCGCCTATCTGAACCTGATCGAGAAGGGGAAGCGGGTGATGCCCTTCCCTCTCTTGTGGAAGGCGCTGCGGCTCTTCGAGCAGGACCCCGAGGAGTTCATGTCCAACCTGGGCGAAGGCCGGGTGGACGAGGCCTTGGCGAAGCTGCTGGATGAGCCGCTGCTCAAGAGCCTGGACATCGATCAGGAGTCACTGCAGCACCTCTCCGCCGAACCCAAGCTGGCGGGGACGGTGGCGGCGCTGTTCAACCTCTACAAGAACACCCGCTCGCAGTTGGAGAACGTTCTCACCCAGCTCTCCGCCGAGCAGCGCACCCGCAGCAGCGGCGCGCCGGCAGGGTCGGACATCCGATTCGACTACTCGCCCTTCGACGAGGTCACCGACTTCCTGCAGGCGCACAAGAACTACTTCCCGGAGTTGGAGGAGCAGGCGGAGATCCTGCGCAGGGACTTCCTGTTCGAACGCCAGGTGACCTCCGGTCAGCTGATCCGGGTGGTCCAGGAGCGCTTCGGCTACCAGGTGAACTTCGACGTTGGCCACCACGGCAGTTCGATGGTGCGCAAGATCGACCAGGAGCACCGGCTGCTCACCCTCTCCCCGGAGCTGACCGAGCAGGTGCTCAAGTTCCAGGTGGCAACCTCTATCGGCCTGCTGGTGCTGGATCGGGAAAAGCTGCTGGAGCGGATCGTGGCCGGGGGGCGGATGCGCCACGCGGAGACCCCGCGGCTGATCAAGGTCAACCTGGCCAACTACTTCGCCGGGGCGCTGATGCTGCCGTACGGGGACTTCTTCAAGGAGGTGAACCGCACCCGCTACGACGTGGAATTGCTGGCCAACGTCTTTGGCACCACCTACGAGACGGTGGCCCACCGGGTGTGCAACCTGGCGGACCCCAAGCGGGCGGGGATCCCCTTCCACTTCCTGCGCGCCGACATCGCTGGGAACATCTCCAAGAAGTACTCCGCCACCGGGCTCAAGTTCCCCTCCGGCGGCGGCTCGTGCGCCAAGTGGGCGGTGCACCTGGCCTTCCTCAGCCCCCACCAGCTGACGCGCCAGTACTCGGTGATGCCCGACGGAGGGACCTACTTCTGCTTCGCCAAGGTGCAGCTCAACCCGGTGGAGGGCTCGATCGCCCGGGGCACCGCCTATTCGATCGGGATGGGGACCCACGCGGAGAACGCCAAGTTCCTGGCCTACGGGCTGCCCACCACCGACGCGCGCAAGGACGCGGTGCCCTCCGGCATCTCCTGCCGCTTCTGTGAACGCACCGACTGCAACCAGCGCGCGGCCGCCAGCTACCGGTTCGCCTTCTCCTTCGACGAGTACAGCAAGAAGGACAACTTCTTCTCTCCGCTGCTGGTCCACGAGGGCGCCAACAAGCGCGACGTCTGACTCAGCGAATCCAGGCGGTTGCAGGGGGCTCTGGCCATGGCCAGGGCCCTTTTGCTTTGGTCCACCTCCTTCTGACGTCCGGCGCGCAACTTTGAACCCACCCGGGCCGACAAAGACGTACATCCCACGTTCGTTGCCGAGGCCTTCCTTGAAGCTCTCCAGCATCACTGTTCGCCCAGCGCCGAAGACCGAACTCCCCGCCGCCACCACCGCCACCGCGGCTCCGCGGTCGAACCAGGTGGCTTCCACCGCGGTCGGTGGGGATGACTTCGTGGGCCGCCCGGGGCGCAGCGGGCCCGCGCCGACGGATCCGACGGGGCCCACCGATCCGACCCAGCCCACCGATCCCTGGACCGGCAAGGAGGACGCGGCGCTCAAGAGCGCGCTGAAATCCTATGTCACCGACGGGAAGACCTCGGTCAGCTACAGCCGGGCCCGGGACATCATGTTCGGGGACGTGGACAACCACGACGGCAAGGTGAAGTGCGTCTACACCGACCGGGAGATCACCGCGTCCCGGCCGCCCAACAGCAATGACATGAACGTCGAGCACACCTGGCCCCAGTCCAAGGGCGCCACCGGCACGGCGAAGAGTGACATGCACCACCTGTTCCCCACCGACTCCAGGTCGAACTCGATCCGGGGGAACCACCCCTTCGGGATCGTGGCCAACGTCAAGGAGAGCTGGCCCAGCGGCGCCAAGTTCGGCACCGACGCGTCGGGCCGGACGGTGTTCGAGCCCCCTGCGGACCACAAGGGCAACGTGGCCCGGGCGCTGTTCTACTTCTCCACCACCTACAGCAAGCCGATCACTCCCCAGGAGGAGGCGGTGCTCAAGGAGTGGAACCTGGCCGACCCGGTGGACACCGCCGAGATCGAGCGCAACGACCGGGTGCAGGGCTACCAGAAGACCCGCAACCCGTTCATCGATCACCCGCAGCTGGCCGCGCGGATCGACGACTTCTAGGCCACGTAGCCGGCGCCCAGCGCCAGCGCCAGCAGCCCCAGGCTGATCACCGCATACGCCGCGTACCGGTACTCGCCGCGCAGCCCCAACAGGGCGCCTGCGACCCCCAGGCGCGCCACCGGGGTGGCGATCAGGAACGAGGCCCCGCCCTTCTGCAGCAGGTCCATCGCCACGTGGACGGTCTGGGTCTCCGGGAGCAGCCGCAGCGAGAGGGAGGCCATGAAGCAGGCCCCTCCCAGCATCCCGCCAGCGCGCAGCAGCAGCGCCAGGGCCCGCTCGCCGCCCAGCTCGCGGGCGCGGGGGACGGCCTCCTCCGCCTCCTGGGCAGTCACCACCGCCTCCGCCGCCCCGCTGGAAACCTCACTCACCCGTTGATCCACAGCGTCACCCCTCCCCGCCACAACATCTGGGCTCCCACCAGCACCAGCACCAGCGCGAACAGCCGCTTGAGCAACCGGGTGGGCACGTACACCGACAGCTTGCTGCCGACCGCGGCCCCCACCAGCACCCCCACCACCAGCGGCGTCACCAGGGACAGCCGCAGGTGTCCGCGGGCGGCGTAGCCCACCACGCTGGCGGCGGCGGTGACCCCCAGCATCAGGTTGCTGGTGGCGGCGGCCACCTTGAAGGGGACCCGCATCCCGAACACCATCAGCGGGACCTTGAGCGGTCCTCCGCCCACCCCCAGCATCGCGGAGAGGCCGCCGGCCACGAAGGAGCCGGAGACCCCGATTGGATAGTGGGTGGGCTCACAGGGCCCGGAGGCGGAGGCCAGGACCGGCTGGGGCCGCAGCAGTTGGGTGGAGGTGATCAGCACGAAGAGGCCGAACACCACCGCCAGCCAGGCCTGGGCGATCAGCGCCGCGATGAACCCACCGGCGATCGCCCCGCTGATGGTGGCCAGCTCCAGGGACAGCGCCAGCCGGACATCCGCCAGCCGGTGTTCGACATAGTTGGCGGCAGCGCCGCAGGAGGTGGCCACCACACACATCAGGCTGGCCGGAACCGCGTCCGCCATGGGCAGCCCCAGGCCGATCACCAGCAGGGGAACGAGGACGATTCCCCCGCCGATCCCCAGCATCGCGCCCAGCGCGCCTGCACAGACTCCGGTGATGGCCAGCAGAACCGAAAACATGACGAAGCAGGGTAGGAACCTGCTTGCGCCTTGGTGAGGCCTACAGCAGGTTTCATTCCCGCGCCTGCTTGCTCTCCAGGCGGGATCAGGCTGCGAAGCGGGCGACCGGACCCTCCGGAAAGTCTTCCAGGAAACGCTGGCGGGAGCGGGGGGTGAAGCTGCCGCGCTCCATGAAGCGGTACACCCGGGTCAGCACCCCGCGAGCGTCGGCCACCGCCCGCTCCACTTCAGCGGGGAAGTCCAGCCCGTCTCCCCGATACAGTTCACGCAGGGCCAGGGTGGAGTAGGCGGGGGTGGCCTGGCGGGTCCCCACCCGGGTGGAGAGCAGGACCCCGTAGACGAAGGCCCCCCTCATCCAGGCGTCCACCTGCTCCTTGGGAGGCGCCTCCTCCAGGGAATCCTGCAGCGCCAGCCGGACCAGTTCATAGAGGCCGCGGCCGATGCCCCGGGTGGGCAACCGGCTCTTGGACAGCTGCAGCTTGGAGCGCACGAAGGAGGTACCGATCAGATCACGCCCGTGCATCTCCCGCAGGTAGAACAGCGCCTGGGTCCATTCGATCCGCCGGTGGGCCTGCTCCTCGGTCTCCTCGCGGCGGCGGTGGATCTCCACCAGCCGGTCCACCACCGGGTGCAACGCCCGGTCCAGGCACAGGTGGGTAAAGTACCCGCACACCACCGCCAGTCCGGGGTGCCGGCCCACCAGGGCCCCGGAGGCCACCAGCTCCGCCAGCTTCAACCCCACCGCCACCGGGGCCTTCTGGTGGAGCAGCCGCGCGAAGTGGGGGGCGCCCTGCGCCTCCAGGAACGGGGAGAGGCCGCCCTTCACCCCCTCCAGCCAGGGCAGATCCGGCAGCAGCGCCCCGAAGCGGGCGTACTCCAGGTCCTCGGAGAGGGCCCGGGCCATCGGGGCGGGCAGGTTGGCGCCGGTCTCCGCCAGGCGCTCGACCGCTGAGGAATGGAGCAGGAACGACGGCATGCGGGACCGGGCCTCCTTGGAGCACAGCGTCTTCTCGGGTTGCGGCCGACACCCTAGACGGTATCTTCCCCGCTCCCGACCATGGACTTCCGATTCCTGCCTGGCGAGCCCGCCGCCACCCCGGCCGCGCTGCTCGTTGTTCCGTTGTTCGAAAATGATCTGTCCGGCAAGCAGCACCCGGACCTGGTGGCCACCCTGGACGGCGCGCTGGATGGGCTGTTGACCCAGGCTGCCGCCGAGGAGGGCTTCAAGGCTCGCGCCGACCAATCCTTCACCTTCCACACCCACTCCAAGCTGGCCGCCGGCCGGGTGATGCTGGTGGGGCTGGGGACCCGGGAGGCCTTCCACACGGAGAGGCTGCGGCTGGCCGCCGGCAGGGCCGTGAAGAACGCGCTGCGGCTCAAGTCCGCCGAGGTAGCGGTGGTGGTCCCCTCCACCCGCGACCCGGAGTGGGCGGTCCGCGCGGTGGTGGAGGGCTTCGTGCTGGGCGGCTACAAGTTCGACCGCTACCGCACCCGGGGCAAGGACACCGGCAAGGGGATCAAGCGGGTCTCGCTGCTGCTCTCTGAGGGTGTGGAGAAGACCCCGGCCCTGCAGCGGGCGCTGAAGCTGGGCCAGGCTGTGGGCCGCGCCACCAACGAGGCGCGGGACCTGGTCAACGAGCCGGGCGCGGTGGTGACTCCCAAGCGGCTGGCGGACGAGGCGCGGGCGCTGGCCAAGGCCACCGGGCTTAAAGTCACAATCAAGGGTCGCGCGGAGATCGCGAAGCTGAAGATGGGGATGTTCCTGGGCGTGGCCCAGGGCAGCGTGCTGGAGCCGCAACTGATCCACCTGGAGTACGTCCCCTCCTCCGCCAAGGGAAAGAAGTCCGCCCCGCTGGTGCTGGTGGGCAAGGCGATCACCTTCGACTCCGGCGGCCTGTCCCTGAAGACCGCGGACGGGATGGTGGACATGAAGACCGACATGGCCGGCTCGGCCGCCGTGTTGGGGGCGATGCGGGTGATCGCCGAGGAGCTGCAGCCCCCCTTCCCGGTCCACGCCCTGATGGGGGCCTGCGAGAACATGCCGTCCGGGACCGCCTACCGGCCGGGGGACATCCTGATCTCCCGCAAGGGCAAGACGGTGGAGGTCACCAACACCGACGCCGAGGGGCGGCTGGTGCTGGGGGATGTGCTCACCTACGCCTCGGAGCTCAAGCCGTCGGGAATCGTCGATCTGGCCACCCTCACCGGGGCCTGCATGGTGGCCCTGGGCCACTACCTGGTGGGCGCGTTTGGGGACGACGACGGGCTGATGGACGAGGTCCTGGAGTCCGGGCGCGCCGCCGGCGAAGAGCTGTGGCGGCTGCCGATCCACGAGCTGCAGAAGGACGCGCTGCGCTCGGAGGTGGCGGACATGAAGAACTCCGGCGAGCGCTACGGCGGAGCGATCAACGCCGCCCACTTCCTGCGCGAGTTCGTGGGCGAGGTGCCCTGGGTCCACCTGGACATCGCCGGCCCCTCGCAGAGCCCCAAGGAGCGCGGCTACCACTCCAAGGGCGCCACCGGGGTGGGAGTCCGCACCCTGGTGGAGCTGATCCGCCGCAGGATGGCGGCCGGAGCCTAGAGGGACAGCTCCGGGGGAGGCAGGACCTGGGCGGTGGCGGCCGGCAGCGGCCGCAGGCTCTGGAAGATGGCCTCCACGTGCTCGGGCACGGAGGCCGGCGCGTCCTTGGGCCAGGTGGCCAGCATCAAGAACACCTGGCCGCTCTTGCCGCCCAGCACCGCCACCTTGCCGTGGACCTTGTCGGAGAGGGTGAAGTCGAAGCCCACCGCGTCATCGGACAGCGCCAGCGGCTCGGGGTCCCCGGACAAGAAGCCCGGCTGGGTGCGCAGCCCGTGGGTCAGCCGCTCCGCGAACTGGGCGGGGGTGGCCACCGCGGGGGCGATCTGCACCACCACCTGGGCCCCGGAGTCCAGGTGGCGCATCACCACCGGGATCATCAGCCCCTCCTCGCTCTGGTGGTCCGCCGCGTCCAGCTCCCAGGCCCCGCTGGGACGGGAGATCTCGAAGCCCAGCTCGGGATCGATGTAGCGGCGTCCGCTCCGCTCGGCCAGGGGCGCTGTGGCGGGCGGGTCCGCCAGCTCCATCCGCACCGTGGGTGGGGCCACCGCCGGGTTGCTTGTCGTCGCGCATCCGGCGCCCATCACCAACACCCCGCACACCGCCCACCCCGACGCCCGCATTGATGCCTCCGCTTGGCTGCTTCCCAAGACGGTGGCCACGGATCGACGGGGGCACCAGTGGCCCACCGCGCGGCAGCGTCAGCTGATGGAAAGTTCGCGCAAGATCGCCTGCGCGGCGGCAGCGGGATCGGCGGCCTCGTAGATCGGCCGGCCAATCACCAGCAGATCCGATCCGGCCCGGTGAGCGTAGCCGGGGGTCTCGGCGCGGGACTGATCCCCCAAGGCGGCGCCCGCCGGGCGAATCCCCGGGGTACACAAGAACAGCGAGGAACCAAACCGATCCCGCAGCCCCTGCACCTCCCGCGGCGAGCACACCAGCCCGTCGATCCCCGACTGCTGCGCCAGCTGGGCCAGCCGCAGCACCAGCTCGGCGGCGGAGTGGGTGTGCCCCACCGAGGCCAGCTCCGCCTCCCCCATCGAGGTGAGCACGGTGACCGCCAGCAGCTTCGGCGCCGGACACCCGGCCTTGGCCGCGCCCTCCGCCGCGCCCCGGGCGGCTGCCTCCAGCATCCCCTTGCCACCGGAGGCGTGGACGGTGAGGAAGGCCACCCCCAGCTCCCCGGCCCGGCGGGCCGCCAGCTCCACGGTGTTGGGGATGTCGTGCAGCTTGAGGTCCAGGAACACCCGCCCCCCGTCCTCCTGGAAGGCGCGCACCGCCGCAGGCCCATGTTCCACGAACAGGGAGAGCCCCACCTTGGCCACCCCCACCTGCCCCCGCACCGCGCGCCACACCCGCTGCGCCTCGGGCAGGGGAAGATCGGCCGCCAGGGCCAGCCGGGGGGAGGAAGGGCTCACGCGGTCACCTGTTCCATGAACTCCAGCATCTGCTGATCCAGCGAGGCCGCCAGATCCGGCGGGAGGTGGTTCTTGGCCGAGAACAAGGCGTAGGAGACAAAGGCGTTGAGCGCCTCATAGGTCCGCGCCCGGCCCACCACGTGCCCCAGCGGCTCCAGGTTCTTCACCACCCGGGCCACGTCCAGCTCACCGTCCTCGGAGAGGGTGACCCCGGCGAAGGCCTGCTCGGTGCCCGGCTGGGGCTCGTCCAAAAACGACCGCAGCGGGGTCAGCTCCCTGCCCGCCACCAGGAGCGCGGTGGAGATGGTCTCGATCAGCGCCGCGTACAGCTGCAGGGTGCTGCGGGCCTCGCGGGGAGCGGGGGCGGGCGCCGCCGGCTGCTCCTGCACCGGCTCCAGCTCGCCGCTGCGCAGCGCCTCCTCCACCCAGGAGAAGAAGGCGTGGTCGCTGCCCTCGAAGCCGGTGCGCAGGCTGCCCAGCGCCTGGGGGCCGGCCTGCAGCCGGGCGACGATGGCGGACCGCTCCGCCGAGGTGGGCCCCGGACCGCGCCGGACCTGCAACCCGGGAAGCAGCCGGCGCCTTAGCAGGGCGGTCTCCTCCCCGCGGCGGATCCCCTCCAGGACCAGGTCCCGGGTGCGCTCGGGCAGCCGCAGCATGTCCTCCGGACCCTGCGCGCCCTCCAGGAAGAGGAACTCGCCCGAGGCCATCTGGAACAGGTCCACGGTGATCTCCCGGACCAGGTAGGTCATCGCCGCGTAGAGGGCGGCGGGCTTGATCCGTCCGCTCTGGGTCAGCACCTGCCCCAGCCGCAGCCCGGGGCGGACCTCAGCCAGGGCCCGCTGCAGCTCCTCGCGGTCCAGCACCGAGAGCCTCACCAGCGCCGACCCCAGCCGTTCGTGCGTCTCGGTGGAGGTGGCGAAGGTCACCTGTCCGTTGCGGAAGCTGACCGTCTTGCGGACCGCGCCAAAGGCCACCACCAGCTTGCCGGTGCGGATCCCGGCCAGCACGTGCTGGAACACCTCCGCCAGGGAGACCGAGAGCAGGCTGCCGGCGTAGTAGCCCGCCAGCGAGGCCCCCGGACGAAGGAGCAGCAGGCCGTCGGGCCCGTAGCTGATTGCGTCCAGGTGGGCGCCGGGCCTCAGCTCCGAGGAGAGCTCCTCATCGAGCTCGATCCCCAGCGCGCCGCCGGGCGCCGCCACCACCGCTTTGGAGTACAGCGTCACCCAAGGACCGCCGCTACGACGCGGACAGCTCCTGGTCGATGATCTCCTTGAACTGCTCGAAGGGGACCGCGCCGGAGAGGGGGATCCCGTTGATGAAGAAGGCCGGGGTGCCGTTGACGCCCACCCTGGAGCCGTCCTGCATGTCCTTCTTCACCAGTTCTGCCTTGGCGCCGGTGTCCAGGCACTGGTTGAACTTGGCCATGTCCAGCCCGGCCTTCTCGGCGTAGCCCTTCAGCTGGTCCACGCCCAGGGCGCGCTGGTTGGCGAACATCGACTCGTGCAGCGCCCAGAACTTGCCCTGGTCATCCGCGCAGGCGGAGGCCTCGGCGGCCTTCTGGGCGTTGGGGTGGAAGTTGAGCGGGAAGTGGCGGAACACCAGCTTCACCTTGCCGGGGTAGGTGTCCATCACCTGCTTCACCGCCTCCTCCGCCTTGCTGCAGTACGGGCACTCGAAGTCGGAGAACTCGACGATGGTGACCTTGGCGTCGTCCGGGCCCTTGGAGGGGCCGGTGGCCGCCACCTGCTTGCGGGGCTGGGAGAGGAGGACCTTGACGTTGGCCTCCTTCTTCAGCCGGTCGAACAGGGCGCTCATCGCCTTCTGGCGCTCGGCGCGGGTCAGGTACTGGGCGATCTGCGGCTTGACGGTCTCGAAGGAGGTGCCGGGCGGGAGGCGGGCCTTGGCCTCCTCGTACATCTTCTGCAGCTCGGCGTCCGAGGGCTGCGCGATCTTCCCGTCCACTTCCTGGGCGATCCACTGCTCGTCGGTCACCCCCTTCTTGGCGGCCTCGGCCTTGACCAGCTTCTCGATGATCATCGCGTCCAACGCCTGCTTCCGGGCGTCGAACATCTGCTTCTCCAGCTCCGCCTGCATCGACTCCAGCTGCGGCCCGACCTGCTTGTCCAGGTCACCGGCGGTGATCTTCTCTCCGGCCACCTCGGCTACCGGGGTGGAGGGATCCAGCTTGCCCACCGGGGCAACCGCGGTGGCGGGGGCGCTGCCGCCGTTGGTGGCGGGGGCCTTCTCCTTGTTGCAGGCGGCGGTGAAGGCGACGACGACTGTAACGGTGGCCCACAGGAGGGCGCGTGCGGATGGCATCATGGGCGGGGCATATAGGAGTGAGGGGTGGGCTACGCAAGGAAGAACACCCTGCGTGCGGGTCCCTTCCCGGTTCACGACGCCCTGCCCGGCTCCTTGGGGCCAGGCGGGGGTTCAGGCGACCAGCGGCTGCTCGAGCATGCCGGTCAGATCCACCATCCGCAGCGAGAGGCGCTCGATCTCACGCTTGCGGGCGCGGACAACCTCGTACTGCGACGGATCCGCCAGCACCGCCTGCACCAGCTTCTGGTTCAGCGCGTGGCCGGTCTTGAAGGCCTTCATGTGGCCGATCACCGGGCGGCCGAACAGAGAGACGTCCCCCAGCGCGTCCAGGATCTTGTGCCGCACGAACTCGTCCGGGAACCGCAGTCCGTCCGGGTTGAGGATGGAGAACTCGTCGACCACGATGGCGTTCTCCAGCCCACCGCCGCGGGCCAGGCCCATCTGCTTGAGCTTCTCCACGTCCTTGAGGAACCCGAAGGTCCGGGCGCGGGAGATCTCCCGGGAGAAGGCCCGGTCGGAGAAGTCCAGATCGTAGCGCTGGTCGGAGATCAGCGGGTGCTTGAAGTCGATGGTGCAGGAGATCCGCAGCCGATCGCAGGGAGAAAAGGACGCCTCCTTGTCCCCCGCCACCACCGAGACCGGCTTCTTGATCACCACGAAGCTCTTGGCCTCGTCCTGGATCCGGATCCCGGCGGTCTTGATCAGGTAGGCGAACGGCGCGGCGCTGCCGTCCATGATCGGGACCTCCGGACCGTTGATTTCGATCCGGACGTTGTCGATCCCCAGGCCGGCCAGGGCCGCCATCAGGTGTTCGATCGTCCCGACCTTGACCCCATCCTTGCCCAGGGTGGTGGCCAGCGAGGTGTCGACCACGAATTCGGAGAGCGCGGGGATGCTGACCGTGGGGGTCACATCGGTGCGGACGAACACGATCCCGTGGTCCGCCGGAGCCGGTACCAGACGAAGGGTCACCCCCAGCCCGGAGTGAAGCCCGACGCCATCACAGGCGATCGGCTCCCGGAGGGTCCGCTGATTGAAGGAGGACGTCGCTGACATTGCTCGGTGTAGCCCCTCGTTGATCCCGCGCACCGATACGAAACTGTTCCGCACGGACGATGCACCGCGTCGGAGAGCAAGCCACGTGCCACCCCGCAGCACGGCATGCTCTATCAGTGGTTCCCAACCACCTGAATTTCTTGGCGCCTCTTACGTCGCGCCGCCTTGGAAAACTGTTACCGCGACAGCAGTGTCCTGCCCGGGCGCGACTTACCGCAGTCCGCCGCGCCGATGCAATTCCTTTGTGGCCTGGAAATCCGGGAGTTTGCCCCGGAGAGAACCCTACGCCTGGCCTCCCGGGTGGAGAAGCGGACAGACCAGGGCATCCGCGTCCGGTCCGGGACAGTTCCGTACCGGACGGTACGAAGGTCAATCCAGGGGTCGGAAACGGGCCAGCAGCCGTTCGGTCTGCTTCAGATCGAACCTTCGCCCGGCCAGGTCGGCGCGGCGGGAGACGTGTGTGAAGATGGTCTCCGCGACCTGGGCGAACAGCCGGCACTCCTCGGCCAGGCGGGCCCGGGCCCCCGGCTGGGAGGGGGGCAGCTCAAGCGAGGTGATCTGCTCGGCGAACCGGTCGAAGGCCTCGAAGTCCCCGTAGCGCAGCAGTTGGTAGCCGACCTCGTGGAAGTAGGCGACGAACTCGCGCAGGTAGGCCAGCGCGTCCATCGAGGCGTCCCCGGTCTCGTCCAGGGCGAAGGCCGCCTGGGCCGACCGGCACAGGTCGGAGAGGACCCACAGGTCCCCGCGCAGCCGCAGCGACTTGTCGGCGGTGGAGACCAGCCGGGCGAAGAGGTCCTCTCCCCCCAGCGACGGGTCCAGTGCCCGGGCCACCACCGCGATCTGCTTGCGGAACAGCTCGGTGAAGGCCACCGCCGCCTTGAGCTGGGCGCCGGCGCCACCGTCCCCCTCGAACAGCCCGCCGATGATCTCCTCCACCGCCCGGGCGATGTCGCGGGCGATCTTCAGGGCCCCTGCCTGGGTGCGCTTTTCGGACAGCCCGGCCACCGCCTCCCCCCGCAGGTGGGTGATCAGGGTCGCGGACTCGCTGCGCACCAGGGCCAACACCACCCGGGTCCGGGGATCGCGGGCACGCTCGGCGTCCCCCACGTAGGAGAGGTAGTGCAGCAGCCGGAACAGCCCCAGCAGGGCGGTGGTGAAGAAGCGGCGCTCGGCGTCGGGGGCGCGGGCCAGCAGCTCCAGCAGCTGCACCGAGCGGATCCGGTCGTACTCCAGCCGGAACTCCAGCGGACGGAAGGGCCGGAAGAAGCGGTTGAGGACGATCTCCCGCAGGGCCAGGTTCCCCACCTCGGTGAACACCGCGTAGGAGCAGGACTCCAGCCGGGCCAGCTGATCGATCACCACCCGCAGCGAGTCGAAGGACTGGCGCAGCACGAACAGCGCCTCCTGGGGGGTGTCCTGATCCAGCTCCTGCTCCAGCAGCTCACGCCGGGCCCGGTCGTCGGAGAGCAGCTGCGACTCCACGTAGCGGCGGAACAGCATCTTCTGGTCCGCCCCCGGATCCAGCAGCCGCCGGGCCAGCCGGATCGCCTGGTCCAGCGCGTCGCGGACGTCCAGCAGCTCCGGCTTGAAGTCCCGGGTGACCACCGGCGGGTTGTCCTGATCCAGCGGCAGGTTGTGGAGGTTGAAGTAGCGCTCGATCCCGCGCAGCAGCATCTCGAACTCGAAGAGCAGCTCCTCGCGGCCCTCCACCTGCACCGATCGCAACCAGGCCTCGCGCGCCTCCAAGAAGCCGTGCTGGGGCTGGGTGTGGCGGACCAGCTCGGCGAAGAAGTCCCGGGCGGACCGGGTGGGGGCAACCGCGGCGGCGATGGACGGTGGGCTCACAGCAGACTCCCCTGGCTGCCGGCGGGCGGCTTCTTGCCGAAGTACTGGTAGGCCATGTGGGTGGCCATCCGGCCACGGGGGGTGCGGTGGATGAACCCCTGCTGGAGCAGGAAAGGTTCATAGACATCTTCCACCGTCTCCCGCTCCTCCCCCACCGCGGCGGCGATGGTCTCCACCCCCACCGGGCCGCCGCCGAACTTCTCCATCACGGTGAGCAGGATCTTGCGGTCCATCGGGTCCAGCCCGGCCTCGTCGATCTCCAGCCGCTTCAGCGCGCTGGAGGCCACCCGCTTGGAGATCACCCCGTCGCCCTCCACCTGGGCAAAGTCGCGCAGCCGGCGCAGCAGCCGGTTGGCGATGCGGGGGGTGCCGCGGGAGCGGCGGGCGATCTCCTGGGCGCCGGAGGCCTCCAGCTCCACTCCCAGGATGCGGGCGGAGCGGGTGACGATCTGCTCCAGGATCTCCGGCGGGTAGAACTCCAGCCGCTCCTGGATCTGGAACCGGTCCCGCAAAGGGGAGGTGAGCAGGCCGGTGCGGGTGGTGGCCCCGGCCAGGGTGAAGGGGGGGAGATCGATCTTCATCGCCCGGGCCGCCGGCCCGGTGTCGATCATCACGTCCAGACGGAAGTCCTCCATCGCCGGGTAGAGGTACTCCTCCACCGACGGCTGCAACCGGTGGATCTCGTCGATGAACAGCACGTCCCGGGGCTGGAGGTTGGTCAGCAGCCCCGCCAGGTCCCCCTTGCGCTCGATCGCCGGACCGCTGGTGACGTGCAGCCCCACCCCCAGCTCATTGGCGATGATGTGCGCCAGCGAGGTCTTCCCCAGCCCGGGGGGCCCGGAGAACAGGCAGTGGTCCAGCGCCTCCCCCCGGGAGCGGGCGGCGCGCACGTAGACCTTCAGCTTCTCCACCACCCCGGTCTGCCCGACGTACTCGGTGAAGTTCCGGGGACGCAGCGAGACCTCCAGCCCGACCTCGTCCGGCTTCTGCCCGCCGGCCAGAATGTCCTCGTCCCCGTCCCCTGATCGCGCCATCACCGGTGGAACCTAACCGACGGGGGAGGGGCAATGAAGCGCCACCCTAGGCAAGGGGCCCCGGCTTCGGCTTGACTGCCCCCCATGCGGGGGTTGGTCTTCGATCTATCGGTGCCGAAGTACGTGGTGGCCAAGGCAGTGGGGAAGCGTTTCCCCAAGGTCCACTACGGCAAGGGGTCCTGTCTCTCGTTGCGGGAGCTGTCCTCCCCCGCCCTTCCCGGGCCGGGCTGGGTCCGGCTCAAGCCGCGGTTGGCGGGGCTGTGCGGGTCGGACCTGGGCACCCTGTTCTTCAAGACCAGCCCCTTGCTGGAGCCCTTCAACTCCTTCCCGGCGGTGCTGGGCCACGAGGTGGTGGCGGAGATCACCGCGCGGGGGCCGGAGGTGACCGGGCTGGAGGTGGGGCAGCGGGTGGCGGTGGATCCGCTGCTCCCCTGCCGGCTGCGGGGCTTTGCCGACCGCTGCGTGGCCTGTGCCCGCGGCCAGGAGAACGGCTGCGAGCGGGTGGCGGAGGGCTGTCTGGCGCCGGGGCAGATGCTGGGCTTCCACCGGGACCTGCCCGGCGGGATGGGGTCGGAGATGGTGGCCCACTTCTCCCAGCTGCACCCGCTGCCGGACGCGCTGTCCGACGAGACGGGGGTGCTGATCGAACCGTTGGCGGTCAGCGTGCACGCGGTGCTCAAGGCCCCGCCCCGGGAAGGGGAGCGGGTGCTGATCATCGGCGGCGGGCCGGTAGGCTTCGCCACCCTGTGGGCGCTGCGCGCGCTGGGGCACCGCGGCGAGGTGACCCTGATGACCCTGGAGGACTACCAGCTGGAGCTGGCCAGGAAGCTGGGCGCCACCGACGTGCTGCGGGCGATGCGCGACGAGGTGGAGGAGGCGCAAGAAGTCGCGCGCCGCACCGGGGGCAAGGTGTACCGGCCGGTGATTGGCCCCCCGGCGATGACCGGCGGCTACGAGCTGATCTTCGACTGCGTGGGCAGCGCCGCCTCGCTGACCGATTCGCTGCGCTACGCCCGGCCCTTTGGGCGGGTGGTGCTGATCGGCGCCGCGGGAAAGCTGGACGGGCTGGACTGGACCACGGTGTGGCGCAACGAGCTGACCCTGATCGGCTCCTACGTCTATGGCCCCGAGCAGTTCCGCGGGCGCACCCTGCACACCTTCCAGGTGGTGCGGGAACTGCTAACCAACCGGGAGGGCCCCGATCCCACTCTGCTGGTCACCCATCACTTCAAGCTGGAGCAGTACGCACAGGCGATCGAGGCCAACCTCCAGCGTGGCCGGTTCCAGTCGGTGAAGACGGTGTTCGATCTCCGGGAGACCCCATGAATCCCCCCAGCCCCTTTCGTCCCCTCCCCGCACTGCCCGAGGCTCGCAGCCGCCGTTCTCCCGCCGGTCAGCTGTCCGCGCTGCGCGCCGCCGCCCAGGTGGCGCGAGAGGCGATCCTCTCCGAAGGGACAGTGGAGGCGCTGGCCAGTTGCAAGCTGGTGACCTTCCCCTACCCCACCGGGTTCGGCTTCTCCGGCGGGGCGCTCTCTCCGGCGCCGTACGTGATGATGACCAACCGGATGAACGTGGTGCAGTTCCGCGATCCGGGCGGGGAGCTGCGCACCCTGGTCTTCAACCCCACCGACTACCGGCGGGGCGAGAAGGCGCCGTTCTACGCAGACCTGATCCGCCGCTACGGGACCTTCATCAGCCAGACGGTGATGAAGACGATCCACGGCACGGTGGCCAGCCACCTGGAGGCGTTGGGGCTGCGCCCGGAGGACGTGGACTATCTGGCCTTCGATCACCTCCACATCCAGGACCTGCGCGGCTGGCTGGGCGGAGACGGGCCGGCCTTCTTCCCCCGGGCCCAACTGCTGGTGCAGCGCGCGGAGTGGGAGGCGGTCAACGAGCTCCACCCGATGCAGCGGGTCTGGTACGTGCCTGACGGGATCCGCGGGGTCCCTCCGGAGCGGGTGATCCTGCTGGAGGGAGATGCCTGGCTGGGCAAGGGACTGGCCATCGTCAGCACCCCGGGGCACACGATGGGGAACATGTCCCTGGCGGTCTCCACCCCCCAGGGGCTGTTCGTGATCAGCGAGAACGGGGTGGCCACCGAGTCCTACAGCCCGGAGCACTCGCGCATCCCCGGCCTCCGCTCCGCCGCCCAACAGCTGGGGCTGGAGGTGGTGCTCAACGGCAACACCCGCGAGAGCTCGCTGGAGCAATACTCCTCGATGGTGGTGGAGAAGGTGCTGGCTGGGCCTTGCCGGCTGGACGCGAACTTCGTGAACTTCTATCCCTCCTCGGAGCTGACCCCGTCCCTGTTGGCGCCTGGCCTGAGCCCCGGCTTTTCCCACGGAGACGTCGGCTTCGGGACCCTGCGGCGCCCGGGCGCGGTCGGCCGCGCGGCCTGAGGTCAGCCGCGCAGCGCCTTGAGCGCCTCGCGGAACAGCGCTTCGAAAGGTGCGTCGGCGCCGGCCTGCTCGGAGGCGACCTCCGCCGCCTTCTCCGCCTGCTGCGCCTTGTAGCCCAGGTTCACCAGCGCCTTGACCAGGTCGACCTTGGCGCCGGAGGCGGGCGCGGCGGACTCGCTGCCGGCGCCCTTGCCCTCCAGGGTGACGAACTTCACCTTGTCCTTGAGCTCCAGCACCAGCCGTTCGGCGGTCTTCTTCCCCACCCCGTGGATCTTGGTCAGCCGGGGAACCTCCCCCCGGGCGATGGCCTGCGCCAGATCGTTGACCTCCAGCCCTGACATCACGTTCATCGCCAGCTTGGGGCCCACGTGGGACACCGAGGTGAGCAGCAGGAACATCTCCTCCTCCTGCCGGCTGAGGAAACCGAACAGGTCCAGGGCGTCCTCCCGGACCACGGTGCGCACCCGGACCTTGGCCGGCTGCCCCTCGTCGGGGAGGCGGGCCAGCGAGAGCAGCGAGAAGAACACCCGGTAGCCAACGCCGTTGACGTCGATCACCGCGTCGTTGAGGTTCTTCTCCAGCACCACGCCCTTGAGTCCGGCGATCATCGCGCCACCGCCGGCCGCACATAGGCGGGCTGGAGTCGATCCGCCAGCGCGTCCAGGGCCCGCCGCTTGCTGCCGCGGCCGCTCTTGACGGCGGAGGCCTGCAGGGCCCCTCGACCGTAGTTGAGGTGGCAGATCGCCACCGCCAGGGCGTCGGTGGCGTCGGCGCGCTCCACCGGTCCGGTCAACCGCAGGAAGGTGGTGACCATGCGGGCCACCGCGTCCTTGCCGTCCGCGCCGCCCGCCCCCACCGCCTTCTTCACCCGGGCAGGCGGGTACTCGAACACCGCCAGGCCGGTCTGGGCCGCCACCAGCAGCGCCACCCCGCGGGCGTGACCCAGGATCAACGCGCTGCGGGCGTTGCGGTGGTGGAACACGCCCTCCACCGCCACCGCCTGCGGCTGGAAGCGCGCCATCGCGGTGCGAAGGCCCAGGAAGATCTCGTTGAGCCGGTGCTCGAGGGGCGCGTCAGGATCGGTCTTGATGACCCCGTGGCCCACGTGGGTGAGCCGTCCTTGGACCTCTTCGACCACCCCGTAGCCCAGAAAGCGGCTTCCGGGATCGATGCCTAGAACGCGCAATGCCCCTCCCGGCAGAGCGGAACAAACGTTCACCCCTTGTAGCGGAAGCGGCGCGCCCTGTCGACTTCCCGGCCCGGTTCGCGCCCCTAGAAGGACTGCTTGATCCCGAGCTCCGCGTGCAGCGGCTTGCCGGGGCGGGCGCCATACGGACGCCGGGCGGCGACGTAGCGGGCGTTGAGGAGGTTGTCTCCGGTCAGGTACACCTGGGTCCCCGGGGTCAGCCGGTAGGAGAAGGCCGCGTCCAGCAGCAGGTGCGGATCGGAGGCCTGGCCGGGCAAGAGCGGCCCCTGCCCGGCCTGCTCGCGCATCGCCCCCACGTAGCTGGCGGACAGCGAGGCGGACCACTTCGTTCCCTCCAGCATCAGCAGCGCCGCGCCCTGGTGGGTGGGCACATACGGCAAGGAGTCCCCCACCTCCACCCGGCCGAACTGCGGGTTGTCCGAGTCGAAGGCGGAGAGGAACTCGCCCAGGGTCAGGGTGTAGGCCAGCCGTCCCTCCAGCCGGGTCCCGAACGGTCCCCCCGTCCCCGCTCCCACCGAGAGTTCGGCGCCGTAGACGTTGGCCTGGCCGCCGTTGAACTGCTGGTTGAGCTGCGACTCCTGGCAGCCAGTGGAGAAGGTGCACTCCCCCACCAGGTTCAGGTAGTGGTTGAAGAAGCCCACCGCCTCGGTCTTGAGCACCTCCCCGTTGTAGCGGGTGCCGGCCTCGAAGTTGACGCTCTGCTCCGGCCGGACCTCGTCGGGCTGACCGGGCGAGACGGGGCTGAAGCCCTGGTGGACCCCGGCCAGCACCGTCCACCGGCTGGTGGGCTGGTACACCGCCCCCAGTCCGGGCAGGAACACCGGGTCGAAGGCTTGCGAGCGCAGCCCGGTCTGGCGGTCGTGCCAGGAGGTCTGCACCAGCTCCACCCGGGCCCCGGGCACCAGCAAAAAGTCGCCCAGCAGGATCTCGTCCATCAGGTACAGCGCGCCCGCCAGCGCCGAGCCGCGGTTGTGGGCGGTGACCAGGGTGGGAACCCCCTCCGCCACCAGCGTGCCGCTCTGCATCCGGTACGCATCCTCGGTGTGGTAGCGGTCGATCCGGTCGTAGTGCAGCCGCGCCCCGCCCTCGAACACGTGGGAGATGCCGCCCAGCACCGGACGCCAGTTGGCCACCCCCTGGACGCCCTGGGAGACGTACTTGCGGTCGTTGCTGCCCAGCATCAGCGCCTCGTCCGCGTTGGCCGAGTCCAGCTCTCCGCGCAGCACCGCGGCCAGCCCGGCGGTCTGACCAGAGCTGCCGTTGCGCAGCACGTCCTCCAGCGCCGGCCCGTTGCGGAACCCGTTCACCTTCCGCCACACCCGGGCGAAGTCATGCCGGTAGAGGGCGGCCCGCAGCTGGAACGCGTAGCCGGTGGAGAATGCGTAGCCCAGCTGCAGCTGGCTGCGCAGCCAGTTCATCTCGTCCTGCCCGCTGGCCACGTAGCGGCGCAGCGGGTTGCGCTGGAAGTCCTCGTCGGAGAGGCCCAGGTACGTCTCGTTGGAGTGCTCGCTGGCCAGCCCCAGCTTGAGCTCCAGCCGGTGATCGGAGGTCCCTCCGGAGGGGAGCTTGAGGAAGCCCTTGAGCATCCCTTCGTTCTTCCCAAAGCCGGTGTCCCCACCGCCATCCAGCTGCTTGAACCCGCTGGACTGCACGTGCGCGCCCTCCACGACGAAGCCCATCCGCTCGGTGGCGTAGCCGTAGTGAAGGTGGCCCTTGCCCAGCCAGTACAGCCCGCCGGCCAGATCCAGCTGGCCCTGGCCACCGCTGGAGGGAGCGCTACGGGTGCGCATGTTGATCGCCCCGCCCAGGGTCTGGGGGCCAAAGCGGATCGAGGCCGGGCCCTTGAAGATCTCCAGCTCCACCATGCGGGTGACCAGCGGGAAGTAGTAGGCGGCTGGGGCGGAGTACGGCGCCGGCCCCAGCAGCACCCCGTCCTCCATCAAGGTCACCTTGCTGCTGCGATCAGAGGAGGCGCCGCGCAGGCCGATGTTCGGCCGCAGCCCGTAGCCGTCCTCGTCGCGGACGTAGACGCCCGGGACCTGGGCCAGCACCCGGTGCACGTCGTCGTACTCGAACTTCTCCAGCTGCTCGCGCCCCACCACGTGCGCCGAGCCGGCCACCCGCTGGACGTCCACCGTCTTGCCCACCACCTCGATCTCACTGACCAGCCCCAGCGCCTCCAGCTCCTCCATGCTCAAGTTGGCCAGCTCGGCGTCGGTCAGCTCCGCCAGGCTGCGCGGCCGGGGCGCTTCGGCGACCACGCCGCCGTCCACCGGGGGAGAAGGGTCAGCCCCCACCGCCACCGGGGAGACACCACACACCGCTGCCAGACACCACGCCTTGAGGCACTTCACGGCTGGGTCCTCCTGCCCACCGCCAGCGGCGGAGAGTCCGGCCCGGGGAGGATCCACTCCGCGGGCAGCACTCCGTCCAGGGCCGAGGTGAGGTCGAAAGCGGGATCGATGAGCAGACGCGGCGGGCGGCCGTTGAGCGAGACCCACGCCTCGGCGCGGACCTCCACCGGGCCCACGCCCCGCGTCTGGAAGTCCAGGGCGATGTGGTGCGCCAGCTGGAGGATCAGATCTGGCTGGGCGGACATCTCATTCATCTGCCGCAGGGTGAGGTACTGGGCGGGGTTCACCCGCCACACCCGGCCGGTGTCCCTGGATCGCACCTGGTAGGTGACGCTGCCGTTCTTCTCCCGGACCATCACCTTCCAGGACCAGCGCATCCCCTGCTCGGTCCACAGCACGTTGCCGTCGTAGGCCAGGTGGCGCAGCGGCAGCAGCAGCTGCACCAGACAGAAGGCGGCGATCGCGCCCAGTCCCCAGGCGGGGAGGCGGGACGGCGAGGAGGGGGCCGGTACCACCGGAGGAGCGGCTTGGCGGGTGAGCCGGGCCCACAGGGTCCGGGGCCAGTCGGGCGGGAAGAACACCAGCGCCCCCACAGTCATCAGGAACGGGAACAGCCCGATGTCGAAGAAGACGTGGGTCAGGGAGTGGAAGAGGACCACCAGCCCGTAGGCGAGCAGCCGGGTCCGCCGCCAGGACAGGAACACCACGATCAGGGTGTCGAAGAGGAAGCCCGACCAGCTCATCACGTACGGGACCCACGGCTCGGCCAACAGGCTGCCGATCAGCGGGGTCCCGGTCCGGGCGTTCATCCAGATCCCCAGCGGCTGGGCGTGCAGCAGCCAGTCGGCGGACAGCTTGGCCCGCCCGGCGTTCACGTAGACCACCGCCACCTGGAAGCGCAGCAGGTACAGCGCCCAGGCCGGGACGGTGGCGCGCCGCAGCGACGGGCGCAGCCAGGCGTCCACCGAGGCCAGCTTGTTCAGCGGCAGGAAGACCAGCAGCGTCCCCAGCAGCACCACCAGGTAGTAGTGGTTGAGGTAGTTGGTGACGTCGATCAGCTGCACCCAGGCAAAGCCCAGGGTGAACAGCAGCGCCGCCACCCGGTAGCCGGCGCCCGCGGCCAGGCACAGGGCCAGCACCGCCAGCACCGCGCAGTGCAGGTACATCCCCGACTCCGACCAGGGCCGCACCCAGTCGAACAGCGGGTACTTGAAGAAGAAGCGCGGCTCCACGTACTGCGGCCGGATCCAGCCGGTGAGGAGGAACCGCACCAGCCCCAGGGCCAGCACCAAGCCGAACAGGATCCGGAACGCGACCAGGCTGGCGCCGTCCACCGGGCGCCCCAACCAGGTCCGCAGCTGGCCCAGCCGGTCAGTCATTGTCCGCGGCGCCCTCTTGCGGAACCCGCAGGTTGAGCACGGTCACGAACTGGGTCTTGACCAGATCGGTCAGCGCCTTGACAGCGTCATAGGCGGCGGCCACCTGCGCCGGGTTGGCGTCCACCGCCACCTCCAGGGTGCCGGGGATCGCCTCCAGCGCCACCACCGCCGCGTCGGCGGCCTGGAGGACCTGGGTGGAGAGGTCGGAGGCATTGCGGCGGATCAGGAAGTCGTCGAACCCCAACTGGTCGCCCCCGCTGAACAACAGCCGGAACCCCTGGAGGTTCTCCACCAGCTGCTCTTTGGAGCGGTGCGCCCAGCGCGACTCCACCGCCTGGGGACAGGTGGTGCCGGTGCAGGCGATGTTCAACCCGGCCGGCACCGCCAGCTTGGCGTCCTTCACCGTCAGGTCCACGTAGAACATCGCCGCGAAGACCTGATCCAGCGCCTCCTGGGCGGTGCCGAAGGGCGACCCTTCCGTGCCGGCGGTGGAGAGGAGCTGGGCGAAGTTCCCGCCCGCGGGGCTCCAGGCGGCCAGCAGCGCGTCCGCGTCCCGCTGCAGCTGGCCGGCCACCGCGTCCGCATAGGCGGCCCGGCGGATCCGCAGCTCGTCCGCGGTCAACGCCGCCCAGGTGCCGGTGGCGTTGAGGGCGTCGGTGCTGGGGCACTGGTTCTCCGGGCCGGTGTGGAAGAGCAGGTACTCCAGCGCATCCAGCCCGTAGAGGTTGACCAGCGCGGTCTCGAAGAACGTCGGCGCCTGGTAGCCCTGCGCCACCAGCTCCTGGTCGACGCGGCAGGGGCTCACGGTGGGCCAGGAGTAGAGCCGGTCCCGGCGGGATTCGCCCCCGGTCATCACCGCCGGCGCGCCAGCCGGTCCCAGCTGCAGCAGCTCCGCGCGCTGCCAGGTGCCCATCGCGGCCGCCCAGGCGGCCTGCGCGGCGGCCTGCTCCACCGGCGCCTCTCCGGCGGCGGCGGCGTTGGCCAGGGAGGCGGTGGCGGTCTTCAGCGAGGCGGTCCGGCTGGCGAACTCGGTGTAGGTGGGGAGGACCACGTTGTTGGCCACCGAGGCCAGCAGCTGTCGGCGGAAGTCATCGTCCGGATCCTTGGCCCGGGGACAGGCGCAGAGCCCCAGCACCGCCAGCAGCAGGACCCCTCGCGGGCCAGCGGGTGAACGGCGGGGGGGACGGGGAGACATGGAGACCTCTTCCACTGCGACGAAATTGATAATGAGTCGCAAAATCAAACAAGGCCCACAAAGTCAAGCCAGGGCCGCCGGGAAAATGGAGTCCCAGACGACAACCGGAGTGATGGCTCCCAGAACACGACGGCCGCCTCCCCCGGAACGAACACGGGGGAACCAGGGCGGCGGGACAAATGACGGCGACGCGGAAGGAGGGGACCTACCCGGCCAGCTCCTGCATCAACGCCTCGTCGATCTCGAAGTTGGCGTGGACCTCCTGCACGTCGTCGTTGTCCTCCAGCAGCTCCATCAGCTTGAGCATCTTGCGGGCGTTGTCCCCCTCCAGCCGGACGGTGTTCTCCGGCAGGTAGAGCCACTTCTGTTCGGAGACCGGCAGCCCGGCGGCCTCCAGGGCGCTGGCCACCTGGTGCAGGTCGTTGGGGGCGGTGCGGACCACCGCCACACCGCCGGGGCCGTAGCCCTCGTAGACGATCTCCTCGTAGGCGGCGCCCTCCAGTTCGCCGGTGCCCTTCTTGACCGCGCGCTGGATGCTGTCGCCGGGGATGTTGGCGGCCTTGGCGGCGGAGATGGCCACCCGCAGGCGGTTGTTGTTGGCCGGGTCACCGCCGCCCAGCTTGGCGGCCAAGGTGATCTCCTTGATCACCTTGGAGAACAGCTTCCCCTTGGTGTTGCCCATGGCGGCCTTCTGCCGCTTGATCTTCGACCAGCGATTGTGACCCGACATCCCCGACCTCGACCTCGACCGCCGGCTCCGGCTCCGGCTCCGGCTCCGGCTCCGGCTCTAGCGCGGGAGCAGCTGCAGCGCTTCTGTTCCCAGGGGCCCCTGGCCGTCCAGCGCAATCACCCGGTCCAGATGGAGGCGGGCAACCTCCTGCTCACCGCGGGTCAGCGCCAGCCGTCCCAAAAGCAGCTGGGCGCGGGGATGGGAGGGCTCCAGCTCCACCGCCCGTAGCGCGGCCACCTCCGCCGCGCTGGGCTCCCCCGAGTCCAACCGGGTGACGGCCAGATACGCCCAGGCCTCGGCGGACGAGGGATCGGTGGCCACCAGGTTCTCCAGCAACCTCCGGGCGCCCGCCACCTCTCCGCCCTCGTAGAGGCGGACCGCCTGTTGGAACCAGGGGGCCTCTGTCACCGCCAGGGCGCCGGAGACCACCGGCACCGCCCCGGGGGCGGGACGGGCGCTGAGGCCCCTGGGCAGCACGATGGCCGCGGACAGGCCCAGCCCCAGCACCGCGGCGCCGATCAGCAGGGTGCCGCGGGCAGAGCGGTCGGTGATCGCGGGCCCGGCCACCTGGGCCGACGGGCTGGACACCGCTGGGGGAACCTCCCGCTCCGGGGAGTGGGTCTTGACCAGCTCGTCGTCCGGCAGCTGATACGGATCGCTGACCTGGGTGGGGACCTCGCTTTCCACCGCGTCCTCCTCGGTGAACTCGAAGGCCGGTCCGGCCGGCTCCACCACGGTGCGGATCCGGAAGGCGTCCAGCTGGCGCACCAGCTCCGGGGCCAGGCCCTCACGCACCGCCCGGGGGCTGGCCTGGGGAACCGACCGTTCGTCGTTGGAGGCGGCCCAGCGGGAGACCGCCGGAGAGCCGAACCGCTCCAGCACCCGGACCAGGTTCGCGGTCCGCTCCTGGTCCCCGTCCTCGCCCACCGGGAGCACCGCGCCCAGGGTGTAGAGCCGGGTCAGGGCCTCCAGCGCCACCGTCTCGTCGCAGGGGGCGTCGATCAGGATCTGCCGGACCGAGCGGCGTCCGTCGCAGAGCCGGGCCAGGGGGGCGATGTCGTGCGGCAAGGTGGCGTGGGCCCGGGCGAACGCCGCCACGTCCATCGCCAGCACCGCGTCCAGCGGCAGCCCGGTGGTCAGCAGCCGGTGGAACCGGCGCAGCCGGGGCAGCACCACCGCGCACAGCTCGGGCAGCTCCAGGGTCTCCAGTCCGGCCGTGGTGGGGCCGAAGGTCACCTCCACCTCCCCGTGCCCCAGCGCCAGCATCCGCTCCACCGCGCGGCGTCCAGTGGTGCGCTCGAAGTTGCAGTCCACGATGCTGCCGTCGCGGAAGGCCAGCGCCGCCGATCCCCGGCGCAGCCGCACCCGCCCCGCCCGGCCTGAGGTCAAAAGCGCCCGCACCAGCTGCGGCAGGGGCAGCTCGGAGGTGTGCAGCACCCGGGCGTTGCCGTGCTGCTCGGCCACGATCTTCAGCTTGGCCAGCGCCAGGATGTCTCCCACGAAGGCGGGCTTGGGCAGCAGTTCGTCCGCGCCGGCGTTGCGCGCCAGGCCGCGCTGGGCGGCGTCGGTCCGGCGGGCCAGCAGGATCACGCAGCGGGGGGCGCCGCCGGGGAGGTTGCGCAGGGCCTCACAGAGCGCGAACCCGTCCTGCTGGGGAAGGTCCACCTCGCTGAGCACCAGCTCGGGGACGAACGGCAGCGAGGCCACGGTCCGCAGCGCCTCCTCGGCGCTGGCGGCGGTGAACACCTCGAAGCCCTCCCGCTTGAGCGCGGCGGTCAGCAGCGAGCGGGCGCCCAGATCCGGATCCACCACCAGCGCGGAGGCGCCCTCCACCTCCACGCTGCCCAGCCGCTGCAGCGGTGAGCGGCGGGTTCCCGCCACCGAGCGGGCGATCCGATGGGGCCGGACCGCCAGGGCCGCGGAGCCGATGACGGTGAACCGGTTCGGGACGAGCGAAGGTGCCACGGTGGATCGCGACATGGTCGGCTCCAGGTAGGGAAAGCAGCGCGCGCCTCATACCCCATTTTCGGTCGCCCGTCGAGGGAGGGGGGCAGCGAACGCTTCTTGCAAGCCTTTGATATTACAGGTCGTGGTTCCAAAAGAGGCGGCGGTGCGAAGGCCGCTGTAGGGTCCACCGCCGTGAACGCACCGAGCCCACTCCTCGTGCCGCTTTGCGTCATCCTCGCCGCCCTGCCCTCCCCGGCGCTGGCGCAGGAGGACGCGCTGTCCGACCGCCAGCTGACCCTGGGGGGCGCGGTCGCCCCCGCGATCCTTCCCTCCGGGGCGGTGGCCTTCTACGGCTACCTGGGCTTCCCGGAGCTGGGGTTCGGGTTCCGCCAGGGCTTCGGGCTGATCGAGTTCGAGGCCCGCGGGCGCTTCCACTACCCGCAGGTCGGGTTCGGAGTGGAGGCCCTGGCCAAGGTGCGGGTCTACGACGGGGACGACTTCTCGGTGGCCCCCTACGTGGGGCTGGGCGCGGTGGCCAACAGCGGCGCCCGTTACCTGGACACCGCCAACTTCCCCTACCTGGGGATCCGGCCCCTGGTGGGCGCGGCGGCTTCCTATGCGCTGGCGGAGACCCTACGGGCAATCGCCCTGCTGGAGGTGCCGTTCGACGTGGGGCTGGTGCCCGCAGGCGCCGGAGGCCGGCTCAACCCGCTGGTGGGTGGCGGGCTGGAGCTGTACCTGGGCGAGGACTTCACCGGGATGGTGATGGGCCGGGTGGGCCTGGACCTGCTCTTTCCTCCCGCCTCCAGTCCCCTCCCCCGCTTCGGCTTCGAGGTCCGCCTTGGGTTGGGCTACCGGCTCTTCTGAGACCGGCTAAGCTGCCCTTCGAGTCCATGGCGGCGCCGCTGCAGATCGGTAAGTACGAGCTGGTCCGGAAGCTGGCCTCCGGGGGTATGGCGGAGGTGTATCTGGCCCGCGCGGCCGGCCCCGCCGGGTTCCAGAAGACCCTGGTGGTCAAGCGGATCCTTCCCCACCTGGCCGAGGATCCGAAGTTCGTGGCGATGTTCCTGGCCGAGGCCCGGCTGGCCGCGGCGCTGAACCACCCCGGGGTGGTGCAGATCTTCGACTTCGGCGAGGCGGACGACGCCTACTACCTGGCGATGGAATACGTGGACGGCCCGGATCTGGGCACCCTGTGGCGGGCGGCCCGGGGCCGGCTGCCCATCTCCCACGCGGTGAAGATCATCAGCCTTGCCTGTGAGGGGCTGGACTACGCGCACGAGTTCCGCGACGCGGAGACGGGCCAGACGCTGAACATCGTCCACCGCGACGTCAGCCCGGACAACATCCTGCTGTCCCGCCAAGGAGCGGTGAAGGTGACCGACTTCGGGGTGGCCAAGGCCGCCACCACCTCCCAGCACACCCAGGCCGGGACCCTGAAGGGCAAGTTCGCGTACATGGCCCCCGAGCAGCTGCGGGGCAAGCCGCTGGATCGCCGCGCGGACGTGTATTCGGCGGCGGCCACACTCTACGAGGCGCTGGCCGGGAACCGGCTGTTCGACGTGGAGGGGGAGCTGGCCCTGCTCAACGCGGTGGCCAGGGAGCCCCACGTGGACATCCGCAGCCGCCGGGCGGAGATCCCCGAGGCGCTCTCGCGCATCCTGGACAAGGCGCTGGCCAAGGATCCCGCGCGGCGCTACCCCACCTGCCGGGCCCTGGGCCTGGAACTGGAGAACTTCCTGCGCGCCTCCGACGAGGTGGTGGGGACCTACGAGCTCTCGTCGCTGGTGGCGAAGCTGGCGGAGCCGGTGCCCGCCGAAAACGCGGCGGGACGCAGCGGGATGAGGCCTGCCCCCGTGCGCAGCCCGTCCACTCCGCCCACCGCCCAGGCAGCGGCGCCCTCGAGGCAGCGGGGCTCCGCGCCCCAGGGTGAGCTGACCGGGCGGCTCAAGAATCTGGCCCGGCTGGAGGCGGTCCGGGAGTGGCTCTCGGCGATGACTGATCCCTCGCTGCGCCGGCAGGCCATCGACACCGCCCGGCAGTTTCCCCGGACCCATCCTTTGGAGACGGTGCTGGCCGCGGGCTCGGCGGTGCTGGTGATCGTCACCCTGTGGATCCTGCTCTCCTCGCTGTTCGTGGGATCGTAGCCAGCGCCTCCCGAGCCGCCTCCCAGGGAGGCGAGCGACCAGGGGCCGATGCCCAGCTGCGCCGACGTCCCCAGCTTGAGGGGTATCCGGCCGCCAACGAAAGGTGGCCCCAAGCGCGAAAGGAAGCGGGCGCGGTGATCGAACGGATCCCGGTGGAGGCCCACCTGGGCCTGGAGGACTACGGAGCGCTGGTCCACCTGGCCGGCGCGGTGCAGTCGCTGCGGGCCGAGGCCCAGTGCCTGGTGCCACAGCTGGGGGGCCGAAAAATCTGGATGCTCAGCTCCACCGCGGTGGGCGGTGGGGTGGCGGAGATGATGCCCCGCCTGGTCTCGCTGCTGACGGAGCTGGGCGCCTCGGTGGAGTGGGTGGTGATGCGCCCCTCCCGTCCGGAGTTCTTCTCCCTGACCAAGCGATTGCACAACCTGATCCACGGGGAGGGGAACCCGGAGTTCACCGCGGCCGACCGCACCCTCTACGACCTCACCAGCGAGGAGTGCGCCAACGCCATGCGCCCGCTGCTGGCGCCCCAGGACCTGCTGGTGGTGCATGACCCGCAGCCGCTGGGGGTGGGGGCCAGCCTCAAGCGGAGCCTGGGGTTGTCCACGCTGTTCCGCAGCCATATCGGGCTCAACGAGGAGAATCCGCAGACCGCCGCCGCCTGGGCCTTCCTTCGCCCCTACTGCGCCCAGCTTGACCACGCGGTGTTCTCCGCCACCGAATACATCCGGGACTTCCTGGCCGGGAGGAGCTCGATCATCCGCCCCGGGCTGGATCCGATGAGCCACAAGAACCGGGATCTGCCGCCCCACAAGCTGGTGGGCGTGCTCAGCAACGCCGGACTGGTGGCTCCCTACCACCCGGTGGTCACCCCGCCCTTCGCGGATCGCGCGCTGCGGCTCCAGCCGGATGGCCGCTTCCGCGCGGCGCTGGACCACGAGGAGATCGGGTTGATGTACCGCCCGATTGTCACCCAGGTCTCCCGCTGGGACCGGCTCAAGGGATTCTTGCCGTTGCTGCAGGCGTTCGCGGTGCTCAAACAGCAGGTGGACCGGCCGGGGATCGATCCCCGCCACCTGCGCCGGCTGCAGATCCTGCGGCTGGTGTTGGCCGGTCCGGACCCGGCCTCGATCGCCGACGATCCGGAGGCCAAGGAGGTGCTCCAGGAGTTGGTGGCGGCCTACGGCCAGCTGTCGCCCGGGATTCAACAGGATGTCGCGATCCTGCTCTTGCCGATGGTGTCGGTGAAGCACAACGCCCTGATGGTCAACGGGCTGCAGCGGTGCTCGACGCTGGTGGTGCAGAACTCACTGCGGGAAGGCTTCGGGCTGACCGCCACCGAGGCGATGTGGAAGGGGATCCCGGTGCTGGGGACCCATGCCTGGGGGCTTCGCCAACAGATCCGCGACGGACTGGACGGAAGGCTGATCCCGGATCCCACGGACACCCAGACCCTGGCGCGCACCCTGGACCAGATGCTGCAGGATCCCCAGCAGCGGATGCGCTGGGGCCAAAGCGGCCAGCGCCACGTCCACGACGAGTTCCTGGTCCTCACCCAGGTCCGCCACTGGCTGCAGGTGCTGACCTCGGTGATCGCCAGGCAGCCCGGGGCGGCTCAGAGGGCGAGCTCTGCCCCCACCGAGACCAAGAGCGCCTGATTCCCCGGGGCGTCCTGCGGCCGATCCAACTGGAGCGCCGCCGAGGCCCAACAGCGTAAAAGCTCCGTAGCCCGGACCGTCCAGCGGGTGGAGAGGACGTGGGTCACCCCCTCGCCGGGGACGTACTTTTCAAAGGCGTAGCCCAGCTGGGCGCGCAGGATGCGATTGAACCGGTAGGCGACCCCGGGGCGCAGCTGGAACTGGAGCGGGGCGATGGCCATCCCGGAGACCGCGTCCGCCTGGAGCAGGCGCCCCCCGGCGGTGTTGGCGAAGGATTCGGCCAGTTGGCGGGAGAGTTCGGTCCGGGCCAGGGTGGTGTCATAGTAGCGGTCAATCCGCCCCACCACCGCGCTGATCTCCTCGTCGGAGATCCGTCCCAGGGAGAGCGGATCCCCGGAGTAGAGGAAGTAGCTGCCTCGCAGGGACAGCTCCAGCCGGTCGCCCAGGAAGAGCACCCCACCCAGGCCGGGCTGGACCGCGACCAGGCCGCTGCGGACCTCACGGGAACGCTCCTCCCCCGAGTCGGTCCGCAAGGTCCAGGTGTGCGGCGCCGAATAGGAGGAGAGGCCCAACGTCCCGTCCAACTCGAACTCCACCTCTGACCATCCGCCCGAGTGGTAGGCCAGGGCCAGGCTGGCCCCCAGGCTGGAGTTCTCCGAGGTGAACCGGAAGCCGTCGGTGATCTGCACCTGGTAGCGCGTCCGCGGACTGAAGCTGACGATCGCCGACCCCATCCAGTGGTCTCCCCACACCCGATCCACGCCCGCGCACAGTTGATGGACGGCGGGCAGGCCCCCCCCGGAGCTGGACAGCCCGTAGCACAGCGAGAGGTGGGTGGCGGGGTCGGGGAGCTCGAACCCGGCCAGGGCGCTGACCGCCAGCAGCGAGCGGCCGCGGCTCAGCTCGATCACATACTCGTTGGCGCTCGCGCTCGGCGCGACCAGGACCGCCAGCACCATCGCTGCCCAAAGGCGCCTCACGTCCCCTCCCCGCCCAGCTCCAGCAGCAGCTCCAGCTCCTCTACCGCTTCCAGGGACTCCAGCAGCTCCAGGTGATCGATCAGCTCCTGGTCCGCCGCGGACAGCGGGCGCTCCTCCTGCGGAACGGGCTCCTCCGTGACACCTCCGTCGGTGGCCAGGACGGAGCCCGGCCCCAGCCAGAGCGCGACCGCCCACAGCAGCGCCGCTGGCCCCCGGTGGATCACCGGCGGTGCCTCTCGCGGAAGCGCTCCCGCGCCCGCTGACGCTGCTCGGGAGAGAACTCCCGCCACCGCCGGAGGTTGTCCATCATCCGCTCGCGCTTGTCCGGATTGGCCCTCAGGAAGGACCGCATCCGCCGGCGAAGCTCGTCCCGCTTCTCCGGATCCAACTGCCGGAACTCCCGGAACCGCTCCCGCAGCTGGTCGCGCTCGGGGGCGGAGAGCTGCTTGAATCGGTCCAGGTTCTCCCGGACCCGGGCCTGCTCCTCCGGGGGGAGGCTGCGCCAACGCTTGAGGTTCTCCCGCAACCGGCGCTGCTCCTCCGGCGGCAATCGCTTGAACGCCTCCAGTCGCTCCTGCAGCTGCGCTCGTTCCGCGGGGGACATCCGCTGCCACCGCTCCCGGGCCGCCGCCCCGCGCTCCAGGGGCTCCTGGGCGGCCGCGGGGGCACCGGTCAGGGCCAGGACGGCGATGGCGATGGCGACCGGGCCCCTCATGGCGTTCCCTCCAACTCCTCCAGCCGCATGATGACCTCCAGATCCTCGGCGGACTCCAGCCCCAGCACCTCCAGATCCTCCAGCACCTCCAGGTTCGCCGCCAGCTCCAGCCGTTCTGGCTCCAGCAGCAGCCCTCCCGGACCGGGCGGGAAACCTTGGGGGAGGCCCCAGATC
>JALYOC010000152.1 GCA_030857095.1 Myxococcota bacterium | reverse complement strand
GCTGCGTTCGGTGGACCCGGACAGCCGCGCTCACGCGCAGTCATCTCGGATCCCTCAATGAAATTGCGAGTTACCGCAATATTCAACTTGGGCTTGCTATTTGGTTTTCAAAGACCGAGCGACCGACCGCTGTCGCCTCACTGCTTGCTACTGTTTGAGACCCCGTTTCCAACCCGGGGGCCGAAGCTTCTATTCGAAGTTGGGTGCGTCCGTCAAGTCCCCTTCTCAACTTCTTTTCCGGGCCGACCGTGGCTGACTGCTGCGACCGTCGTTCTCTTGGGTCCCTCACCTTCGCCCAATCACCTCTACCGTCCGGGACCGCTTCGATCAACCACTCTTTTTCGAAGCCAGCTTCGTATTCTGATGTGCCCGCCGGGACTTCCTATCGGCGGGGGGCGGCTTTTACTCCGCCCTACGATGCGAAGTCAACAACGACTTTCGCATCCCTCCCCTTCGTTGCTGGCCCGGTGAAGGGGGCGTCGAAGGGGGGCGGCTTCTACCGCCGGCTGCTCCTGGGTGTCAACGCCTTAGCGAACCGGGTCGGCGCGGGCCGGCCCAAGGCGGAGCCCTCCCCTCCCGTCCGCCTGTTTCCGCAACTGGCATGCCGGTCGCAATCCCCGCCTCCGAACCCCTCCAGGAGTCCCCGGATCCGTTGGATCGCCCTCGTTTGTGCCGTGCTTTCCGCATCCACCGAGGCAGGCGAGCCACGGTTCCAGGGCGGAGATCTGATCTTCCACACCTCCCGCTCCAGCCAGTCGGCGGCGATCCAGGCGGCGCCCCACAGCGTCTATTCGCACGCTGGGCTGATCGAGGTCGCCATCGACGGGGTGTTCGTGATCGAGGCAGTGCAGCCGGTGAAGCGGACCCCGCTCCGGGTGTTCCAGGCCCGGGGGAGAGGGCAACGGTGGACGGTGCGGAAGGCCTACTCCCGGGGGGCGGGAAGGGAAGTGGCCCGGATGCAGCGACTGCAGGAGTTGGATCTGTCCCGGGCGCGGCCCGCGCTGGAGCAGCGCTACGGCCGGGGGAACATCCCTTCCTCCCTGGAGCTGGTGACCCCCGGCCAGCCTGGCGGAGGACCCCACTTTCTCCGTGGTCCGGAGCACCTTCCCGCCAGCGGCGACTGGCGCCCACTGAGCGGGGGGCGGACCTACTGCAACAACACCTGCTGGATCAGCACCCCCACCTCGCCCTCCACCTCCACCAGGATCCCCCGGAGCACCACCGCCTCGTGCATCCGGAACGCCACCCGCTCCCCCGCCACCAACCGGGCGTCCTCCGCCCAGCGATCCACCAGGATCACGTCCGAGACCCGGATGGTCAGCATCTCCTCCGGGCGCAACGAGGCCTCTCCCAGCTTCACCCCGGGCTGGGACTCGGCCACGATCCTCAGCTGGACCGACTCTGCTTCTCCGGAGGCTTGCAAGGGTGCCGGCGGCTCGTTCAGGTCAGCCACTCGAGGATCGCCCTCAGGTCGTCGCTCTCCCCTCCGCGGGGGCCCAGCGCGCGCACCGCCTCGCGCTCCCACGGATTGGTGCCCGGCCTCAGCATCAGGTGGACGCTGGCGCCCAGCTGGGCCGGCAGCGCCAGATCCAGCTCGAAGATGTCGCCGGCCACCAGCGTGCTTTGGGGCCCGGTGTCCGGATGGGCGTCCCAGATCTTCCGCAGCGCCTGGTAGTAGAAGGCCCGCCGCACGTAGACCGGGCGGCCCAGCCCCTCTACCCGGGTGGTCTCCGGCAGCGCGTCGAACACCGGCTCCGGGTGGGGCAGCGCCCCGGCGATGAACTTGCGCGCCTCGCCATGCACCTGGGGCCGCCGGTCCTGGGGCACCCCCAGGTCGGTGAGCTTCTTCTGCACCATCTCGGTGTGGGCGTTGGTGACGATCACGATCGGCATCCCGGTTCCCATCAGCTGCTCGATCACCTCCCGGGCGTGGGGCCGGAACGCGGTGCGGGTCTGCTCGTAGGCCTTCTTGTAGAGCACCTGCACGATGTCCGTCCGCAGCCGCGCCGAGGTGAGGATGCCCAACTGCTTGAACACCAGCGTGGCCACCGCGGTGGAGTGGATGTAGGGGTCGGCGTTGGCCGGGGCCACCAGCTTCCCGTCCACGTCCCACCCGTAGCGGTCCGGATCGGAGGCGATGGTGCGCTCCGCCTCGCTCCAGGCCTCCGCCACATCCCGGCCGGCGATGTCGCAGACGTCCTCCCGGTAGGCGCGAGGAAACTCCCGGGCCTCCTCATGGACGTCGGTGAAGGTCCCATCAAAATCCAGGACCACGCATCGGATCTTCTTCAAGGTACTGCCTGACCCCATCTTCTGCCCTGCGCCTCCGCGCGAAACGTCGCTGCCCAGGCAGCGTACCGTAAACCCACCCCAAAGCGGGGCCGCTTCAGTCCTGCGGGTCTGGCGCACTGCTCCAGCGCCAGGGCCTCAAGAAGCGAATCAACAGCGACTCCACGCCGATTCCCGCGCAGACCGCGATCGCCGGCAGCACCAGCAGGATGTACTGGGGCCACTTGGTGGGCCACAGGAACAGGAAGATCATCCCCAGGATCATCCAGGAGGCGAAGACCGGCCGCACCCGCAGCGCCCGTCCCAGGCCGGCCAGCGCCAGCGGCAGCAGCGTCCAATCCGCCAGCGGGGTGAAGAACAGCCCGGCGTGCCACTTGTACGGTTCGCTCCGGGTCAGCCAGTACACCGGCTGCCACCAGGGCAGCGCGGACTTCTTCACGTGCTCGCTTTGCGAGTAGTCGAGGTGGAAGCCCACGCTCTCCCCCAGCCGGGCCAGCGGCTGCGGCCACAGAAACGGATCGGCCAGGAAGAAGGCCACCACCGCCACCGCGGCGAACGCCGCCAGCCAGCGGAGGTGTCCCCGCCCCCAAAGGAGGACGAACGGAGCCAGGGCCAGCGAGACCACCAGCCCATAGGGGTACTTGCCGGCGGTGGCCAGTCCCAGCAGCACCGCGGAGCCCAGCAGCCACCCCACCCGCACCGGACGCCGACGCTCCTCCTCCGAGCGCCGCCGGAAGGCACGCTCGAACAGCAGCACCGCCAGCAGCGCGAACAGCCCCGGCACCGCCTCCAGGTAGGCCTGGGCGGTGTACTTGGCGTGATAGCTGGAGACGGCCAGCCCCAACGCGCCCGCCGGGTGGACCAGCCCCACCGCCACCAACTGGCCCATGCCGAAGGCCCAGGACAGCCAGCGGGTGGCGGCGAAGGCGGGAACGGCTCCCTCCGGGGTGGGCCGGCCGACCTGGACCTGCTTCCAATCCGGGACCGGCGCGTCGGTGGCCGCCAGGGTGCCGGCGAACATCAACTTCACCAGCGGCGGGTGTTCCAGGTTCTCGCGGTACCCGGCGAGCTGCGCCCAGCTGCCCTCCCCGGCCAGCTGGCGGTAGTGGAAGGCGGCGGGCAGGTAGATCAGCTCGTCGAAGTCGGGCGGCAGCCGCTCCACCGCCGCCGCGCGCTGCCAGCCGCCCAGGACCAGGGCCACCGCGAACACCGCCCACAGCAGCCGCCGGATCCGTGCCGAGTGCTGGAACATCAGGCCCGACCGAACACGCGGGTGAAGATCTGATCCACGTGGCGCAGGTGGTAGTCGGTGGAGAAGCAGGCGGCCACCTCCGCGGGGGTCATCTTCTGCAACAGCTCCCCGTCTCCCAGCAGCGCGGTCTTGAAGTCCACCCCCTCCTCGTACATCCGCATCGCGTTGCGCTGGACGATCACGTAGGCCGCCTGGCGATCCATGCCCTTCCTGGCCAGCTCCAGCAGGATCCGCTGCGAGTTGACCACCCCGCCCAGCAGCTCCAGGTTGCTGGCCATCCGCTCCGGGTAAACCCGCAACCCCTCCATCAGCCCCGCGAAGCGGTGGAGCATGAAGTCCAGGCAGATGGTGGCGTCCGGGCCGATCACCCGCTCCACCGAGGAGTGGGAGATGTCCCGCTCGTGCCACAGCGCCACGTCCTCCATCGCGCTGACCGCGTAGCCGCGCAGCAGCCGGGCCAGCCCGGTCAGGTTCTCGGAGAGGATCGGGTTGCGCTTGTGGGGCATCGCCGAGCTGCCCTTCTGCCCGGGGGTGAACGGCTCCTCCGCCTCCCGGACCTCGGTGCGCTGCAGGTGCCGGATCTCCACCGCGAACTTCTCGATCGACGCGCCCAAAAGCGCCAGGGTGCAGAAGTATTCGGCGTGGCGATCCCGCTGGATGATCTGGGAGGAGGCCGGCGCCGGAGTCAGCCCCAGCTGGGCGCAGGCGTGGCTCTCCACCGCCGGAGGGAGGTGGGCAAAGGTTCCCACCGCGCCGGAGATCTTCCCCACCGACACCCCGTCCCGGGCGCGCAGCAGCCGCTCCTTGCCGCGGCGGAGCTCGTCGAACCAGATTGCCAGCTTGTGGCCGAAGGTCATCGGCTCGGCGTGGATCCCGTGGCTGCGGCCCATCATCACGCTGCGCTTGTGGGAAAAGGCCTGCTTCTCCACCGCCGCCATCACCCGGTCCACGCCCCGGGCCAGCAGGTCCGCCGCGTCCCGCAGGGTCATCCCCAGCGCGGTGTCCAGCACGTCCGAGGAGGTCATCCCCATGTGGAGGAAGCGCGCCGAAGGCCCCACTCGCTCCTCCATGAAGGTGAGAAAGGCGATCACGTCGTGCTTGGTGACCTTCTCGATCTCCTCGATCCGGCGCACATCATTGGAGTCGAAGTCCCCCGCGCGGTCGCGGCACTCGGTCAGGGCCTGCTCGGGGACCAGCTGCTGGTGGACCATTCCCTCCAGGGCGGCCAGCTCCACGTCGCGCCACCGGCGCATGCGGGCCTCGGCGGTCCACAGCTCGGTCATCTCGGGTCTGCTGTATCGGGGGATCACACCGCGCGTCGTGCCACAGCCCGTCGGTTCTGGCTAGCGCCGACCCTGGCCGGCCGCCCTCCGGGCCCGGCGCTCCAGCCGCTCTTGTTCCACCCGCCGCACCGCCCGGCGGGCGTGGCTCAGCTGCACCGCGGCCATGGCGGCCAGCGCCGCTGGCAAGATGAAGAACAGCAACAGCCGGGAGAAGGCCGCCTGGTGGGCCAGCAGCAGGGCCCACACACAGAGCCAGCCGGCGCCGACCAGGGAGAGTGTCCGCACCAGCCCGTGGCGCTGGCGTTCCATCACCATCGCCACCAACCCCAGGGTGAAGATTCCGGCCGCGATGGGCGGGGCGATCAGCAGCGAGGCCGGCCGCTGCGGCGTCAGCTGCTGGAAGCCGGAGGCCAACGCCAGGAACGCGGCCACCGACAGGCACAGCGCGGCGCCCAGATCTCCGTGCATCAGCAGGTCCAGACGCGGGCGGAGCCCGGCGTGGCGAGCGCGTTCACGGGACAGCAGCGGATCTTGATGGATGGGTCTCACCCGGGCAGCCTGTGCATCAGCGGACAGGAGCGCGTGCCTCCCCGCCCAGACCGCCCCGGGGGCTGCCGAGCAGGCGGGCGCTATTCGTAGACCCGGAGCGGATAGCCCCGGGCGGCGGCCAGCTTGAACAGCTCTGTGGTCAGCTCGCAGGTGCTGCCGAGGCCGCGGGCGGCGGAGAGGTTCCAGGACACCTCCAGCAGCTCCGGTCCGGAGACCGCCAGGGCGCCGGGGTCCACCTTCTCGTGGACGATCCGGTTCGCCAGCCGCCCCGCCTGCTGTCCGATCCCGGTGGGCGTGGGCGCAATGGAGACCAGCGCCCCTTCCTTGACCTGGGTGGGAGAGAGCGCGACCAGGGGAATCCCCGCGGAGCGGGTCTTCCCGATCAGCAACCGGACCAGGGACTCGGTGGCCACCGTCTTGTCCGCCACCATCAACAGGGCGTCGATCTTGTCCCGCGCGCCCGCCAGCACCTGTTCGGCGCGCGACTGCGAGTCCGCCTCCAGGGGGACGATGGTCAGCCCCCGGGGCTTGGCCTGGGCGACCGCCTGGGCGACCACCTGCGAGGAGTAGCGCGGATCATGGAGGATCCCCACCCGGCGGATCCCCTCCCCCAGGGAGCGCAGCATCGTCAGCTCCACCGAGAGATCGCTGGTCATGCCAATCCCGGTGACGTTGGCGCCCTCCAGGCCGTACTTCTCGAAGTACGGGACCATGCAGAACACCACCGGGGTGCGGGTCAGCGCCTTCTTGGCGGCGTTGGCGGCGGTGGGGCCAATCGCCAGCACCAGCGCCGGATTCTCCTGGGCAATCCGCGCCAGCAGGGCGGCGTTCTCCCGCTGGACCGCCTCCCCCCGGCCCTCCTGCAAGGTGACCTCGGAGACCCGGGCCCGGGCCTCGCTGGAGAACCCCGCCACCACCTGGGAGTAGGCGGTCCGATCCGCCGACTTGAGGATCACCACCCTGGCGGGAGCGGCGGCCCGGGCGGAGGGGATCAAGCCCGCCCCCACCAGCAGGAGCACCCACCCGGCAATCTTCACGCGGTGGTGCATGGCGCGCGTCCCTATTCCGGATCCCGGCAGCAGCGGAAGCCCACCTCGGCGGCGCGGGTGCCCGGCGAACCGTTGCGCCGGGCCGAGCAACGCGCCGCATAGTCCGGCCGATCAAAGGCCCCGCCCTTGAGCGCCTTGTCCCCGCCCGACCCGTAGGAGGAGGCGGTCCACTCCGCCACGTTCCCGGAGAGGTCCGCGATCCCGAAGCCGGAACGGCAGCGGTCATAGCCGCCGGCGTAGGAGAGCCGCCGGTCCTCCCCGGTCTCCGTCTCGGTGTTGCAGGCGGAGGCATCAAACGTATTGCCGTAGGGGAACCGGCGATCCCCCGGACCCTTGCAGGCCTTCTCCCACTCGCTCTCCTCGCACAGCCGCTTGGAGTCCGCCTGGCACAGCTTCTGGGCCTCCGCCCAGCTCACGTGGGCGCGGGGGACCGCCTTGGCGCGGTTGGGGTACTCGTACTCGTCGATGCAGAACGCGGCCAGGTCGATCCGCAGCAGCGACTTCTCGTCGAAGCCCATCATCGGATCGTCCTTGGCGGTCCCCATCTGGAATGGCCCGGAGGGCACCAGCTGCATCCCCTCGGGGCATCCCAGCAACGGCACCGGCGCCGGATCCTCCTCCGCCGGCGCGGAGGCGGCGGCCAGGGGGGGCCCCTCGCC
>JALYOC010000136.1 GCA_030857095.1 Myxococcota bacterium | reverse complement strand
CCACGGTGGCTGTGAACCTGACTTCGGGGATCGTCACCAGCAGCGCGACAAAGGCGAATGTGGAGAGGGTCGCGGCGAAGAACGCACCCCGCCCCGAGAGGAGGATCGCCCCGTTCACCACCGCCAGCGAGTAGACAAAAGTAAAGGGTGAGTCCGGACCGCCGGTAAGAAGCACCAGCGCGGAAGCGAGCACGATGTCGCCCACCACCTGTAGGTAGCCGAGCCATGTGCCGAAGATCTGCTGTCGGAGGAATACGGCGTACAGCAACGTCAAGACATAGACGCCCCCGATTGCCGCGTAGGAGGCGTGGTCCGCCGCGGTGAGCGGTTCATCCGCCCTGCTGCTCAGGTGACGGATGGCCACCAGCAACAGCAGCAACGTGGTTGCCACTGCGCGGAACGCCGTGATCCACAACAACCTGCGACGAAGCTCGAAGCGCTCCGTTTCGGGCCTCCTGAACACCTACTTGATGGCACCGGCGATGCTGAAGATCGGCAGGTACATCGCGATCAGAAAGCCGCCAACCACGCCGCCCAGGAACACCATCATCAGCGGCTCGATGGCAGCAGTCAGCGAACCAACCGCAGCATCCACCTCGTCATCGTAGAAGTCGGCAATCTTGCCAAGCATTGCGTCCATGGCGCCGGTGGCCTCGCCGACGCCGATCATCTGGACCACCATGGGGGGGAACACTTTTGTTTCCAGCAGTGGGCCGGAGATGTTCTTGCCCTCCGAGATCTTGGAGCGGACGTAATAGATGCCTTCCTCGACGGCGCGATTACCGGCCGTCTTGGCTGTCACATCGAGCGCGTCCAAAATAGGCACACCAGAGCTGATCATCGTGCCCAGGGTCCTGGTAAAACGGGCGACCGCGAGTTTCCGAAGCAGCGGTCCGAAGATGGGCATCTTCAACATCATTCTGTCCATCGCTCGCCGGCCCTGCTTGTTGCGGTAGATCGCCACGATGATCGCGACGACAGCGGCAATGCCGAGCACCATGTAGAAGAAGTAGGCCTGCAGCCAGTGCGACAGGTCGACGACCACCTGGGTGGGCCCCGGCAGCGCAGAGCCGAAGTCGGAGAACATCTTCTCAAACACCGGGGTCACCTTCAGCAGCAACACTGCGGTGACGCCGATACCAACGATCAACACGATGATCGGGTAGGTCAGCGCGCCCTTCACCTTACGCTTGAGCTTCTCCGCCTTCTCGCGGTACGCAGCCAGCCGGTTGAGGATGGTATCCAGAATACCGCCCACCTCACCTGCGGCGCACAGCTGGGTGTAGAGCTCGTCGAAGACCTTGGGGTGTTCCTTCAAGGCGTCCGCGAACGTCGAACCGCCCTCCACCTTGGTCTTGATCGCGAAGACCACCTTGCGGAACGCAGGGTTGTCCATCTGCGTCCCGAGGATGTCCAGGCACTGCACCAGCGGCAGACCGGCGTCGATCATCGTCGCGAACTGCCGGGTGAAGATCAGGATGTCCTTGCCGGTGACGCCCCCAACTCCCGGAAGGGAGATGTTGATCGACATCGGCTTCTTCTTCACCTTGACCGGATTGAGGCCCAGGGACTTGAGGCGGTTGTTCACCGCCTCGGCGTCGCCGGCCTCCATCTCGCCCTTGCGGATCTCCCCCTGCTTGGTGCGCGCCTCCCACAACCACTGGGGGGCGGCCTTCTTCTTCTGGGGTGCGCGCTGGGTAACCTGGGTCGCGGCGGGGGACGCCATCTTTGGAGACTCCTCTACGGAAACTGGGTGTCGAGTGTACCCCGGGCGTCAACTTCCTGGCGCCTGGGGCTCCTCCTGACCGCGGAGGTCGGCCGCTCGACGGGCGGCCATTCCCTACATTTCCCCGCTTCAAACAGCCGCCCCGCTCGATTCATTCGAGCACTGCCGGCTGTCCCTTGCTCCCTCTGTCCGGTCACGACGGAGGGCCTCCGCTACAACCTGCTCCTACTGCCCCGGCCGGGTCGGCCGCTGGGTCCCGCCCTGCTGCCCGGGGATGATCCCCGCGCCGGCGCCGCTGGCCAGGATGTTCTTCAACTCATCCGGGTCGGAGCTACGTCCAAACGCCTCTTCTTGAGTGATCAGCCGCCTCGACAGCAGTTGCGCCAGGGCCTGGTTGAAGGTCTGCATCCCGTACTTGGACTGGCCGACCTGCATCGACGAATAGATCTGGTGGACCTTGTCCTCGCGGATCAGGTTCCGGATTGCCGGGTTGGGCACCATCACCTCCAGGGCCAGCACCCGGCCGGGGCTGCCAGCCTTGGCGATCAGCGCCTGGGAGCAGACGCCCTCCAGCACGAAGCTCAGCTGGGCCCGCACCTGGGGCTGCTGGTACGGGGGGAACACGTCCAGCACCCGGTTGATGGTCTGCACGCAGCTGTTGGTGTGCAGGGTTCCGAAGCAGACGTGACCGGTCTCGGCGATCACCAGCGCCGCTTCGATCGTCTCTAGGTCTCGCATCTCGCCCACCAGCACCACGTCCGGGTCCTGGCGGAGGATGTACTTGAGGGCAAGCTTGAAGTTCTTGGTGTCTGCCCCCACCTCTCGCTGGTTCACCAGGCAGTTCTTGTGCGGGTGCAGGTACTCGATCGGATCCTCGATCGTCATGATGTGCTCATGGCGCTCGGTGTTGATCTTGTCGATGATCGACGCCAGGGTGGTCGACTTCCCCGACCCGGTGGGTCCGGTCACCAGCACCAGTCCACGCGGCTTCTTGGCCAGCTCGGCCATCACCGGGGGCAGGCCCAGCTCCTGGAAGGTGAGGATCTTGAAGGGGATGGTCCGAAACGCGCCCGCCACCGCTCCGCGCTGCATGAAGATGTTGGAGCGGAACCGGGACAGGCCCTTGACGCCGAAGGAGAGGTCCAGCTCGTTCTCCTCCTCGAACTTGTGCTTCTGGGCGTCGGTGAGGATCGAGTAGCAGAGCTGCTTGGTCTCCACCGGGGTCATCGGCGGGGTCTTCAGCGGGACCAGCTCCCCGTCGATTCGAAGCTGCGGGGGCGAGCCGGTGGTGATGTGGAGGTCGGAAGCGCCCTTCTCGACCATCGCCTTGAGCAGCTGGTGCAGATTTGCCATGTCGGTTCAGTCTCCTAGAAGCGGTCCGGCGCGGTGTTGGCCACAACCTCTTCCAAGGTCGTCATGCCCGCCATCATCTTGCCCAAACCGGCGGCCCGCAGGGTCTGCATTCCCAGGCGAATCGCCTCCTGCTTCAGCTCGGCGGCCGAGGCGCCGTTGATCACCAGCTCCTTGAGGCCGTCCCAGAACGGCATCACCTCGTAGAGCGCGACGCGGCCGCGGTAGCCGCGGTCGTTGCACTCCCGGCAGCCGTTGGGCACGAAGACGGTGAAGGTCCCGATCTTGTCCGGGGACACGCCGGCGTTGAGCAACATCTGGTCGTCGATGTTCTCCGCCGGCTTCTTGCAGTGCTGACACAACCGGCGCGCCAGACGCTGGGCGAGAATCAGGTTCAGCGACGCGGTCACCAGGAAGGGTTCAATGCCCATGTTCAGCAGACGGCTGACGGTGCCCGGGGCGTCGTTGGTGTGGAGGGTGGAGAGCACCAGGTGGCCGGTCAGTGCCGCCTTGACCCCGATCTCCGCGGTCTCGAAGTCGCGGATCTCGCCGATCATGATCGTGTCCGGGTCCTGCCGCAGGAAGCTGCGCAGGGCGGCAGCGAAGTTCAGGCCGATGTCCTCATGCATCTGCACCTGGTTGATGCCGCCGAAGTTGAACTCCACCGGATCCTCCGCGGTGGAGATGTTGACGTCCACGGTGTTCAGGGCCGCCAGCGCCGAGTACAGGGTGGTGGTCTTCCCCGAACCGGTGGGGCCGGTCACCAGCACCATCCCGTAGGGCCGGTCGATGGCCTCCTTGAACCACTTGAGGGGCTCGGCGTCGAAGCCCAGCTTGGTCATGTCCAGCTGGAGGTTCGACTTGTCCAAAAGACGCATGACGACCTTCTCGCCGAACAGCGTCGGACAGACGCTGACGCGGAAGTCCATCTCCTTGCCGCCACCCATCTTGATCTTGATCCGGCCGTCCTGGGGCAGCCGACGCTCGGAGATGTCCAGCTCCGCCATGATCTTCAGACGGGAGGTGATGGCGTTGCGCAGCTTCATCGGCGGGCGCATCACCTCGTACATCACGCCGTCGATCCGGAAGCGGACCCGGAAGTCCTTCTCATACGGTTCGACGTGGATGTCGGACGCGCCCTTCTTGATCGCGTCCAGCAGGATCAGGTTCACCAGCTTGACCACCGGGGCGTCGTCCGCCGCGCGGGCCATGTCCTCGATGTTCTCGTCGGCCTCGCGGGCCACCTCCACGTCCTCGTCCACCTCGCCGACGATGTCCTCCAGCGAGGGACCCTTCTGCTGGTGGTAGCGTTCGATCGCCTCCCGGATCGAGGGTTCGGACGCGACCACCGCCTCGATGTTGTAGCCGGTGAGGAACTTGAGGTCGTCCACCGCGTAGATGTTGGACGGGTCGCACATGGCCACGATCAGCGACGGGCCGGCGCGGTTCACCGGGATCACCAGGTGCTTGAGCGAGACGTCCTTGGGCACCAGCTTGATGATCTCGGGATCAATGTCGAAGTCCTTGAGGTTGATCGCCGGGACGCCGTACTGCTTGGCGAGGAAGTCGGTCAGCTTCGACTCCTCAATCGCCCCCGTCTTGATCAGCGCCGCGCCGATGCGGGCCCCTGACTTCTGCTGCTCCTCCTGCGCCTTGCGCAGCTGCTGGACGGAGATCAGATTTTCGCGGACCAGCAGCTCACCAAGACGACCGGACATTCGTGTGGCTCTCCCCGGGACTCAAGCCGGACGGACTCAGACAAAAAAATACCGCCCCGTGAGTGGTTCCCGACGGGGCGATGGACGCGGGCGGATCTAAGCGGCCCGAAAAATCTGTGTCAAGGAACCACGGTACGGGCTCATGTGTGCAAGCCTGCGAAAAGGCAGGGGATTTGAGCCTACCCGCTCGCCCTGGCAAAGACCGCTCGAGCGGCCTCTACATCGCGCTGGATCTGCCCCGACAGCTCCGCCACCGACCCGAACCGGCGCTCCTCGCGCAGCCGGTCCAGGAACTCCACCCGGAGCTGTTTGCCATAGAGGTCGCCCTGGAAGTCCAGCAGGTGGACTTCGATGGTCACCGCCCCGCCTCCGAACGTGGGCTTGACCCCGATGTTGGCGGCTCCCGCCATCCAGTCGGTGGGAGCGGGGCTCACCCTCTTGCCTGGCTCGCTGCCGAGCACCCGGGCCCTGACCGCATAGACGCCGGCGGCGGGCCGCAGCTCGTTCTGGGTGTCCACGTTGGCGGTGGGAAAGCCGATCCCCCGACCCCGGCCCTGACCGGTGACCACTGTGCCATCGAGGTCGAAGTTCCGGCCCAGCAGGCGGTGCGCGGCGGCGATCCTGCCCTCCAGGATGTACTCGCGGATCTTGCTGGAGGAGGCCACCACCCCGTCCACGGTGACCTGCTTGACCAGGTGCAACCCCGCGCCCGCACTGGAGGCGGCGGCCTGCAGGGTCTCCACGTTCCCCGAACGCTTGATCCCGTAGGTGAAGTCCGCGCCCACCACCACGTGCTTGATCCCCAGTTGGGTGAACAGCATCGCCTCGAAGTCGGCGGCGGGGACCTTGGCGAACTCCAGCGAGAAGGACTGGACGATCACCGAGTCCAGGCCCTCGGCGGCCATCAACTCCAGCTTCCGGGGCAGCAGGGTGATCAGCTTGGGCGCCAGCTCCGGCTGGAGGACCTTTCCGGGATGGGGATGGAAGGTCAGCGCACCGGCGCGTGCGTGCCGCGCGGCCTCCTGGAACAGGGCGCGGTGCCCCAGGTGCACGCCATCGAAGTTCCCCAGGGCCAGCGCGGCCCCCTTCAGCTGTTCTCCGGCCTCGGCGATGGAGTGGAAGACGTTCATCGGGGGGAGGCTTATCCCTTTGGCGGCTTCAGGTGGGCTCGAATTTGACGCACCACCGCAGTGGTTGCGACCTTCGACCACGCGCGATCCGCCGTCCAGACTGGCAACTCCAGCCGGATCCCCAGAGCCAGGCAGGCCCGGTCTCCCAAGGAGAGTTCCGGGGCGAGGGTTCGCAAGCCGGCCGTACGGACCGCGTCATGCTCATCGAAAGGTACCGCTCGGACCCCAAGCAAGAGGATGGCCTGGCGCTCCCGCTCCAGTTCATCCGGAGGGACTTTGGAGAGGACCTCGGAGAGGTTGACGGTGGAGATGAGCGCTCGCCCCAGCAGCGGGAGGATTTTTCGGTACCCTTCCTCCCGGGAAAGGACCGCCAACAGCGCCGAGGCGTCCAGGACAGCTGCAGCCTTCTCGCGTTCGCGCCTACCGCTCACGCCTGGCGTCCTTGCGTCGTTCGTCGATCAGTTCCTGCACCAGCAACCGGCCGGCGCCGTATTGCTTCCAGCGGGCCTGGGCGTCGGCCAGCACCGCCGCGGTGTGACGCACCCGGAAGGTCACCAATCCGGCCCCGACGTCCACCGCCTCCAGGGCATCTCCCTCCACCAGGTCTAGCGCCTTGCGTACTTGCGCGGGGATCACCAGCCGGCCCTGCCGCCCCACCCTGGCGGTACGAGCGGCGACGGTCCCGGACACTTTGCGCGTGCCACTTGATTTCTGTGCCATACCTCCAACCTAACCCCTCCGCCCCCCGAAAACAGCAAGACCCCGATGCAGCACGCGGACCCTTCCCCCCGTCCCCGCGCGTGGTAGAGGGGCGTCCCCCATGACTCGTTTCTACCTTCGCCCCGAGCCGGTCGGTGAGGACATCTCGAAGCTGGAGGCTCCGCCCGACTGGGATGCCCTGTTCGGCTTCTCCGGCCCGCTGGAGTTGGAGATCGGCTGTGGGCTGGGCGGCTATGCCCTCGGCTACGCGGCCCGCCACCCCCACGTCCGCTACGTGGCCTTCGAGTGGCGCAAGAAGTTCGCCCGCGAGGTCCAGGCCCGGGCGGATCTGAAGGGGCTCAAGAACCTGAAGGTCGTGGAGGCGGATGCGCGGGGGATCGTGCCCAGGATCTTCCAGCCCGGCTCGCTGTCCCAGTTCCACTTCCAGTTCCCGGACCCGTGGTGGAAGCGCACCCACCAGAAGCGGGCGGTGCTCACCCCGGACTTCGCCAAGCTGCTGATGGGGCTGATCCATCCCGGAGGCGTCGTGGAGGTGCGCACCGACGTGGAGGATCGCGCCCACCGGATGCTGGCCACCCTGGAGGGGGCGGGCTTCCTGAACCCGCTGGGCCAGGGGGCCTTCCATCCTGCGGATCCGGAGGAGATCCCGTCGACCCGCGAGCGCCGCTATCTGATCTCCGGACAGCCGGTCTACCGGGCCCGGCTGGTCCGCCCGAGCGCGTAGCCCCCGGTCCGTGTCACACTGGGGGCAATGGCTCGCCGGCCGCCCTCCCCTTTTGTCTCCGCGCCGGAGCTTGCCGGTCGGAAGGTCCTGATCGTGGACGACGACCGGACCATCGTCTCCACCATCCGGGACGGGTTGAACGCGCTGGGGCTGGGCCTGGAGCTGTTCGAGGCCAACGATGGTTCGGCCGCGCTCTCGGTGCTGCGCGCCCAGCGGCCGGATCTGCTGATCTCGGACGTGGAGATGCCGGGGATGAGCGGGATGGACCTGTGCCGGATCGTCAAGGCCAACCAGTCGGTGCAGGGCTTCGGCTTCGTGCCGGTGATCCTGGTCACCTCCCGCCGGGAGGGGAAGATCGAAGGGCTGGAGCTGGGCGCCGACGACTATCTGATCAAGCCCTTCGACATGCCGGAGCTGTCCGCGCGGATCAAATCGATGCTGCGGCTCAAGACCCTGCACGACGCGCTGCTGGACAAGAACCGGGAGCTGGACCGCGCCAACCAGGAGCTGGAGTCCCGGCGGCAGGAGCTGCTGCAGCTGTCGCGGACCGATCCACTCACCGGGCTGCACAACCGCCGCTACTTCGAGGAGCGGCTGGAGCTGGAGTTCGAACGTTCGCGCCGCTACCGGGTGCCGATCTCCTGCCTGATGCTGGACCTGGACCACTTCAAGCGGCTCAACGACACCCACGGGCACGCGTCCGGGGACGAGATGCTGCGGCAGGTGGCGAAGGTGGCTAAATCCTCGCTGCGCTCGGTGGATCTGCTGGCCCGCTTTGGCGGCGAGGAGCTGATCGCGCTGCTGCCGGAGACGGGGCTGGACGAGGCGCGGATCGTGGCCGAGCGGATCCGGGCGGGGATCGCTGGGCTGAGGGTGGAGAAGCGTGGGTCGGCGGAGCCCCAGCTCTTGCGGTGCACCGCCTCCATCGGGCTGGCCACCTTCCCTGCCCCGGAGCTGGAGACCGCCGAGGCCCTGCTGCGCTTCGCCGACGACGCGCTGTACACCGCCAAATCGTCCGGTCGGGACAAGGTTCACGCCCACGCCGATTCACGCATTGCTGGACCGGTGCGGCCGGGCTAGGACACAGGACGTGCTGCGGACGCTGATGCTCTGTGTCGTGGTCGCCCTGACGGGCGCCTGCAATCGTCCCAACTGGGATTCACCGGTGAACGCCTACCAGTCCTTCCTGCGGGCGCTGGCCAAGGGCGAGGCAGAACTGGCATACAACGCGCTGTCCTCCGACACCCGGGCGCTGCTGGCGAAGCGGGCGGAGGAGATCTCCCTGGCTTCGGGCGGGAGCGTCCGCAATGATCCGGCGGCGATCTTTTTTGTGAATGCGGCGAAGGCTCCGGCGGTTCGGGAGGTGACGCTGGTCTCGCAGACAGGCGACCAGGCCCTCTTGTCGGTGGAGGCAGGCGGCAAGGCCTCCTTGGTGCGGATGGTCAAGGAAGCAGGCGGCTGGCGGATTGAACTCTCCCCTGAACCACCGTCGGCCACTCCTGAGATGGGAGACGGGGGCACCTCGTCTATCGACGCGGGCGGCTAAGAATTGGTGCGTCAGGACTGAACCGGGAAGGATGATGCAGTCGCCGTGAACGATAGGAAGCCCCCGAAAAAAGGTCCTCCCCCCGTGGAGGTGGTCCGCAGGCCGGCGGGCGTCGTCGCTCCGCGTCCGCCTGGCTCACCCCCGACGCCTTCGGGCGGCACGCCGACGCCTTCGGGCGGCACGCCGGTCGCCTCGCCGCCGTCGCCGTCGCCGTCGCC
>JALYOC010000102.1 GCA_030857095.1 Myxococcota bacterium | reverse complement strand
GCATGGGAGCGCGAGGCGCTGCGCTGTCCGCCGCCCGAGGACGCCGAACCGGGACGTCCGCCGCGGCGCTGTCCGCCCCCGCTCCGTCCGCCACCGCCACCGCCACGCCCCTGCGGACGTCCGCCCTGGCGCTGACCACCGCCGGAGGACTCCATGCGGGCCTCCATCCGGGGAGAGGCCGGGTAGGAGTGCTCGCGCACCGGCACCGCCTGGCGGATCGTCTTCTCGATGTCTCGCAGATAGGGACGCTCCTCGGCGTCACAGAAGGAGAGCGCGATCCCCGCCGCCCCCGCCCGGCCGGTGCGGCCGATCCGGTGCACGTACTGCTCGGGCACGTTGGGCAGCTCGAAGTTCACCACATGCGTGACCCCCTCCACGTCGATCCCGCGGGCCGCGATGTCGGTGGCCACCAGCACCGGCAGCTTGCCGTCGCGGAAGCCGTCCAGCGCGCGCTCGCGGGCGTTCTGGCTCTTGTTGCCGTGGATGGCGTCCGCCCGGATCCCGGCCTTGATCAGCGCCTTGGCCACCCGGTCCGCGCCGTGCTTGGTGCGGGTGAACACCAAGGTCCGCTTGACCGCCGGGTCCTGCAGCAGCTCCACCAGCAGGTCCCGCTTGTCGTCCTTGCGGACGAAGTACACGTGCTGCTCCACCCGCTCGGCGGTGCTGGAGACCGGGGTCACCTCCACCCGGACCGGATCGATCAGGATCTTCTTGGCCAGGTCGGTGATGTCCGGCGGCATGGTGGCGCTGAAGAACAGCGTCTGCCGCTCCTTGGGCAGCATCGCGGTGATCCGGCGGACATCCGGCAAGAAGCCCATGTCCAGCATCCGGTCCGCCTCGTCCAGCACGTAGACCTCCACGTGCTTGAGCGAGACCAGCCCCTGCTGACACAGGTCCAGCAGCCGTCCCGGGGTCGCCACCAGCACGTCCACGCCGCGCCGGAGCTCTGCCACCTGCGCGGTCTGGCCCACGCCGCCGAAGATCACGGTGGAGCGCAAGGTCAGCTGCCGTCCATAGACCCGGAAGCTCTCGTCCACCTGCGCGGCCAGCTCGCGGGTGGGGGTGAGCACCAGGCAGCGAACGTGCTTGCCCGGGCCGCGGGGAGAGCTGGTGGACAGCCGGTGAAGGGTGGGAAGGGCGAAGGCGGCGGTCTTGCCGGTGCCGGTCTGGGCCACGCCCAGCAGGTCGCGGCCGGCCAGCACGTGCGGGATCGCCTGCTCCTGGATCGGAGTCGGCGTGGTGTAGCCCTCAGCGGCGACGGCCCGCTTGAGTGAGTCGGACAACTGCAGTTCTGCGAAAGTCATGAAGATCCTTGCGCGCCGGGTTGAGGGGGCGCGCGGCGAGCCAGGAACGGCTGAAAGGGGAAAAACACTCCTGCCCCAGGAGAGATTCCGCAGGGCAGGCAGGCTTGCACTATCACGCCACCAGGCGCGGCGCTCGTTCAAGGTCCACGGGGTCCGGCTGTCCCATCCGGCGCATCCAGCGGACATGGCTGCCCAGCGCGGAGCGGAAGGTGGGGTGGGAATGGTAGGTCAGCCCGTGGGTCCGGGCGGTCTCCGCCACGATCCCGGCCAGCGCCGGGTAGTGGAGGTGACACACCAGCGGGAACAGGTGGTGGACCACCTGGAAGTTCAGCCCGCCCACGTACCAGGTCAGCAGCGAATTGTGGGGCGCGAAGTCCACCGTGGTCTGCAGTTGGTGGGTGGCCCAGTCCACCTCGAACCTGTTGTCGGCGGGGATGGCGGGGAACTGCGCCTCTTCCACGCAGTGCGCCAGCTGGAAGGTGACCGACAACACCAGCCCCACCACGGCCGCGGTCAGGGTGTAGGCCAGCAGCACCGTGAGCACCGGGTGGAACAACATCGGCACCACGAAGGCCCAGGAGAAGAAGACCACCTTCCCGGCCACGAACAGGGCCAGCGCCTTGCCCCTGGGGCGGGGCATCCGCTGCGGGCCCACGTGCCCGTAGGCGACGTTGAGGAAGTCGTCCACCAGGTGCCACTTGAGGGCAAGAAAGCCGTACAGCGCCCAGATGTAGATGTGCTGAAAGCGGTGCGCGGCGCGGTGACGCTGGCTGGGGGCAAAGCGGCCCAGCGGTTCGATCTCCACGTCCGCGTCCAGGCCCACCACGTTGGAGTGGGTGTGGTGGAAGACGTTGTGCTTCCAGCTCCAGATGTACGAGGACCCGCCGATCACATCCAGCGACCAGGCCAGGGCCCGGTTCACCATCCGGTTGTCCGAGTAGCCCCCGTGGTTGGCGTCGTGCTGGACCGAAAAGCCGATGCCGGCCATGGCCAGCGCCAGCGACACACAGCCCAGCACCAGGGTCAGCGGACCGGAGGCCACCCCCAGCAGGAACAGATAGGAGGCCAGGAACCAGGCGAAGATCACGCCGGTCTTCAGGTACATCCGGGGCTGATCCTTGCGGCTCTTTCCAGTCTCCAGGAAGTAGGCGTCGACCCTCGCCTTGAGGTCTTGGTGAAAGGGACTGGAGGACTGGAACTTCGCCGCACTCGCGACCGCCAAGGATGCTCCTATGCCACCCCCAGGATGCAGGGCAGGCAACCACTGCTGTGAATAAGACTAAACCAAATCGGGCATCACAGAATCGTCACGGGAGCAGCCGCACGCCCACCCACCCCAAAATCCGGGGAGTTGAGCCCACCCTGTCCTCTTGCGAGGCAAGCGACCGGACATCCTGGGATTGACCGACTACACTCCCGGTCCGATGTCCGCCCCCCCTTCCGAAGAGCTGGTCGCCCGCGCCGTCGCGGCGATGCCGGTGGGGTTGGCCGTCGTCCGGGACGGGCTCTTCGTGTTCGTCAACCAGGCCTTCTGCCAGATGGTCGGCCATCCTGAAGCCTCTTTGCTGGGCAAGGATGGCTTCTCCTTCGTCGCCCCGGAGGAGGTGGAGGCCGTCCGTAGGCGCCACGGGGCCCGGCAACGGGGGGAGCCGGTCCCTCCTCAGTACGAGGTGACCTACCTGACCGCGGACGGCACCCGCCGCCGGGCCGAGCTGGAGCCCAAGGTCCTCACCCCCCACGAGACCCTGATCGTGTTGCGGACCCTGGGGGAACGCCCCCAGGACCGGGAGCTGCTCACCGCCCTGGGGGCGCTGCAGACCCGGGTCCAGCAGCAGCGGTCGGTCTCCGCGGTGCTGGAGGTGGCGGTCAAGGGACTGCTCGCACTGGGCTTCGACGCCTGCGTGGGGCAGCTGATCGGCGAGGAGTGCGTGATGGTGGCCTCCGGCTTCCATCCCGAGGTGGAGCGGCTGGCCGAGCTGATCTTCGCGCAGGGCCCGCGGGGGCCGGTGATCCCGGTCTCGCGGATCCCGGTCACCGCCGCCTCCATCCAGCTGGGTCAACCCTTCTTCCGGGACGACGCCAGCGATGCCTTGGCCCGGCTGGCCCAGCGGGCCGGGGTCTCCCGGGAGCAGGTGGCGCGGCTCCGGGAGCGGGTGGAGCCGCTGCAGGCCACCATCTCTCCCCTCTCGGTGCGGGGCCGCGGGTGGGGGGTGCTGATGGCGCTGGCCAGCGGGCTTCGCTCCAACGATGCCGCCGCGCTGGCCCTGTTCGCCACCCAGGTGGCCTCCAGCATCGAGGTGGCCCAGTACATCCAGAATCTGGAGGCCATCCATCAGGTGGCCAGCTTCGGCGCTGAGCTGTCCCAGGAGGCGCTGCTGCAGCGGCTGCTTCCCCTGCTCTGTCAGGCCACCCAGAGCGAGCTCTGCACCCTCTACCTCCTGGCGCCAGAGGGAGACATGCTGCAGCTGGCCGCCTCCAACGCCGATCCCCGGATCACCTCGCGCCATCTGCGGATCCCGCTGCCAGTGACCAGCAGCGCGGACCGGATGCGGGCCCGCGCCCTCTCGGTGGGAGAGCTGCCGGAGCCGGCCCAGACCGACGCGCGTGCCGAGGGCTGCCACCAGCTGGCGCTGGTCCCGTTGGCGGTCAACGGGCGGCTGGGAGGCGCGCTCTACCTGTGCCGCAAGATCCCCCTCCCCTACTCGGAGGAGGAGCTGCGCTCGGCGGAGATGCTGGCCGCGCAGGTGGCGCTGCAGCTGGAGCGGGTGCGGCTGTACGAAGAGGCGCGGCGCCGGGTGTCGGACCTGTCGCTGATCAACGAGCTGGGCTCGGCGATCGCGCTGCACCTGGGGCTGGCGGACGTCTTTGACGTGGCGGTGCGGCACGTGGCGCGGATCGTCGAGGTGCAGAACACCTTCCTGCTCCTGTGCGACCCGGACGGACGGCAGCTGCGGATCGAGGCCAGCAACACCACCGCGCAGGGGCTGGGGGACGTCCTCCTCCCGGTGGACGGGCAGTCTGCGGCGGCGGAGACCTTCCGCCAGCTGGCCCCGGTGGTGATCCAGGACGCCGCTTTGGATTCGCGGGCCGACCCGCGCCTGGTGGATCGCTTCGGGCACCGCGCGCTGATGGCGGTCCCCCTGCTGGCGCACGGAAAGGCGATCGGCGCGCTGGTGTTGGGGGAGACCCGATCGGCGAGACGTTTTGCCCCTTACGAAATAGAGCGCGCGGTGGAGGTGGCCAATCAGCTGGCCGCGGCCATCGCCAACGGCCGGCTGTTCGAGGATCTCAAGCGCAGCTACCAGGACCTCAGCCATGCCCAGCAGGAGCTGGTGAAGCGGGAGCGACTGGCCGCGCTGGGCGAGCTGTCCGCCCTGGTGGCCCACGAGGTGCGCAACCCGTTGGGGGTGATCTTCAACTCGCTCTCCTCCCTCAAGCGCTTCCCCTCCCCCGGCGGCGAGCACGGACTCTCGCTGCTGCGGGTGGTGGAGGAGGAGGCGGAGCGGCTGGACCGGATGGTCAACGACCTGCTGGACTTCGCCGGCCCGTCTTCGGCGCGGGTCCGGCCGGAGCGGCTGGAGCTGGTGGTCTCCGGGGCGATGGAGGCAGCGGTGAGCACCATCCCCTCCGCGCACGTGCAGATCGAGCTCTCGGTGGCGCCCGACCTGCAGGAGATCCGGGTGGACTCCCAGATGCTGCGCCAGGCGGTGGTGAACCTGGTGGTGAACGCCATCCAGGCGATGCCCACGGGGGGCTTGGTGAAGATCCGCGCCGGCCGGGAGGAGCGCAGCGGAGGACCGATGGCCCGGCTGGACGTCGAGGACAACGGCCCGGGGATGTCGGAGTCGGTGGCCGCCCGCGCCTTCGAGCCATTCTTCACCACCCGCGCCGCCGGCACCGGGCTGGGGCTGGCGGTGGTGAAGCGGATCGCCGAGGCCCACGGCGGCGAGGTCGCCATCGCGACCGAGCCCGGGCGTGGGGCCACCTTCACCCTGTTGCTTCCGCTGTAGCCCAGGGTGTGAGCGCTCGCTTCCCCGTCCGCTGACGCGGCCCCTCCCCTTTCCCCGCGCGGCCAGTGCCACCAACTTCGGTGGAGCCCACAGGAGTCCACCCATGGAGTCGACAATCCCCCCCGAGCTGACGGGCCCCTCGCACGGGCCGCTGGTCCGGGACTACATGACGCCCAACCCGTTGGTGCTGGGGGTGGGCAGCTCGCTGGAGAAGGCCTTCCGGCTGATGCAGGAGAACGACATCCGGCACCTGCCGATCGTGGGCTCGGGAGGCCGCCTGGTGGGGCTGCTCTCGGACCGGGAGCTGTCCTTGGCCAAGCGCGAACGGGGGATCGATCCGGCCGACGTGCTGGTGGACGAGCTGATGTCCAAGGACCCGTTCACAGTCACCCCCACCACCCGTCTGGAGGGCGCCGCCGGGGTGATGGCCAACCAGAAGTACGGCTGCGCGGTGGTGATGGACGGCGAACGGGTGGCGGGGATCCTGACCACCATCGATGTGCTGCGGGCCCTGGTGGAGCTGCGGATGGGGGCCGAGCGCGGACACGCAGCGCCCTGACCTGCGGGCCCCACACGCGGACGACAGCCCCGGGTGGCTAGAGCTTCACCGGCTCCACCCGGTGCTTCTTGCCCTTGATCCGGCCCTCGCGCAGCCGCTCCAGCGCGGCGCGCGCCACGCTTCGGGACACCGCCACATAGGCGAAGTGATCGTGCAGCTCGATCTTGCCCACCTCGGCCGCGCTCAGGCCGCCGGCCTCCCCGGTCAGGGCCCCCAGGATGTCCCCCGGGCGCATCTTGTCCTTGCGGCCGGCGTCGATGAACAAGGTGGCCATCGGCGCCTCCAGGGACGGCGGCGGCTGACCGGCGGTGGCGGGTTCCACGGTGGCCCGCTCCAGCGGCTTGCCGGTGAAGCGTTCGATCTCCTCGATCTTCCGCGCCTCCTTGGGCATCGCCAGCGACAGCGCCATCCCTCCCCGCCCGGCGCGGCCAGTGCGGCCGATCCGGTGGACGTAGATCTCCGGCTGCTGGGGCAGCTCGTAGTTGAAGACCGCGTCCAGGGCCTCCACGTCGATCCCCCGGGCGGCTACGTCGGTGGCCACCAGCACCCGGGTGCTCTGGTTGCGGAAGGTGGCCATCACCTTGTCCCGCTCCCGCTGTTCCAGGTCCCCCTGCAGCTCCGCGCAGCTCACCCCGCCCGCGCGCAGGGTGCGGGTCAGCTCGGTGACCGACGCCTTGAAGTTGCAGAACACCACCGCCGAGGCCGGCTGGTACTGCCGCAACAGCCGCAGCAGCAGGTCTGGTTTCTCCTCCGGCTCGCACAGGTACAACCGCTGCTGGATGTCCGGGGCGGCCTGGACCTCGGTGGCGATGGTCACCCTCGTAGGCGACCGCTGAAAGTCGCGGCTCAGCGCCTCGATGGTGGGCGGGAAGGTCGCCGAGAAGAGCACCGTCTGGGTGTCCGCCGGGGTGGCGTGGAGGATGCGCTGCACGTCCTCGTGGAAGCCCATGTCCAGCATCCGATCCGCCTCGTCCAGCACCACCGTGACCACCGTCCGCAGGTCCAAGACCCCGCGCTCCGCCAGGTCCAGCACCCGCCCGGGGGTCCCCACCGCGAGGTGGGCCCCCTTCTCCAGCGCGCGGATCTGCGGCTGCACCGGCTGACCGCCGGCCAGCTCCAGCACGTGCAGCCCTGGCAGCCGGCGCGCCAAACGGCGCACCTCGGTGGCCACCTGGGCGCTCAGCTCGCGGGTGGGACACAGCACCAGGGCCTGCAGTTCCCGGTCCTCCAGCCGGACCTTCTGCAGGATGGGCAGGGTGAACGCCGCCGTCTTGCCGCTGCCGGTCTGCGACTGGCCGATCAGATCCGCGCCCTGCAACAACACCGGGATGCTCTCCGCCTGGATCGGGGTCAGGGTCTGGAAGCCCAGCTCCTGGACGACCTGCAACAAGGCGGGGGAGAGGTTGAGCGAGGCGAAGTCCATGACCGGTCCTGGTGGGTTTGCCCCGCCCTCCATATCAGGCCGGAGCCGGACCCAAGGAACGCGCGGAGTTCGTATTCGCTACGCGAGTCCCCACGGATCGACGGGGATGCCTGGGTGCGGGCCTTCCCAATCTTCAGTGCTGGGACCGGAGCGAGCAGGCGCCCAGTCGACGATCTCATCAAGAAGAATGACTTGTTCGCCGCCCTTGGCCGATTCGTCGTCCAGGTGCAGATGCCGATCATCGAAAATGCGCGGCAACCGCCCCTTGTAGACCACCGGCTGTCCGCGACGGTCGAGCCGCACGTAGAGGGACCCCGTACGTTGCGTGCGAACGAACTCGGCGAACTCGGACGTGGCCCCCCTGGGAACGTGCCTGGCCGGTTGTCCGCAGGCGAGGCAGGCGCTCGCAGACTCGTTCCTGAGCGCTACTTCAGCGAACGCGTTGAGCGAGAGTCGCCGCGCTCCCGCCGCTCGGTCGATGAGCGTCTTGAGGTCTGCGGGAAGTCGGAACGTAATGGGGACGATCGCTTTCACCGCACCAAAGCATAACTTGCGCGGTTGCAGATCGCAACTGATCGGTAACGACCTCTGCGCCCATCTTGCTCTCGGTATCACACCGGCTACGAAAGTACGGTGCATCGGCCAGTTGAGGAGCATTCTAATGCCGCTCGCGTAATGTCTCGGAGGGCATCCAGTGGCATTCGTAACAAATCCTCGACGTTCGTAAGGATCCAGAATGAAGCCGACGAGCCTTGCGGTTCCAGCCGAAACCCAGCCAATCGGGTACGCCCGGCTGATCATCGGGCAAAAGCTCACCGTGCTGCCTCCTCCTCGGCTGTCATTCGTCGCGCGAGGCGCAACGAAGGTGATCCGCGAGGATGGCCAGGAGCGGAAGGTCTATTCGCCTCAGTACGATCCCGGCAGTGCTGACGCCGATCACCTCCTCTTCGCGATCAAGCACGAGGGCGTGAACCTCGAAGTCTTGAACGCGTACTTCGCATCCCGAGGGGATGCGTTGTCGAGCGAGCTCGCGCGCCTGGTGGAGGCCACCCCCACCGGCGTCTATGCCCGAAGGCTGTGGTGTCTCTATGAATGGCTCACCGGGCGCCGGTTGCCGCTTGAAGACATGACTGTTGGGAACTACCAACCCCTCCTCGACCCGGCCGAATACGTCACGATAGACGGCACGGAACGGTTCAAGCGGCAGCGCCTGATGGACAACCTGCTTGGTGTCCGCGATTTCTGCCCGATGGTCCGACGGACGGATTCGCTGAAGGCGCGCGAAGACGGTCAGCTTGCGGCGGCGGTGTCCCAGCTCGTTCAAAGGTACAGCGAAGAGGTGATCCACCGGGCCGTCAACTACCTCTACACCCGAGAGACGCGATCATCGTTTGAGATCGAGAACGAACGACCTGACGACAAGCGAACCGAGCGGTACATGGCGCTGCTGCGGGAGGCGCCGCAGATTGCCGACCTCAACGAGCGCGAACTGGTCCGGATCCAGAATGAGACCGTGGACCCGCGCTTTGCCGAGGGATCATTTCGGACCGAGCAGAACTACGTGGGCCAGATGATCGGACTGAAGGAAAAGGTCCACTACCTTCCGCCCCGGCCACAGGAACTCCGGACCTTGATGCTGGGATGGAAGGCGACGGCCTCCAGGCTCGCAGCCGCCAGCATCGACCCGGTGGTTCATGCAGCGATCCTGTCCTTCGGGTTCGTCTTTCTGCACCCCTTCCTCGATGGCAACGGGCGTACGCACCGGCTGATCATCCACCACGTCCTCTCACGCCGGGGCTTCACGCCGCCTGGCCTGATCTTTCCGATCTCAGCAGCGATCGTGCGAAAGCCCCGAGAATATGATGACTGCCTTGAGTCCTTCTCGAAGCCGCTGATGAGACTGGTGGAGTACGAGATGGACGAGGATGGCCGCGTCACGAGCCCCGACGATACTTCCTCGCTCTACCGTTTCGCCGACCTCACGCGTATGTCGGAGGACCTTTGTCGTTGGGTCGCTCAAACCATCGAAACCGACTTCCGGAACGAGCTCGACTTCGTGGTCGAGTTTCAGAAAGTGCAGCAGGAACTGCGCCGAATCGTCGACCTTCCGGATCGACTGCTCCATCTGTTCGTACGGGTCGCGGTTCACAATGAAGGACGGATCTCGAACGCGAAGCGCGCCAGGTTCGACATGCTCTCCGCCGCCGAACTCGCCTCGATGGAGGAGGTCATCCAGAGGCACCTGCCGAAGCTCTCCGCTGCGGCGGACCTGGCGTGATGCTTTGCCTCGCCCGATGAGCCGGGGCTGAGCGAGGACTTACAGAGTATCGGCAGTCGAGCGCCTCACGGTCCCACATTTCGGTCTCGACGAACGAGCATCTGCCCAAGAGCTCGTCTGCTTTAGCTGGCGTGCACGACGTGGACGATCCCTCTCTGGATCTTGTCTGCCTTCATCCGCTTGGGGGAATGAACGACAATCTCGACCGTCGAGCCCAACAGCGTGAGAAACCTCATCAGGCGGTGCTCGGAGAAGTCCTTCAGCCGGCCCCGAAGCAGCTTGCTGACCTTGGGTTGGTCGATGAGGCCCCAAAGCAAACGCCCGAGTCACCTATCTCTAGGTAACCCGGGCGTTCTTTGGAGCGGGAAAAGGGATTTGAACCCTCGACCCTCGCCTTGGCAAGGCGATGCTCTACCGCTGAGCTATTCCCGCATATCCGGCGACGACCTGTCTTTGCTGCGCCCCGGCCCAGAGGACCGTTGCGAAGGCGCGGGGGATATACCCACCACGTTTCCGGGCGTCAAGAACTGACTCGCGGCGGGCCGAAATGGCCCTCCCGCCCGTCTGTCTGCTCTACTCCGCGAAGCCTCATGAAAAGGGTTCAAATCCAGCGGACGGTTGAGTGCCAGGCAGATCCCTGCAGCGTCTGGAACTCGCTGACCGACACTGATCGCATCAACCGGGCCGTTGGCAACGGCCGGGTCCAGGTCCAGCCCCTGGAGGGAGGGGGCGCAGCCCGTCACCTGCTGCGCACCCGCCTGGGCGGCTTCAACGTCGAATACGAGGAGCGCCCCTACGAGTGGGTTTACCTCCAGCAGTTCCAGATCCTGCGTCGGATGCGCAGCGGACCTGCCTCCGAGCTGTCGGTCCGCTACACCCTCGCGCCGCTCCCCTCCGGCGGCACCCGGGTGGGGCTCACCGTGGAGGTGACGGTCCGCCAGGGGTTGGGCCTGTTGGCGCCGATCATCGCCATGAACTCCCGCGGCGTGGTGGGGCGGATGGAGGCCGAGCTTCGGCGGTTGGACGCCGAGCTGGCGGCGGGCCTGCGCCCCACCCAGCCCGGCCCTCCCCCTTCGGTGAACCTTCCGGGGTTGGCGCGCGCCGCGCTGTCACTGCGCAAGCTGGATCCCTCTGATTTGGCCTCGCGGCTGATCGAGTTGCTCAGCTCCGGCCCCGACGTGGAGGTCTCCCGGCTTCGTCCCTTCGAGCTGGCCGACCTCTGGAAGGTCGACCGCCGGCCGCTGCTGGCGTCCTGCCTGCGGGCGGTGAAGGCAGGGCTGTTGGAGCTGCGCTGGGACATCGTCTGCCCCAGCTGCCGGACGGTCTCCAGCTCCATCCCCTCCCTTGCCGGGTTGACCGAACATGGCGCCTGCCAGCTGTGTGAGATCCAGTTCGGCCTGGACCTGGATCAGTCAGTGGAGGCGACCTTCTCCCCCTCCCCCTCCATCCGGAAGGTGGACCAGGGCCCCTACTGCATCGGGGGCCCGGCCCGGACCCCGCATGTGATGGCCCAGTCCATCCTCCCCGCCGGGGGCACCGCGACCCTGGTCGCCCCTTCTGAGGCCGGCGCCTACCAGCTGTTCGTCCGCGGTGGGCTGACCGCTCAGCTGGAGCTGGTCCAAAGCGCACCGCCGGAGCTCCGGGTGGACCTGACCCGGGCGGTGCAGACCGCCCAGCGGCTGGCGGTGGCGCCCGGAGGTTCGGTGATCGTCAGCAACCCCTCGGGCGAGGAAACTCACGCCAAGCTGGAGCAACGGGTGTGGAACTCCCAGGCGGCCACCGCGCGGATCGTCACCGCCCTGCCCGAGTTTCGCCGCGACTTCTCCTCCGACACCCTGCGTCCGGGGACCTCACTGAGGGTCTCGCGGATGGGGTTGTTCTTCAGCGACCTGGCGGACTCCACCCAGCTGTACGCGACCTCCGGGGACGCCACCGCCTTCAAGCTGGTGCAGGACCACTTCGACCTGATCACGCCGATCGTGGAGAAGCACGGCGGAGCGGTGGTGAAGACCATTGGCGACGCGGTGATGGCCGCCTTCGCCGACGAGCTGGACGGGATCCGCGCCTGCCGCGAGCTGCTGCAAGCGTTTCCAGCCTTCCGCCGGGAGCACACCGAGGGAATGAGGACCCACATCAAGCTGGGGTTCTTCTCCGGCCCCTGCTTCGTGCTCACCGCCAACGGGGTGCTGGACTACTTCGGCCAGACGGTGAACATCGCCGCCCGCCTCCAGGCCCAGGCCCACAGCGGCGAGCTGGTGATCGAAGCCTCCCTGGCGGAGCAGGCGATCTTGGCGGGAATCCTCACCCCCCAGGACATCACCGAGCGCTACCAGGCCACCCTCAAGGGGGTGGACACCCCGCTGGATGCCGTCCGGATCGTGGTCCGCCCGGAGGCCGCCCGCGGAGCCGCCTGATGCGCTGAGTCGATAAAGGGGACAGGCTACATTTCCAGGCATCCAGGTTGCACAACAGCAATCCCGGGGCCACGAAATGTAGCCTGTCCCCTTTATTCGGCGGCTGGGGAGCCGCGGGTGCCCAGGACCTGGAAGAAGGCCCGGAAGTACTGCACCGCGCTCCACACCGAGAAGACTGTGGAGACCGAGAGCAGCACCTTGCCCACCAGGTTGTAGTCGAGGGGGTAGGTCACCCAGATCAGGTCCAGCGGGTGGGTGTAGTGGACGCACAGCGCGATGATCGCGGTCAGCTGCAGCGAGGTCTTCCACTTCCCCTCCTGCCCCGCGGCGATCACCAGCCCCTCGGAGGCGGCGATGGCCCGCAGGCCGCTGACGATCAACTCCCGGGCAATCAGGATGATCACCAGCGAGGCCCAGATCCGTCCCAGCCGCACCATCATCACCAGCGCCGCCATCACGATCAGCTTGTCGGCCAGCGGGTCCAGGAACTTCCCCAGCACGGTGATCAGGTTCATCCGCCGGGCCAGCATCCCGTCCACCACGTCGGTGATCGCCGCCACCGTGAACAACACCGCGGCCAGCAGCGAGTTCATCGGATCGGCGTCGTAGGTCAGCCAGACGAACAGCGGGATCATCGCGATCCGCGCCATGGTCAGCATGTTGGGGAGATTCCAGATCTCCTGCAACAGCACGGAGGGACGGCGCGCGGCCTTCTTGCGCCCACGCTCCTCCTTCTTCAACCGCCTCTTGGTGGCGCGATCCACGGCGCCTTCCTAGCGCATCGGGACTGAAATGAGCGCGAATCCTTCGCCGGACAGCTCCACCGCCGACCGGCTGGATTTGCCCTTGGCGTCGGGCAGCAGCGGGATCACCTTGGGGGTGAGGTTCCCGTACCAGCCCACCAGGTTGACCATCGGCACCGTCACCGGCCGCTCCATGGCGATCTCCAGCGAGCGCAGCGGTCCGGAGATCGCCAACAGCACCCGGCCCTTGCCGCGCAGGTGCACCAGATCCAGATCGGGGGGGATGTCCGAAGGGACCCGGCCATTCTCGAAGGACAGCGCCTCCTCGAAGGAGAACACCTGCTCCTCCTGGAAGTAGCCGGACTCGTCGGCCAGTTCCAGGGAGACGAACTTCTGATCGCCGGTGTCCACGATCACCATCCCCTGCCCCTTGGCCCGGACCATCCGCCGGTCGCCCTCTCCAAACGGCTTGTCGGTGGCCCGTCCGCGGAACCGCTTGGTCTCCGGCTTGAACTCCACCTTCCCCACCACCGAGACCAGCCCGGAGAGCCGGGTCAGCAGCTCGTCGGTGATCACCAGCGCCGCCAGCTCGCCTCGGACCAGGAACGGCCCCTGCACCGGAGGCGGGAACAGCTGCAGCGTCGGGGCCAGCTCGGCGATCGGAAGGGTCAGCGCTCCGTCCACCTCCTCCGCACTCCTACCCGGAATCCCGGCCACCGGCGCCCGCGGCGCAGGGGGGCGGACCTCCTCGGGCATCGGCAAGGAATCCACCTCTTCTGGCCGCTCCTCGGCCATCGGGAAGGAATCCACCTCCTCTGGCGGTGGGGGCGGCAGCTCCGGCGGCGGCGGGGGCAACTCGGCGTACGCCTCGACCGGGGCCGCCTCCAGCTCCACCTCCATCATCTCCGGGACCGGCTGGGAGGAGGGGGCGGCGCTCATCGACTCTTCGGAGAAGGCGTCCAGGTCGGACTCGCTGACCGCGGCGGGGGGCGGCTCGTACTGGCCCTCCTGACCGGGCTGCTCGTAGGCCTCGCCGGTTCCGCCGTCCCCTTCGAACTGCGAACCCCAGTCGGTCTGTTGCAGCGCCTGGTGGGCCTGCTGCTGCTCGACCGGGATCTCCTCGGAAGCGTAGGCCTGGGCCTGCTGCTGGGTGATCGGGGCGTGCTCCCCGGTCTCCGCCGCCGGGACCTGCCCGCCGCGCTCGGCGACCACCTCCGAACCTTCGATCTCCGCGAAGCCCTGGGTCTGCGCCGGCTGGGTGGGCGGCTGCTGCGGATGCCCCCCGTCGCCCTTGAGGGCGCGGTCCATCTTCTCTGCCATCGCCTCGCTGCCGGCGAGGATGAAGTGCTCCTTGGCCCGGGCGAACTCGCCGGCCTGGGCCAGCGCCACCCCCAGGTAGTTCTGCGCCTTCTTGTGCTCCGGGGAGAGATCGGTGGCGGTCTCGAACTCGCGGATCGCCCGGGGCAGTGCGTTGGTCTTCAGATAGACCAGGCCCAGGTTCACCCGCAGGGTGGGATCAGCCGGGTTCTCCCGCACCAGCCCCTCGTAGATCTCCGCCGCCCGGTCGAACAGCCCCAGCTTGAAGTAGGTCAGGCCCAGCAGGTTCTGGCCCTTCTCGTTCTTGGGCTGGAGCTGGTGGGCCTTCTCCAGCAGATCCTTGGCCTCGATCACCTTGCCGGCGGCCAGCAGCTCACCGCCCCGGTAGAGCGCCTGAAGGAACTCCTCGTTCTCCGCTGCGGAAGCCTTACGCGCCATGGGCCAGCTGGTTCACTTGTCGGACTGGGCCGTCTGCTCGGCCTGGGACTTGTACTGGTAGTACAGCGCCAGCACCTTGCGGACATACGCCTGGGTCTCCGCGTACGGAGGGATCGCGCCGTTGTACTTCTCCACCGCGGTGGGTCCGGCGTTGTAGGCGGCGATCATCTTCACCATGTCGCCGTCGTACTGGTTGGCCAGCACCCGCAGGTAGCGGACCCCACCTTCGATGTTGTCCTTCGGCTCGAAGATGTCCTTCACGTACATCTGTTCGGCGGTGGCCGGCATCAGCTGCATCAACCCCGACGCGCCCTTGTGGGACAGCGCGGTGGGCTCAAAGGCGGACTCGGCGTGCATGATCGCCCGCACCAGCGCGGAGGGGATCTTGTACCGGGCGGCCGCCTCGTCGATGTGGTCGGCGAAGGAGATGTTGGCGCGGGCCCGGGGGACCCAGTTGGAGGTGGGGCGGGCCGGGGCCTTGAAGCTGCCCTTCATCTTCTTCGCCTGACGCGCGCTGGTGGGCGGCACGTTGGTGTAGATGATGGTCCCGTCCTTCTCCACGTACCGGTACACGTCCTGCGCGAACGCGGTCCCCGACCCGAGGGTGGCGACGATCAGGAGTGTCGGAAGGAAGGACCTCATGGGGCTTGACCCCAAACTCTAGATCCGAAGGCTTTAGTCCTCAAGAAAAGCGCCTTGTTTCCGACGCTTACGGGGACTAAGCCCAGGTGAAATGTCGCTCACGTTCGACTTTCTGGTGCTCGGGGGTGGAGTAGCCGGTCTGTCGTTCGCCCTCAAGGCGGCCGAGCACGGCACGGTCGCGGTCCTGACCAAACGCGCCCGCCACGAGGGGAACACCCACTACGCCCAGGGTGGGATCGCCGCCGTCCTCTCCCCTTCCGACTCCTTCGAGAACCACATCCAGGACACCCTGGTGGCGGGAGCGGGCCTGTGCAATCCGGCCGCGGTCGAGGTGACGGTGCGCGAGGGCCCGGACCGGGTCCGGGAGCTGGTGGCCCTGGGCGCCGCCTTCAACAAGCGTGCGGAGGGCGACTTCGATCTGACCCGGGAGGGCGGCCACTCCAAGCGGCGGATCGTCCACGCCGGAGACATCACCGGGGCGGAGGTGGAGCGGTCGCTGCTGGCCGCCTGCGACGAGCAGAAGAACATCACCTTCTTCCCGGACTCGGCGGGGATCGATCTGATCCACGAGAAGGACAGCCCCAGCGGCGGCAAGCGCGGCCGCTGCCTGGGCGCCTACGTGCTGATGGCGGACGGGCGGATCGAAGTGATGCTGGGCAAGGTGACCGTGCTGGCCACCGGCGGGGCGGGGAAGGTCTACCTGTACACCTCCAACCCGGACGTGGCGACCGGTGACGGGGTGGCGATGGCGTACCGGGCCGGGGCGCGCATCGCCAACATGGAGTTCTACCAGTTCCACCCCACCTGCCTGTTCCACCCCGAGGCCAAGAGCTTCCTGATCTCCGAGGCGCTGCGCGGCGAGGGCGGCAAGCTGCGGCTCAAGAGCGGGGAGCGCTTCGCCGACCGCTACCACCCGTTGGCGGAGCTTGCCCCGCGCGACGTGGTGGCCCGGGCGATCGACGCGGAGCTCAAGCGCACCGGAGAGGACTGCGTGTTCCTGGACATGACGCACCTGAACCGTGCGTTCTTGATGAACCGCTTTCCGAACATCTACGCCACCTGCAAGGCCTTCGGGATCGATCTCACCGTCCAGCCGATCCCGGTGGTGCCGGCGGCCCACTTCATGTGCGGCGGGGTGCAGACCGATCTGGAGGGGCGGACCAGCATCCCCGGCCTGTACGCGATTGGAGAGGTGGCCAGCACCGGACTACACGGGGCCAACCGGCTGGCCTCCAATTCGCTGCTGGAGGGGCTGGTGTTCGGTCACCGGGTGGCCAAGGCCACCGCCGAGGAGCTGAAGACCGCCCCCGCCCACCCCGACGGCGCCGCGGACTGGGATCCGGGCGGCGCGGTGGCCTCCGACGAGAGCGTGCTGGTCACCCACAACTGGGACGAGATCCGCCGCTCGATGTGGAACTACGTGGGGATCGTCCGCACCGGCAAGCGACTGGAACGCGCCCGGCGCCGGCTGGATCTGCTGCGGGAGGAGATCCGGGACTACTACTGGCGCTTCAAGGTCACCCGGGACGTGATCGAGCTGCGCAACATCGCCGACGTGGCCCACCTGATCGTGGAGTGCGCCACCCGTCGCAAGGAGAGTCGGGGCCTCAACTACAACCTCGATTATCCCTCTCGGGACGACCACAACTGGCTCAAGGATACGGTCGTCCAGCGGGAGATTTAAGAGGCCATGCACCCCAACAGCGATCCGTGGCGACGGCAGGCGCCGCGGGCCCAGCCGGGCCCTGACGAGGCCTCGCCACCGCCGCCGGGGCGGCTGGCCACCCCGTACTTCTGCTACGCGCTGCTGGGTGCGGCGGTGGTCTGGTTCGGGGTGGACCTGGTGCTTCTGGGCAATGCCCACCCCTTCGCCATCAACGGTCCGGCGGTGGCGGCGGGGCAGTGGTGGCGGATTCCCGGCGCGGTGATTGAGCACGGGAACCTGATCCACCTGTTCTTCAACATGTCAGTGGTGTGGACCATTGGCCGCGCCTACGAGGGAGTGATCGGCACCGGCAGATTCGCGCTGGTCTCGATCGCCGGTCTGTTGGGTTCGTCGCTGCTGCAGCTGGGATTGGCCTTCCACCAACCGGCAGTCGGAGCCTCGGGGATGATTCTCGGCTGGGTGGGCGCGATGCTGCCCATCGCCACCAAGGCCCACCGCAGCGAGCTGGTCACCTGGCTGATCCAGATCGCGGTGATCTCCTTGCTGCCCTTCGTCAGCTGGCAGGGCCACCTGGGCGGCTTTTTGGCCGGCCTCCCCTGTGGCCTGCTGCTGCGCCTGGGCCCCACCTGGTTCAAGCGCTACGCGCCGATGGTGATCGCGGCCCTGATCGGCCTGAACGTGCTCGCCGTCACCCGGGGCGCCCAGCAGCCTGCGCCGGAGCAGACTCGGCAGCGTCGGTAGCCGGCTCCAGATCGGCCAACCGGGCGCCGGGCGGGACGGCCCTCGCCCTTCGCGCGATCACCGGCATGCTGCTCCCGGCCACGGCCTGCGCTATCAGGGGGGCGCATGACCGATCCCACCCAGCGAGTCCGGGCCAGCTTCGACCAACAGCAGGCGATGCGATTGATCGGCGCCGAGCTGGTCTCGGTGACCGCCGGAGAGGTGGAGATCGCCCTCTCCTACCGTCCCGAGCTCACCCAGCAGCAGGGCTTCGTGCATGCCGGGGTGATCACCACCCTGTTGGACAGCGCCTGCGGTTACGCGGCGCTGACCGCGATGCCGGAGGGCTCGGAGGTGGTCAGCGTGGAGTTCAAGGTGAACCTTCTGGCCCCCTCGGTGGGAGAACGCTTCCGCGCCGTCGGCAAGGTCCGCCGGGCCGGCAAGACCCTGGTGGTCTGCACCGGGGAGGCCTTCGCGCTGAAGGATGGGCAGGAGAAGCTGGTCTCGCTGATGCAGGCCACGATGTTCACCGTCGGGGCGTGAGCCCCCACGAAGGCACGCCTCCGACCATCAGCTCCTACTCCGCCGGGAACTCCAGCTCGGCTTGGCCCAGCGTGGACGCCAGCCGCAGCGTCACCTTCTGGGTTCCCGCGGGGATCACGTCCACCCCGTCCTTGGTCTTCCGGGCGAACTTGAACCGGTAGGCCGTCCAGAACTCGTCCATGTACGGGTAGACGCTGCGCATCGCCAGGTTGGACCGCCCCACCCGCTCCACCTTCAGCGGTTCGATCTCCAGGCCATTGCTGATCAGCACCACCCGCCAGGTGGAGGAGCTCTTGTCGAAGTCGTCGTAGCGGTAGTCGTTGAGGTGGGCGCCCACGAAGAACTCGTGTGCCTCCTGGTGCTGCGTCTTCTCCTCGGCCAGCCGCTGCTCCACCCGCACCGCAGGCAGCTTCTCGAAGCCAGCCAGGTAGCGGACCTTGGCCTCGCGGAAAGGCCAGCTCTGGAAGGTGGCGCCCACGAACATCCGGGTGTCCAGTTGGGCGTAGACCTCCGCCTGGTCGCTGTAGCGCTCCTGCACCTGGCGGAAGGCCCGCTCCTTGTCCAGATCGTCTGCCGGGCTGGGCCGCTCGCCGATCTGGGGCGCCTCCCAGGTCAGGGGCGCCGGGAGCTGCGCGCAGCCAGTGACGACCAACAACAACGCACCCGCCAGGCGCCTCACGGGATGAAGTCCTTGCGGGTGAACAGCGGGTGCACCACATACCCGCGGGCGGTGAAGGCCTCGTTGCCGCCCTCCAGTCGGTCCACCAGGGCAAACGCGTGTCGGGCCTTGAGACCGTCGGCCTCCACCCGCTCAATCGCCTTGAGGCTGGAGCCGCCGGTGGTCACCACGTCCTCCACGATCGCCACCTCGGCGCCATCGGGGATCAGGTTCCGACCTTCGATCCACACCCCGGTCCCGTGGCCCTTGGCCTCCTTGCGGACGATGAACGCCGGGATCGGCTGCCCCCACAGATACGAGGTCAGGCTCACCGCCGAGGCCAGCGGATCCGCGCCCAGGGTCAGCCCGCCCACCGCCACCGCGTTCGGACAGTGCTTCTTGATCTCCGCCAGGAACAGCCGGCCGATCAGCCAGTGCCCCTCGGCGGAGAGGGCGACCTTCTTGCAGTCGATGTAGAAGTCCGACTCCTTGCCGGAGGCCAGCGTCACCTTCCTCCGCTCGAAGCTCTGCTTCGTCAGCAGCTCCAGCAGCCGCGCGCGATCCCGCCCCAGCCCCTCGTCCATCACTTCCCTCCCAGAAACGCGACCAGCTCCGCGGAGTACCCAAGCTGCTGCAGCAGCTGTTCCTTGCGGTGGTCATCCAGCTGCGAGAACGCCTCCGCCAGCAGCGACAGGTCCTGGTTGATCTCCCCCAGACGGATCGTCACGTCGTCGGCCAGCTCCTCGGCATCCACTTCCTCTTCCACGTTCTCCGGCGCCAGCGAGTCGTCCTCGGCCAGCGCCTTGTCCAGCATGTCCCGGGTGGCGGCGGAGAGACGCTTCTCGGAGGCCAGCCGCTCCTGAAGGGTGCGCAGCTGATCCGCGCTCACAGGCTCGGCGTGGATGGCCTCGGCCAGGGCCATGTGCAGCGCGTCCTCGTCGGAGAGGTCGGTGTGAAGCCGCGCCAGGACCTTGTCCCGCTGCAGGAAGCGCAACGCGGCCACCCGGCGGAAGCCACACAGGATCTGGAAGCGATCCGGCGGGCGCAGCCGCACGTCCACCGGGAACAGCTGTCCCAGCCGGGCGATGTCGGTGGCCAGCTTGGACAGATCGCCCTCCGGCCGAAGCTGGAAGGTGTCGTCCACGTCGATCCGGTCCAGCGCGATCATCGCCGGGGCCACGTGGCTGCGGCGGTTGCGCTGCGCCTCCGCGGGGGTGGGCGCCGCCTTCAGCGCATCCAACGACTGATCCCAGCGCGGAGGAAGCGACGGAGGCCGCGGCACCTCGGCCTCCCGGGCCGCCCGCGTCTTCTCCTTCGCCGCCTCACGCTCCTCGGCGTGCTCCTGCGCCACTTCTTCTTCAGCAGTCAATTCACGAACTCCGGTCCCCATGTCCCCATCGGAAGCAACAGCTCCCTTCCCAGAACCACCGAGCGCGCTCGCGTCATCCGAGGCGTCGGCTTCAGAGGCGGCCTCGCCGCCCTCGCCCTCATCGCCGGCTCCGTCGTCGCCCGAGCCTTCCTCGTCCGAGCCGTCTTCGTCCGAGCCGTCTTCGTCCGAGCCGTCTTCGTCCGAGCCGTCTTCGTCCGAGCCGTCTTCGTCCGAGCCTTCCTCGTCCGAGCCTTCCTCGTCCGAGCCGTCTTCGTCCGAGCCGTCTTCGTCCGAGCCTTCCTCGTCCGAGCCGTCTTCGTCCGAGCCTTCATCGCCGGAGCCGGCGGCCTCAGAACTCTCATCACCGGAGCCCTCGTCGTCCGAGCCCTCAGCTCCGGAGCCGGCGTCGTCCGAGCCCTCATCGCCGGAGCCCTCGTCCTCTGCGGAGGCCGAGGCGTCCCTGCGCAGTGCCTCTCCGCCCGCCGGCAGCAGCGACCGCTCCGCACCAGCAAGTCCGGACGAATCCGTGCCCGCGGAGGCAGCGGACTCGCTCCCGGCCGGCGGCTCGGACCCGTTCTGATCTTCGGGATTCATGGCCACGGATCAGCGCCCCAAGGTGGCCCTGCGTCAAGCAAGTTGGCGCCCGCAACGACACAGGCGGGGCCCCGTGACGATCTCTCGTCCGGGAGCCCCGCCCGCATAGCTTCGGCCATCGAGAAGGAGCGTTACCGCTTCTTCTTGATGATGACCTTCTTCTTGGCGCCGGCGGCCATCACCGGAGCGGCCGGAGGAGGAGGCGCCTTGGCCTCCACCCTCGGTTCGCTGCGGGTGGGCGGCGGCGGCGGCGCGGGCGCCCGGGCCGGAGTGGTCACCGCCGGACGGGCCGGAGGCGCCACCGGGGTGGCGGTCCTCCCCGAGGGGGTGGCAGGGATCGGCGGCCGGACCGGGGTGGTGATCCCTGGACGCAGCTGCGGACGCGCCGGCTGGATCCGCGGACGATCGCCGACCGGCAGACGACCCGGCTCGACCTCGCCCATGTCCACCCGGCCGCGGAACGACGCGCCGTCCACGATGATCACCCGCGGGGCCTTGATGTCACCGACCATACGGCCCTCGCGGGTCAACTCCACGCTCTCGGTGGCGTTGATGTTCCCCACGACGACGCCGCTGACGATGGCATTGCGGACCGCCACGTTCGCCTTCACCACACCGGAGGGCTCGACAATCAGCGTTCGGGTGAGCGTCAGCTCGCCCTCCACGCGTCCCTGGACGGTGAGGTCCTCGTCACCTGTCAGCTTGCCGCTGATCAGGATCGACTGGCCGATCACGGTGTTCTCCCCCGTGTGGGTCAGTTCCTTCGCGGTGGCCATCGGCTACCGCTCCTTCACGTCCATGTCGACGTTGCCCTTGAAGCTGGCACCGTCGGCAATGAGGATCCGCGGAGACTTGATGTCGCCCACCACGCGGCAGTCGCTCTTCAGCTCCACCTTGTCGGTGGCCGCGATGTTGCCGGTCACCCGGCCCGCAATCTCCACGTTCTGCGTCTCGATGTCCGCCTCGACGACGCCTGAACCCTCCACGTAGAGGCTCTCCTTCAAGGAGATCTTCCCCTTCACCGTTCCCTGGATCACCAGATCCTCATCGCCGGAAATCTCTCCGTCGATGACGATGCTCGAGCCAATCACCGTATTCGCCATGATGTGTTCTGACCCCTCTCCCTAAAAATTGTCTGCGTCAGCTGCCTAGATGTCGTCCGGCAGCTTGACGTCCATCTCCACCGAACCGTTGAACACCGCGCCGTCCTCAATCACCACCCGCGGCGCCTTGATGTCCCCCGCCACCTTGGCCGACGAGCTGATCGACACCTTGGTCGATGCGTCGATGTTGCCTGACGCCTCTCCGTTGATGGTCAGCTCCTCCGCCCGGATGTCCGCCTGGACCTTTCCGGACGCCTCGATGGTGAGGTGGTTCTTCAGCGCGATCTGCCCCTCCACGCGCCCCTCGATCACGAGGTCCCCACCGCCGGTGAGGTTGCCCTTGATGACGATGCCCTTGCCGATGATCCCGGTCTGATCCGTTGCCATGAGACTGCTGCCCCTCCAGATGGTCCGCGATTTCGGCGTCGAGAAAGCGACAAACGGTACGTCAGAGATGCGAGGAGATCCAGCCAACCAGATCGCTGAACACCTCTTCTTTACCGATCTCGTTCATGCACTCGTGGCGCATGCCCGGGTACTCCTTCAACTTCTTGTCGCGTGACGCCAGCGACTCGAACAGCTGGCGGGCCGCGCTTCCGGCCGCCACCTGATCGTCGCTTCCATAGAACACAAACGACGGCACCTCGATGGAGGGGCCGTAGGTCATTGCCTGCTGTTGGGCCCGGTTGGCCTCGGTGAACCAGCGCGGGGTGACCGTCCTGTTGTACAGCGGATCCGTGTCGGCCGCCTTCTGGACCTCCACGTCCCGGGACAACACCTCGGAGGTCAGCTCGCTCTTGATCGGCAGCCAGGGTACCACCCGCCCCGCCAGCCGCGCGCCCAGGACCTTGAGCCGCGGAGGCGTGAAGGCCAGCTTGAGGTAGGGAGCGCTGAAGATCGCCCCGGCGATCCCCGCCCCGCCGGTGCGGTGCAGCCAGTGCACCGCGGTCAGCCCGCCGTGGCTGTGGGTGAGCAGGAACACCTTCCGCCCGCCGGCGTTCTTCTTCACCCGCTGGACGAACAGGTCCAGGTCATCCACGAACTCGGAGAAGTGCTGACAGTGCCCACGGCGGCCATCCGACTTGCCGTGCCCGCGAAAGTCATAGGCGTGGGTGGCGAAGCCCGCGGCGTTCAGCGCGGCCAGCGGCCCCTTGGAGCGGCCCACGTGGTCCTGATAGCCGTGGACCAGGATCACATGTCCCTTGGGCTCGCCCTCGGGGAACGTGGTCTCCCAGTACAGGCGGAGGTTGCCCTTGCCGGAGAAGAAGCCCTGGTCGTGCTTCATACGTCCGGGCACCTTAGTCGCGAAGGACCGCCGGTGGTGGACTTTCTAGTGGGCCTGGCTCAACCGCCGCAGCTTCTTCTCCAGCTTGGAGCGCAGCTCGGCCGGATTGACCTGCTCCTCGTCCGCCCCCGCCAGCGCCTCCAGCGCCCGCCGGTAGACCTGCTCGGCGTCGGAGATCCGGCTCACCTCCAGGTAGGCGTCTCCCAGGTGCTCCAGGATCACCGGCTCGCGGGGGGAGAGCCGCGCCGCCTTCTCCAGGGTGCTCACCGCCAGCGCGTGGTTGCCGCGGCGGTAGTACAGCCACCCCAGCGAGTCCAGGTACTCGCCGCTGTCCGGCTTGAGCGCCACCGCCTTGTTCAGCAGCCTCTCCGCGGTCTCCAGCTCCCGGCCGTGGTCCGCCAGCAGGTAGCCCAGGTAGTTGAGCGCCATCGGGTTCTCCGGGTTCACCGCCAGCACCTCGCGCATCGCCGCCAGGCTGCGGTCCAGATCGCCCTGCCGCTCATAGGTGGCGCCCAGGGTGAACAGCAGCCCCTCCTCCCGGGGGAACTTCTCCAGCCCCCGGCGCAGCACGGCCACCGCCTCCGGGTGGCGCCCCTGCCGGACCAGGTGACGGGAGAGGGCCTCGAACAGCTCTGCGTCTCCGCGCTGATCCAGCGCGCCGCTCAGAAACCGCTCGGCCTCCGCGCCCTTCCCTCCCCGCTCCAGCGCCCGGGCGTAGGCCGGGTACAGGGCCAGATAGTCGGGGCGTTCCTTCAACCCGGCCCACAGCAGCTCCTGCGCCCGGGGGTGCTGGCCGACCGCGGACAACGCCAGCGCCTGATGGAGCCGGGCCTCGTGGAACAGCTCGGAGTGGCTGGGCACCTCTCCAAACGCGGTGGCCGCGCTGCCAAAGCGCCGCAGCCGCTCGTGGACCAGCCCGGCGTAGAAGGCGACCCGCGGCTCCTCCTGGCGGGCGCCCCTGGCCAGCTCCAGCGCCTCGGCGGCGGCCTCGGTCTCCTTGGCCGCCAGGTAGGTGAAGGCCACCTGCACCACCAGCTGCGGGTCGTCGGAGATCCCCAGCAGCCGGTCGAAGCAGGCCCGGGCCCGCACCACCGAACCGTTCTTGAGCGCCAGCCGGCCGGCGGCCAGCAGCACCTCGCTGTTGTCCGGGTCGCGCTCCAGCGCGCGCGCGTAGGCCTCCTCGGCCTCGGTCAACCGATCGCTGGACACGTAGAGTTGGGCCAGCGTCACCCAGGATTCGAAGTCGCCCGGATCCCGGTCCACCGCCTTGGTCAGCAGCGCCAACGCTCGGGTGTTCTCCCCCCGCTCGGCCAGCACCAGCCCCAGCCGGCGGTAGCCAATCGCCTCTCCAGGGACCGCCTGCCCCAGCGCCTCCACCGTCTCCACCGCCTCCTCCAGCGCCTGGCGATCCAGCTGCAGCTGCGCCAGCACCAGGTAGGCCTCCGGGTCGCTGGGGCGCAGCGAGATCGCCCTCTTCAGATACCCCAGGGCCCGGGTGACCTTCCCCCCGTCCATCAGCACCCGTCCCATCAACAGCTGGGCGGGGTGATAGCGGGCGTCGGCCTCCAGGGCCTTCTTCAGCTCGCGCTCGGCGCGGTTGAGCTCGGAGAGCCGCGCGTACTCCTCGGCCAGGGTGGTGAGCAGGAACGGGTTGGCGTCATCGGTGGCCAGCGCCAGGATCAGCTCCTGCACCGCCGCCCGGTGATCTCCCGCGTGGTGCGCCATCCGCGCCCCCAGGAAGTGTGCGTAGGAGGCGGAGGACTTGAAGCCCCCCTCGCCGCCTGCCCCGCGCATCGCCTCCCGCATCGCCTCCGGATCCACCCCGGGGCGCACCGCGGTCCGGGGGGCCGGTCCCGCGCCCAGGCACAGGACCGCCAAGCCACCGGAGATTGCCGCGTGAACGAAGCTCACCGCCGCAAAGCTTAATGCCACTTCCCCAGGCGCGCTCAACGGGGGCCTGCAACGGGGCCCTGCTCTCCCACACTCCCCTACGTGGACCGCCGGGGATGGGCGGCCCGGGCGCTGCGGACCAGCACCGCCTCCAGCGCGGCGTCCACCATCCCCTCCTGGGTCTCCTCCAACTCCTCCACGTAGACGTGGAAGCTGGCCCCTCCCTCCCGGTCCAGGTCCGGCTTGAGCCGGGCCAGCACGTTGAGGGAGTCCTCGGCCGAGGACTCCGGCAGCAGGATCACCAGCCGGCCCCCGCCCAAATGCCCCACCACGTCGGGCGCGCGCAGGGTGGTGCGCACGAAGGAGGCGCAGGCGCGGGTGCGATCCCGCAGCGGCATCAGCGGGGTGAGCACCGCCACGCTCAAGGCGCGCTGGTAGCGGCGGCTGCGGGAAAGCTCCTGCTCCAGGCGGGCCACCACCCCCAGCCGGTCGAACAGCCCGGTCTCCGGATCGTTGCCGCTGCGGCGCAAGAGCGAGCGGCTGCGCTCCAGCTCCCGCTCCGCCTCCCGCAGCCGCAGCGCGCGGTCGGTGCGGGCCAGCAGCTCCAGGGCCTGAAACGGCTTGTGCATGTAGTCCACCGCGCCCAGGTTCAGGGCGCGGACCTTCTCCGCCACCCCCTGGTGCGCGGAGAGCAGGATCACCGGGATGTCCGAGGTGTCCGGCGAGGACTTGAGGGCCATCGCCGCGTCCAGCCCATCCAGCTTGGGCAGGAACACGTCCATCACCACCAGATCCGGGTGCAGACCCCGGGCCTTGGCCAGCCCCTCGGCGCCGTCCCGGGCCACCTCTACCCGGTAGCGGGACTTGAGGATCTCCTCCAGCACCGCGGCGATCTGGGGTTCGTCCTCCACCACCAGCACCCGCGGCTGCTGCGCCTCCTCCTGCTTGCCCTGGCCGGTGCCCAGCGCCGGCGGGGGCCGGGTGGGCGCCTGCTGCGCCAGGGCCAGGGTGATCACGAAGCGGGCCCCGCCACCCTCCACCTTCTCCGCCCAGATCTCGCCGCCGTGGAGTTCCACGAACTCCTTGCAGATCGCCAGCCCCAGCCCGGTGCCGCCGGGGCCGTGGCGGTACTTGTCGAACACCAGCGCCAGCTGATCGGCGGGAATCCCCGGGCCGTCGTCCTGGACGCTGATCCGGATCTGATCCCCGTCCGGCCGGCGCAGCCGCTGGGTGCGCACCAGCACCGTGGTGCGGGCGTGATCCAGCGCGTTGGTGATCAGGTTCTGGAAGATCTCCGCCAGCTTCACCTCATCGCCCAGCAGCACCAGCGACTCGGGGGTCTCCGAACGCAGGGTCTTGCCCCGCTGCTTGGCCAGGATGGTCAGCTCGGAGGTGACGTCCTTGCACAGCTGCGCCGCGTCCAGCCGGACCGGTTCGATGGAGACCCGGGCCTGCTCGCCCTTGCCGCGCTCCAGCAGCGACTCCACCAGGTCCAGGATCTTCCGGCCCTGGCGGTTGATGGCCTCGGCGGAGATCTTCTGCTCGTCGGTCAGGTCGGTGTCCTGCAGCAGCCGGCCGTGGCCCAACAAGACCTGGAGCGGCGCGCGCAGGTCGTGGCTGACGATGGCGATGATCTCGTCCTTGAGCCGGTTGAGATCCTTGAGCCGCCGGTTGGCCTCGTTCAGCTCCCGGTAACGATCAACGTAGGCGGACTCCAGCTCGTCGCGTTTGCGCTTGAGCGCGGTGTGCAGCCGCGCGTTGCGCACCGAGTTGGCCAGCGCCAGGGAAACACCCTGGGAGAACTCCAGCTCGTCGCGGCCAAAGGCCCCGCTCTCGCGGGACATCCGCAGGAACAGCGCGCCCAGCAGGTCGTCCTGGCAGATCAGCGGCTGGACCAGGATGCTGCGCACCCCCAGCGGTTCGATCTGATCCCGGACCTCCTCCATCAGCGGATCGCGCTGGGCGTCCTCGACCAGGATCGGCTGCCGGGTCTCCAGGGCGCGGCGCAGCTCCGGGTACTTGATCAGGTCGATCGCCAGATCGTGCATCCCCGGAGACTCCCGGGAGGCCACCACCCGGGCGGTGCGCGGTACGCCCTCCACCAACACCACCGAGCAGCGATCAGTGGGGACCACCTCGGAGATCTTCTCCACGGCGATCCGCATGATCTCGCCCAGCTCCAGGGTGGAGGTGGCCGCCTGGGTGATCTCCAGCAGCTTCTCCATCCGCCGCTGGCGTTGCAGATCCCGCTCCACCAGGCGGCGCGAGCGCAGCGCCGCCTCCAGCCGCACGGTGCGCTGATCGTCGGCGTGGATCCAGTCGTCGAAGGCCAGCTTGCGCAGCGTGGCGCCGTCCGGCGAGGTGAGATCCGCCAGCAGGGGCACGTCCCGCAGCACCGCGTCCCCCCGCAGCAGCACCATCGCCTCGCGCTCCGCCTGGCCGGCGGAGGTGAACAGCACCGCCTCCGGGCGCAGCCGCTGGCTGGTGCTCAACAGCTGGGTGGGGCTGCTGACCTGGGCGCACTCGTAGCCGGCGCTCATCAGGTTGGCCACGACGTCGTCGCTGCTCGCCGGCGTACCGACGATCAGGACACGGCCACCCTTGGCTCTGAGGACCTGCGCGCTCACGGAGATTCTATTATGCCCTGAGTCCCTGGATTTTGCCCTGGAGCGCGGGGGGCGATGTAGGTGGGGCCCAAAATGGACTAGGCTTCCCAGCGTGCGTACGTCCCTTTCCGTTCGCTTCGCAGCGGTGTCCTCCCTCCTCTGGGTCGCCGGATCCGGCTGTTCGGATGGGCCTCCCGGCAACCCGCTGCCCGATCCGCCCGCGGTGACGGTGGTGCTGCCCAACCCGACAGTGGTGGGCACCCAGATGAGGGTGGAGATCACAGTCACCGGCTGCGATCAGGTCCAGAAGGTGGAGCTGTTCGATGATCAGCTGCTGCTCAAGACCCTGACCTTCTCCGGCAATCCGCTGGTGTTCGACGTGGCGGCCAACGAGATCCCCTACCGCGACGGGATCGCCGCCAATCCGCTGTTCAAGGCCAAGGCGATCTGCACCGACGGGCGGCACAACACCTCCGCCCCCGCCTCTGGCCGGTTCCTTCCGGTGGATCGGGTGATCCGCGCCCTCGGCGGCGCCCAGACGGTGACCGATACCTTCGTGGCCACCGGCGCCGGTTCCGGGACCCGCTTTCTGGGCTGCAGCGAGGATCCCGGGACCGGCCAGCGCCAGGTGGTGGCGGTCAATGCCGAAGGGTCGCTGATCAACATCAACAACTCGCTGGCCATCGCCTGTTCGGACGCGGCCACCTTCTCCGAGCGGACCGTGTTCGGCACCCGCTGGATGTTGGAGCCCTACGACGCGAACAACCCCACCAAGCCCTCAGGGCTGCTGGAGCTGAACGATGAGCTCGGGCCCACCCACCTCGCCGCGGTCAGCACCTTTGCCTCCAAGGCGCTGGCGATGGCAGTGGCCCCGGACGGGGACGTGGTGGTGGCGATCCTCAACCCGATCAGCGACCAGCTGCTGGAGCTGCGCCGGATCCGCCACGGGGCAGGCGTGGTGGGGCCCAACTACAGCCAGTGGCCCATCCAGGTGATCCCCGCTGGGTTGATCATCTCCAACATCGTGATCGACCGCAGCGCCCAGGTGGCTGTGACCAGCTGGCGGGAACCGATTGGAAATCCCAACGTGGGCGAGGTGGTGGTGGACCGCTTCGACTACCGCAACGGCAACCGGCTGGCGCAGTACGTGATGCGGCAGATCGCCTTTGGGCTGGGAGATTCGGCCCCGAGGCCGATTGCACGGCTCAATGCCAACGGGTCGGTGGTGTACTTCCCGCTGCAGGTGACCGCGGTCACCAGCCAGGTGGTGGCCTGCGCCACCCGCACCCCCGGCTGCAGCAACCTGCCCGGCAGTGATGGCCAGCCCGCCGGGCTGTTGTGGGAGAGCGAGGTGCTCCCCGCACCATTGTTGATTGCCCAACCCTATGCCTCCGACTCCCGGCTGGCCGCCCTCGGGGCCACCGCCGCCTGGTTCCTCAACGCCCAGACCGGTGCGGTGATCCGGAGCGGGGATCCGCTGCGTCCCGCCGGCGCCCTGGTGTTCCTGGCCTTCCAGGAGGGACGGGCCAAGGACTTCTATCTGCTCTCCGGCACCAGCCGGCCCACCGAGCTGATCGTGCTGGAGAGCGCCGAAGGGGGAGAGCTGATCCGCTTCGGGCTGGCCAACGGCAGCCTGAGCGTGGCGGTCGGAGACGACGGCCACCCCTGGTTCCGGGTGAACAACGACCTGCTCAAACCCCACCGGCTGGTGGAGTACCGGCGGGCAAAGGTCGAGTAGCGGGGTACGCTACCCACCCACCTGGGTGCGACAGCGACGCCCCACAGCGCGCACCCCGCTGCGCAGTCCCGGCCGCCAACTCTGCGGAAACCCACCCCAGGCGGACGGATCGGACCTTGCTGTAGTCCAGGTCCGTATGGACCCTCGAACCTGCCTGTTGCTCGCCGCGGTCCTGACCTCCAGCGCCGCCCTGGCTGCCCCGGAGTACCGGGCCGACCCGGTGGCGGTGGCGTTCTCCCACTCCCGGGAGGCCTTCCAACCCTGGAGCTTCGACACCGGGTGGATGCCCCGGCCCAACCCCAAGGGAGGCGTGACCCCGCCGCCTATCCAGGTCCGCTTCGTGGGGTATCTGGGAGGAGGGATGCGGGCCTCGGCCCAAGGTGAGGTGGAGCTGGGCTGGACGCCCTGGCAGCAGTGGGGAACTGGCAATCCGGACGGCGGCGAGCTGTCGATGGACCTCGGTGTGGAGCTGCAGACCTATCTGCGGCTGAGCATCACCCTCCCGGACGGGTCCCCCTTCCAGTGGGAGGGCGAGCTGCCCGGGGTGGAGGGCTTCGACTACCGGTTCGCCGCCGACGGGACCTTCACCCCGGTCCTGATGTCGGGCGGGACCGGCGCCCCCGAGGTGCTGGTCAGCGATGCGATCCAGAAGACCCAGCTGTTCTCGATTCCGCTCACCCCGACCCTGATCCCGATCCCAGAGGTGAACGGCACCCTGGACGTCTACGCCGGCGGGGTGCTGGACCTGCTGCTGAAGAACGGCCGGCTGGTGTTTCCGCAGGGCAGCGTGGTCCGCGAGGACACGGCGCTGGAGTTCTCCCCGGTCCCCGGAGCGCTGTTCTCCAACCAGGTCGGGTACCAGGCCACCGCGGTCTACAGCTCGATCCTGGAGCTGGAGCCCACGGTGACCCTCCACGTCGGTCCGCTTGACTGGACCCTGGCCGCCTTCCCGATCCCGGTGCCGCTGGCACCGATCGAGGAGACCTGGGACTTCAATGGCGGCGAGCCCACCCCGCTTGAGTACGCGCTGCCGCGCGCGGAGCTGTTCGACGTGGACGGCGCGGCGCTGCTGATCTCCGGAGCTGAGCTGGAGTTCGGCACCGGCCCAGAGGGCGAGAAGGTCTTGCGGACGGTGAGGCTGACCAACGTGGGGCTGGCCCCCTTGAGCGCGACCCTCTCGGTCAGCGGCGAGGGGTTCACCCTGGACTCGGCGGAGGACCTGGCCCTGGAGCCCTACGGGATCGTGGAGCGGGTGATCACCCTTCGCCGCGGAGCCACTGCGGCCAGCGGGATCCTGGCGGTCCAGTCTAGCGATCCATCCGGCCCGTCCAGCTTCCGGCTGGCCGAGAAGCGGGAGGGGGGCGATGGCGGTACCGGAGCCTCTACCGATGGCGGGACGAATGGTGCGGC
>JALYOC010000039.1 GCA_030857095.1 Myxococcota bacterium | reverse complement strand
GCGCCAGGGCGCGGGCGTCGCCCGTCCGGCCCAGGGCCCGCACCGCGAACAGGTGCAGGTCCGGATCCCCCTGGGTGCTCAGCTCCAGCAGCGCCGGCACCCAGTCGGAGTCCACCGCGCGCAGCAGCGCCTCGCCCACCACCGCCCGGGCCTGGAGGGACAGCCCCGGCAGCTGTGCCAGCAGCGCCCGGCCGGCGCTCGAGCCCACCCGGGAGAGGACCTGCGCGGCCACCGGAGCCAGGATTGGATCCCCCGCCGCCTCGGCGATCGGGTGCAACGGCAACGATCCTCCGGCCAGCCCCACCAGGAAGACCGCGCCGCGGCGCACCTGGTCGTCCTCGTCCTCCAGCGCGCCCTGCACCCACTGCTGCGCGTCCGGCAGCGCCTGCGCAAAGGGCCGCAGCACGTTCTCCAATTCGGCGCGTCGCGCCGAAGGCCAGCGCTGCCACAGCACCCCCAGTGCGCCCAGCGCCGCCTGACGGGCAGCGGGAAGGCCCAATCCCCGGCCGATCAGCTCCGCGGCCGGTGCCTCGATCAGCTGGGCGGTCAGCCGGTAGGCGCCCCGGAGCAGCAGCGGCTGCTCCAGCAGCCCCGCCAGGGCCAGCAGCGGCGGCGGGGCCTCCAGCGCGGCCAGCGCCTCCAGCGCGCACAGCTGCAACAGCGGTTCGTCCACGGCGAGCGCGGTCTGCAGCACCCACACCGACTCCGGTCCGCCCACGCGGCCCAACGCCTCGGCGGCGGCGGCGCGGACGTTGGGATCATCATCGTGGATCAGGGGCAGCAGCGCCGGCTCCGCCTGGGGCAGCCCCATCTGTCCCAGGATCTCGGCGGCGAACTTCCGTTGATCGGGATCCGAATGGCGCAGCAGCCCCGCCACCGGCTCCAGCGCCCGGGGTCCCATCTTGGCCAGCGCCTCGGCGGCGGCGTTGCGCACCCCGGGATCCCCGCGCTCGGACAGCGCCGCAAACAGGACCTCCAGCGCCTCATCCCGATCGGGGACCTGGGCCAGACGCTCGGCGGCGGCCTTGCGGACCCGCCAGGCCCCGTCCTTGAGCCAGGCGGACAGCTCGGTGGCGGCGCCGGGGTGGTCAATTGCCACCTCCAGCACCGCGCGGTACCGCTCCTCCTCGGGGCCGTTCGAACCGTCGGTCACTTCGGCGACTCCAGGGTCGGGGAGAGCAGCGCCTTGACGTCCAGCAACAGCTTGAGCGCCGGTGGGCTCCCGCACACGCCAATCACGTAGGGCCCGGCGGAGACATTGGGCGCCGGGCGCAGCTCGCCGCGGTGGGTCCGCATCACCTGGACCACCGCGTCCACTACCAGGGCCACCTGCCTGCGCCCGAGCAGACAGATCAAGGTCTTCTCCTTCCCCGCTGCCACGCTGGGGGTGGCCCCCAGCCGGCGCCGCAGGTCCAGCACCGGCACCACCGTGTCCCGGATCTCGAACACCCCTTCCCAGCCGGGCGCCTCCGGCAACGGGGTCAGCCGCTGGGCGGAGAGGATCTCCCGCACCCGCCGGATGTCGATGGCGTACTCCGCCGCGCCCACCCGGAACACGCACAGCTGCACCGAATCGACGCCTTCACTGCCGGAGTACAGCTCGGCCCGGGAGTTCCTCATCCCAGCACCGCCTCGGGATCCAGCAGGATCCACAGCCGCTCCCCCCGCCGCCCCAGCCCGACGATCCCGTCCCGCTCGGCGGTGCCCCGGGGAGGGGGTTCCACCTCCGCGGGCATCAGCCGGACCACGTCCTGCACCGCGTCCACCAGCACCGCCGCGTCTCCCTTTGGACTGCGCAGGACGATCACCCGCGCCGAGCGGGGCAGCCCGGTGCGATCCGCCCGCGGCCCGGCGATGGGCGCCGGGCGGGTGGCCAGCCGCAGCCGCAGCTTGAGGTCGTAGACCGGCAGCACCTCTCCGCGCAGGTTCATCACCCCCAGCAGGTGGGTGGGGGCGCGCGGCACCTCGGTCAGCGGCGGGACCCGGGACACCTCCCGGACCAGCGAGACCGGCAGCGCGTACCACTCGGTGTCCAGCCGGAAGCACAGCCGCTCGTCGGGAGGCTCCTCCTTGAGGGAGGGCAGCACCCGGGGCTCGGGGAGATCCAACCCCGGCGGCAGCGCCTCCTGCGGGTCGTAGAAGAACCGCTCCAGCTGTTCGGCGAAGCGGCTCACTACAAGGCCTCCGCCTTCCACTCCGGGGCGACGCTGTCTTCAATCAGCGCGCCCACGTCCAGCACCAGCACCGTCTGGCGGTTGCCCAGATCGGTGGCCCCGGAGATCCCCCGGATGTGGCTCAGTCTTCCGCCCAGCGGCTTGACCACGATGTCCTGCTGTCCGTGCAGCTGGTCCACCACCAGGGCGATCCGCTCCTGGGCCAGCCCCAGCACCAGCGCGAACAGCGGTCCGGTGGTCCCCGGGCCATGGCCGAACAGTGGCGCTAGCCGCACCAGCGGCAGGGTCCGTCCGCGCACCGGCAGCAGCTCCCGCCGCTCCACCGTCCGCACCTCGGAGGGGGAGAGGGACAGGATCTCCAGCACCCCGGAGAGGGGGATGGCGTAGGTCCGGCCCTCCGCGCCCACCACCAGCGCGCGGACGATGGCCAGGGTCACCGGGAGGGTGATCTCGAACGTGGTGCCCGCCCCCCGCTCGCTGCGCACGTCGATCAGCCCGGAGAGGCTGGCGATGTTGGTCTTCACCACGTCCAGGCCCACTCCCCGGCCGGAGAGCTCGGAGATGGAGCGGGCGGTGGAGAAGCCGGGGGTGAAGATCAGGTTCTGCGCCTCGCGGGTGGGCAGCTCGCGGGCCTCGTCGGCGGTGAGCAAGCCGCGCTGCACCGCCACCTCCCGTACCCGGGCCTCGTTGATCCCCGCCCCGTCGTCGGAGACCTCCAGCAGCACCCGGTTGCCCCGCTGGGCCGCCCGCAGCGAGATCCGCCCCTTGCGCGGCTTGCCCTGCGCCGCCCGCACCTCCGGGGACTCGATCCCGTGATCGATGGCGTTGCGGATGGTGTGCATCAGCGGATCGGAGAGCTCCTCCACGATCAGCTTGTCCAGCTCCACCTCGCCGCCGGAGAGCACCAGCTCCAGCTCCTTGCCCGCATCGCGGGCCAGCCGGCGCACCAGCCGGGCCAGCTTCTCGAACACCTGCCCCAGCGGCACCATCCGCGCGCCCAGCAGGCCCTCCTGCACCTCCTCCAGCTTGCGCTCCAGCGCCCGCGACTCGCGGGTCAGCTCCTGGGACCAGGCCCGGGAGGGACCGATCGCCGAGGAGTGGCCGGCGCTCTCCGCCAGCCGCTGCAGGTTGCCCTTGATCAGCAAGAGCTCGCCCACCGCGTTCATCAGCGAGTCCAGCCGGCGGATGTCCACCCGCACCGTCTCGGTCAGCGAGCGGAGGCTGGCCTCGTTGTCCGACCGGGCCGGCGTCGCCCCGTTGGTGGTGGGCAGCGCAGTGACGTTGGACGCCTCGGGCGCGGGGGCCGGGCGCTTGGACCCCTTGGCCCGTCGCGGCTTCTTCGGGGAGGCGGCCGGCTCTACCCTCCCCAGCCGCTCGGCGGTGGCCAAGGTCCCCTCCAGCGCGGCCAGCAGCTCGCGCTCCGGGCGGCGGGTCCCGTAGATCAGATCGAAGGCGATCCCCGTCTCGTCCCCCGGACGCTGGGACGGCAAGGTGCTGATCACCTCCCCTTGCGGTTTGATCTGTCCGTTGAGTCGGGCCAGCCCCAGGTCGAAGTCCGAGAGATCGAACTCGGCGCGCACCCGGTACAGGGTCATCCCCTTGCGCAGGTTCTCGCGCAGCCGGTGCTCCTCGTACTCGGTGAACACCTTACGGGTGGCGGGATCCAGGTCCAGCTGATCCAGCAGATCCGCCTGGGGCGGGGTGTTGGCCTGGGTCAGCCCGCGCAGCCGGGAGGCCAGGCCGGTGGCCCGGGAGCCCAGCGCGCCGGTGGTCTCCTCGCGGGAGGCCTCCGCCAGCAGGGCCTGCAGCACGTCCACCACCTCCACCAACGAATCCACCACCGGGTCGCTGACCTCCACCTTGCCCAGCCGGAGGTGATCCAGCAGATCCTCGGCGGCGTGGGCCAGGGTCGCCAGCCGGTCCTCGCCGAACATCCCGGCCAGTCCCTTCAGCGAGTGCGCCCCCCGGAAGATCCCGTTGAGCAGCTCCGGATCCAGCTCCCCGCCCCGGCCCTCATCCAGGACCAGCAGGTCGCGGCCCAGCGTCTCCAGGATCTCGGCGGACTCGGCCAAGAACTCCGACCGCTCGCGGCCCCTGTCGCTCACCTAGAGCCCAAGGTACCTGCGCAGGAGGCCTTCCAGGCTCTGCGGTTCGAAGGGCTTGACCAGGTACTCCACCGCGCCCAGCGCCAGCCCGCGCTCGCGGTCCTGTTCCCGGCCCTCGGTTGTGATGATGAACAGCGGCGTGCGCCGGTAGTTCGGGTTCTTCTTCACGAAGTTGATCAGCTCAAGCCCGTTGATGTCCGGCATGTTGATGTCGGTGATGATCAGGTCGAACTTGTGGCGGGGCAGCAGCTTGAGCGCCTCGAAGCCACTGTGGGTAGAGATTGCCCGGACCCCGGCCACCGCCTCGACGGCAGCAGCGATGAAGTCTCGCGAGGCCTTGGAGTCCTCGACGATGAGAACCTTGAATCCCACTGTTCGGGAATCGTAGCAGGGCGCGGTTGGACTTGCTCTGCCTACCGTCGGCGCCCGGTTTGACTGCCAACGGCCGAAATCTTCAGGTCGACGGCAACAGCCTGGACACCGACTTGTCGGCCAGGACGGCCACCCGGTCACCCTTGAACTTGGGCAGGAAGCGTTCGCGGATCACCCGGACCCGCTCCGTCTCGTCCAGCCCGGGAAGCTGGGGCAGCTCCAGGGCCACCGAGCGGACCTTGGCCCTGGTCAGCCGATCCGCCGCCGCGGTCATCAGCGAGCCCAGCTGTTCCCTGGCCCCCTGCAAGGGCCCCATCCCGCACACGAAGACGCGGGGAATGGCGATCCGGCCATGGGAGGGGAGGAGCAGACAATCCCCGGCCGCGCCCTGGAAGAACTCGCTGACCAGCACCCGGGAGAGCCCCCCGCACATCCGCCAGTCCAGATAGCCGGCGATGCCGCGCAGGGGCCGCTCGTCCTCACCTACGAAGACGCACAGCGCCTCCAGGTCGGAGAGGGTGTCCAGGCTCTCGAAGCCGGGCTCGTGGGTGGTCAATTGCACGGCGTTACGGCTTCCCCAGCACCGTGGCCACCCGGTCCAGCAGGCCGTTGATGAACCCGGCGCTCTCCTCGGCGCCGAAGTTCTTTCCCAGCTCGATCGCCTCGTTGAGGGTCACCTTGCGGGGGATCTCCGGGCGGAAGCGCAGCTCGAAGATGGCCAGGCGCAGCACGTTGCGATCGATGCGGGACATCCGGTCCACCCGCCAGTTGTGGCTGTGCTCCTGGATCAGCCCGTCGATCTCCTTGAGGTTCTTCCAGACCCCCTCCACCAGCTCGGCGGCGAACTTGCGCGCCTCCGGGTCGGGCTTGCCTGCGGGGCCGCCGTCGTCGTCGGCAGTCCACGCCGCGTCCAACGCCTCCAGCGGCGTGGTCTGGGCCATCTCCAATTGGTACAGGGCCTGGAGCGCGCGCTCGCGACCCTGCCGTCGGGCGCCCATCTACTTCCTCTTCTCGGCGCGGGGGAGCTGGGCGAACAGGTTCACCAGTTCAATGCAGGCGATGGCCGCGTCCGCACCCTTGTTGCCGGCCTTGGTTCCGGCGCGATCGATGGCCTGCTCCACCGAGTCGGTGGTCAGCACCCCGAAGGTCACCGCGCAGTCGGCGGTGAACGCCACCGCGCCGATCCCCTTGGCCACTTCCGAGGCCACGTAGTCGAAGTGGGGGGTGCCGCCGCGGATCACCGCGCCCAGCGCCACCACGCCCGCGTACTGGTTGCTCTCCGCCACCCGGCGGACCAACGCCGAGAGCTCGAACGTGCCCGGGACGCGGAAGACATCGATGTCATCGGCCGGGACGCCGTGCCGGACCAGCGCGTCCTGCGCGCCGGAGAGCAGCTCCTCGGTGATGAAGGCATTGAACCTGGCCACGCAGAGCGCGAAGCGGCCCTTGGGCGAGACGAGATTTCCTTCGAAGGTACGCGACATGTCCGCCGCTCCTTTAATCCACCCGGGGCAGCTTCCGTAAGCCCCGTCTTCCACGCAGCGCGCTGCGGGCGGCAATCCGGGGTTTGCGGGTCCGGGAGGGAGCGGCGCTGAGGGGGACCTGCTCCACCACCTCCAGGGCGTAGCTCTCCAGGCCCACGATCTTCTTGGGGTTGTCGGTCAGCAGGCGCAACCGGGACAGCCCCAGGTCCTTGAGGATCTGCGCCCCCACCCCGAACTCGCGCAGCCGGGTCTGATCCTGGGCGCCCTGCACCACCTCCTCATTGGGGGTGTGGGTGCAGGCCAACCGCTGGGCGGGCGCCATATGCTTTTGGAGATACACCACCACTCCCTGGCCGGCGGCCTCGATCTGGTCGAAGGCGGACTGCAGCTGCCTTCCGCAGTCACAGCCGGTGTCGCCCAGCACGTCGCCTGCCACGCATCCCCGGTGGACCCGGGTCAGCACCGGAGTGCGAGCGCCGGGCGTCCCGTGCACCAGGGCCACGTGGACCAGCGAGTCCACGTCACTGCCAAAGGCGTAGGCCCGGTACTGCTTGCCCGAGGGACGGACGATGGTCCGCTCGGAGAGCCGGCGGATCAGCCGCTCGTGCTCCAGCCGGTAGCGGATGATGTCCGCCACCGAGAGCATCACCAGCTTGTGCTTCTTCGCGAAGCGCTCCAGCTCCGGAAGGCGGGCCATGGTGCCGTCCGCCTTCATCACCTCGCAGATCACCCCCGCCGGGCGCAGCCCCGCCAGCCGGGACAAATCCACCGATCCTTCGGTCTGCCCGGTGCGGACCAGCACCCCGCCATCGCGGGCGCGCAGGGGGAAGATGTGGCCGGGGCGGCTGAGGTCGCCGGGCTTGGCGTCCGGGGCCACCGCCGCCAGCACGGTGGTGGCGCGATCCTGGGCGGAGATGCCGGTGGTGACGCCCTTGGCGGCCTCGATGGAGACTGTGAACGCCGTCTGGTAGGGCGAGGTGTTGTCGTGGACCATCAGCGGCAGGTTGAGGCTGCGGATCCGCTCCTCGGTGAGGGTGAGGCAGATAAGCCCGCGGGCGTGGGTGGCCATGAAGTTGATCGCCGCCGGGGTGACCTTCTCCGCGGCCATCACCAGGTCGCCTTCGTTCTCGCGATCCTCGTCGTCGGTGAGGATCACCATCCGGCCTCGCCGGATCTCCGCCAGCGCCTGCTTCACCAGCCCCACACTGTCCTGCTTGCGCGCCGTCGCCATCGTCCGCCCTCGAAAATGAAGTGCTACTTGCGTCCCTGCGCCCAGCTGCCAGCCGCGCGGAGGACGTCCTCACTCAGCCCGGTCCTCGGCGAGACGCCGTACAGCCGGGCCACATACTTGCCGATCACATCGCCTTCCAGGTTCACCCGCTGCCCGACCGTCTTGGCGGGAAGGGTGGTCCGGGTCTGGGTCTCGGGGATCAGCGCCACAGAGAAGCTGCCCGGCCCCAGGGTGTTCACGGTCAGGCTGATCCCGTCCACGGTGACCGACCCCTTCTCGATGAAGAAGGGGGCCAGCGCCTCGGGCAGCGAGATCCCCAGCACCACCGTCCCGCCCTCGGTCCGCTTGGAGAGCAGCTGCCCCACCGCGTCCACATGCCCCAGGACCAGGTGACCGCCCAGGCGATCCGACAGCCGCAGGGCCCGCTCCAGGTTGACCTGGGAGCCCACCTGAAAGTCGCCCAGGGTGGAGCGGCGCAGCGTCTCCGGGGAGGCCTGGACCAGGAACCGGTCCCCTTCCCGCTGGACCACGGTCAGGCAGACCCCGTCGATGGCAATGGACTCCCCCAGGGCGAAGTCGGCGGCCCCCAGGGTGGTCCGGATCCAGAGATCCGTCATCGGCCCCTGATCGAGGCGAAGCACGGCGCCGACATCCTGGACGAGCCCGGTGAACATCCGCTGCGCTTATAGCGAAAATGGCCCCCCGGCGCTGCGCCGCGTCGGCCAGCCGGGAGGGCGTGCGCCTTCTGGCTAGAAGAAGAGGGCCGCGACCTTCGCCTTGAAGCTGGGGGAACGCCCCTTGAGCGGGCTAGCGTCCGTCACCGACCACCGTGGTTCCGCCGGTCAAGGGACGGCCCAAAAGCCGCAGCAGGGACTGCTGGTGCGCGTTGAGCCCGTGGATCTCCACCTTCCGGTTCTCGCGGGAGAGCAGCTCGATCAGCACCGCCAGGGCGAAGTCGTGCAGCTCCGCGGTGCGATGGAAATCCAGCGTCAACTTGAGGTCCGGGGGCGCGCGGGTGATGGCGTCGCGCACCAGCCACGCTTCGGGAACATCGAACACCCTGCCGATCTCCAGCAACAGGGTCCCGGGCTCCGACTCGGTCTTCTCATGGGCCACTTCCGCTGCCGGCCCGGCAGAGTTCATCTCCACGCACATCCCCCCGGAAGTCTGGACGCTCTCGTGCCCCTACTTCCCTGCCTCTGCGGCGCCCTCCCAGCACCCAGAGTGAAGGCGATGATCTCCACCCGTACCCGGGGAGTCAAAGGCCCCCGGTACGATTCCTAGGCGTCGTTTCGCAGTGACGCACGAAGCAAGAGGTCGGCCCCGAACCGCTCCACCTGGAGCGAACCGGTCGCAAGTGCCTTTGCCATCGAGCGAATCTTCAACGGGCCCGCCCAGGAGCGGCCTTCCGCGCCCAGCACCTTGGGGGCCAGGAACAACCACAGCTCATCGGCCAGCCTGGCCTGGATCAAGCTGGCGAACAGCTCCGCGCCGCCTTCGGCCAGCACGTGGGACAGCCCTTCCCTCCCCAGCCGTCGCAGCAGCGGAGTCAGCGAGACCCGGCCGGCGCGGGACGGCATCCGCCACACCTCCACGCCCCGGGCCTTGAGCTTCCGCGCCCTGGGCGAGTCCTCCGCCTCCAGGGTGGCGACGATGGTGCGCGGTCCGCCCGGCTGGAACAGCTTGCGCGAAAGCGGCAGCGCCAGATGGGAGTCCACCACCACCCGCACCGGATCCCTCCCCTGTTCACCCTTGGGCAGGCGGGTGGTCAGCTGCGGGTCGTCCAATCGCACAGTGTTGCCGCCCACCAGGACCGCATCCACCCGGTTGCGCAGCCGGTGGACGTGGAGGCGGGCCTCCTCGCCGGTCACCCACTTCGAGTCCCCGGTTGCGGTGGCCAGTTTGCCATCCAGGGTCACCGCCGCCTTGAGGGTGACGTAGGGCAGCCCGGTGGTGACCGCCTTGAAGAAGGGCCGGTTGAGGGCGTCCGCCTCCGCCTGGAGGATCCCGGTGCGCACCTCCACCCCCGCGGCCTGCAGCCGCGCCACGCCCTTGCCACTGACCAGCGGGTTGGGATCGGCCGAACCACAGAACACCCGGCGCACTCCCGCGGACAGGATCGCCTGGGAGCAGGGCGGCGTGCGCCCGAAGTGATCGCAGGGCTCCAGGGTCGTGTACAGGTCCGCGCCCCGGGCCTGGGCCCCGGCGGCGTTCAGCGCCACCACCTCCGCGTGCGCGCTGCCCGCCTTCTGGTGGTAGCCCCGGGCGATGATCCGCCCCGCCTTGACCAGGATCGCGCCCACCGCTGGATTGGGGCTGGTGCGGCCCACGCCCTTGGCGGCCTCCTCCAGGGCGATCCGCATGAAGAACTCGGCCACCGCCAGATCGAAGTCCGCCGCCCGCTTGGCGCGAGGGGTGCGACGGACCCTGGCCTTGGACCGGGGGAGCAGCCGCATGGGGATCGTTACCTCTTGCCCGGCTTGGAGGGGGGGACCTTCACCAGCTCACGCAGCTCGTTGAGGAACTCACCCACGTCGCGGAAGGAGCGGTACACCGAGGCGAAGCGGACGTAGGCCACCTCGTCCAGCCCCTGCAGCTTCTTCATCACCGCTTCCCCTACCACGCTGGCCGGGACCTCCTTCTCCCCGCGCTCTTGCAGCTGCTTCTCCACCTGCGAGACCAGATCCTCCAGGTCGTCCACCGAGACCGGCCGCTTCTCCGAGGCCTTCTTCAGCCCCGCCAGCAGCTTGTCCCGATCAAAGCCCTCGCGCCGGCCGTCCTTCTTGACGATCAGCGGGGTCAGCTCCTCCACCCGCTCGTAGGTGGTGAAGCGCCGCTTGCAGGCCAGGCACTCCCGGCGCCGGCGGATGACGAACCCCTCCTGCGACTCGCGGGAGTCGATGACCTTGTTCTCGGGATCCTTGCAGAAGGGGCAGCGCACGGTTGGGTTACGCCAGCCGCGACTTGTAGAGCGGGAACTGCTGGGCCAGCTCCTTCACCTTGCCGTGCACCCGGGCCAGCCCCGCGTCGTCCCCGGCGTGATCCAGCGCCTCGCCGACCAGTTGGCCGATCTCCGCCATCTCCGCCTGCTTCATCCCGCGGGTGGTGACCGCCGGGGTGCCTACCCGGACGCCGGAGGTGACCATTGGCTTCTCGGGATCGAACGGGATCATGTTCTTGTTCACCGTGATCCCCGCCTTGCCCAGGACCTCCTCCGCCACCTTGCCGTTGAGCTTCTTGGGGCGCAGGTCCACCAGCATCAGGTGGTTGTCGGTGCCGCCTGAGCACAGCCGCAGCCCGGCCTTCTGCAGCGATTCCGCCAGCGCCTGGGCGTTGGCCACGATCTGCTTCTGGTAGTCCTTGAAGGAGGGAGAGAGCGCCTCCTTGAAGGCCACCGCCTTGGCGGCGATCACGTGCATCAGCGGGCCACCCTGGATGCCGGGGAAGATCCGGCCATTGACCGCCTTGGCGAACGGCTCCTTGCACATCACCATCCCGCCGCGCGGCCCGCGCAGGGTCTTGTGGGTGGTGGTGGTGACGAGCTCCGCGTGCGGCACCGGAGAGGGGTGGAGCCCCGCGGCCACCAGCCCGGCGATGTGGGCCATGTCCACCACCATGATCGCGCCCACCGAGGTGGCGATCTCGCGGAACCTGGCGAAGTCCAGGGTGCGCGGATAGGCCGAGGCCCCCACGACGATGATCTTCGGCTTGTGCTCCCTGGCCAGCGACTGCACCTGGGCAAAGTCGATGGTCTCGGTCTCCCGGGAGAGGCCGTAGTGGACGACCTTGTAGAGCTTGCCGGAGAAGTTGAACGCCGCCCCGTGGGTGAGGTGCCCGCCGGAGTTCAGGTCCAGGGAGAGCATGGTGTCCCCCACGTCCATCACCGCCATGTAGGCCGCCATGTTCGCCTGGCTGCCGGAGTGGGCCTGGACGTTGACATGCTCGGCGCCGAACAGCTGCTTTGCGCGGGAGATTGCCAGCTCCTCCGCCCGGTCCACCACCTCGCAGCCGCCGTAGTAGCGCTTGCCCGGATAGCCTTCGGCGTACTTGTTGGTGAGCACCGAACCCACCGCCTCCATCACCGCCGGAGAGACGAAGTTCTCCGAGGCGATCAGCTCCAGCCCCTCCTCCTGGCGCCGGGTCTCGTCCTGGATGATCCGGGCGATGTCCGGATCCACTTCCAACAGGCGGGCGATGTTCTCCATGGCGGTGTCTTCCTTTTCGGCGGGGACGTTGCGCCCCAAGGTGGGGCCAGTACCCGAATCTGGCGCGCGCTTCTAGCAGAAGACCGGCTTGCCCGGCTGTGCAGCGGCAGACCCTTCTGACAGGCCGGCTGTTCGCAACCAAAAACTCAGGGACCACCCGGGGACCCAGGCCCCGCCCGGGGTGGGACAACGGGGCATGGCCAAGCCTCCCGAGGTGCGCAAAGGGCAACCCAGCGTCCAACTGGACCACGACGAGTTCCGCCGCCGGGTGAAGGAGCGCTTCTACGACCCCGCCTTCGATCAGGTCCAAGGGGAGATCGACAAGATCCTGGAGGTGGCCCTGGACGGCTACGAGGTCTACCGGAAGAGCCCGAGGAAGCGGAAGGCCGGGCCGGGTTTCGCGGACCCGGAAATGGAGCTGGCGGTGGAGTGGCTGGACGCCCGGGCGCGGCTGCTGGACGCCGAGCGGGCCCAGAAGGATCCCAACGGCAGGACGAAGCTGCTGCTGATCTGCGGCTCGATGCGCAGCGATCAGACCTGCCCGGGGGAGATGTCCAAGACCTACCGGCTGGTGACCCTGGCCAAGGAGACCCTGGAGGCCACCGGGAAGTGCGACGTGGACCTGCTGGATCTGAGCCACCTGACCTCTGAGTACGGGCGGCTGATCCACCCCTGCAAGGCGTGCGTGTCCACCGCCATGCCTCTGTGTCACTGGCCCTGCTCCTGCTACCCAAACCACGCCATGGGGCAGGTGAACGACTGGATGAATGAGATCTACCCGCGCTGGGTGGCGGCGCACGGGGTGATGATCGTCACCCCGGTGAACTGGTACCAGGCCCCCGCCGGCCTCAAGGCGATGATCGACCGGCTGGTGTGCGCGGACGGGGGAAACCCGGACCCCACCCGGACGCATGGCAAGGATCCGAAGAAGGCCAAGGAAGTGGAGCTGGCCGGCTGGGACTACCCGAAGCACCTGGCGGGCCGCGCCTTCTCGGTGGTGGTCCACGGGGACGCAGCGGGGGCGGAGACCCTGCGCCGGTCACTGACCGACTGGCTCAGGGATCTGCAGCTGATCCCCTGCGAGCCCAGCGCGGAGCTGGACCGCTACATCGGCTACTACGAGCCGTACGCGGAGAGTCACCAGGCGCTGGACAAGGACCAGGCCTTCCAACAGGAGGTGAAGAACGCTGCGCTGACCCTGCTGGGGCGGGTGGAGCAGATCAGGACCGGGGCGTATCGCCGGTCCGACGAGGGGTTGGCGGACCCGCGGCCGAAGTGAGAAGTGGCCTCACACTCCCCCCGACCCAGACGGTGTGGGCGGAGGTCGCCTGGGGTGCGCAAGACCTCCGGGTGGCTTGTGGCTGCTCCTCGGTCAGCGCCCCGTCGTTCCTGGTCGTGCGCAACCGGAACGGCGCCTGGGCGAGAATCAGCCAGGAGGATTCTAAGCGTGACCGTTCGCTCCATCCACCAGACCACCACCCTGCCCCGTGCCTCGGCTCCCCGTGAGCTGCAGGAGACGCCGTCCACCGTCCGCTCGGGCAAGGTGATGGAGCTGCAGCGGGCGCTCAAGGCCGCGGGCCTCTATCCGTTCAAGATCGACGGCTGGTTCGGCCCCAAGACCCTGGCCGGGCTCAAGTCGTTCCAGAAGTCAGCGACCCTGCCCGAGACCGGCAGGGCCGGGCCTCAGGCATGGGAGGCGCTCCGCCAGCAGGGGCTCACCGCTTCCGGGTGGAACGACTCCTTCTCAGACCCTACCGAGTCCAGCGGTCCCCGGCGGACCACTTTTCCTCGGGGCGGTGGATCCAGCCTGCGCTCCAGCTTCGATGGCGCCCCCGGCGTAGGACCGATGGAGAGCTCCGGACCCCTCCGGGACGGGATCGGCGGGATGCTGGACTGGGCGCGGTCGAAGATCGGCAGTCCGTACGCGGCAGTGAACCCGTTCCGGTTCGGCGACGTGCCCTGGGACGGCGGCGCGCACCGCAGCGTGAACGGCTCGGACTCGGTGTGGCAGTACCCCAAGGGGACACAGGTATTTGACTGCTCCGGCTTCGTCGTCGGCGCCTTCCGTCAGCTGGGCGTGGATCTGGCCGCCAGGGGGATCACCTCCTCCAGCGCGATGCGCAGCAACTCCAGCTTCCTCCAGAACGTGGGCCGCGACGGGCTCCAGCCCGGCGACCTGATCACCTACGCGCCAAAGAACGGCGTGGGCCACGTGGTGATCTACCTGGGCAACGGCCAGGCGATTGAAGCCGCGGGTGGAGCGGGAGTGACGGTGCGCCCGGTGGACTGGAGCCGCGCCGACGCCTTCAAGCGCGTCCCGCTGGGCTAGGACGGGCCAGGACTCCGCGAAGTACGCGCGAGCGAGAGCTGGGTGCGAGCGGGAGTCGGCCTACCGCGTGTTCTCCTTCTCCGCGTCGGCGATCTTCTGCACTCGTCGTTGGTGCCGGCCACCCTCGAAGGCGGTGTCCAGGAACGCGCCCAGGATCTCCTTGGCCAGGCCGGCGCCGGTGACCCGCTCGCCCAGGCAGAGCACGTTGGCGTCGTTGTGCATCCGGGCCATTCGGGCCTCGAACTCCACATGGCACAGCGCCGCGCGGACGCCGCGGTGCTTGTTGGCGACGATGCTCATCCCGATCCCGGTGCCGCAGATCAGCACCCCGAAGGTGTATTCGCCCTTGCCTACTGCCCTCCCCACCTGGGAGGCGAAGTCGGGGTAGTCCACCGATTCGCCGGTGAAGGCGCCCAGATCGGTCACCTCCACCTTGCGATCGGCGAGGGACTTGAGGAGCTCCTGCTTCAGGGACAGCCCGGCGTGATCGGAGGCGATGACCAGCTTCATGAGCCGCTCCAAATCAGATGGTTGGACGGATCGCCAGCCGGGAGGATCCGGGGGTCGAGGCAAACGGCCGCACTGCGTCGGCCCCGGCGAACCCTCAACACAACGGAGTGACCGTGCGGGCGCTCCGCTGCGAAATTTCGGGCGAAACTTCGCAGCGCAGTGACCGCTGGGGCACTCCGTTGTGTTGGTCCCCCGGACTCAGCCCGTTTCAGCGCGGTTTGGAGGTGGGCGGCAATGGAGAGGTACTCGATCCTGAGCCGGAGGAGATCGCAGTTCGTCCGCGAGCGCCGTTCCGCTCGGTGCGGGCTTCGAGGCGGGCCGAGCGACCAACGTCGACGGCGCGACCAGTCACCCCGATCGCGCCGTTTCGGACCACCGGGTGAACCCGGCGGCTACTTGTTGAAGCGCTTGAGGATCAGCACCGCGTTGGTGCCGCCGAAGCCGAACGAGTTGCTCATCACGTAGTCCACCCGGACCTCGCGGGCCTGGTTGGGCACGTAGTCCAGATCGCAGTCCGGATCCGGGGTCTTGTAGTTGATGGTGGGCGGGATCACCCCGCGCTGCAGCACCATCGTCCCAATCACCGCCTCCGCGCCACCGGCCGCGCCCAGCATGTGGCCGGTCATCGACTTGGTGGAGGAGACCATCACCTTCCTGGCGTGGGCGCCGAACACCGCCTTGATCGCCTTGGTCTCGTTGGCGTCGTTGAACGGGGTGGAGGTGCCGTGGGCGTTGATGTAGCCGATCTGGTCGGGCGCAAGCTGCGCGCTCTCCAGTGCCAGCTTCATGCAGCGCGCCGCGCCCTCTCCTTCCGGGGCCGGCTGGGTCACGTGGTAGGCGTCGGAGTTGGCCGCGTAGCCCACCAGCTCGGCCAGGATGTTGGCGCCGCGCTTCTTGGCGTGCTCCAGCTCCTCCAGCACCAGGATCCCGGCGCCCTCGCCATCCACGAAGCCGTCGCGATCCTTGTCGAACGGGCGGCTGGCGCCGGCCGGATCATCGTTCCGGGTGGACAGCGCCTTCATCACCGAGAAGCCGCCGATCCCCAGCGGGGTGATCGCCGCCTCCGATCCGCCGGCGAACACCGCGTCGGTCTCGCCCCACTTGATCGACTTGTAGGCCTCGCCGATCGCGTGCGCGGAGGTCGCGCAGGCGGACACCGGAGACCAGTTGGGGCCCTTGGCCCCGTACTTGATGCTGATCAGCCCCGGGGCCATGTTGATGATCATCTGGATGATGAAGAAGGGAGAGAGCCGGTCGAACCCCTTCTCCATCCCCTTGGTGTGCTGCTCCTCCAGCGAGCCGATCCCGCCGATCCCGGAGCCGACGATCACGCCCACCCGCTCCTGGCGGTAGCCGTGGGGCTTGTCGTCCCCGATCGGGATCCCCGACTCCTTGAAGGCCATCTCCGCCGCGGCCACCGCATACTGGGTGAACAGGTCCATCCGGCGCACTTCGCGCTTCTCGATGAACTCCTCGGGGTTGAAGTCCTTCACCTCGCCGGCGATCTTCGTATCGATCTTGCCGACATCGAACCGGGTGATCGGGCCAATGCCCGACTTGCCGGCAAGCAACCCCTGCCAGCCCTTCTCGGTGCCCGTCCCCAGGGCGGTGATCATCCCGGTTCCGGTGACGACGACTCGACGATTCGACACGGCGTTCTCTCCCTGAAAAGGCACCGGGGCGGTCAACGCCCCGGGGACAACTCCATCCGAACCCGATAGCCGCCTCCGTTACTCCCCGGAGGCGGCAGGCGCCCGTCCAAGCCAGCCGGGCCGGTCGCCCTACTTCTTGTGGCTGTTGATGTAGTTGGTGGCGTCGGCGACCGTCTTGATGTTCTCGGCCTCCTCGTCGGGGATCTCGACCTCGAACTCCTCCTCCATCGCCATCACCAGCTCGACGATGTCCAGGCTGTCCGCGCCCAGGTCCTCGATGAAAGAGGACTCCGGCTTGATCTCATCCTCTCCGACGCCCAGCTGGTCGGCGATGATCGACTTGACCTTCTGCTCCACAGTTGACGTGGCCATATTGAATTTACCTTCCGGGTATTTTGCGAAAAATTCGAGCGACCGGCGCTGCGCCAGGCCCCCCTCAAAAGCGGGCGCGGTATAGCCCGGCGGACCCTACATGTACATGCCGCCGTTGACCTTCAAAACTTCCCCAGTGATGTAGCTCGCTGCGTCAGAAGCCAGGAAGATGACCGCGTTCGCGATTTCGTCCGACGCACCGAGTCGAGACAGCGGAATCGCCTCCAGCATCTTCTTCTTCGCCTCCTCCGGCAGCCCCGAGGTCATATCGGTATCGATGAAGCCCGGGGAGACTGCATTGACCCGGATGTTGCGTGACGCCAGCTCCTTGGCCACCGACTTGGTGAGGCCGATCAGCCCCGCCTTGGAGGCCGCGTAGGCCGCCTGGCCGCCGTTGCCCATCTCCCCCACGATCGAGGTGAGGTTCACGATCGCCCCGCCCCGCTGCTTCATCATCGGGCGGGAGGCGGCGCGGATCAGCGCGAACGCGCCCTTGAGGTTGGTGTCCAGGGTCTTGTCCCAGTCTTCATCCTTGACCCGCATCACCAGCCCGTCGATCGCCACCCCGGCGTTGTTCACCACCACGTCCAGCCGGCCCTGCTCCTTGATGATCGTCTCCACCGCTTCGGAGCAGGCCTTGGTGTCGGCCACGTCGAAGCGCACCGCCTTCGCCTTGCCGCCGGCGGCCTCACACAGCTTCACCGCCTCGGCCGCCGCGGCCTCGTTGCCCGCGTAGGAGAGGACCACCGACGCCCCGCGCCGGGCGAACGCCACCGCGCAGGCCCGGCCGATGCCGCGCGAGCCACCGGTGACCAGCACCACCTTGCCTTCAAAATCGCGAACCGACATCGCTTACCCCCCCACTCCGGCCAGGGCCTTCTCCAGGCTGGCCGCGTTCTCCACGTTGAACACTTCGATCCCCTTGGCGATCCGCTTCACCAGCCCGCACAGGACCTTGCCCGGCCCCAGCTCCACCACCCGGGTCACGCCCTGCCGCTCCAGCTCCTGCACCGTCTCCACCCACCGCACCGGCGCCGAGACCTGGGTCACCAGCAGGGAGGCGATCCGGGAGGCGTCGCTGTTCGGCTTGGCCTCCACGTTGGTGATCACCGGCACCGAGGGATTCTGGAACTTCACCGCGGCCAGCACCCCGGTCAGCCGCGGCTTCACCGGCTCCATCAGGGCGCAGTGGAAGGGCGCGGACACCGGCAGCGGCACCACCCGCTTGGCCCCGGCCTCCTTGAGCCGGGCCCCGGCGCGCTCCACCGCGGCGGCGTGACCGGCGATCACCGTCTGCTCATTGGAGTTGAAGTTGGCCGGAGAGAGGACCTCGGTCCCCGCCAGCTCCTCGCAGATCGCTTTGACCTGGGCGGGCTCCAGGCCCAGCACCGCGGCCATCGCCCCCACGCCCTCGGGCACCGCCTCCTGCATGAAGGTGCCGCGCGCGCGCACCGACCGCACCGCGTCCGCCAGGGTCATCGCCCCCACTGCTACCAGCGCCGAGTACTCCCCCAGCGAGTGCCCGGCGACGAAGTCCGGCCGGGGGCCGCGCGGGGAGAACACCGCGTGCGCCGCCACCGAGACGGTGAGGATGGAAGGCTGCGTGTTGGCGGTCAGCCTCAGCGCCTCCTCCGGCCCCTGGAAGCACAGGGTGGAGAGCTTCTCGTGCAGCGCGTCGTCGGCGGCCTCGAACACGGCGCGGGCCTCCGGGTACTGGGCGAACAGTTCCTGGCCCATCCCCACGGCCTGGCTGCCCTGGCCGGGAAATACGAAAGCGATCTTGGACATGGAGTCTTTCCTCTACCAGCGCACGATGGCGCTGCCCCAGGACATGCCGGCGCCGATCGCCATCATCGCGATCAGATCGCCCTTCTTCAGCTTGCCGGCGCGGTTGGCCTCATCCAGCGTCGTGGGGAGCGAGGCGGAGGAGGTGTTGCCGTACTTCTCGATGTTCAGCCAGGCCTTCTCCTTCGGGATGGAGAGGCGGTCCAGCACCGCGTCGATGATCCGGATGTTCGCCTGGTGGGCGATCACGTGGTTCACCTGCTCGGCCACCAGCCCGTTGGCGGCCAGCGCCTCGTTGGTGGCGTCGACCAGGGCCCGGACGGCGAACTTGAAGACCTCCTTGCCGTTCATCGAGACTTTGTGGAGCTTGTCCGCCAGCACCTGCTCGCTCATCGGGTAGCGCGACCCGCCGCCCCGGATGCAGAGGATGTCGGTGAGGTTGCCCTCGGTGTGCAGGTGGGTGGAGAGCACCCCCCGGTTCGGATCCTCGGAGGGGCCCAGCACCATCGCCCCGGCGGCGTCGCCGAAGAGCACGCAGGTGTTGCGGTCCTCCCAGTTGATGATCCGGGTCAGCAGCTCCGCGCCGATCACCAGCGCCCGCTTGGCGGCGCCGGTCTTGATGTACTGGTCGGCGATCGACATCCCGTACAGGCTGCCGGCGCAGGCGGCGGAGACGTCGAAGGCGAAGGCCTTCTTGGCGCCCAGCTTCTGCTGCACGAAGGCGGCGGAGGCTGGCATCGGCATGTCCGGGGTGACCGTGCCCATCACGATCATGTCCAGATCTTCGGGCCGGGTGTTGGCCATCTCCAGGGCGCGGATGGCGGCCTTGGTGGCCATGTCGGAGGTGAACTCCCCCTCCGCGGCCTGGCGGCGCTCACGGATCCCGGTCCGATCGACGATCCACTCATCCGAGGTCTCGACCAGCTTCTCGAGGTCCTTGTTGGTGACGATCTTCTCGGGCGCGTAGGCGCCGGTGCCCAGGATTGCGGTTCGCTGCACGGAATGCCTCTTTCGGGGTGGTCAGACAGTCCCCAACGCTTCCCTCGGGGTGCTTAATCTCAAAGTCCTTCGGATGTAACGCCCTTTTGCCTGAGCGTTTCCTTCGCCGGCAGCCAGGCGGAAGCTGACGCGATGCGGCGGGAGAGCTCCTCGAAGAGCCCCGCGTCCACCTGCTCCATCGCCGCGCGCAACGCGTTCTTCACCGCCTTGGCGCTGGACCGCCCGTGGGCCACGATCCCCACGCCGTTGAGGCCCAGCAGCGGCGCGCCGCCGATCTCCGCGGAGTCGGTGACCTTCTTGAGCCCGGCGAAGGTGCCCTGCAGCAGCAGCGCACCCAGCTTCTCGCCGATCCCCGCGTTCTCGATCGCGTTGCGGATAAGCCCGGTCAGGGCGGAGGCCGCTCCCTCGGTGGTCTTGAGGACGATGTTGCCGGTAAAGCCGTCGGTCACCACCACGTCGACCGTGCCGTCGAAGATGTCCTTGCCCTCCACGTAGCCCACGTAGTGGAGATCCGAGCGCTTGAGCAGCTCTGCTGCCGAACGGGTCAGCGCCGTGCCCTTGGTCTCCTCCTCACCGTTGGCGAGCAGCGCTACCCGGGGCCGGGTCACGCCCAGCAGCTTGCGGACGTAGGTCTCGCCCATCACCGCGAACTGGGCCAGCTGGCTGGGGCGGCACTCCACGTTGGCGCCGGCGTCCAGCAGCAGGCAGCGGCCCTGCTTGAGGGCGGGAAACAGGGTGGCGATCGCCGGGCGCTCCACCCCCGGAACCCTACCCAGTGTAAGCAGCCCCAGCGCCATCACCGCGCCCGAGTTTCCGGCGGAGACGGCTGCCTGGGCGGTGCCGGACTTTACCAGGTCAAAGCACACCCGCAGCGAGGAGTCCTTCTTCCTCCGGAGCGAGGCGGTGGCGTGCTCGCCCATCTCCACCACCTGGGAGGCGGGGTGCAGGGAGAGGTTGGAGGGAACGCCGCGCGCACCGGTCCCCTTCGGGAGCAGGGGCTCCAGCGCGCGCAGATCTCCCACGAGCACCACCTGGTGTTCGGGGAACTCTCTGGCAAACAGGACTGCGCCTTCGACTGTCGTTGTGGGGGCGTCATCGCCCCCCATCGCGTCGAGGGCCAGCTTCACTACTGGACCGCCAAGACCTCACGGTCCTTGTAGTGGCCGCAAGCGGCGCAGGCGCGGTGCGGGAGCACCGGCTCCTTGCACTTGGAGCACTGGTTCACCTGCACCGGGGTGCGCAGGTTGCTGTTCGCGGCGCGACGACGGTCACGGCGCATCTTCGACGTACGCTTCTTGGGAACTCCCACGGCTCACTCCTTACAGACGCAAAAGACGGCTAGTTCGGCTTCAGCTTGAAGTCCTTCAAGGCCGCGAGCCTGGGGTCAATGACCTTCGGGTCGCAGCCACACTTCTTCTCGTTGAGGTTCTGCCCACACTGCGCGCAGAGCCCCTTGCAGTCCTCGCGACAGACCGCGTCCATCGGCAGGGCCAGCAATACCTGTTCCCTGAGGATCGGATCCAGATCGATCGTACGTCCATCGAAGGTCTCCTGGTCGGCGGCGTCCAGCCCGAAGGTGCCCGCCTCCTTGGACCCTTCCTGGTCCTTGAGGCCAGAGGAGTCGTCCTCCTCCACCACGTGGACCTTCTTGGCCGGAACCAGGTTCACCGCGAACTGCACCGGCAGGGTCAGCTCGGTGTCCTCCGCGCAGCGCTTGCAGTCGGTCTGCACAGTCAGCTGGTAGGCCCCCTTGATCAGCACGTCCGGGCCGACCCTGGTCAGCTTCACCGAGCCGGGCGCAGGCGCCATCGGGCGGAAGCCGGTATCCGGCCCCGACCCATGCAGGGCCGCGGAGAGCAGCTCCAGCTTGACCGGTTGGGTCAGCTCGAGGCCTCCTTCGCGAATTTCTTCAATCTTTACGAGCATTTAGAGGCAACCAGACGAAAAGGGCGCGCATCATAGAGGCGCAAGGGGGCAATAGTCAACGGATGTAGGACCGACCTGCGATAACCCCGAACTGGCCCCGCCGCTTCCCCACCCCTGACACACTGCGTCCCAAAAGGGGACAGGCTACATTTCCGGGCCCGGGGATTGCTTCTGCCAGGCAGAAGCCCCCCAGGAGCGCGAACCTTCCGCGCCCCCGGAGGGCCCCGTTTTGCACGGCCAGGTCAGTGAAGGGTGTTCTCTAGCTCTCCGGGTAGGCGGTCCAGCCGGCGGTCCAGTCGGTGGGGCCGACCGCGCCAATGAAGGTTGCACCGGCGTCGAAGAAGGCGTCACCGGTGGGCGCCGGCCCGGTCAGCGCCGGGGATCCGGCGGCGGGAACGAAGGACGGAGTCTCGCCCGCCACGAAGATCGCCGCGTTCAGCAGCGGGTCCGCCACCTGGTTGTTCTTGGCCGCATCGCCAAACAGGAAGGCCGCCTCGTCGGTGGCGCTGGAGGAGGAGATCGGGAAGGCGGTGGCGTAGTCCACCTTCTTGCTGAAGAAGAGGCTGTCGCGGATGTCCAGCCGGCCGGCGTCGGCCTCGGCCTTGGAGTCGGCGCCGTTGATGTCCACGGCGAAGTCGTTGAAGTAGGCGAAGATCGCGTTGTGGAGCTTCCCTGCGGTGCCCACCCGGAGGATCGCCCCACCCTGGGTCTGGGCCGCGCTGCCCGCCGCCCGGTCCGAACCGATCAGGGTCACGTTGTAGAGGGTGGGCGCGGAGCGCGGGGTGGCGTTGGGGGTCGCGGAGCTGTTGTCCGCCTCGATCCCGTGGTTGCCGAGCAGCCGGTTCTGCTGGGTCACCAGGTACTGCACCTTCCCGGTCCAGCCCTGATCCCAGTCCAGCCCGTCGTCATCGGAGAGGGTGATCACCGCGTGCTTGAGGTTGGCGGTGCCGCCGAAGAACTCGATCCCGTCATCCAGGCCGCGGTGCACCTGCACATAGTCCAGCACGGTGGCGCTGCCGCAGCCGCCCAGGGTGATCCCGTTGAGCTCATTGTTGCCGCCCAGCCGGTAGCCGGCGAACTCCACCCGGACATAGCGGAGCGAACCACAGGCGTGGGCCGCATCGCCGCCGCCGTACTGGGTCAGCGCGCTCTCCGGGTACCCTTCGATGTTGTCCACTCCGCCCTGGACGTTGATCGGCGCCTTGCCCAGCAGCACCAGCCCGCCCCAGTCCCCGGCGCGGCGCGAACCCTCCGCCGAGGTGCTGGTGAAGACGATCGGCGCGGCGGCGGTGCCGTCGGCCACCAGCCGTGAGGTGCTGGCGATGGCCAGCGAGCTGTTCAGGTTGCCCTTGATCACGGTTCCCGCCTGGAGGGTGAGCACCGCGCCGTCCACGAACACGTTGGCCTTCAGCTCGTAGACGTGGTCCGCGGTCCAGGTTGAGTCGGCGGTGATGTCCTGGGTGATCTCGCAGACGGCCTGGCCGGCGGCGCAGACATCGCCGCTGCCGGCGTCGGGAACGATCTGGCCCGGATCGCAGGCGGCCAGCAGGGTGAGCGAACCCACCAGAAGAATGGATGAGAACTGACGCATCTTGAGGACCTCTTTGTTGTGGGGGAAAGGGGCTACAGCGGAGACCACTCCAGCTGGGTCATCACCGTGGCGCCGGGCCGGAAGCGGAAGACCTCGGCGGCCTGCTGGGTGAAGACCGACGACTGGTTGAGGACGTTGGTGGCTGTGGCCTTGAGCCGCAGGGTCTTGCCCAGCTTCTGGGTGACTGTCAGGTCCAGTCGGTGGAGCGGCTGCTCGTAGGTGCCGGGCAGATAGTTGAAGCCCACCTCGGAGATCCGCGGTCCGAACACGTTGTAGAGGGCGGTGATCTCGGTGCCGGTGGCCTCGGCCAGGTAGCCGAGGTTGGCGTTGACCACGTAGGGGGACTGGCCCTGCAGCGGCCGCCGGGCGCTGGTGGAGACCGCCTGGCCCGCGCCCAACGACACCTGGGAGTGGATCAGGCTGACGTTGGCCCCCACCCGCAGGGGCGAGAGCACCGGGTTCAGCCGGCCCAGGGAGGCGCGCGCCTCCAGCTCCAGCCCCAGCACTGTGGCGGCCTCGGCGTTGCGGTAGCCCAGGTCTCCCTGGTTGGCGCTGACCACCACCTGCTCGATCGGATCCAGGAACTGCTTGAAGAAGCCACCGGCGGAGAGGACCTCGGTCTCGCCCAGGAACCACTCCCAGCGCGCGTCCAGGTTGTGGATCCGGGAGGAGACCAGCGCCGGGTTGCCGCTGATCGCCCGGCGGCGGACAGCGTCGTAGTACTGGAAGGGCGCGATCTCCCGGAACTGCGGCCGGGCCACGGTGAAGCTGTAGCCACCCCGGAGGTTCATCTCTGAAGTGGCCGCCCAGATCACGTTCAGGGACGGCATCGGCTGCAGCTCTTCGCGCGCCGCGGAGGGGGTGACCCCGGGGGCAAACGGGCTGTCCGAGTCCAGGCGCTGGGAGAAGGCCTCCAGCCGGGCGCCGGCCACCGCGCGCAGGGTCTGGGTCAGGGGCAGCTCGGCGGAGACGAACGCCCCCAGCAGCCGCTGGGTGCCGCGGTAGCGGTCGGTGTTGAAGGTGGACTCGTTGGCCAGGAAGGAGGGCCCCAGGTGATCCTCGGCGAACATCTCCTCCGGGCTGAGGCTGAGCAGAGCGCTGTCGAAGGCCTCGTCGCGCAGCGACCGGAACTGGAACCGACGCGCGTCAAAGGAGCGCGTGGAGGCCTGCGCGGAGAGGCCGCCGGTCAGCGCCAGCGATCCGAGGCTCCAGCGCAGCTGCGCCGACCCGCCCCCGCCCTGATCGGAGAGCTGGGAGAAGAAGCGCTCGCCGCTGTTGGCCATCTCCCGGTACTGAAAGACGCCCAGCTGGTTCTCCACGTACTGGAAGTCACGGGTGTCCGGCTCCTCGGCCAGGGTGAGCTGGAAGTTGCCCTGCCACTTGAGGGTGAACGCCCCGTCCGCCCCCAGGCGGTGCGAACCCCGCACCTGGCTGAAGCTGAGGGTGCGCAGGGTCTCCTTGAGCCGGGTGGAGTCGAAGTCCCCCGAGTCATTGTCCGAGTACCCCGACAGGTGCTGGGCGGTGCTCTCCGAGGAGCGGGAGAGCAGGGTCAGCAGCCCCAGATCGTGGTCCGGATCCAGCTGATAGCCGACGTTGAGCACCGCCCCCAGCGAGGAGTTCACGCCGCCGGTGATCGACTGGTAGCGATCCTTGGGGATCAGCTGGTCGGTGTTGGTGTCCAGACGGAAGTTGCGCACCGTGGCGACCTGCGCGCTCTCGCAACGGGAGAGGGAGACGTTGGCCAGGTAGCCCAGCGCCCGGCCGCCGCCCCAGGAGTGGGTGTTCCCCACCGCCACCGAGGCGCTGCCGTTGGGGAGGCCACGCAGGGTCTCGCTGGACCAGACATTGCGGAAGCCCTCACTGACCGACTCCGCCTGCGGATCGCTGGAGAGGATCGGCTTGTCGGTGGGCAGCGCCTCTATCGGCCGCTCCAGTCCCAACCCCAGGAAGGAGCCCCCGCCGGCGAAGCCCTCCCGGGCCCGGAAGGTGGTCTGGGTGTTGCCGCCCAGGGAAAGCTTCACCTGGGTCTGGAGGGTGGCCGGATAGGAGTTGGTCTCGATCCCCAGCACCCCGCCGGCGAACGCACCGGACATCTCCGCGCCGTAGGTCTTCTGGACCGAGAGGGTGGAGAGCAGCGAGTTGGGGAACAGGTCCAGCGGGGCCTGGTGGCCGTCCGGATCCATGCTCGGCAGCGCCACCCCGTTGACGGTGGTGGCGGCGTAGCGGCCGCCCAGCCCGCGCAGGAACACGTTGCGCCCCACCACCGTGACCGAGCTCACCCGCTTGACCGCGTCCCCCGCGTTGGAGTCAGGGGAGCGGGAGATCTGCTCGGAGGAGATGGCGTCGCTGACCGTGTTGGACATCTTCCGGTCCAGCAACAGCCCGCCTTCGCTCTTGCGGTCCACGGTGCCCATCACCACCAGCTCTTCGACGAACGAGCCCTCCACCGGCTTGAGGGCCACGTCCTGCTGGAGGAACCCGTCCCCAACGCGGATGTGCTTCACGTCCACGCCAACGTACTGGTCGTACCAGAAGCGAAGGGTGTAGCTGCCGGGAGGAAGGGTCAGCTGGAAGTTCCCCTCCAGGTCGGTCTCGGTGCTGGCGGACCCACCCTCGGTCACCTTCACCGAGCAGAGCACCAACGGTTCACCGGTGACCGCGTCGGTGATCCGGCCCCGGAGCCCGGAGGGGGCGCGGACCGGGGCGGCCGGGGCTTCGGTGGTTCCCTCCGCCGGCGCCGCCGGAGCGTCGGTGGCTCCGGGGACCGTGACCGTGACCGGCGAGCCCTCCACCGGGGACGGCAGACCCTCAGTGGTTCCCGGTGCGGAGACCGGCGAACCCTTCACCGGGGCCGGCGGAGCGGCGGGCTGCTGCGCGACGGACGCGCTGGAGAGGGCGACTACAAGAGCGGAGAGCAGGATGCGCACGGCGACCTCACGGGGGTTCGGAAGCGGGCGCATAGGTACCGCCAGCGCCGGATCCGCCGCGCGAAAGGTCGCCGACGGTTCGGTGATCGTTCCGTGTCGCCAGGTCACCCGGAGGTGACGGCGGCGGTGGTCCGCCGTCCGCCCCGGGCACCGGCCCTTGGGGCCCCTTCACTGCGCCGCCCCGCCTGCTCGCCTGCCGCTGCCTCGGCAACTTCCAGGTGACAGGCCGGCACACCGGCTTGCGCGGCCCAGGAGATTCACATATCTGCATTTCATCATGTCCTCGGCCATCGCCTCGCTGGAAGTCGGTCCGCTGACCCGCCTGCTCAAGGCGCTGGGAGATCCCACCCGCCTGCGGATGGTGGCGCTGCTGGCCCACGGCGAGCTGTGCGTCTGCCATCTGGAGAGCGCGCTGGGGCTGGCCCAGTCCAACACCTCGCGCCAGCTGGGGGTGCTGCGCGCCGCGGGGGTGGTGGAGACCCGCAAGGAGGGCGCCTGGGTCTTCTACCGCCTGGCGCCGCAGCTGGACGAGCTGGCGCGTGCCCAGCTCCGCGCGCTGACCGCCGCCTTCGGCAAGCGGGAGGTGCTGGCCAGGGACGTGGAGCGTCTGATCAAGACCCGTGGTCCCGGAGCCTGCTCATGACTTCCCCTCAACACCCCGGCGCGGTGGCCGGGCTCTCCTGGTTGGACCGGCTCCTCCCGTTGTGGATCTTCGTGGCCATGGCCGCCGGGATCCTCCTGGGCCGGCTGTTCCCAGGCCTGGGGGCGGCGCTGGACACGGTGAAGGTGGGGTCGGTCTCCTTGCCGATCGCCCTGGGCCTGCTGTGGATGATGTACCCGGTGCTGGCCAAGGTCCGCTACGGCCAGCTGGGCCAGCTGCGCAACCGCGGCAAGCTCTTTGGCACCTCGCTGCTGCTCAACTGGATCGTGGGCCCAGTGCTGATGTTCGCCCTGGCCTGGTGGCTGCTGCCGGACCTGCCCCACTACCGCACCGGTCTGATCCTGATCGGCCTGGCCCGCTGCATCGCCATGGTGCTGATCTGGAACTCGCTGGCCTGCGGCAGCAACGAGCTGGCGGCGGTGCTGGTGGCGCTCAACTCGGTGTTCCAGATCCTCTTCTATTCGGTGCTGGGCTGGCTGTTCACCGGGCGTTGGGCTTCTCCTACGAGGAGACGGCCAGCCTGTCGTTCACCGCCGCGGGCAACAATTTCGAGCTGGCGATCGCGGTGGCGATTGGCGTGTTCGGCGTCAGCTCGGGCGAGGCCCTGGCCGGCGTGGTGGGCCCGTTGATCGAGGTCCCCGCCCTGGTGGCGCTGGTCTACCTGTCGCTGTGGCTCAAGCGGCGGCGGTTCCCTGGGGCCGGCGCCCCGGTGGTCCCCGCCCGCCTCAAGCTGGAGGGAGAACCCTGATGGACACCGTGATCTTCGCCTGCGTCCACAACGCCGGCCGCTCGCAGATGGCCGCCGCCTTCTTCAACGCCCTGTCAGACCCCACCTTGGCCCGGGCGATCTCCGCCGGCACCCAGCCGGGGCCCCGGGTCCACCCAGAGGTCCAGGCGGCGATGGGAGAGCTGGGGATCGATCTCTCCGGCGCCCGGCCCCGGCTGCTGACCGACGCGCTGGCCGCTCACGCGCAGCTGTTGATCACCATGGGCTGCGGCGACCAGTGTCCCTACGTGCCCGGACTGCGAAGGGGCGACTGGCCGCTGGAGGATCCCAAGGGAAAGAGCGTGGAGCAGGTCCGGAAGATCCGCGACGAGGTGAAGCGCCGGGTGGAGGCGCTGCTGGTCCAGGAGGGCTGGGGGGCAGGCTAGCCACCCGCGCCACCAAGTTGTCACCGACACCTTGCCAGTGCTTCACCCAGCGTCCCCGCAGCCGTTGCCGCCCTCCCATATCCCTGCGGCATGCGAACCCGGACCCTGGCCCATGTTTCGGATCTCCATGTCGGAAAGTCCCCCCAACAGGACGCGGCGGTGGCGCAGCTGTGCCGCACCCTGCTGCAGTCCCGGGTGGATCAGGTGGTGGTCACCGGGGACCTCACCCAGTCTGGCAAGCACCAGCAGCTCAAGTCCTTCCAGCGGCTGTTCGCCCCGCTGCTGGAGACCGGCCGGGTCTCGCTGGTGCCCGGGAACCACGACCGGGTGGGAGAGGACGCCGGCGCGCAGCTGATGCACGGCGAGCGGGTGGCGATCCAGGAGTCGCCGGGCCTGTTCCTGGTGCTGGTGGACTCCACCGCCCCCCACAACCGGTCCGCCCTGGCCGCGCACGGTCAGCTCTGCGCCCGGGTGCTGGAACAGGTGTACCTGGCCTTCGCCTCCGCCCCAGATCAGTCGCTGAAGGTCCTGGCCTTGCACCACCACCTGCTGCCGCTGCCCGAAGAGTCGGTCTGGGAGCATCTGGCCTCCGCGCTGCGCCTGCCCCACGCCGGCGAGCTGGCGCTGGGGACCCAGCTGCTGCAGCTGATCCGCGGGCGCTGCGACCTGGTGCTCCACGGACACCGGCACGTCCCCCGGTCGCTGCAGCTGACCGGGGTGGAAGGCGAGACCCTGGCCATCTACAACGCCGGCTCCAGCGCCGAGCTCCAGCGGGTGCGGATCTTCACCCACGCCGGGGGGAGGCTCACCTCCGCGCCGGTCTGGCTGTCCACCCAGGACCACCACCCCCCGGTCCGGATCACCCGTCCCCTCCGCTGGGCGCTGCCAAAGATCCGTCCGGCGGTCGCTTCGGCCCCCTCCCGGTGAGGAAGGTCCGCAGGGGGGATCCGGCGTGCTACCCTGGGGAAGAAATGCGTCTGGCCCCCCTGGTCGTCTCCGCCGCCTTGCTCTTTGGGGCCGTGGCCCACGCGCTCCCCGGACCCTGGCCCGGCCTCCTGCTGACGGCCGCCGGTCCGGGCGGCGCCCAACTGCAGCGCGCCCAGCGGCTGGTGGATGCGGGCGAGTTCGAGGCCGCGGTCACCCAGCTGCAGGCCATCTTGGATGAGCCGGAGCTGACCGACGCCCTGCTGGTGGAGGTGTACCGGCTGCTGGGCCTCTCCCGCCTCTATCTGGGCGACGAGGAGGGGGCGCGCGCCGCCTACGAAAAGCTGCTCCAGGCCCAGCCGGACTTCACCCTCCCCGCCTCCTCCCCGCCCAAGATCCAGCAGCTGTACGCGCGGATCCGGCAGGACATCCGCAAGCGGAGGGTGCTGCCGGTCACCCTGCGGTTCGAACCGCTGCCGGACACCCGCGGAGACGCGGCGGTGATCGCCCAGGCCCGGATTGACGCGCTGCCGCTGGGCGCCCGCGGCAAGCTGTTCCACCGGCGGATGGGCGGCCAGTCCTACTCCTCGGTGGACTTCTCCCGGGTCCGCGACCAGCCGGAGCACTTCTCCTCCACCCTCCCCGCCTATGTTGTCCCGTCCGAGGAGCGCGCCTACGAGATCGAGTACTACGTGGAAGTGGTGGACGCCGCCCAGCGCCGGCTGGCCGGAAGCGGAGACGCCTACTCCCCGCTGACCTTCCGGGTGCTGGGGTCCCGGGCCGCGGCGGCCGGAAAGTCGTCGCAGCCCGCCTGGTACGCCAACCCCTGGGTGTGGGCGGTGGGGGGCGCGGTGGCCACCGGCGCGGTGGTGGGCACGGTGCTGGTCGCCACCTCCCGCCAGACCGGCCAGGTCACCGTGACCATCACCGTCCCGGGGGGACCATGAACCGGTGCGCTGGCCTGCTGGCGGTCCTGCTGCTGGGAGCCTGCGGAGAGGACCCCGCCGGGGGTGGCCTGGACTTCTCGCTGGCCCTGGCGCCGGCCGCCGCCGAGGACACCGCCTTGCTGCAGGTGGCCCTGCTCAAGGGGATCGCCGCGCATCCGTGCGAGGCGCTGGTGGACCAGTGCCTGGGCCCCAACCCCTCCGTGCCCCGGGAGCACTACGTGCGGCTGTATGACGCGGACGGGGTGGAGCGGCGCGCGATCCGCATCCCGCTGGGCGCCGAGGCCCCGATCGGACAGGAGCTGGTCTTCCGCGCAGAGGTGGGCACCGACTACCGGGTGGTGGTGGAGGCGATCTCCACCGACGCGGTCCCTCGCCTGGTGGGGACTTCCTGCACCCCGCTGCCGGAGGGGGTCCGGCAGAGCGGAACGCGGCTGCCGGCGAACCCGCTGGTTATCTACTCGCCGTACATCGCCTGCGATCCGAGGATTGACCCGTGAGTTCCGCGGTACCCGCCGTCCGTGTGTTGGTGGTCGAGGACGAACAAGATCTGGCCGAGCTGCTCGCCTACAACCTCAAGGCGGACGGCTTCGAGGTGGAGACGGTGGGCACCGGCTCCTCCGCCATCTCCCGGGCGCGGGTGTTCAAGCCGGACGTGGTGCTGTTGGATCTGATGCTCCCCGACGTGTCCGGCACCGAGGTCTTGCGGATGCTCAAGTCGGATCCCGAGCACCGCCGGACCTCGGTGTTGATCGTCACCGCCAAGGGCCAGGAGTCGGACCGGGTGCTGGGGCTGGAGCTGGGCGCGGACGACTACGTGGTCAAGCCGTTCTCGGTCCGGGAGCTGGTCTTGCGGGTGCGGGCGGTGCAGCGGCGCGGGGTGACCGGCGCCCCCGGGGAGAAGGTCCTCACCCACGGTCCGGTGCGGCTGGAGCCCTCGCGCCATGAGGTCACGGTGGGGGGCCAGGAGATCCTGCTCACCGCCCTGGAGTTCCGGCTGCTCAAGACGCTGCTGGAACGCCCGGGCCGGGTGCAGAGCCGGGAAGTGCTGCTCTCCGATGTGTGGGGGATCCAGGCGGAGATCACCACCCGGACCGTGGACACCCACATCAAGCGGCTGCGGGAGAAGCTGGGCCCCCAGGGGGATGTGATCGAGACCATCCGCGGCGTCGGCTACAAGCTCTCGGGAGGGTGACCCAGGATGCGACGCCGGCTCTTCGCGGCCCTCCTGCTGGGCCCGGCGCTGACCGCCTGGGCGATGTCCCTGCTGGGCGGCGCCTCCTTCTGGATCGCCGTGCTGATCGCCCTGGGGGTCTTGCTGATCAGCGGGACCACCCAGCTGTTGATCGACCGCAGCCTGGCCCGGGACGCGCGCCTGCTGGCCGGCCGCGCCCAGGCCGCGGGAGGAGGCGAGGCCCGGGCCGCGGAAACCGAGAACCCGGCGCTGCAGGAGCTGGCGGTGGCGCTGCTGCGGACCCGGCAGCGGGATCGGGAGGGCAGCCGGGCCCTGAGCGACGAGGCGCGTGCACTGGCCGCGGTGCTGGACGGGATGGAGGAGGGGCTGTGGGTGACCGACCGGGTGGGCAACGTGATCCGCCACAACGCGGCGCTGGCCCGGATGCTCCCGCCTGGACAGGCCATCGACGGCGAGCGGCCGCTGGCCATCGTCCGCAGCGCGGAGCTGGCCGACGCGGTCCAGCGGGCCTGCGCGCAGGGCGCCACCTCCCGGCTGGAGATCACGCTGGAGGAGGGGCTGTTGGGGATCACGGTCTCTCCGCTGGGCGGGGGGCTGGAGGGATCGTCCGCCATCTTCCACGACGTCACCGAGCTGCGTCGGCTGGAGAAGGTCCGCAAGGACTTCGTGGCCAACGTCTCCCACGAGCTGCGCACCCCGATCACCGCGGTGCGCGGCTACGCCGAGACACTGCAGGCGGGCGCGCTGCAGGACCCGGTCCAGGCCAGCCGGATGGTGGAGATCATCCACCGGCAGTCCATCCGTCTGGCGGAGATGGTGGAGGATCTGCTGGAGCTCTCTCGCCTGGAGGGCAAGGAGACGCACCTGGTCCGCGAGCCGGTCCCGCTGGCGGAGACTGTGCGCCGGGCCTCGGAGACCATCCAACCCAAGGCGGAGGCCAAAGGGGTGTCTTTGGCGCTGCAGGTCCCCGAAGACCTGGTCGCCACCGCCGACGACCGGGGGCTGGAGATGGTGGTGCAGAACCTGTTGGACAACGCGGTCAAGTACACCGCCCCGGGCGGACGGGTGGAGGTGCTGGCCGAGGAGCGCGCCGGGCGCTGCGCGGTGGTCGTCTGCGACACCGGGGTGGGCATCGAGGGGCGCCACCTGGGGCGGGTGTTCGAGCGGTTCTACCGGGTGGATCAGGGACGCAGCCGGGACATGGGCGGGACCGGGCTGGGACTGGCCATCGTCAAGCACCTGGTGGGCGGAATGGGCGGCGAGATGCAGGTTGAGAGCCAACCAGGCGTGGGAAGTACCTTCACCGTCCTGCTTCCTCTTCATCGCCAAACGGTGCCGACGGGGTAGGATTGCAGCGCTCCCATGCGCGTCGCAGTCCTCGCGGACATCCACGGAAATCTCCCTGCCTGTGAGGCCGTGCTCGAGGACATCGAGCGCGCCAAGCCCGACTTCATCGTGGCGGCGGGTGATCTTGCCTTGCGGGGCGCGCACCCCAAGGAGACCCTGCAGCTGCTGGACGACAAGTGCGATGCGCTGATCATGGGGAACACCGACTGCTACCTGTCGGGTCAGTACCTGGGCGGCGCGTACCGGGATCGGAATCACTGGAAGACCGACCTGCTGAACTGGACCCGGGACCAGATCGGCGAGGAGTGGGTGCGGCGGCTGGGCCAGCTGGCCTTCTCGGCGCGCTACTCGCCGCGGCGGGGCCAGGACCTGTACGTCTGCCACGCCAACCCCAAGAACCTGGAGGACTCGTTGGAGCCGACGCTGGACGAGTCCATCCTCAAGAAGTACCTGGCGCACGTGGACGCCACCGCGGTGGCCTTTGGGCACCTGCACTTCCCCTACCGGCGCCGGGTGGGGAAGATCCTGATCGCCGACGTGGCCTCCGCCGGCATCCCCCGCGACGGGGATCACCGCCCGGCGTGGGGCCTGTTCACCTATACCCCCAAGGGTTGGCGGGTGCAGATCCGCCGGGTGCGCTACCAGGTGCGCAAGGCCACCCAGGCCATCTCCCTCAAGCGGATGCCGGGCGCCCCGCTGCTGATCCACAAGATGGTGGAGGCGCGTTACCGCAACCACGCCGCGATGCAGGAGGCGGCCCGCCGTCACTCCGGGCTGCCTCCGATTCGGCCCGCCGGTCCGTCTTTTGGAAGCCAGCCGGTGCTGCGTCCGCCCCACGGCTACCGGGGCCCGCCCACCCCGGCGATGGTGGAAGCCCTGACCACCGCGGCCGCCAACGTCAACGCGGCCGCGGCCTTGCTGGGCGCGGACCCGGTGGTGCCCAGCTCCGGGGAGCTGGCGGCGCTGGAGCAGACCCCGCCCTTCACCGAGGGCGGACTGGAGTCGCTGGAGGAGCACGACTTCGATCCCGGACCCGAGGATTCGGAGGACGAGGCCACCGAGATCGACGGGGCCAAGCTGGCCCGCGAGGGCTGAAGACACCGCAATGTTGCCCCGCCGCCGCGGCAGCGCCCAGACGGTCCGTTAACAAGACCGGATGCAACGCGTGCTGATCGTGGACGACGAGCGCGATCTCGTAGACCTGCTGCGCTTCCACCTGGAGCGTTCCGGCTACTCCCCGCTGCTGGCGTACTCCGGGGAGGAGGCCATCACCATAGCCCGGACCCATCCTCCCCTGCTGGTGCTGCTGGACGTGATGCTGCCGGATCTGCCAGGCACCGAGGTGTGCCGGCAGCTGCGCGCCGATCCGGCCACCGCCGGCGCGATGATCCTGATGCTCTCCGCCCGCAAGGACGAGGAGGACCGGGTGGCGGGCTTCCGGGCCGGCGCCGACGACTACGTCACCAAGCCGTTCAGCGTCACCGAGCTGCTGCTGCGGATCGAAGCCGCGCTGCGCCGGAGGGGAGCGGCCCCGGTGGAGGCGGCGGTGGAGCTGGGCGGGATCCGGCTGGAGGTCGCCTCCCACCGCTGCTTCGTGGACGGGGTGGAGGTGGAGCTGACCGCGCTGGAGTTCCGACTGCTGCACCTGCTGGTGACCCGCGCCGGCAAGGTCCAGTCCAGGGAGACCCTGCTCCAGGAGGTGTGGCGGATCCCGGGGGACGTGCCCACCCGGACCCTGGACACCCACGTGCTGCGGCTGCGCGACAAGCTGGGGACCGGACGCGCCTGGCTGGAGACGGTGCGGGGCGTCGGCTACCGGATGAAGGGACCTGACTCCTAGGCCGACGCCCCGTTACACAGTTGTCACCCAACGCTCGCACCGCGGCCATCTGGGAGGTCTATCCGTCCCCGCCCAGGCAACATCCGGGTCACGCCGGAGCACGAGGTCACCGATGCGTTGGATGGCGGTCGCGGTCACGATGCTTCTCCCCCTCTCCTCGGCCGCCCAGGCCACCGAGACACAGCCGGCGCCGGTGCTGACCCAGGCGCTGCTGGAGCAGCTGGAGAACCTCAAGTTCTCCGGCTACGTGCAGGCGCGCTACGTCCACATCCAGGAGAAGCCCACCAACGGCTTCACCGTCCGGCGCAGCCGCCTCAAGGCCATCTTCAAGAACGACTGGTCCCGCTACATGCTGCAGATCGACGCTTCCCCCTCGGGCGTGGAGCTGCGGGACGCGGAGGCCACCCTGATCGAACCCTGGACCGGCAAGGACCTGGAGTTCACGGTGGGCCAGATGAAGTGGCCCTTCGGTTATGAGGTCTTCGTCTCCTCTGCCGAGCGGGAGCTCCCCGAGCGCAGCCGGGTGGTGCGGGCCTTTGCCCCCAACGACCGGGATCGGGGCGCGAAGTTCATGGTCCGCCACGGGCCGTTCCAGCTGGTGACCGGGGTGTTCAACGGCAACGGGATCGACGCGGAGCGGGACAACGACTCCTCCAAGGACGTGGTGGGCCGGCTGGGGGTGGACCTCAAGTGGATCTCCGGCGGCGTCTCCGGCTGGTGGGGGGAGTCCCTCCAACCCTTCACCGGGAGTGAGGGCGGCTACGCCCCGCGCAACCGGCTGGGGCTGGACCTGCAGCTGACCCTGGAGGCCCTGCCGCTGGGGAAGACCCAGCTGCGCGGGGAGTTCATCGCCGGGCGGACCTACTTTCGCGGCGGCGAGGAGCAGTTCGGGGTCCCCGCCCTGGGCTGGTACGCGGTGCTCTCCCAACACCTGCCGCTGAACACGCAGCTGGCGGTCCGCTACGACTACTTCGACGGCGCCGCGGGCACCCCGGACAGCGCGACCGCCGGGAAGCCGGCTGTCACCAACGGGATCGGCACCCTGGGCGTGGCCGTGGCCCACCACTTCAACAAGCACCTCAAGCTCACCGGCGCCTACGAGCTTCCGATGACCAACCTCGTCCCCGGGGCCACCGACCCGGCGGACAACGTCTTGACCTTCCAGTTGCAGGCCAAGTTCTAGGACTTCCCCCCGCCGTCACTGAAACGTCACACGTCTTCCGCGCCTCGTGGCTTACATGCCCGGGGCCACACCGGAGCCAACCATGACCCGTTCATTGCTGATCGCCTCCCTGGCAGTCCTCTCCCTCACCGCCTGCAAGAAGGAGGAGGCCGCGCCCAAGCCCGGGGGGACCCCGGCGGCCGCGCCCGGGCGGGCGGTCACCGTCAAGGGTTCGGACACGATGGTGATCCTCGGCCAGCGCTGGGCCGAGGAGTTCATGAAGGCGGATGCCAGCAAGAAGGTGCAGGTCACCGGCGGCGGGTCGGGCACCGGCATCGCCGCGCTGATCAACGGGACCACCGAGATCGCCATGTCCTCCCGCAGCATGAAGGACGCGGAGAAGCAGAAGGTCCCCGGCGGCAAGGTGGCGGAGACTGTGGTGGCCAGGGACGGCGTCACCTTCTACGTGAACGAGGCCAACCCGGTGACCTCGCTGGCCGTGGAGCAGCTGCGGGACATCTACGTGGGGGACCTGACCAACTGGAAGCAGGTCGGCGGTCCGGACGCGAGGATCGTCGTCTACTCGCGGGAGAACTCCTCGGGCACCTACGTCTTCGTCAAGGAGGAGGTGCTGGGGAACATGGACTTCGCCCCCGAGGCGCAGACCCTGCCCGGCACCGCCGCGGTGGTCAACGCGGTGGGCAAGGAGACCCACGGGATCGGCTTTGGCGGCGCGGCCTACGCCAAGGGGATCAAGGAGCTGAAGGTGAAGGTCGGCGCGGAGGAGGTCGCGGCCACCCTGGAGAACGTCCAGTCCGGGAAGTACCCGCTGGCGCGCCCCCTGTTCTTCTACACCCGGGGTGAGCCCCAGGGTGATGCCAAGGCGCTGATCGACTACGCGCTGTCCGCCGAGGGCCAAAAGCTGGTCCAGGCCGTCGGCTACTTCCCGGTGAAGTAGCGAGACACCGTTGAAGAACGCCGCCCTCCCGCATCCGCAAGCCCCCTCCCCCGCGCCTCCTCCGGTGGAGGCAGGAGGCCTGTCCGATCCCCGGCGCCGCAGGCAGCTGCGGGAGAAGGCGATCGAGATTGCGGTCACGCTGATCGGCCTCTCTGGGGTGGCGGCGGTGGTGCTGATCATCGTCTTCATCGGCAAGGAGGCGCTGCCGCTGATCCTGGATGCGGAGGCCCGCCACGAGGCCTCCTTCGCCAAGATGTTCCTCCCCCAGGTGATCCGCGAGGGACGTCCGGCCACCTTCATGTGGCAGCCGGTCTCCAACGTGCCCAAGGTCAGCATGATCCCCCTGCTGGTGGGGACGCTGAAGGTCACCTTGGTCTCGATGCTGGTGGCGGTCCCGGTGGGGATCGCCGCCGCCATCTTCGCCTCCGAGTTCGCGCCGCGAAGGATGCGGGAGTGGCTCAAGCCGGTGATCGAACTGCTGGCCGGGATCCCCTCGGTGGTGCTGGGGTTCTTCGCCCTGATGGTGATGGCCACCGTGGTCCAGGACGTGTTTGGCTTTGCCTTCCGCCTCAACGCGGTGGTGGCCGGGCTGGCGCTGGCGCTGGCGATCGTCCCGGTGGTGTTCACCGTGGCGGAGGACGCGCTGACCGCCGTCCCCCGCAGCTTCCGCGAGGCGTCCTTGGCCCTGGGCGCCACCCGCTGGGAGACCGCCTGGAAGGTGGTGCTGCCCGCCGCCACCCCGGGGATCCTGGCCGCCTGCGTGCTGGGGTTCGGCCGGGCGATCGGGGAGACGATGGTGGTGCTGATGGCCTCGGGCAACGCGGCGATCACCTCGCTGAGCCTGGGGGATTCGGTCCGCTCGTTGTCCGCCACCATCGCCGCGGAGATGGGGGAGGTGGTGGTGGGCAGCCCCCACTACTCGCTGCTGTTCTTCATTGGCGTGGAGCTGTTCGTCATCACCTTCCTGCTCAACATGTTCGCCGCCATGTACACCCAGCGGCTGATCAAGAAGCTGTCCGGCGCCGGGAGCCCGAAGTGAGGCACGCGCAGCGACGGGCGCTGGGCGCGGCCTTCACCGGGCTGACCGGCCTGGCGGCGGGGCTGATCGTCACCATGCTGGTGGTGATCCTGGCGGACGTGGTGCTGGGTGGGGCCGGACACCTCAGCTGGGAGTTCCTCACCCAGGCCCCCTCGGACGGGATGATGGGGGGCGGCATCTTCCCCGCCATCTACGGCACGGTGGTGATGACCCTGCTGATGACGGTGGCGGTGATGCCGGTGGGGGTGATCACCGCCATCTACCTGCACGAATACGCCGCCCCCGGGTCCCGGCTGGCGGGCTGGGTGCGGGTGGCGATCAACAACCTGGCCGGGGTGCCTTCGATCGTGTTCGGCCTCTTCGGGCTGGGCTTCTTCATCCACTTTTTGGGCGGGACCCTGGACCGCCTGGCGGGCAACGAAGAGCTGTACTGGGCCCAGCCGGGGCTGCTGTGGGCGTCGCTGACCCTGGCGGTGCTCACCCTCCCGGTGGTGATCGTGGCCACCGAGGAGGCGCTGCGCGCGGTGCCCGCCGACCACCGCACCGCCAGCCTGGCGCTGGGGGCCACCAAGTCCCAGACGCTGGCCCGGGTGGTGCTGCCCGGCGCGGTCCCTGGGATCCTCACCGGGGCGGTGCTGGCCATCTCCCGGGGGGCCGGTGAGGTGGCGCCGATCCTGTTCACCGGGGCCGCCTACTTCCTGCCGGATCTGCCGGACTCGCTGGCCTCGCAGTTCATGCACATGGGCTACCACACCTATGTGTTGGCCACCCAGTCACCGGACGTGGAGGCCACCCGGCCCCTGCTCTACGCCACGGTGCTGGTGTTGCTGGTGCTGACCTTTGCCCTCAACCTGGTGGCGGTGGTGATCCGCACCCGCACCCGCCGCCGCGCCGCGAGCGGACACTGAGTCCCCGATGAGTCCTGCCCTCCCAGCCTCCCCTCCCAAGATGCACGCCCAGGGGCTGACCATCCGCTATGGCCACAAGGAGGCCATCCGGCAGATCACCCTGGACATCCCCCAGCACCAGGTGACCGCGATGATCGGTCCCTCCGGCTGCGGGAAGTCCACCTTCCTGCGCTCGCTGAACCGGATGAACGAGCTGATCCCGGGAGTGGGCCGCTCCGGCGATGTGCTGCTGGATGGACACAGCATCTACGACCGCCGGGTGGACGTGGTGGATCTACGCCGCCGGGTGGGGATGGTGTTCCAGAAGTCCAACCCCTTCCCGAAGTCGATCTTCGAGAACGTGGCCTTCGGGCTGCGGGTGGGGGGGATGAAGGACAAGGGCGAGATCAGCGCCCGGGTGGAGCGGTCGCTGCAGGGGTCGGCGCTGTGGGACGAGGTCAAGGATCGCCTGGAGGACTCGGCGCTGGCGCTCTCGGGTGGTCAGCAGCAGCGGCTGTGCATCGCCCGGGCGCTGGCGATTGAACCGGAGGTGCTGCTGATGGACGAGCCGGCCTCGGCGCTGGATCCAATCGCCACCGCCAAGATCGAGGAGCTGATCCACCAGCTCAAGGCGCGCTACACCATCGCCATCGTCACCCACAACATGCAGCAGGCGGCCCGCGTCTCCGACAACACCGCCTTCTTCTACATGGGAGAGTTGGTGGAGTTCGGACGCACCGAGCAGATCTTCACCAATCCCAGGGAGCGCCGGACCGAGGACTACGTCACCGGCAAGTTCGGCTAAGGAACGATCCACACATGCCCGCCACCCACACCGACAAGGCCTTCGAACACGACCTGCGCACCCTGCGCGAAAAGCTGCTCGCCATGGGCGCCAAGGTCGAAGGGCTGATCATGATGTCCATGCGCGCGTTGACCGAGCGCGACTCCCGCCTGGGTGAGCAGGTGGTGGAGGGCGACGCGGAGGTGAACCGGCTGGAGGTGGAGATCGACGAGCTGTGCCGGAAGATCCTGGCCCTGCGCCAGCCGGCGGCCAGCGATCTGCGGCTGATCACCACCGCCTTGAAGATCGTCACCGATCTGGAGCGGATCGGCGATCTGGCGGTGAACATCGCCGAGCGGGCGATCGACCTGAACCAGGTGGCGCCGCTGGCCCCCTACATCGATCTCCCCAAGCTGGCGGAGCTGGCCCAGCAGCAGGTGAAGCGGTCGCTGGACGCCTTCGTCTCCGCCGATCCCACCAAGGCCGAGGAGATCCTGGAGGGGGACAGCCACGTCGATGCGCTGTTCTTGAAGATCTTCAACGAGCTGCTGACCTTCATGATGGAGGATTCCCGGAACATCCGCCGCGCCACCGCCTTGATGTTCGTGGCCAAGCACCTGGAGCGGATCGGGGATCACGCCACCAACGTGGCGGAGATGGTGGTGTACATGGTCAAGGGGACCGACATCCGTCACCCCCGTAGCCGCGAGCTCAAGCCGAACGGCTAGACTCCGTCTCCCGATGCCCGAACCCCAGAGAACCCCGAAGCCCGCGCTGGATGTGGCCGCCCTGGGCGCCAAGGCATCCGCCTGGTTCCAGGGGGTGTTCCGCGCGTTGGGCGCGGTGATCGGTCAGGCCCGGGTGGGCCTGGGGCGCGCGGCGGGACAGATCTCCCACCCCGCCACCCGCGACTTCCTGGTGGGGGTGCTGATGCCCAAGCAGCTCCCCGCGCAGACCGGGGATGCCCTCTCGGGGATGGAGGGCCGGCTGCGGATGTCCGGAGAGCACTCCGGGGCACACTCCCAACCCACCCCTGAGCAGCTGCGCTCCTCGGGCGCCCACTCCCAGCCTTCGCCCGAGCAGCTGCGCACTTCCGGATCCCGGGCGGCGCCAAAACGCCCCCAGCGGATGGGCGGGACCTTCACCCCCGCCGCGGCTCCCGCGTCGGGGCCCAAGCGCAGCCTCACCGGCGGCAGCCAGAAGATCTCCGAGGACGAGGTGCTGGCGATCAAGCACGACGCTCAGCGACGCAAAGAGGAGGCCAGGGCCCGGGCGGTGATCGACAAGTTCCGCGGCAAGCTGGGGAAGTTCAAGCTGGAGAAGCTGGGCGAGCTGCCCCGCACCTTCGCCCCCGCTCCGCTGGCGGAGTTCCGCCAGGCCTTCCCGGCCGTGCCGATGGAGACCCTGCAACTGCTGACCCCGCTGGTGGTGGGTCTCTCCCGGGATGTCTGCGACCGGGCGGCGATCCGCACCGGCTGGTCGGAGGCGGAGCGGATGGCGTTCGTCAACGCCATCGAGCCCGCATCCCGCGAGCGCCTCCGGCCGGCGCTAGACGCCCTGGTGGCCCTGCCCGGAGAGGCCCGCCAGGCGCTGTTGCGCTTGCCCCGGGCGCCGGTGGGCCCAGCGGTGGACGCGCTGGCCCAGAAGTGGGCCACCCTGCCCGCGGAGGAGGTCCGCTCCGTGGCCCTGGCGCTGGCGCAGTTCTACGGGAACGAGCTGGCGACAGTGATCCGCGCCGCCGCCCCGCCGGTGAAGATTGCCCCCAAGGGCATCCGCGGCTGAGTTGAGCAGGGCAGTAGGTTTCCGCCCAGTGCACCGGCTGCTGCCACGCCCCCTGCGCAGTGCGAAGCACTCAACGCACCGCGCCAGAGGCCCAAAGCCTACCAACCAATTGATTTTACGGGCCATGGGTGGCTTTGACGCAGCGCACGGCAGTTGCACTCCGTCCCCGCGAACGAGGCTGTAGCCGGCGGTAGCGAGCAGGCGTGCGTGGTACCTTCCGGGTCCTTCGGGAGGAATGCGGACCACCACGATGTTCGGAACGGCGCGAAACCTTGGGAGCCCCGATGTCCATCTTGGTCGCAGTGAGCTTCGTGTTGCTGGCGGTGGGACTCTTCGGACTGGCCGCCTCGGCGTTCCAGGCCTTCTTGACCTGGTGGTACGTGCGCCAGGGCCCCAAGCTCCAGTCCAGCCAGCCGGGGATCTCGATCCTCAAGCCCCTGTGCGGCGTGGACGATGGGCTGGAGAAGAACCTGGAGCTGTTCGCCACCCTCCCCTACCCGAACTACGAGCTGCTGCTGGGCGTGAAGAACGAGAAGGACCCCGCCTACCCGCTGGCGGTGGCTGCCACCCAGCGCTGGCCGGACCGGGTACGCCTGTACCTGCAGCGGGGTGAGCCGGGGCTGAACCCCAAGGTGAACCAGCTGTGCACCCTGCAGGACCAGGCCCGCTTCGATTTGCTGCTGATCAGCGACTCCAACTGCCGTCCCTTCCCCGGGTACCTGGAGGAGATCGCCGCCGAGTTCGAGGACCCGCAGGTGGCCTGCGTCACCAACCCGATCGTCGGGGTGGGTGAGCAGAAGCTGGGCTCGCTGCTGGACAACTTCCACCTTGGGTCCACCATCGCCTCGGGGATGATCGCCGCCAAGCTGGCGCCCATCCCCCACGACATCGTGGTCGGCAAGTCGATGGCGCTGCGCAAGAGCGCGCTGCTGGCGCTGGGCGGCTTCTACGCCGCGCGCAACCACCTGGCCGAAGACTACGTGCTGGGCCGCGGGATCCACGACCAGCTGGGGATGAAGATCGCCCACTGCAAGCTGCCGGTGGTGCAGATCTCGCAGAACCGGACCCTCAGGGACTTCCTCAACCGGCAGAAGCGCTGGTGCGTGATCCACCGCACCGCGATCGCCTGGTACACCTACGTGGGCGAGGGGCTGATGAGCGTCACCCCCTGGGTACTGCTGGGGGCGCTGCTCAACCCCACCCCCCAGAACGCGCTGCTGTTCCTGGCGGTGTGGGCGGCCAAGTCGTCGCTGGACGCGCTGAACACCCGCCAGTTCCGGCCGGTGCTGTTCGGGGCCATGACCCCGGTGTACGCGCTGCTCAAGGATCTGATCTGGACCACCGCCTGGGCCTATGGCCTGTTCGTCCGCACCGTGACCTGGCGAGGCAACAAGCTGGTGGTGCAGGCCGGCTCGCAGCTGATCCCACCCACCCCGGAGCTGCTGCCGCTGCCGCTGCCGGCCCCGGTGGCCGAGCCCGCCTACGTCCCCCAGGAGCGCCACGTCGCCTAGGCGGACCCAGCACCCCGCTTGATCGGAGTCCCCATGTCCCTGCTCGAAATCGCGCTCTACGCGTTCGCGGCCCTGACCGCCGGAACCGGACTGGTCGTGGCGGTGGTGACAGTCATCCACTACCGCTACCGCCCGCCGCCCACCGACGCCCAGATGAGGGAGCTGTTCCCGCAAGGGGTGCCGCGGGTGACCATCTTCAAGCCCTGCAAGGGCGCCGACCCCAGCCTGTACGACAACCTGGCCAGCTTCATGCGGCTGGAGGGAGTGCCGTACGAGGTGCTGATCGGGATCGCCGATCCATGGGATCCCGCGGTGGAGATCGCCCAGCAGATCATCCGGGACTTCCCCCAGCGGGAGGTGCGGCTGCACTTCACCGGGGACAAGCACGCCCACAACCCCAAGGTGGTCAACCTCACCCACCTGCAGCCCCACGCCCAGGGTGACTTCTTCTACGTCGCCGACTCCAACATCCGGGTCACCCCCGGGCTGCTCAAGCGGCTGATCGCCCCCTTCGCCGACCCCCGGGTGGCGCTGAGCTACGCGATGTTCCGGGGCGTGCCCGGCCAGAGCCTGGGCGCGCGGGTACAGGCGGCCATCTTCTGCACCCTGGGGATGCCCTCCATCGCCGCCGCCTATCGGCTGCTGGGGATCGCCAACCTGGTGGGCAAGAGCTTCGTCCTCCGCCGGACCGCCCTGGAGAAGATGGGCGGCTTTGCCCACTACGAGCGCTACCTGGTCGAAGACGGCCTGATGGGCCGCGAGGTCCGCGCCCACGGCCTCAAGGCGGTGCTGGTCAACGAGGCGGTGGACGTCCACCTGGGGGAGATGTCGCTGCAGTTCCTGTGGGCCCAGCAGATGCGCTGGGCGGTGCTGCACAAGATGGCGTTCTGGACCCTGCCCATCGGGGAGCTGGTGTGGAACCCGTTCTTCATCGCCTCGGTGGCGGGGGCGGCCTACCTGGGCGGCCTGCACACCGCGGCGGCGGTGCTGGCGGCGGCGGCGATCCACAACCAGCTGATCGACCTCATCCCCTTCGTGCTCTTCGGCAACCGGCTGCGGGATATCTGGCTGCTGGTGGTGGCGGATGCGGTGATGCTGGGGATCGTGACCACCGTGTGGTTCCACCGCGACGTGGTGTGGCGCGGACAGCGCTTCACCCTGGGCAAGAACACCCTGATCCTGGCGGCCGCCCCCCTGGGCGGTCCTGCCACCCTTCCCGCCCCGCTGGCGCCGGTGCACGCGCTGCCGGTCCGTGGGGACGAAGACAAGAAGCCACGCTACGCGCTGGCGGGAGGTAAGCAGTGAGTCCCCTCGTCGGTCCCTCCCACCCGCTGGTCCAGGCCACCGCGGTCTCCATCCTGATGATGGGCCAGGTGCTCTATCTGCTGCTGCAGCTTCCCCGACTGACCCTGATGACCCCGGAGGGGATGATCCTCTGCAGCCTGTGGCTGTTCCACGCGCTGATGGCGGTGCACTGGTGGTATGGGGGCCTGTACTTCCTGCAGCACCTGGGCCCGGCGAAGACCCTGCCCTCGGTGTATTTCTTCTTCGCGCTCTTGGGGACCTCCATCGCCCCGATGATGTTCATCCACGACCAGGCGCTCTATATGGGGACCTTCGCCGTGTCCTTCCTGCTGGCCTTCGTGCGCTACCGCACCCTGCTGCCCACCCTGGCTCCGGGCAGCGGAGTTCGCGAGTACGTGCGGAAGAAGGCACACGTGGAGGCGGCCGGCTTCGCGATGCTGGGCTGGGGCGCGATCAGTGGGGTGGTGATCACCGACCCCAGGCTGCAGGCGGTGATGGCGGCCACCGCAGTGCTGATCCAGACCGCGCTGATCGTCTACTGCGTGAAGAAGCTGTATCCGCTGGCCGAAGCCGACGCCTCGGCAGTCACTGGCGCCGCGGTCGTCTCGCTCGCCAAGGCCTCGTAGGCCTGGTCGGGGAGCGCCCGGGCAGTCGGTCGCGATTCACCCACCCCGCGAGAATGTCCGAGGCGCCCTGTTGCGTTGACCTCGTGATGCGATCCCGGAAAGTCCTGGTGGTTGACGATGACGCCGACTGGCGCAGCTTCCTGGCCGATAGCCTCCAGGAGTTGGGCTACGAGCCAAGTGAGGCCGAGGACGGCCAGCAGGCGCTCTCCAAGCTGGATGACGAGACCTACGGCGTGGTGCTGCTGGATCTGAGCATGCCGGGGATGAGCGGCGAAGACGTTGCCAAGCAGATCCCCAACGATGGTCCCCGCGTCGTCTTCCTGACCGGCCGCCCGGTGCACGAGGTCTCCGCCGCGCTGATGCAGGGCGCGCACTACTACCTGCCCAAGGGTGCGACCAAGCAGCAGCTCTCCTTGCTGCTCGACTCGCTGAACGAAGCCCGGGGCTAGGAGTCGCGCCGGGCGTCCAGCAGCGGCCGACACAGATCGTGCACGAAGAAGGCGACGATCATCGCGTTCTCCCCCTGCCCTTCATAGGTGGCGCCCGGGCGCGAGGCGCTCCTGGGGGCGCTGCAGATGACGCACAGGGTACGGGGATCCGGTGTTGGCTGGGAGGTCATGGCGCGGGGTGTTGCCTCAGTGAGCGGTGGTAGTGCTGCTGGATCTGGGCGACGTACCGTGCAGGCTCCCACCCCCGCACGAAGCCATGGCGGGCGCGGCGGTAGTGTCGGGGCTGCTCCAGAAGCAGCAGCGCCCGCTCCACGTTTCCCTCCCATCGGTCCGGGTCCAGCCCCAACTGGGCGGCCAGCTGGCGGGCGTCCTCCACGTGACCGTAGCCGGCGTTGTAGGCGGCCAGGGCGAAGGAGAGCCGCTCGGCCTTTGGGAGCGAGGGTTGGAACCGGCGGAGCAGCTGGTGGAGATAGCGGACCCCGGCGTGGATCCCCTGCTCCGGATCCTCCAGGTCGTCGAACCCCAGCTGTTTGCCGGTGGCGGGCATCACCTGGAAGAGGCCGCGGGCGCCGGCCCAGCTTTGCGCCTGGGGATCAAAGCGGCTCTCCTCGTAGGCCACCGACGCGAGCAGCCGCCAGTCCAGGCCGTAGCGCGCCCCATAGCGCTGGAACAGGGCGTCGTAGGGGGACAGTGGCGCCGGCGCCTTGCCCAGGCCGGTGGCGGCGCAGAGCAGACCCAGCAGCAACCAGCGGCGGCGCGGCATCACAAGGATCACTCTACCAAGCTCCGGAGGACGGGACCGCGCGCCTCCAGCAGCCCGGCGATGTTCCGCTGCTTGAGGACACTCATCCCGCCAGCGCGGCGGGCCGCGGCGTCGATGTCCGAGTACTCCACCACCGGGTGATCGTCAGTGAGCGGCGCGGCGTCGCGGACGTAGCGGGCCACCGCGGCCTCATCCAGCAGCAGGTGGCGGTCCAGCGCCTGGCGCGAGTCGAGGCCGAAGCGGGCCAGATCCGCCAGCACCTCCGGGCGGGCCTGGTCCACCCGCTGGAAGTCCAGCGCCCGGTCGGAGGCGAGGATGATCGCCGACATGTCCTCCGGCAGCCGCCACACCACCACGTGGGGGAAGACCTCGGTGATCGCGCGGACGATCATCCGGGCCTCGGGGTCGGTGACCAGGTGCATCGGCAGCCACTGGGCAAACACCCCGCCCGGGTTCAGCCGATCCCTGGCCAGCTGGTTGAACTCCCGGGTGTAGAGGCTGACCGTCCCGGCGAAGTACGGGGGCAGCGGCTCCAGGGTGATCACGTCGTAGCGGGAGGAGGTCCGGCGCAGGTAGTTGCGCCCGTCGTCCACGTGCACCCGGATCCCCGGCAAGGAGAGCACCTGGTGGTTCTGCTGGGCGAACTGGGGCGCGCAGGCCACCACGTCCGGGTTCAGCTCGGCGCAGTCCAGCAACCGGGGTCCGTGCAGCGCCGCCGATCCCAGGGTGATCCCGGTGCCCAGGCAGATCACCAGCGCGCTCTGGGGCGCCGGGTGGGCCAGCAGCGGCAGGTGGGCCATCATCCGCATGTACTCGGTGAAGGGCCCATCCCCGGTGGCCTGGAAGCCGTCCAGGAACAGCCCACGGGCGCGGTTCTCCCCATGCTCGGTGACCACCAGCGTGCCGTGCGCAGACTCGCGGTACTCCACCACGCGATCCAAGGCGGGATCGAAGGCGTAGCGCGGCAGCAGCCGGCCCGACTGGGGGGAGCGCACCGCCAGCAACAGGACCGCCACCCCGGCGGCGCCAATGGCCAGCCCCAGCGGCAGCCTCCGCGCGGAACCCTGCAGGGAGATCACCACCGCCAGCACCGCCTGGGCGGCGGCGATCACCACCACCGACCGATGGGCGCCCAGCGCCGGGAGCAACACGAAGGCCGCCACCAGCGGCCCCAGCGCCGACCCCAAGGCGCTGGCGGCGTTGACCGCGCCCACGGTCCGGGCCACGTCCGCCGACCGGCCGGAGAGCAGAGCCATCCCCAGTGGCAGCACCATCCCCATCAGCACGGTGGGGACCAGCATCACCGCCACCACCAGCACCGCCTGGGCCGCCTGGTTGGAGCTGAACCGCCCCACCAAGAGCCCGTACCACTGGGGGACCGACTCCACGCTCCCCAGCAGCAGCAGCACCGACAGCGCGATCGCCCCCTGGAGGATCGCCAGGTGGCGCGCGGAGAGCAGCTGCGTCCGGGCGGCGCGGGAGGCCAGCGCGGCGCCCAGCCCCAGCCCGCCCAGGTACGCGATCAGGATGGTGGAGAAGGCCGCCACGGTGCTGTGGAAGCTGTTGACGAAGTAGCGGGTCCAGAGCACCTCGTAGGCCAGCGAGGCGAAGCCGGAGAAGCCGCAGACGGTGATGATCCAGGAGGAGCGCAGCGACCCGGGCGGGACAGGAGCTGGGACCCAGGGCGCATCCGGACCTGCGCTGGCCTTCCAGCGGTGGGCGATCAGCAGCGCCACCGCACCGATCGCTGCGTTGGTGGCCGCGGCCAGGGCGATGGTGGCGGTCATCCCAAACAGGCGGATCAGGACGAAGCCAGAGAGGAAGGCTCCGGCCATCCCGCCCAGGGTGTTGATGGCGTAGGCGGCGCCGGCCCGGGCCCCCTCCTCGCCCGGGCGGTGCACCAGCACCCGGGCCAGCACCGGGAGGGTGGCGCCCATCAACAGGGTGGGCGGCAGCAGCGCCAGCACCGCGACCCCGAAGCGGAGCGCGTCGAAGGTCAAGCCAGGCCCGAAGCGGGGATAGGCCCAGGCCAACAGCGGCTCGGTGAGCGCGATCACCCCTGGGACGGCCCAGGCCAGCGCTGCGATCCCCAACTCCAGCAGCCCGTAGGCGCGCAGCGGCCGGGCCAACCGCTGGGCCCAGCGCGCGGCCAGGGCGCTGCCCAGCGCCAGCCCGCCCATGAAGGTGGAGAGCACCGCCGCCAGGCTGGGCGCGGTAGCCCCGAAGTGCAGCGCCAGGGAGCGGGTCCACACCACCTCGTAGAGCAACCCCGACGCGCCGGAGGCGAAGAACAGCAGCAGGAGGACGCGGCTCATTCGGGACGCCATTGAAGCATGAATGGGGGGAAGCCCCGTGCCGGATTCGTGACCCCACTCGCGGTGTCGGGCGCGCCCGGATGGGGGTAATCTGGGGGGAGACGGGCCGGACAAAGGCGGGTTGTGCAAATGGGGAAGAGCTTCATCGTCGGGGTGCTGCTCGCGTTCGCGGGACTGACCGGCTGCCAGTGTGGGCAGGTCCCGGATCCAACGAATGTGGAGCTGGGGGAGACCGCGCTGGTGGTGGTGCTCAATCCGCGGATCAACGATCTGAACTCCGCCACCGTCCCCGCTCCCGGCGCGCAGGTCTCGGGGGTGAGCGTCACCCTGGGCACGGAGGACTTCGTCACCGGCGCCTCCGGCATCGCGGTGTTCGGCGGTCTGGATGGCGGGGTCACAGCGCTGGAGATTGGCCAAGGAAGCCTGCCCCTGACGCTGGTCGAGGGCGAGCTGCGCGAGCTGGCCGTGGCCAGCAGTGGCTCCAGCCTGCAGCCGATGGCGGATGTCCGCTACGACTTCAACGGCACCGAGGTGGTGGAGCTGGACGCCGGGATGTCGATCACCGCGGTGAATGCGGCGCTCAACGGCAGCAACCGGATCGTGCTGGTCCGCGGCGGCACCTATCAGGGAGACCTCGTCTTCAACGGCAGCAACGTGACCTTGTTCGGGGAGGGCGCCAGCGGAGGCCGGGTGACCCTGGACGGGAACGTGGAGGTCAACGGCAGCGGCAACCGGATCCGGGGCGCGCGGATCACCGGCGATCTGCTGGTGGACGGCAGCGGCTTCGCCCTGACCTTCAGCCGGGTGGAGGGAGCGACCACAGTCACCGGCAGCGACAACGTGCTGCTTCACAATCGGCTGTGTGGAACGACCGCGATCAGCGGCGGCAACCTCACCGTGCTGGAGAACGCCGGGCTTCCTCCCCTCCCGCCGGACGGAGGCTGCTAGGTCGCGAAGCGGCCGGCCCCGGCGATCCTTTCCTGCGGTGGCAGGGGGCATGCAGTGGACGGGAGCGCACACACACGGGGAGGTGCGTATGGCAACTCAGACTCAATGGTGGGATGTGAATGAAGCGACCTGGGACCGCATGCTGCGGATCGTCCTTGGCGTGGGCTTGCTCGCGCTGGTCTTCATCGGACCGAAGACCTGGTGGGGGCTCCTGGGGCTGGTTCCGCTGCTGACGGGGCTCATCGGCCGGTGTCCGCTGTACCGGGCCTTCGGCATCAGCACTTGCGGCGTTTCGCGCACGGACACGCCGGCCCGGCGCGCCACCTGAAGCCCTGACCCGCAGTGACTGCGTGTCGAGCGCAACCCTTGCGCACAACGTCGTGCGCGCGGACGGAGAGATCCGCCACGGGCTGATGGTCGGGTCGAGGCCGCGCCGCGGTGGACGGGCGAGCAGGGGAACGGCCTCCGCTAAAGGGTCTCGCCCCCCACTCCCGCCTGTCAGCGCCTGCTCTCCGCAAGCGCCGCCTGCGCCGCCGCCAGCCGCGCCACCGGGATCCGGTACGGCGAGCACGACACGTAATCGAGGCCGATCCGGTGGCAGAAGGCGATGCTGCGGGGGTCACCGCCGTGCTCGCCGCACACCCCGATGTTGAGGTGCCGGCGCTTGCCGCGCCCCAACTTCACCGCCGTCTCCATCAGCTTGCCCACGCCCTCCTGGTCCAGGGTGGCGAACGGGTTCTCGCGCAGGATCCCCTTCTGCAGGTACTCGAGCAAGAAGCCGGTCTCGGCGTCGTCGCGGGAGATGCCGAAGGTGGTCTGGGTGAGGTCGTTGGTGCCGAAGGAGAAGAACTCCGCGTACTCCGCCAGCAGATCCGCCACCAGCGCGGCGCGCGGGATCTCGATCATGGTCCCGAACTGGTACTGCAGCTGCAGCCCCTGTTCGGCCATCACCTGCTGGGCCACCTCCACCAGCACCTCGCGCTCCACCTTCAGCTCCGCGGCGGTGACGGCGAGCGGGACCATGATCTTCGGGTGGACGACCACACCCTCCTTCGCGCAGCGGCAGGCGGCCTCGAAGATGGCGCGCACCTGCATCCGGATCAGATCGGGGAGGTGGATGCCGAGGCGGACGCCGCGCAGCCCCAGCATCGGGTTCTGCTCGTGCATCGCCTCCACCGCAGCCAGCAGCTTCCGCCTGTGGGCGAGCGCGGCGATGTCCTTGCCGCGGTACTCGAGGTCCGAGATCTCCTTCTTCAGGGTGTCGCGGTCCGGCAAGAACTCGTGCAGCGGCGGATCGATCAGCCGGATTGTGACCGGCAGCCCGTCCATCGCCTGGAAGAGGCCGATGAAGTCCTTGCGCTGCATCGGGAGCAGCGCCGCCAGGTGCCGCGCCCGCTCCTCCTCGGTCGCCGCCAGGATCATCTCCTGGACCACCGGCAGGCGCTCGGCCTCGAAGAACATGTGCTCGGTGCGGGTGAGGCCGATCCCCTGGGCGCCGAACTGCCGCGCCTTGCGCGCATCCTCCGGGTAGTCGGCGTTGGTCCACACCTGGAGCCGGCGGAAGCCGTCCGCCCAGCCCAGCAGCTGCTTGAGGTGCGCGTCCTCGAAGCTGGGGACCTCCGTCTCCAGCGCGCCGCGGTACACCTCACCCAGCGTGCCGTCCAGACTCAGCCAGTCGCCTTCCCGCAGGATCAGGCCGTCCGCTGAGGTGAGCGTGCGCGCGGTGGTGTCCACCTCCAGGGTGCTGGCGCCCACCACCGCGGGCTTTCCGAACTGCCGCGCCACCAGCGCCGCGTGGCTGGTGCGCCCGCCGCGGGTGGTGAGCACCCCCTGCGCCGCCAGCAGCCCGTGCACGTCATCCGGTCGCGTCTCCTGCCGAACGAGGATCACCTGCTTCTTCTCGTCGCGCGCCCAGCGCTCGGCGGTGTCGGGATCGAAGGCGATCTGCCCGATGGCGGCGCCCGGCGAGACGTTGAGCCCCTTGGCCAGCAGCCGCTTCTCGTCCTTCGCCTGCGCGCGCGACGCCGGGGACAGCTGCGGGTGGAGGAAGAAGTCCACCTGATCGGGCGTGACGCGCAGCACCGCCTCCTCGGTGCTGATCAGCTTCTCCTCCACCAGCTCGACGGCGATCCGGACCGCCGCGCGCGCGGTGCGCTTGGCGTCGCGGGTCTGCAGCATCCACAGCTTGCTGCGCTCCACCGTGAACTCGATGTCCTGCACGTCGCGGAAGTGCTGCTCGAGGACGCGGGCGATCCGCCGCAGCTCCTTGTCCGCAGCGGGCATCCACGCCGCGAGCTCCGAGATGGGGGCGGTGGCGCGGGTGCCGGCGACCACGTCCTCACCCTGCGCGTTCACCAGGAAGTCGCCCTCCAGCACGTTCTCGCCGGTGGTCACGTTGCGCGTGGTCGCCACGCCGGTGCCGGAGGTCTCGCCCAGGTTCCCGAACACCATGGTGACCACGTTCACCGCGGTGCCGAGATCGTGCGGGATGCCCGTCGCGTTCCGGTAATCGCGGGCACGCTTGCCCTGCCAGGAGCGGAAGACCGCGCTGGTCGCCAAGCGCAGCTGCTCGAGCGGATCCTGCGGGAAGGCGGCGCCGGTCAGCCCCTTGAACTCGCCGGTGATCGCCTCCAGATCATCCGCGGGGAGGTTCGCGTCGTTGGCCACGCCACGCGCCTTGCGGTGCGTGGCGAGGATCTCTTCGAAGGGTTCGTCGGGGAGCTCAAGCACCACCGTCGCGAACATCTGCACCAGCCGCCGGTAGCTGTCGAACGCGAACCGGCGATCCGCCGTCTCGTCCGCCAGCGCCTCGGTGGTGAGATCGTTGAGCCCGAGGTTGAGGATGGTGTCCATCATTCCGGGCATCGAGAACTTCGCGCCGGAGCGGCAGGACACCAGCAGCGGCCGCTGCGGAGCTCCGAACCGCCGCCCAGTCACGCGCTCCACGCGGTGCAGGTGCTCCAGCGCTTCATTCCAGATCGCCTCCGGGAGGCGATCCCCCGCCTCGCCGTACGCACTGCAAGCCTCGGTGGTGAGGATGAAGCCCGGCGGCACTGGCAACCCCAACAGCGTCATCTCGGCCAGGTTTGCGCCCTTTCCGCCCAGCAGCGCCTTCACGCCCTCGCGCGATCCTTTGAGCCGCAGCGCCTCTTTCGCTTCATCCAGCGAGTACACGTACCGGAGCGGTGGATGCGCCTTCAGCGGGACAGGTGCTTCAACCCTTGCCATGGCAATGCTCCGGTGTCTGACCTGCGGTGGGGCCACCAGAAAACCTGCGGCCTCACAGGTCAGAGAGCAAAGGCGATGCCGAGCGACGCAAGCCCCTCTTTGCCCCCTTGGCGTCCCGGGGCGCAGGTCCAACCAGCGGGGCGGCCGGCGTGACAGTTTTGCGCCCATCGGCAGGCGTTGCGTCGGCTGCGGGCCGGTCCTTCGCGAGCTTCGGACCCGGCCCGCCCCCGCAAAGAGAAAGGGTCGGAGCCGTTCGGTAAGCCACCGAACGACTCCGACCCCTTCAACCAGCGCGCGATGCAGGATTCGAACCTCCGGCCAAGCACTGGCTTGGTTTCGACCGGTCCTGTTTCGCGCTCTGCCGGATGGGGCGCTGCTGGGGTCGAATCCGACAAGGCAGGTTCGGACTGTAGCAATCGTAGCAACCGGCTTCCGTCCGACTTTCAAGACCACCCACCACAGTGTCGGTGCGCCGACTGTACCACCCAGGATCCGGGCGGGTACCTGCGAGCGGCGCGTCGCGCAGGGCTGACGCTGGTGTCGGGCGGGGCGGTGCTCCAGTGAGAACCGTCGCCCTGGTCTCCTGCGCCAAGGACAAGCGGCCCGCACCGGCGATGGCCCGGTACCTCTAC
>JALYOC010000022.1 GCA_030857095.1 Myxococcota bacterium | reverse complement strand
TTCCTGCGGATCGGAGATATCGGCCGGTGTGATTTTATTCATCACCTCGGCCGCGGTGAAGCCCAGCATCCGCTCGGCCCCGACGTTGAAGATTTGAATGACACCCTTCGCGTCGGTGGCGATGCTCGAGAAGTTGGCGCTGTTGAAAATTGCGCTCTGCAGTGCCCCCGCCTTCTTGCGCGCGGTGTTGTCGGTGCCAATCAACAGATAGCCGATGATGGTGTCCTGCGCGTCGCGCAGCGCCGTGACGGAGACCACCGCTGGGAAGCGGCTCCCATCCTTGCGGATGTAGGTCAGCTCATAGCTGTCCTCGATCCCTCGCGAGGCTTTGAACACCAATGCATCGAATCCCGCCGTGATCGGGGTTCCGAACTCGACGCTGAGCGCCTGGGCGTGCGCGATCACTTCCTGCGGATCGGAAATGTCGGCCGGCGTGATCTTGTTCATCGCTTCGGCGGCCGGCCAGCCCAGCATTCGTTCGGCGCCGACGTTGAAGATCTGAATGACGCCCTTCGCGTCGATGGCGATGCTCGAGAAGTTGGCGCTGTTGAAAATCGCGCTCTGCAGGGCCCCCGCCTTCAGCATCGCCTCTTTCTGGGAATCGTTAAGGAGCGGTTCCACCTCAGTGCCCCTCTCTCGGGAACCAGGGCGAACACATCTGAATTTCGGAGAGCCCACCAAGATCGATCGCTTGCACGGCGATCATCGCCTCGTACTGGTTCGCTGTTGCTGGGCAAGATCCTGGTTTTCGATGCGATTGCCTGGGTCCGAAGAGGCGGAGACGGTCGCGGTGAGCGTGGCTCACGCAGCCCGCCCTGACTGATCGTGCGAAATCGCCAGTGATTGCGATTGGTTGTCGCTTACGGGGGGCTGACCGACAAGGATCAGCGCCTGCCCCCTGGCTGTGTGCCGTAAACAGCGCCTCGCGCGAGGTTGCACTACTATCGGGCGCCATGCCACCAGCTATGGACTGGTTGCGAGCTCAAGTAAAGCCGGGGGTGGGTGTCCCTCCGCCCGAGAGCATCCCCGGCCCGGTCTTGACGTTGTCGACGGGGTCGGATTGCGCGCCGAGCGCGATCACTCACAGGACGGACTCGAGCGACTCGGAGATCGCGTACAGCAGCGCGACCGTTCGCTCGTCGTCGCCGGGCTCGGCGTGGTTCGCGTCGCCCGCGACGAAGCCCGCGAGCATCTCGAGGTCGTCGTAGCTGCCGCTGAGCACGAAGGCGACGCCTTCGTCTTCGAGGCCCTTTACCCGCTTGGCAGAAGCGAGCACGCGCTCGGAGCAGGGGTAATCCATGCGCCTGAGCAGCAAGAGGGCGGGCTCGGACAGGCAGAAGCGTTTTCGGGCGGTCGCCATGAAGTCGAGGATACGAAACGGCGGTGCCCGTGCGGGAGCAGTTCAGCACCGCTCACCGGGTCGAGATGATTGCCTCCGGATGGGACCGCTTCCAGGCGGCGGGCAGCAGGGCGGGGACGTCGCAGAGCCGGACCTTGCGCGTCGTCAGCTTCGGGAGGACGTCGGCGAGGTAGGCGAGCGGGTTCACGCTGGCGAGTTTGCAGCAGCCCATGAGGGTGAACGCGATGGCGGCGCGGTGGCCCCCAGCGTCGCTCCCGGCGAAGAGGAAGTTCTTCCTCGTCAGGGCGGTGCGCACGTGGAGGCGCTCGACGACGGAGTTGTCGATGGGGATGACGCCGTCGTCGAGGAAGCGCCTCAGCGCCGCCTCGTGGTTCAGCATGTACCCGATGGCCCGACCCAGCGCGGAGGACGGTGGCTCATGGGGCTGGTACGCGAGCGCCCAGGCGGCGAGGTCGTCGTAGACGGGCTTGCTGAGTTCCTGTCGGCCGCGCCCGCGTTCGTCGATGGTCCCGCCCTTGAGTCGGCGCTCGATGGCGAACAGCCTCTTGAATCCCGCGAGTGGCAACGCGGCACGCGCATCGCCAGCGTCCATCGCCTTTCGGAAGTAGCGGCGCGCGTGCGTGTTGCAGCCGCACTCGACCAGCTCTTTCCTCCGGAAGGACGCATCGAAGATGCCTGCCGCGTCCGCGACAGTGAAGCCGACCCGCCGCGCGAGCATGTCGGAGGGCCCCAACTCTCCCGGGCGCTGGCCCAGGGCCTTCCCGGTCGAGGTGTACACGCACAACGCGGCGTGCTCCGTGCCGGCGTCGGTGACATTCGCGCCGACGTAGCCCCAGATGCTCCCCAGCCGGATGCCACGCGCCGCCTGCCTGTCGAGCACCGGCAATGACGTCGCGTCCAGGTGCATCACCGTCGACGAGAGGACCTGCTCCATCACCGCGCGCCACAGTGGTGCGAGCGCATCCGTCGCCCACGCCACCTGGTCCGCTAACGTGGAGATGGCCAACGCCAGCCCGAGCCGCGCGTACCGCTCCATCTGCCGCGCCAGCGGCAGCCCGTCGTAGTGCTTCTCCACCAGCACCTGGGCCACCAGCGTGGTGCCCATCCTCCCGCCAGCCACCGCCTTGTTCCCCAAGCGCGAGGACCAACTCTCCCTCGCACGGCACGCACGCCAGCTTCTCGCGGATGTCCCGACGCACCACCACCTCCGCCGGAATCAAGTCGATGACCTCCGTCATCTCATGCTCGATGCACTTCCGCTCGTCGCCGCAAGTCGGACACGCCCGCTGCTCCGGCGGGACCAGGATGGGATTGTCGATGCGGCGCAGGTGCGCTGGCAGCGGTCGCCGACCGCGCGCCTTGGGCTCCCGCTTCTCCTTGTCGGCGGCAGCGTCCCTCTCGTTGATTCTCGACCAGCGCTGCAGCCGTGCGTCCGCCGACGCGCGGTCCCCGTCCGTGTTCGCCGGCAGTCCGTCCAGCAGCAGCCGCAACTGCGCCGACGACACCCCTTCATTCTTCGGGTTGCTCGCCCGCACCGCCCGAAGCTGCCGCTCCAGCTCCGCGTTCCGCGCCACCAGCTTCTCCATCACCACCAGCGCCTCGGAGAGCCGCCCTGCCGCGAGCAACTCCTTGAGCGCCTCCAGCACCGGTGCGCGTCGCGCCGTCGTCTCTCCCTTCGTTGATGTCGCTGCGCCGCTCACGAGTTCATTATCGGAGTGACGAGGAAGAAGATCCGTCCGCGCGACAGAAAGTTGAAGGGCAGGAGTGGACTACGTGGGGCGCGCGTGGGCGGGTGGCTCCCACCGGTTTCGAACCTCGTTGCTCAGCCCCTCGAACGACTTGCGCAGGTTGCACGGCGCCGTCGCCACATAGACGCGCACCGCGCGCGGCAACAGAATCATCGCTCGCTCACCGCCAGCGCGAACGCCGCCACCCCCTCCGCAGGAACCGCCGAAGGGTCCTCAATCTCCAGCACCATCTCCGCGCCGACCCACAGGGTCGCCACTGCCGCCGCTGGCGACCGGATGATCGCCGTCGCGAATGTCGGCGGCTGCGCCGTCGACACCGCCTCGAAGGCCGAACCACGCTTCCGCCAGTAGTGGAGGCGCTGGACGTTCAGCCCGAGCTCACGCGCGTACGCCGCCAGCGACTTCCTGCTTCGCGCCAAGCCGCGAGCTCGCGCTCGGCCTCCGCCGCGGTCCACCTCGATGCATTCTTCCTTGCCATTGGAGCGGCCTGCGGGAGAGCGGCGGAAAGCTCAAGGGCTTAGAAGGGGTGCGTTCGAGCGGAGGGACACCTCTGCACGGGGTTCGAGGCCACCCGCAGGACTTGAGCGTCTACGTCGCGCCACCCACTCAGGTGCGCTCCAAGCGGGAAAGGATGCGCCACTTAGGCCGTCCTGAGAGGGCTCCAGATGGCCCCTACGCCGTCGGCACCTTCTTGCTCAGCAGGTTCAGCTTGTTCCGTGCCGACAGCAGCTGCTGCCGCAGGCTGTCCGCCTGGCGGGAAATGTCCGAGAACCCGGCCTCATCCGCCGCGGTGACGACCTTCTCCGCCTCTTCGGCCAGCCTTCCGGTGCCCTCGTTGATCTCGCTCAGCTGCACGGTGGCGGTGGCCTCGCCCTCGGCGGTGCCTTCTTGCCGGGACTGGTAGGCCTGCTGCACCGCCTGGTTCAGCTCGGCGGCCTTGGTGCCCAGCACCGCGTACTGTTCGATCAGCCCCTGGAACACCTGGGTGCGCGCCTGCAGCTCCTTGGCGCGGTTGGAGATCATCTCCGCCTGCTTCTGCTGGCGCTCGCGCGCGGTGGCGATGGCGGTGACCAATACCCGGACCTTCTGCCCCAGGCGCTCGTCGGCGTCCGCCACGTCCCGCAGCGACCCGGCGAACCGCTCCAGGCTCTTCTGGCTGTCCATCTCCGCGGTGCGGATCCGCTCGGACAGCTCCTCGAACTTCAGCAGCTCTTCATCGACCGCGGAGGCAGCGCTGGTCAGCTCGGACTCTTTTTCGGACTTGCTCATTTGCGGGCGCACCTTCTCACGGAGGTTTGAAATTCGGTGTCGACTTTGTGCCCCTGTGTTAAGCGCGCGGACCGTGAACGCCACCTCCTCAATGACCTCTGGGTGCAGTGCAGTGTCCACTCGCCGAACGCTCGGGCTGTTGGCAGCCCTGGTGCTGGTCGCCTTCTCGGGCTGCGACGAGAAGAAGGCCCCGCCGGATGCGGCCAAGACCGCCGCCGACTCCCAGGCCAAGCAGCAGGCCAAGCCGGAGGTGACCGTGCTGGTCACCGGCGACGAGAACGGCTGGCTGTTGACGGAGCAGGGCCCGGACGGCAAGCAGACCGGCGGCGCCGCCCAGTTGATGGGGAAGTGGACCCAGGACGAGCGCGCCTGCGCCCCCACCGCCCCCTGCGAGAACCCCTCCACCCTGGTGCTCTCTACCGGTGATCACTTCAATGGGCAGGCGATCTCCTCCTTCTTCTTCGGAGAGCCCACCGCGGAGGCGATGAACCGGATGGGCTACGCCGCCTCCGCGTTTGGCAACCACGAGCTGGACTTCGGGATCGAGCAGTTCTCCAAGAACCAGCAGAAGGGCGGCTTCCCCTACCTGGCGGCCAACGTGAAGGTCGGCCAGGACGGGTCGAGCAGCCTGGCCCTCAAGCCGTTCCAGGTCTTCGAGCGCCGCGGGCTGAAGATCGGCGTGATCGGTCTGGCCAACGTCAACGCCCCCAAGACGGTGATGGCCGGGCGCTTCAACGGCATCGAGGTCGCCCCCTACGAGCAGGCCCTGGCCACCGCCATCCCCGAGGTCTGGAAGGCCGGCGCGGACGCGGTGGTGGTGCTGATCGACGAGTGCCCCTCCGAGCTGGAGGAGACCTTCAAGGCCCACGCCGACTGGAAGGTGGACCTGGTGGTGGGCGGTCACTGCCGCGAGGCCTACGACAACAAGGTGGGCGAGGTCCGGATGTTCTCCCCCGGCCGGCGCTTCGAGAAGTACGTGCGCGCCAAGCTGACGGGCGATTTGTCCAAGCCGGCCGGCCAGCGGGTGACCGGGGTGGAGGCCTCGGTGGTGGAGGTGGGCAACGCCGCCCCCGACGCCCGCATCGAAGCGGCCGCCGCGCAGTGGAAGGTCAAGCTGGATGAGGCCCTGGGCGAGGAGATCGGCTTTACCAAGGCCGGCCTCAAGCAGGACTCGGAGCAGATGGCCCGGTGGATCACCCGCTCCTGGTTGGAGACCCTGGAGACCGACGTGGCGCTGATCAACCAGGGTGGGATCCGGCAGGACCTGCCTCCGGGGAAGATCACCCGCGCCTCGGTGTACTCGGTGCTCCCGTTCGAGAACTCGCTGATGATCGTCAACCTCCCCGGCGAGGCGCTGATCAAGGCGCTGTCCAGGGACGAGGCCCGCTTCGCCGGGGCGACCAAGGCCGGCAAGGGCTTCAAGGACGCCAAGGGCAAGGCGATTGACCCTTCCAGGACCTACAAGGTGGCCACGGTGGAGTTCCTGTTCTTCGGCGGCGACGGGTTCGAGATGGAGCAGCACGATCCGTTCCCCACCGAGTCCGGCCAGGTGTGGCAGACCCCGGTGATCAACTGGACCAAGAAGCAGCAGACCACCGCGAAGAAGCCGCTGGAGTCGGTGCTCAAGAAGTAGCTTCAGCAGCTCCAGGCAGGACCCAACGGGCGCTGGCGGGGGACACTCCGCGGCGCCCGTTGTCGTTGCGGGTCCACCCGGCCGCTGGCGGAGGCACCCGCGCCACTGTCGGCCCGTGGCGGGTCCGCCCGGTCGCCGACGAATCGGGTGGCTCCACTGTCACCGGGCGGGCAACCCGGGCACCAGAAACCTGCGCTCCGGCCGCCAGTGCCTACACTGGCGGCCATGTCGACCGTCCGCATCCAGAAGGTGATGTGCGCCAACCGCGGGGAGATCGCGATTCGCGTCTTCCGCGCCTGCACCGAACTCGGCATCCGCACCGTCGCGATCTACAGCGAAGAGGATCGGGTCAACGAACACCGCCACAAGGCGGACGAGGCCTACCTGGTGGGCCGGGGCAAGCGCCCGGTGGAGGCCTACCTGGGGATCGACGAGATCCTGGCCATTGCGAAGCAGGCGGGGGTGGACGCCATCCACCCCGGCTACGGCTTCCTCTCCGAGAACGCCCAGTTCGCCGCCGCGTGCGAGCAGGCGGGGATCCTTTTCATTGGCCCGCGCTCGGAGGTGGTGCGGCTGATGGGGGACAAGGTGGCGGCCAAGAAGCTGGCGATCGACGCCGGGGTCCCGGTGGTGCCGGGGATCGCGCTGGCGGGTGGCGCCAACGATCTGGAGGCGGCCCGGGCCTTCTTCCAGCAGCAGCGGTCGCTCCTGGTCAAGGCCGCCCACGGAGGCGGGGGCCGGGGGATGCGCGTGGTCCGAGTGGAGGCGGACCTGGAGGAGGCGCTGGCCTCGGCTCGCAGCGAGTCCAAGGCGGCCTTCGGCAGCGAGGAGGTGTTCTTGGAGAAGTACCTGGACCGGGTGCGGCACATCGAGGTCCAGATCCTGGGCGATGGCCATGGGAACCTGGTCCACCTCCATGAACGCGACTGCTCGGTGCAGCGGCGCTACCAGAAGGTGATCGAGATCGCGCCGGCCCCCAAGCTGGACCCGGCGCTCAAGCAGCGGATCTGCGACGACGCGCTCAAGCTGGCCCAAGCGTCGGGCTACACCAGCGCTGGGACGGTGGAGTTCCTGGTGGAGGGGGACTCCCACTACTTCATCGAGTGCAACGCCCGATTGCAGGTGGAGCACACGGTCACCGAGCAGATCACCGGGGTGGACCTGGTCCAGGCGCAGCTGCGGATCGCCGAGGGCTTCCCCCTGGCCTCTCCCCAGGTCGGGCTGCAGGGCGGTCAGCAGGGAATCGTCCCCCGCGGCTTCGCGGTGCAGTGCCGGGTGACCACCGAGGATCCGGCCAACAACTTCCTCCCCGACAGCGGCACCATCCACACCTGGCGCATCGGCACCGGGTTCGGGATCCGGCTGGACGCGGGCAACGGCTACACCGGGGCGTACATCTCGCCGTCCTACGACTCGATGCTGGTGAAGGTGATCGCGTATGCGGGGACCTTCGAGAACGCGGTCCGCAAGGCCCAGCGGGCGCTGCAGGAGTTCCGGATCCGCGGGGTGAAGACCAACCTGGCGTTTTTGGAGAACGTGCTCCAGCACCCCACCTTCCTGGCGGGGGAGACGTACACCCGGTTCATCGACGACACCCCGGCGTTGTTCCAGCTGCCAAGGCGGCGGGACCGGGCCACCAAGCTGCTGCACTACCTGGCGGAGGTGATCGTCAACGGGCACCCCACGATCAAGAAGGAGCAGCGGCAGTCGCCGTCGCGCTTCGTCCGGCCCCGGGTGCCCACCGTTCCGCTGGGCCCGCCGCCTTCGGGCACGGTCCAGCTCCTCCAGGAGCGCGGCCCGGAGGGCCTGGCCCGCTGGGTGCTGGAACAGAAGCGGCCGCTGTTGACCGACACCACCTGGCGGGACGCCCACCAGAGCTTGCTGGCCACCCGGATGCGCACCTACGACATCCTGGAGGTAGCCCACGCCACCGCGCACCTGGCCCCGGAGCTGTTCAGCCTGGAGTCCTGGGGCGGGGCGACCTTCGACACCGCCTACCGCTTCCTCAATGAGGATCCCTGGCAGCGGCTGCGGTTGCTCAAGGCCGCGGTACCCAACGTGCTGCAGCAGATGCTGATCCGCGGCGCGAATGCGGTCGGCTACACCAGCTACCCGGACAACGTGGTGGAGGCGTTCATCGACGAGGCGGCGGAGCAGGGGGTGGACGTGTTCCGCGTCTTCGACTCCCTCAACGATCTGGAGTCGATGAAGGTGTCGATCCAGCGGATCCGCCGGACCGGCAAGGTGTGCGAAGTCGCCATCTGCTACACCGGGGACGTCTCCAATCCCAAGCGGCCCAAGTACACGCTGGACTACTACGCCCAACTGGCCAAACGGATCGAGGACCAGGGCGCGCACTTTCTGTGCATCAAGGACATGGCCGGCCTGCTGCGTCCCCAGGCGGCGGGGATCCTGATCGACCGGCTGCGGCAGACGGTGAAGCTGCCGATCCACCTCCACACCCACGACACCTCCGGGAACGGGATCGCCACCTACCTGGAGGCGATCGATCACGGGGTGCACATCGTGGATGTGGCGCTGGGGTCGCTGGCCGGGCTGACCAGCCAGCCGTCGCTCAACGCGCTGGTCTCGGCGGTGCGTGGCACCCCGCGCGAGACCACCATCACCAACAAGAAGTTGCAGCCGCTGTCCAACTACTGGGAGGACGTGCGGGAGTTCTACGCGCCGTTCGAGAGCGGGCTGAAGAACAACACCTCGGAGGTCTACTACCACGAGATTCCCGGCGGTCAGTACTCCAACCTCCGGCCCCAGGTGGCCCAGATGGGGCTGATCTCCCGCTGGCAGGATGTGAAGGACGCGTTCGCGGTGGTGAACGTGCTGTGTGGGGACATCCCCAAGGTCACCCCGTCTTCGAAGATGGTGGGGGACTTCGCCATCTTCCTGGTCAAGAACGACCTGATGGTCCGCCGGGGCGGAGACTTCGACGCCGCGGTGCGCGCCACCCACGACCGGGTGCTGCAGATGGCCCCCACCCTGGACTTCCCCTCCAGCGTGGTCGAGTACTTCCAGGGAAGGCTGGGCCAGCCGCCGGGCGGCTTCCCCGAGGATTTGCGGGTGGCGATCCTCAAGGGCCAGCCGCGGATTGAAGGCCTGCCCTCCGCCGGCCTCCCGCCGCTGGATCTGGAGGCGCTGGGCCGGCAGCTCTCCGAGAAGCACGGCGGCTTGAAGTTCGCCCGCCACGAGGTGGTCAGCGCCGCCCTCTACCCGCGGGTGCTGGAGGACTTCTGGCGCTCGCGGTCCCAGTACGAAGACGTCTCCATCCTGGACACGCCCACCTACTTCTACGGGCTGGAGCCGGGCCAGGAGGTGTGGGTCAACCTGGAGCCGGGCAAGACCCTGGTGGTGAAGCTGACCAACGTGGGCGACGCCAACGAGGAGGGCCGGCGCACGGTGTCCTTCGAGCTCAACGGCCATCCCCGCTCGGCCACGGTGCGGGATCGCTCGCTGGCCTCGGCGGTGGTGGAGACCCGCAAGGCGGAACGCGGGAACACCGCGCATGTGGGCGCCTCCATGCCCGGGACGGTGATCGCCCTGGGGATCAAGGCAGGGGACCAGGTCCAGGCCGGCGCGCCGCTGTTGACCCTGGAGGCGATGAAGATGGAGACGGTGGTGCGCGCGCCCCGGGCGGGGAAGGTGCTGGAGGTGGTGCCGGCGTTGAAGGGCACGGTGCAGGCCGGCGATCTGCTGGTGGTGCTGCAGTGACCACCCGGTGAGGTGAAGGTCACGGCCCGGTTCTTCCCTTGCGAAGGGCCGGGGCTTGCGACCACGCTCCGGGGGGTGTCGCTTCCGAACCTCGACTCGGTGATCAACAAGCTCAAGCGGTGGCGGAAGGTGGACGTCTGGTACCACTCCTCCTACCGGCTGCCGCTCTCCTCCATGGAGCACACCGGGATGGAGCCTCGCCGGGCGGACCTGGCGATGTGGTTCCTGCTGGAGTCCGGAGCCACCCGCCCCGAGCAGGTCCACACCCCGCGGCCGATCTCCTACTCCCGGATGGCCCGGGTGCATGGGGCGGACTATCTGGAGTCGCTGTCCGATCCCCGGGTGCTGGCGGGGATCTTCGCCGCCGAGCCAAGCGAGATCGTGGTCGACGAGGTGATGCGCAGCGTGCGCCTGGCGGTGGGCGGCACGGTGGCGGCGATGCGCTACGCCCTGGTCACCCGGGGGCACACCCTGAATCTGTTGGGTGGCTTCCACCACGCGCACCCCAACGGTGGCGGCGGCTTTTGCCCGATCAACGACGTGGCGGTGGCGATCTCGGTGCTCCGCGCCCGCGGCTTCAAGGGCAAGGTGGCGGTGCTGGATCTGGACGCCCACCCGCCCGACGGCACCGCGGACTGTCTCAAGGACGATCCGGCGGTGTGGATAGGCTCGCTCTCCGGCAGTGACTGGGGCCCGCTGCCCAACGTGGATGAAGTCCTGTTGCCGGCGGGCACCGACGACCGCGGCTACCAGGAGGCGCTGACCCAGCTGCTGCGCCGGATGCCGAAGGCCCAGATGGCGTTCGTGCTGGCCGGTGGGGACGTGGTGGAGGGGGACAAGCTGGGGATGTTGGGGCTGACCCAGCGGGGAGTGCGGGCGCGGGATGCCCGGGTGTTCTCCGCCTTGCAGGACACGCCATGCGTGTGGCTGCCGGCGGGGGGCTATCACTCGCACAGTTGGAAGATGCTGGCCGGCACCGGGCTGGTGATCTCCGGCCGGCCCCGGCGGCGGATCCCCTCCCGGTACGATCCGCTCAGCGCCCGGTTCGCCGCCATCTCCAGCGCCATGCCCGCCACCCGGCTCTCCTCGGGGGAGGACTACGGCATCACCCAGGACGACGTGGACTCGCTGTTCGGATCCCGGGGGCCCAAGGAGGCCCGGCTGCTGGGCTTCTACACAAAGGAGGGCGTGGAGTTCGCCCTCTTCCGATTTGGCTTCCTGGAGCAGGTCCGCCGGCTGGGCTTCGACGCGGTGCGGATCGGCATCGACACCATCGGCTCAGGGGACCGGCTGCGGCTCTATGGCACCCACGGGCGGGTGGAGGACATCCTGGTGGAGATGGTGCTGGAGAAGCGGACCATCGATCGCCACCAGTACTTGTTCACCAACTGGTTGAACCTGCGCAACCCCCGCGCGCGCTTCGCCGAGGGGCGGCCCGCCTTGCCCGGCCAGGACGTGCCGGGCCTGGGCCTCTCCCGCGAGGTGGCGGAGGTGATGTCGCTGATGGCCAAGCGGCTGGGGCTGGCGGGGGTGGCGGTGCGGCCGGCCTGGTACCACGTGGCCTACGCCGGCCGGGCCCGGTTCCGCTTCGTGGATCCCAGGCGCCAGGGACGGTTCGAGGCGCTGCTGCGCGATCTGTCCGGGGTCCCGCTGCTGGACGCCACCCGCGCGGTGGCCGAGGGGCGGGTGTGGCTCAACGGAGCGCCCTACAGCTGGGAACCGGACGACTACGTGTTCCTCGCCGAGGCCGTCCCGCCGGCCCCGGAGGTCCAGCAGCAGATCTCCGACGAGCGGGACCGCTGCCACTTCAGCTACGAGCGACCGACAGGCTCCTTGCACTCGAGGGGGGATGCCTGACGCTGCGCAGGACATCCCTGCTCGAGCGCAAGATCGCCGAGATCCCGGCCTCCACCACCCCGAACCTGCGGCCAGCGATCCGCCGGGAGCCGCCGCCTGGTCTTGAGCCGGTCCATGATCAGCTTGGCGGGGCGATGTTGGGGTCTGCGGCCCGGAGCCCCGGGTCGCTAGTCTCGGCCCTTCTTGGAGGCCTTGCTGTTGCGGTCCCCGCCACCCTTCTCCGAGTGACCACTCTTGGATCCCTGCTTGGCCCGGTGATCCCCGCGGTGTTCGCGGCGGTCATGGTGCTTGTAGTGGCGGTAGTGCCCATGGGGGATCCCGTAGAGGCCGCGGGGAACATGCTTGTGACCGACATGCTTCCAACCGCCGCGATGGGAGCGCGACTTGAACCAGTTGCGGTCCTGCCGCACCCAGTACCAGCCGTTGGTGAAGAACACCTCCTCGCCGTAGTCGGGGACCACCTGGATGCCGGGGGAGACCACCACCAACATCGGGGCCACCTCGAACGTCACCACCGGAGCCCGGACCTTCAGCTCTGCCTGGGCCAGCGCGGAGGAGGGGAGGGCCAGGGCCAGAATCGTCATCAGGGTTCGCTTCATGGCCGGGACTATGGAGACTGGGGGCCGCCCGCGCCACTTTCAGCGAGGATGCGCGCAAGGACGGCGTGGGAGGTGGTCGTAAGCCCCTGTGGGTCGATGGCCGCCTCCATGCGCCGGAGAGTGGCTGTGGCGGAGAACGCCTCCACCCGGCCGGCCTCGTCCAGATCGTGCCACGCGGGATGGGCGCGGGTGCCACCCTCGCGGTCCCGCGGACGCCACGCGGAGGTCACCTGCTCCTGCAGGGAAGGATCAGGAGTGGCCATCTAGAGCTCCTCCAGGCGGACGCCGTTCTTGCCCAGGCACTGCGCCAGCAGCTTCCGGGCGCGGGTGAAGTTCTGCAAAAACGTATTCAGCTTCATCCCCAGCCGGGCGGCCAGCGTCTCGTCGTCGTCGCCGCCGATGCTCTCCAGCCGGGCGGCCAGCGCCTCGGCTGGCTTTCGGGGCAGCTTGGCGCGGCACAAGGCGATCACCCGGCGCAGCAGCGGGTCGGGGAGCTGCTCGGGGGAGATCGCCTCCTGCTCCAGCCGGATCCGCACGGTGATCTCCTCGGCGGAGACCTCCGGTCGGTGCCGCCGCAGCTCGCTGGTGGCGAGGTTGCGGCAGATGGTGACCCCCATCCGGAGCAGACCGTTGGGCCGGCCGTCGGGGGTAAAGCGGGGCGCCACCTGCCACAAGCGCAGCAGCCCCTCCTGCAACACCGCCTCGGTGTCCACCCAGGCGGCGACCGGACGCAGGGACCGACGAAGCTCGTGCTCCGCTGCGCCCAGCCACCGCGCGAAGGCGGCCGCGTCCCCTCGCGCGATGGCGGAAAGCTCGGTGTCCAGGTCCCGGTCGGGCATCGGTCGTCGCCTCCTAAAGGCTGATCACCCAGCTGCCCAGCGTCAGCTGCCGGGGATCGCGCGTCCCCAGGGCTCCGGCGGGGAAGGTGACCGCCAGCCGGGCCAGCATCCCCGCCTCCAGCGGTCCCGGCCGGGTGCTGCGGGTGGCGTCCACGGTCACCTCCAGCACCGAGCCATCGTCCAGCAGCAGCTGCAGCACGGTGCCCTGCGGCCAGGACATGGCGGCCGGGATCTCCACCTCCACGACCAGCTCGCCGTCGGCGCGGCGGAGGATCCGACCCCGCATGCCGGCGCGGGTCTCCGCCCGGTCCTGCCTGGCCTCCCGGGCGCCCTCGGAGTCCGCCTCCGCGTCCTCGGCCTCGGGCGGCTCCATCGGTTCGGGGCGGTTGATTACCCCGGCGGCCTGGTCATCCTTGATCAGCGCCCGGCGGGGACGGGAGACCTCCTTGAGGCGGGAGAGCCCCGGGCCGCCCTTGCGCTTCTTCTCCGGTGAGCCCTGGGGGGCGGGAGGGGGCATGCCTCCGCTGGCCATGCTGAACACCATTCCGGGCGGAGGCGGCGGAGCGATGGCGTGCGCCGGGCGGCGCAGCCCCAGCCCCTCCACCGACATCCCGTGGGGGAGTTCCTGCGGTTGCTTCTCCCGGCGAGCTGGGGAGGTGGGATCCACGGTCTGCGATTCGCTGACCGCCACCCAGCTGGTGAGGCGGGTGGAGATCTGGAAGGAGAGCCCCAGCTGTTCGATCTGCGGATCCACCATCCGGCGATCCCCGCCCCCGGCCAGGGTCAGCTCCAGATCCTCCACCGCCTCCCGGGCGAACAGCGAACACACCGCGCGGGATCCGGTGGCCGGACGGATCGGCTGCACCTCCAGCCGCTGGCGGTACTCACCCTCCGCGGTGCGGCCGCGGACCAGCAGCTCGCCGCCCTCGGCGCGCAGCCGCAGCGGGATCAGCGCCGGCGCCCCGGCGAACACATCCGGGATCCGCGCTGGCGCGCTGGCCTCCACCGCGCTGCCGGTCACCGAC
>JALYOC010000012.1 GCA_030857095.1 Myxococcota bacterium | reverse complement strand
TTGCCGCACGGCCTGGCGGCGAAGGTTGCCCGGCTGGCCAAGGAACGCGGAACCACCCGCTCCCAGGTCATCCGGCAGGCAATCGAGGACGCCACTGATCGGTCTCCGGGATCAGCGGCTGAGCTAGCGGCGGATCTGTGCGGGGTCATTGAGGGCCCCGCCGACCTCTCCACCCATCCCAGGCACCTGGACGATCTGGGTCTGAACGCGGCCGGCCGGCGTCGTTCCAGATGAAGCAGCGGATCGTCCTTGATACCGGCCCGCTGGTGCCTTCCTCAATGGCGCGTATGGGCATCACGCTTGGGCAAAGGATGCCTGGACCCGACTGGCGCCTCCGTTCCTCACCACCGAGCCGGTGCTGACCGAAGCCTTTCACCTGCTGTCGCGGCGCAGCGGAGGGTTCCGCGTCTACCGCCGCAACGGAAGACAGACGATCCCGCTGATCGCTCCCCACTGACGACTACAGATTGTTGTCGTACCGCAGCTGCTCCGCGCGCAGGTTGCAGGGCTGATCGGTATTCGGGAAGTAGGCGCCCACGTGGTTGAGGGTCTCGCGGGCAGTCAGCCACTCCCTGTGGTTCACGGCCATCTGGACCTCCAGCAGCAGCTTGGAGCAGGTGTGGTCCAGCTCCTGCTGGGCCTCCTTCACCTTCTCCCGGGCCAGGAGGTACAGCTCTGGCTTCGGCTCCGGGTGGGCCTCCAGCATCAGCCACGCGTTGCGGAACTCGCGCCAGGCCTCGTAGCGGTTGACCGCGCCGATGTCCTTGGCCTCGAAGGCCTTGGTGGCGCGCTCGAAGGAGATCTTCGCCTCCCGCAACAGCTGCTGGGGCGGGATCTCCGGCAGCAGCGAGGTCTCGATCCACACGTTCCAGATCCGCCACAGGTCCTCGCCCGGGGGGTTCTTGGTGTTGTCGAAGATCACCTGGTTCACCTCCCCCTTCTTCAGCGTGGTGGGAGGGACGATCACCTCGTGGGAGCGGTCCGAGGCATTGAGGGTGTCCGGCGGGACCATGCCCACGTCGGCGCCGTTGACAGTCACCACCACCTCGCCCTGCGAGATGTCCTTGGACTGGAAGTGGACGATCACCACCGCCCGGACCGGGGCGTTGAACGGGAACTGGAACACCTTCATGTCCGGCCGGTTCCAGAGCACATCCGGGCCCAGACCGAACGAATCGGTGAGCGGGGCGCGGCCCAGCTCCATCGGCTCGGGGCGATCCGGGGTGTTCTTCTGATCGCCCACGATCACGAAGTAGTAGGCGGTGGCCAGCAGTCCGCAGAAGAACAGCCCCAGCAGGCCGTAGATCGCGCCGTGCGCCGCCCCGGAGCTTTGCGCCCACCAGATGCGGAAGTTGGCGATCATCCCGGCCGACTCGCGCTTGATGCGCGCCCGCTCGGCGGCGGACAGCTGCGCGGCGGCCTTGGGGGCCGGCTTGGAGACCGCGACCTCGGAGGCGGAGATCCTTCGCACCGGGATCGCCGCCGGGTTGGACGCGGTGCGCTTGACCGCCTGCATGGTCATGGTGGACGCGCGCTGCATCCCCGCCACCTGCTCGTCGGCGGCGTTCTCCGGCAGCATCGCCACGCCCTTGTTGCGCTGGCGCTTCTTGAGCGAGTCGGCGGCGACGATGCGGGTGCTCTGGTTGGCCACCCCGCTGGCCGCCGCCTGCTCCGCGGCCTCCTCGAGCACATGGCCCAGGAAGTTGAACACCACCGGGCCCAGGGAGATGGCGTCCCCGTCCGTCAGCTTCTGCTTCTTGATCACCGACCCGTTGACCTTGGTGCCGTTGGAGCTGCCCAGGTCCTCCACGAAGTACTCTTCGCCCTCCTTGAAGATCCGGGCGTGCTTCCGGGAGACGCCCGGGTCGTAGAGGATCACGTCGCAATCCGAGGTCCGGCCGATGGCGACCGAGCCCTGATCGAAAACGAACTCCTTGCCGGCCTCTTTGCCCTCGGCAATCGTCAGCTGGAAACTCATCGCGTAACCCCAGACTTTAGCGAGCCCGAGGCGGCGCGGGCAACGGCGCTGCGAGCCCATTGCGGCTCGGTGATCCAGGCCTCTCCCCCGAAGGAGAGGACCCAGGTGGTCAACCAACGCTCGGCCTCCGGACCCGCGGCGACCTGCACCTCCACGCCGCCCTCCCCGGTGGACCTGGCCTCCACCCCGAAGCGTTCCCGCACATACGGCGCCGCCAGGGGGGAGAAGACTACCCGAACACTGCCCTGCGCACCGACCGGATTGGGCAGGGTGCGGCCCTCGCGCGAGTCGGGGGTGAAGGACCGCTCCGTGGGGGTGACGTTCTGCAGCCGGTCCAACCGGAACAGCCGATCATCCTGGCGGGTGCAGCACCAGGCGGAGAGGTACCACTGGCCCCGGTGGGCAAACAGCTCGCGGGGGCGGACGCTGCGGCGCTCTGAAGAGCCGCGGCCGGCGCTGAAGTAGTCGAACTCCACCTCCCGGTGCAGTCCGATGGCGGAGGTCAACGGGCCCAGCCCCTCGGGGGCGACCGCGTGGGCGTCGATCCGGCGGTTCATCTCCCGGAACCGCTCCACCGCGCCCGGGGGCAGGGCCCGCTCCAGCTTGGCGCGCGCGGACGAGAGCGCATCCCCCGCGGCGGGACGAAGCAATTCCGCGGCGGCGCTGAGGGCGGCGGCCTCGGCGGCGGTCAGCCGGGGCGGAGCGGAGAGCCGCTGATCCAGATCCACATAGACCTTGTCGTTCTCCACGTAGATGTCGATGTAGTCGTCCGGCTGGAACGGCGGCCGGCCCACGAAGGCCAGCAGGTCCAGCTCCTTGAGCAGCTCCTCCCGCTTGGTTCCCGCCGCCTCGGCCAGCGCGTCCACGGTGACCCCCGGATGGCGGGCCACGTAGGGGACCAGGAACAGCAACCTCCGCAGCCGCTCGTGGACGTCGCTCATTCCGCGCTCCTCTCCGGAGCCGGCGACTCTTGAGGGTGGCGCTCCAGGACCTTCTGCAGCATCGCCTGGTAGCGGGCCACCGCGTCTGGCGGAGAGACCACCGTGCAGGACGGGGCCAGGGACAGCGCGTAGCGCAGCAGCCCATCCAGATACTGGGCGGTCAGCTTCACCGTCACCCGCCCCTGCGCATCCCGCTCTGGAGTGGCGGAGGGGAACAGCCCCGAGGCGATGCGGGCCACCTCGCCGGAGAGCGACAGCTCCACCTCCACCGGCTCGTGGAAGCGGTACTCCCACGGATGGTTGGCCACGTAGCGTTCCAGCTGGAAGTCGGCCGGGACGTTGAAGTCGGTGCTCCGCGGCTTGGCGGTGTTCATCTGCAGCGACTGGATCCGGTGCACGTGGAAGGTCCGGATGTCCCCGCGCAGGTGGCAGTAGCCGACCAGGGACCAGATCCCCCGGCGCAGCGCCAGCCCGTAGGGATCCACCTTCCGCTCGGTGTGCGACTTGCGACCGGGCGAGTAATAGGAGAGCGCAACCCACTTGCGCGCCGAGGCGGCCTCCCACAGCTGCTCCAGCTTCTGGGGGAGATCGCCTGCGCCCACCGCGCCCAGCTCCATCCGGACCTTGTGACGGGGGACGTCGGTCCCGGCGGAGAAGCCGATCTTGCGCAGGGCGTGGGCCAGATCCTGCCGGCCGGGGAAGGCGCCGGAGGCCAGCGCCGCCGAGCCCGCAGCGTAGAGCACCGCCAGCTCCTCCGGGGTCAGCCCCACCTCCGGCAGGTAGTAGGCGTCCCGCTCCACCAAGTAGCCATCCGGCTGATCGTCGTCGCCCTGGCTGTACCGGATGGGGATCCCCAGCTCCAGCAGCTCTGCCTTGTCCCGCTCGAACTTGCGCTCGCAGGCCTCGTCCGAACCCTGGCCGTAGTCGGCGGGGAAGGACTCCCGCAGCTGCGCCCAGGAGGTGGGCTCTTTGGCGTCGAGCAGGAGCGCGACGAGATCCAGGAGGCGTTCGGTGCGGTCCATGTTGGCGGGCGGGTATGACTACCAGACCGCGCGCCGGGAAGGCGAACCCGACTAGCCCCGGGCGCGTTTCCGGGGGCGAGCAGGAATGCGGACTGGCGGTGCGGGTTGGACCTCCGCCTTCTCCAGGGCCCACATCAGCTGGTCCAGGTCCACCTCCTGGTTGAACACGTGGGTGGAGACCCGAAGCCCGCCGCCCCGCGCGGTCACCACCACCCCCCGCTTGCCCAGCTCGCGCGCCACCGCCGAGGCCCCCCCCTGCACCGGGACCACGCAGATCCCCGACCCCTGGGCCATCCCGTCCGGCGCGTTGGGGACGAAGCCGCGGGCCCGCAGCCGCTCGCGGAGCACCGTCTGCAGCCGCGCGTTGTGCTGCTGGATCTCCTCCACCCCCACCGAAAGCAGCAGCTGGGCCGCGGCCTCCATCCCGAACAGCGGGCCCCAGGCCGGCGAACCGACCTCCATCGCGCCCGCGTCGGAGCGGAAGCGCGCCCCCTGGGCCAGGAACGAGCGGGCCTTGGCGCCGCCGGTCTTCTTCGCCCCCACCAGGTTGTCCATCTCCATCGGGCGCTCGGTGGAGAGCCAGCCGGCGACCGGAAGGTGGCTGTCCTTGAACAGCGCCGCGCGCACGTAGAGCAGCCCCACCCCGTAGCCCCCCATCATCCACTTGTGGGAGGTGGCGCAGAGGAAGTCCGCCTTCAGCGCGTTGACGTCCAACGGCACCTGCCCCAGCGCCTGCACCGCGTTGATCGCCAGGAAGACCTTGCGCGAACGGCACAGCCGGGCGACCGCGGGGAGATCGATCCGGAAGCCGCTGGCGTACTGCACCGCGCTGAGCACCACCGCGCCAGTCCGGGCGGTGATCGCGTCCGCCAACTCCTCCAGGGAGTAGGTCCCGTCCGGCTGGACCTTCACCACCCGCAGCCGCAGCCCGAGGTTGAGCAGGGGCAACGTGGTGGAGGGGAACTCTCCTTCCAGGGTGACCACCTCGCGAACCCCGTGCTGCTTGAGCAGCTGGCCCACGAAGTGGAAACCCATCGAGGTGGACGGCATGAACGCCAGCTCTTCGGGGGTGGCGCCGCACAGCTTGGCCAGCTTGCTGCGCGCGGACTCCTTGCGCTGCAGCCAGCCCACGAAGCCGACATCGCCCCACTCCATCGCCTCCCGGTAGTGATCGGCGATCGCGCGGTGGACCGGCTCGGACAGCGGCGAGGCGGCCGCCGCGTTCAGATAGCTGGCCCGGGTGACCGCCGGAAACAGGGCACGGACCTCTTCGACCTTCATCGGGGCTCTTTCGGGACACCGTGTCAGCAATGGCGCGCCGCGCCGCTGCGTACTGGCCGCAGCCTGCGGGGTTGTTTTTCGCCGCGCGGACCCTAGATGTGAGGGACAACGCAGTCAAAACGAGAGGTTACGTCATTTGCAGACTGCAACGCTCTCGCCAGGCGCCCGCACTGTGTGTTCAACTCTCCGCGGCCTGTCTCCTGCAGTGGAAGCCAGCATGTTCGGGAAGCTTGAGGTTCCAATGCGTGCGCAGTCCCTCCTGACATTGGTCGCGCTGTCGACGCTGCTGCTGCTGCCTACGGCCGCGCTCGCCGAGCCGCCGGTGGCGCCGCCCACCCAGACCATCCAGCCAATGGATGGGCACCCGCTGTACTTCGCGGTGGAGCTGAAGAAGGACGGCCGGGTGGTGGGCCGCCCCAAGCTGCTGGGCGCGGAGGGCAAGCGGCTGGCGGTGGAGAAGAAGCAGCCCGGAGCGCAGGGCTTCGACTACCGGCTGGTCCTCTTCCCGCATCAGAACGGCGATAAGTACGAGCTGACCCTGGACGTGGCCATGCCCGGCACCAGCTACCACTACGACCTGCAGCTGCTGCACGGCGAGGTGCAGCGGGTGGGTGAGAAGAAGCCGTCCAAGGGCGCCGGCTTCGAGGTGGAGCTGCTGGTGCTCAAGGTGGACTCCCCGGAGTTCCGCGCGCTGATGAACCTCTCCGCGGACGCGCCGCGGGCCCAGCCGTCGATCTAGCCCTAGCTGCCGCAGCAGTCCGACGACCGGCGTCGGCTGTTCATCACGGCCGCCGAGCCGGGTTCAGCCTCCCGCGGGGCCCGAAGGTCCACGACAGGCCATGACCTCGATGCCGTACGCGGCCAACTGCGCGTCGGCGGTCATCACGGTCAGGTTCTCGACCCGGGCCTGCGCGACGAGCATCCGATCAAACGGGTCTCGGTGGAGCCACTCCAGGCCGGCGACCTCGATGACGTGTCGCAGGTCGATGCCAAGCACCTCCACGTCGCCAGCGTCGCGCAGCTTCGGTAGGTAGGTGCCCGGTGGCTCGGGAAGCACGAGCTTGCCGATCGAGTGCTTGATCGCGACCTCCCAGAAGCTCGCGATCGACACCACCAGCTCGTTGCGTTCGTCTTCCAGCAGGGCGCGCGCAGCCGACGACAGCCGCTGGGGTGCGGCGACGCTCCAAAGCCACGCATGGGTGTCGAGCAGGAGTCTCATTCCCCCTCGAACATCCGCTCGATCTCGGGGTTGGGCGCGTCGAAGTCCGCGGGAATCTCGAACTGCCCCGCGAGACGGCCCAACTTCCGCAGTCCCCGCCGGTGAATAGGGATGAGTCGAGCAACCGGCTCGCCGGCCCGGGCGATCACCACTTCCTCCCCTGCCTCAACCCGTGCAAGTAGCTGTGAAAGTTGGGTTTTAGCCTCGTGAACGTTTACCCGGACCATGAGACTAAGCTAAGCTTGCAGGAGGACTTAGTCAACACCTCGGCCAGAGCACTGTCGCGCCGCCGGGCGGTTGCGCCCGGTCATCGCTGCCAAACTCGTGGCCAAGCCCACGGTCTAGCTGATCACCGCCAGGTCGTCCCGGTGGACGGCCTCGTCCAGGTAGCGGTAGCCCAGGACCGCCTCGATCTCGGTGCTCTTCTTCCCGGCGATCTTCTTCAGGTCCTCCGAGGAGTAGGCCGCCAACCCGCGGGCAAACGCGTGGCCCGAGTCATCCACCAGGTCCACCGGGTCTCCCTGTTCGAAGTGGCCCTTCACCTCGCGGATGCCGGACGGCAGCAGGCTCCTCTTGCCCTCCACCACCGCCTTGCGCGCGCCCTCGTCCAGCTTCAGCGTCCCCTTGGGGCGCAGCGCGTGGGCGATCCAGGCGGCGCGCGCGCTGCGACGCGACCCCTGGCGTTCGAACAGGGTGCCCACGTCCTCGCCTGCCAGCACCTGTTGCAGCCGCCCGGGAGTAGCGCCGGAGGTGATCACGCAGCGGATGCCCAGCTCGGTCACCTGGGCCGCGGCCTGAACCTTGGTGGACATCCCGCCGGTGCCGTGGCCGGTGCTGCTGCCGCCGGAGAGGGCCAGGATCTGTGGGGTCACCTTCTCCACCACCGACAGCCGCTTCGCGTCCGGCTTGCTGCGCGGGTCGGCGTCGTACAGCGCCTCCACGTCGGAGAGGATGATCAGCGCCTCGGCCTCCACCAGTCCCGCCACCAGCCCGCCCAGGGTGTCGTTGTCGCCGAACTTCAATTCGTCCACCGAGACGGTGTCGTTCTCGTTGATCACCGGGACGACCTTCTCGGAGAGCAGCCGGGTCAGTGCGTGGCGGGCGTTGAGGTAGCGGCGGCGGTCCTGGACGTCCTCGTGGGTCAACAGCACCTGGGCCACTGTGCGGTGGCCCCGGCCGAACGCCTCCTCGTAGGCCTGCATCAGCCGGCTCTGCCCCACCGCCGCGCAGGCCTGCTTGCCGGGGATGTCGCGGGGACGGGAGGGATAGCCCAGCCGCTCGACGCCCAGGGCGATGGCGCCGGAGGAGACAACCACCAACTCCCGGTCCTGGGCCGCGGCCAGCAGATCCCCGGCCAGGGCCTCGAAGTGCTCCCGGTTGAAGCGCCCGGTGGCGTGCGTCAGCGCACCGGTTCCAATCTTCACCACCACCCGGCGGGCGGTCTTCAGCGCGTCCCTTCCACTGCTCATGGGCACGCCATACCATCCCTGCCGGCCTGGTGAGCGGTCAGGCGGAACAGTGGCAAGCCGTCGGAGGCCCTACCTTTTGTCCAAGCCTGGATGGCCAGGCCGTCAGACCCTGTTACACACAGTTACGGCTTCCTCTCAGAGGGGATCAGGTTGAAAGAAATCTTCGGCAACACGCTTGGCCTCAAGGCAAGCGAGCTCTCGGCGCTGCGCAACACCTTCCGCCGGCGGATGTCGCCACACGAGATCGTCAGCCCCGAGCTGGCCCGCCACCTGACCGAAATCTCCCGCGAGACCAACCGCCAGGTGGGCGTGTTGGTGAACCGCAAGGGAGACGTGGAGCACGTCATCGTCGGCAACGCGCACCAGCTGGAACTCCCGGACGTAGGTCGCGCCCGCGCCGGCACCTACCGCCTCCGCGGGCTGCGCCTGGTGCACACCCACCTCAAGTCCGAACCGCTGACCAAAGACGACCTCACCGACCTGGCGCTGCTGCGGCTGGACCTGGTGGCCGCGGTGGGCGTGCTGGACGACGGCCTCCCCGGGGTCCTCCATTACGGTCACCTGGTCCCGGAGAACGGGGACGGCGCCTTCTGGCGGACCGAGACCCTCAAGTCGGTCCATGGAGACCAGCCTGATGTGCTGGCCCAGATGGAGGCGTTGGAGGAGGAGCTGGCCAAGAAGGCGTCGGCCCGCGCGGTGGATGGCCGGGACCGGGCGATCCTGGTGGCGGTGTGCATCGACGGGAACCGCGCCGCCTCCGAGGCCTCGCTGACCGAGCTGGTGGAGCTGGCCCGCACTGCAGGGGTGGAGGTGGTGGACACAGTGCTCCAGGTCCGCCGCGATCCGGATCCCCGCTATCTGATCGGCCGCGGGAAGCTGGAGGACCTGAACCTGCGCTCGATGCAGCAGCTGGTGGACATGGTGGTGTTCGACAAGGACCTCACCCCCTCGCAGGCCCGGCACATCTCGGATGAGACCAACCTCAAGGTGCTGGACCGCACCCAGCTGATCCTGGACATCTTCGCCCAGCGCGCCCAGAGCGCGGACGGCAAGCTGCAGGTGGAGCTGGCCCAGCTCAAGTACATGCTGCCGCGGCTGACCCAGAGCGACAGTTCGCTCTCGCGGCTGATGGGCGGCGGGGTGGGCGGCCGCGGCCCCGGTGAGACCAAGCTGGAGATCGATCGCCGCCGCGCCCGTGAGCGCATCAATATGCTGGAGAAGCGGATCGACTCGCTTTCCAAGAACCGCCAGGTGCGCCGGGCCCAGCGCAGCCGGCGCGAGCTGCCGATCGTCTCCATCGTCGGCTACACCAACGCCGGCAAGTCCACCCTGCTCAACGCGATCACCAACTCCAGCGTCCTGGCGGAGAACAAGCTGTTCGCCACCCTGGATCCCACCAGCCGCAGGCTGCGCTTCCCCAAGGAGCGGGAGGTGATCATCACCGACACCGTGGGCTTCATCCGCGATCTGCCCAAGGACCTGGTGGCCGCCTTCCGCGCCACCCTGGAGGAGCTGGAGGAGGCCTCGGTGCTGCTGCACGTGATCGACGCCTCGGATCCGGCGCGCGACTCCCACGTGGAGTCGGTGGAGCGGATCCTGGGCTCGCTGGACCTGCTTGAAAAGCCGCGCCTGTTGGTGTGGAACAAGGCAGACCGGCTGGACCCACAGGCGATAGCGGAGTTGCTGCGGGACAAGGGCGGGGTGGCGATCAGCGCCCAGACCCGGATGGGGCTGGACACCCTTCTGGTCAAGGCCGAGCAGGAGGTGTTCGCCGAGGCCGCCGCCGCCGAGGCCGCCGAAGAAGAGGCGGAGCTGGAAATGACCGCCGAGGAGCGCATCGCTTCTTGATGCGCCCCATCGCCCCTCTCTAGGATCCGGGCCGTGCACTCCGCCTTCTCACTGATCGGTCAGACCCTGTTGGCGCAGGTGGACCGGGTCTATGCCCCCCCGGCGGCAGAGGACGAAGCCAGCTACTTCGAGCTGCTGGAGCGGAACACCCATATCCTCTACCCGCTGATCGCCATCCTGGCGGTGGTGATGATCGTGGCCGCCATCCTCCAGTGGTGGCGGTCCGACGACCTGGTGGGGATGGCCAAACAGGAGCTGAAGCGGGAGATCATCATCATGCTCCGCAAGCAGCTGGGTGGCGTCTCCTCGGAACACATCTCCCAGACCATTGGCCTGGAGTCCTTCAAGACCCAGAAGCTGCTGGAGGAGATGCAGAAGGACGGGATCCTGATCAGCCACACCAACACCTCCCGGCTGACCCTGTGGCGCCTCAAGGGCGTCGGGTTCCAGCGGACGGCGTAGTCACCGGCACCCGGTCTTGCGGTCGGCCTACGGGGGCCTGCTCGCTGGGCCGCCTTCCGCTTTCGAGAATTGCGCGGGGGGCAGGCTGACCCAATGTTCAAGGCGATGCGTGCCGGAACGACGCGCGACCCAGGGAGCCGCACCCATGCACGGATTCGTCGACAACATCGAGGAGCTGACCGAGAACGGGAGCGATTTTCGCCGCGTGCTCTACACCGGCAAGCACCTGCAGCTGGTGCTGATGTCGCTGAGGCAGGGGGAGGAGATCGGGGAGGAGGTCCACGAGGACCACGACCAGTTCTTCCGGATCGAAGCGGGTCAGGGGGAGATCTGGATCGACGGCGAGCGTACCCAGGTCAGGGATGGAGATGCGGTCGTGGTGCCGGCGGGTGCGCGCCATAACCTGGTCAACACCGGGCAGGCGCCACTGAGGCTGTACACGCTCTACGGTCCCCCCGAACACCGCGAGGGCGTGGTGCGCAAGACCAAGGCAGACGCCGAGGCGTCGGAGGAGCACTTCGACGGCCACACCACCGAGAAGGCGGCCGAGCAGCCCAGCCCGGAGCCTCCCGCTGCGGTCCATTGACAGTCAGGCGGGCTGACTCCTCATCAGGGGGATGACGCCGAACCTCCCCGGCCGCTCAGGGTTCCACGCCGCAGATCTGGTTGTTGCTCTGACAAATGTCTCCAGGACAGCACTGCTGCAGAGGGCCGCAGGCGTAGCTGCAGGTGCCGTTGTTGCAGCGACTGCAGTCGGTACCGCAGGGGGTGAAGTTGGCCACGTTGGTGCCTGCGCAGACGCCCGAGGCATTGCAGGCATCGTTTTCGGTGCACTCCCTGCCATCGTTGCAGGTGCTCCCCGGGGTCTTGAGGGCGTAGCTGCAGCTGCCCCCGGAGCAGGTCCCAATGGGCTCGTAGCACTCCCCTGGTGGCGGCGTGTTGCAGATCATCGCGGCTCCGCCACACGCCCCCGAGCCATTGCAGACATCGGAGGTGGTGCACGCGTTGCCGTCGTCGCACGTGCTGCCGGCGTTCTTGGATGCATAGCTGCAACTGCCCCCAGAACAGGTGCCCGGCCCCTGCTGGCACTGGTTGGGGGAGGTACAGCTGACCGCCGTTCCCCCGCAGATCCCTGCGCCATTACAAACGTCGGAGTTGGTGCAGGCGTTGCCGTCGTCGCAGGTCGTGCCGGGGTTCTTGAACGCGTAGCTGCAGTTGCCCCCCAAGCAGGTCCCGGCCGCCTGATGGCATTGGCCAGGAGGCGAGTTGCAGGTGATCTGGGTCCCACCGCAGGCGCCTGAGTCGTTGCAGGAGTCTGTGGTGGTGCAAGCGTTGCCATCGTCGCAGCCGGTTCCGGGAGGGACCAGCGCGTACAGACAACCTCCGCCCAGGCAGGTCCCGGTGGACTCGCGGCAGACCCCGACGGGGGTGGTGCAGACCCGCGGGGTGCCCACGCAAGCACCCAGGCCGTCACACGCATCCAGGTCGGTGCAGGAGTCACCGTCGTTGCAGCCGGTGCCCGCTCCCCTGGAGGTGTAGGTGCAGGTTCCGTCCACGCCACAAATTCCCTGCGCCTCGAAGCACTGGCCGGGAGGGGAAACACAATCGCCGGGGCCGGTGCAGGCGGGCCCTCCGGAGATGCTGACGCAGGCGCCGGATTCACAGCGGTAGCCTTCGCCGCAAGGGAACTCCGCGCCACAGCGGCAGGCGCCGTCGGTGCAGCGGTCGGTGGTCTCGACCGGACACGGCGCGCAGGCGACGCCTCCGGTACCACACGCCCCAGCGGCGCTGGGCATGGTGCAGGTGTTCCCGACGCAGCAGCCGTTGGGGCAGCTACTGGCGTCGCAGCTGCACGCATCGCCCTCGCATCCAGGCTCCCCTGGATTGAGCGCCACGCTGACCCGGGTCTCGGCGCCCAGCACCACCGCCGCGCTGACCAGGGCGGTGCCCACCACCGCGCCCTCCCTCAGCGCCTCGATGTCCAGCTGCGCGGTGTGACCGACGGCCGAGTCCGGGAGGAGCAGCCGCATGGTCTGGGCGCCGACCAGCGGGGCCCCGGGAACCTCGGGACGGACGACGGAGGTGGTGTCCAACCCCTCCACCCGCACCGTGACCCGCAGCTGGGTGGGGGCGATCCCGGTCGGGTCCTCCATCTGGAGGAAGATCGACGGCACGGAGCTTTGGCACCCGGCGGACAGCGCGGTCAGCAGCACCAGTGCCACGCAGCGGGGAAGGGTCGTCGGCAAGCGGAGCAGCACGGGCTGCTCCATACCCCACCCGGCCCACCCCACCCAAGCAGCCAGGCGGACGAGGCGACACTCCCGCCTTCTCCCCTTCCGGGGCTCTGTCCCACCGGCTACCCTGCGCGCCGTGTCAGGCCAGGCAGATCAGTTCCGCGTGGGGTCCGGCGTCCGCTACGAGATCCTGGAACGGCTGGGCAGCGGCGCGCACGGCGAGGGCTATCTCGCCCAGCGGATCGCGGATGGGGAGCGGGTCTTCCTCAAGGTCCTCAAGTCGGACCTCTCCGACGACGGCGAGTGGGCCCAGCGCTTCTGCGACGAGGTGTCGCTGCTGCGCGCCTGCCTCCACCCGAACATCGTCCGCTACGTGGAGGCCTATCGACAGGAGACGGGCGAGCTGTGTCTGGTGACCGAGTACCTGGAGGGCGAGGACCTCAAGGCCCGCCTGCGCAAGAGCGGCGCGCTTCCTCCCCGCCACGTCCTCTCGCTGGCGCTCCCGCTGTGCAACGCGCTGGACTCGCTGCACGGGCGCGAGGTGGTGCATCGCGATCTGACCCCGGAGAACATCTTCATCAGCGGCCGCTTCCCGGACGTAGTGCCCCGGCTGCTGGACTTCGGCCTGGCCTGGTCCGCGGGGCCGCGGGTGGCGCAGACCGGAGCCTCGTTGGCGCTCACCCCGCTGTATGCCGCACCGGAGTGCCTGGCCGGTGAGCGGGCCACGCCTGCCTCGGACATCTACTCACTGGGGGTGATCCTCTACGAGGCGCTCAGCGGGGCGCCGCCTTTCACCGCCAACACCATCGACGCGCTCCTGGAGCGCCAGCGCAAGGGGCAGGTGGCGCAGCTGCCCCCGGGGTCGGCTTCACTGCTGCCGGTGGTCAAGCGCTGTCTGGCCGCGCGGCCGGAGGAGCGCTGGGCCTCCGCCGGCGAGTTGGCGCGCGCGCTCCAGGCGGCGGTCGATCAGCTTCCCGGCGGCGAGCGGACCGAGAGCTCGCGCCCCCTGCCGCGCCCCACCGCCGGCCGGCCCGACTCGCTGGGGACCGTCGGCAACTACGAGCTGGTCCGCGAGTTGGGCAAGGGAGGGATGGGCAAGGTCTACCTGGCCCGGCACACCAAGCTTGGCCGCCAGGTGGCGATCAAGATGCTGCACTCCGAGGCGATGAGCGATCGGGATGCGGTGGCCCGCTTCTTCAACGAGGCGCGCACGGTCAACGCCATCAACCACGAGCACATCGTGGAGATCTTCGACTTCGTGGAGGAGGACGGCCCCAACCCCCGCACCTACTGCGTGATGGAGCTGCTGGTCGGCGACAACCTCTCCCAGCTGCGCAAGCGCGCCCCGCTGCCGCTGCGCCGGATCCTCCACCTCTGCCGGCAGGTGGCGGACGCGCTGGCCGCCGCGCACCGGGCCGGCGTGGTGCACCGCGATGTGAAGCCGGCAAACATCTTCGTCACCACCCGCTCGGGCCTTACCGACTACGTGAAGGTCCTGGACTTCGGCGTAGCCAAGGTGAACCTGCCGCTGCCGGGCGGAGAGGAGACCCCGTCGGTCAACACCCAGACCGGGCTCTCGCTGGGGACGCCCGACTACATGTCCCCGGAGCAGGTGACCGCCGCGCCGGTGGACGGCCGGACCGACGTCTTCGCCCTGGGGGTGATGCTCTACGAGCTGCTGGCCGGGTTCCGTCCCTTCGTGGGCACCAACGTCGCCCACCTGGTGGTGAAGGTGGTTCGCGAGCCGCACACCCCGTTGCCGGAGCAGGCCGCCTCCGGCGAGAAGATCCCGCTGGGACTCACCCGGCTGGTGAACCGCTGTCTGGAGAAGCGCCGCGAGGATCGCCCCCAGACGATGGAGGAGGTCTCGGCGGCCTTCGAGCGGATCCTACAGAACCTGTCCACTCCCGCAGCGAGCGCGCCCCTCCCGGAGGAGGCCCCCGAGGCGCCCCCCACCGAGGGCCCGGCCAGCAACCTCTCCGCGCTCCTTCCCGCAGTCGCTCCTGCCCGGTCCCGGGGACCGTGGCCGGTGGTGGTCGGCCTCGGGGTGCTCCTGCTTGCGGGCGGGCTGCTGGTGGCTCAGTGGACGGGCCCAGCCCGGACCCCGATCACCTCCGAGCCCCTGGCGAATAGCAGACAGGTGACTCCTCCAGAGGCGGTGGTGGCGACCCCTTCCGTTCCTACCGCGGAGCCGCCGGCCTCGGCCGAGGCGGCTCGCCTCGCGTCGGCCTCGGCGCATTCGTCCGGTGAGACGGTCTCGGCCTCTGCTCCGGCTCCGGCTCCGGCTCCGGCTCCGGTGGCCCTCTCGGTCCATTCCTCGCCCGGGGGCGCCACTCTGGTGCGCTCCGATACCGGAGCGCGTCTGGGGTCGACTCCGTTTGCCGGCACCCTTCCCTTCAGCGAGAAGCCCCTCAAGCTGCGGGTGGAGCTGGCGGGCCACGCGCCTCGAGAGGAGACTGTCTCGCCCAACCGGGATGTGAGCCTGACCCTCGCGCTCTCCCCCCTTGCGCCCGAGCAGCCCCGCCCTGTACGCAAGGCACCGGCGCGCAGGAAGCCCGTGAAGGAGGACCCCAATGCACCGTTGGACCCGTTTGCCTCCGAGTAGCGCTCGGGCCGCTCTCTGCCTCGGCCTGGCGCTCCAGCTGGCCCTGCCTGCGTCCTCTGTGCTGGCCGCCACGCCTACCGATTCGCCCCGTGCCGCGTCCCGCGCCGCGTTCCTCCAGGCCCAGAAGGACTACGCCGCCGAACGCTACGGCGAAGCGCTGGAGGGCTACTCCGAGGCCCACCGGCTGATGCCGATGCCGGCCTTCATCTTCAACATGGCGCAGTGTCAGCGACTGCTGCAGAAGCCCGAGCAGGCGCTGGCGCTGTACCGCCAGTATCTGACCGAGGAGCCCAGGGCGAAGAACCGCAAGACGGTGGAGGGCTTCATGGCAGAGCTGGAGACCGCCGTCGCCGCGCTGCCGCCCAAGACACCGGTGCTGACACCCAGCGCTCCCAGGGAAGAGCCGACCCCGGCGCTGGCCGCGCTGGCGCCGCCTCCCGCTCCGGCTGCCGCGCCCCTCTACCAGCAGTGGTGGTTCTGGACCGGGGTGGCCGTGGTGGCGGGTGGCGTGGCCACCGGCGCGGCCCTGGCCGCCAGCGGCCCCGGCCTTCCCCCCGCCTCCCTGGGCGACGTCAACCTGCGCTGAGTCCCGACGTTCCGAAGCGACGAGGAAGCCCTCGCCACGCTGGCCTTTCTTGAACCCCGGGTGTGACCGCGGCCGGTCACCGTCTCGGCTCGCCCCGGATTCTCCCCTATCCTCCCGGACATGACCCCTGCGCTGGAGCCAGCCACGCCTTCGCCTTCCTGGGCCGCGCTGAGCGACGCCGAGCTCCTCAACCTGCGGATCAGCGAGCTGGGGCTGGAGCTGGCCGGCTCGGGGCTGGAGCCGCGGATCGAACAGCTGGGGGTGGAGCTGGAGGAGCGCGGGGTCTCCTTCCGGCCGCACTGCTATCTGGGTGACGAGTGGTTCTCTCCGGAGGATGTCCCGGCGATCTCCATCCCCTTCTACCTTGCCCATCCGCGGCTGGTGGCACTGGAGAAGCAGGTGATGCTGGAGGTGGAGGGTGGCGAACCGGCCTGGTTCGCCCGGCTGCTGCGACATGAGTGCGGCCACGCCATCGAGCACGCCTACAGCCTGCACCGCCGGACCCGGCGCAAGCAGCTGTTTGGTCCGCGATCCGCCGCCTACGACCCGGACACCTACCGGCCCCATCCCTACAGCCGCAGCTTCGTCCGCAACCTGCCCAACTGGTACGCGCAGGCCCATCCCGACGAGGACTTCGCGGAGACCTTCGCGGTGTGGCTGGACCCGGGGGTGGACTGGCGCAAGCAGTACAGCGGCTGGAAGGCGCTGGCCAAGCTGGAGTACGTGGACGCGCTGATGAAGGAGATCGGCCGGACCCCCGCCCGGGTGACCGAGGGACGGCTGGAGAGCCAGACCTCCGGACTGCGGCTGAAGCTGGACACCTTCTACAAGCGGCGGCGGCGGCAGTACGCGGAGGACGCGCCGGACTTCTACGACCGCGACCTGCAGGGGATCTTCGCCCCCAGCACCACCGTGCCCCAGGCGAACACCGCCATGGACTTCTTGCGCAAGCACCGCAAGGAGCTGATCGACTCCGTCTCCCGCTGGACCGGCGAGCGGAAGGTGGCGGTGGAGCTGCTGGTGAAGCGGCTGGCGGACCGGTCCCAGGCGCTCTCCCTTTCGCTGGCGAAGGACGAGGCCCGGACCAGCATCGAGCTGACCGCGTACCTGGCCACCCTGGTCACCAACTACCAGTACACCGGCAAGTTCAAGAGGTCGGTATGAGCCGGAAGCTGCGGGTGCTGGTGCTCTTCGATCTGACCCATCCGGTGCCGGCGGACTACGACTTCACCGAGGACCTGCAGACCGAGGGGCTGGTCACCGAGCGCGACGTCGTCCAGGCGCTGCGCGAGCTGGGCCACCAGCCGCGGCTGTTCGGCCTCTACGACGACCTGGGCCGGCTGGTCTCCACCCTCCAGCAGGACCCGCCGGATCTGGTGTTCAACCTCTCCGAGGCCTTCCGCACCGACCGGCGTCATGAGCCGCACATCGCCGGGCTGCTGGAGCTGATGAAGGTGCCCTACACCGGGACGGATCCGGCGGCGCTCTCGCTGTGCAAGCAGAAGGTGCTGGCGAAGAAGATCCTCACCTACCACCACATCAAGACCCCGCACTTCGTGCTCTCGCCTTCTCGGCGCCCGCTCAAGCAGATCCGAAACCTCCGCTATCCGGTGTTCATCAAGCCATCGGGCACCGAGAGCTCGGTGGGGATCGCCCAGGCCGCGCTGGCCGAGGACGAGAAGAGCGCGCTGGAGCGGGTGCGCTTCATCCACGAGAGCGTGGGCAGCGACGCGCTGGTGGAGGAGTACGTGGACGGCCGCGAGCTGTACGGCGGGGTGCTGGGCAATGACCGGGTGGTGGTCCTCCCCTTGGTGGAGCTCTTGGTGGGGGACGAGCCGCTGGGCGCGGAGGAGACCCCGGCTGGCGCGCCCCGGTTCTTCACCTACAAGGCCAAGTGGGACGAGGCCTACCGGAAGAAGTGGAAGATCGGCTCCGGGCCGGCCCGGGACCTGGACCCGGTGGTGGAGCGGCGGATCCGGCAAAGCGTCAGGCGCGCGGCCAAGGTGCTCCAGGTCCGGGGCTACGGCCGGGTGGACCTGCGCCTGACCGACCAGGGGGAGGTCTACATCATCGAGGTGAACCCCAACCCCGGCCTGGCCCGGGAGGATGAGTTCGCGCTGGCGGCGCTCCGCGCCGGGGTGGCCTACCCGGCGCTCATTGATCGGATCGTCAAGTTGGCGGAGAAGGCCCACTCTCGCTGACCCCCCCGAGTGCCGGGAAGGCGCTGGCCGCGCAGGCGTCGGCGGTCTCTGACATGTTGCGCCACAGCTCGTGGAACCCCCGACGCCGTAACGAAAGGAATCTCATGGATTCTGTCGCCCAGCCCACCCCGTTGGCCCTTGAGTCCGACCTCGCGCGGGAGCAGCGGTTCGTAGGAAGGAGCGGCGCCTTGCTGCTGCTGCTGACGCTGCTGCAGGGCGGCTATGTGGCCGCGGCGATGACCGGTCAGGTGCCGGCGGACGTCAAGATCACCCTCGCCGCCCATGTCACCGGGATGCTCGGCGCGCTGTTCCTGTTCGCCTATGCCTGGTCCCTGCCGCTGCTTCGGCTGGGCTCCACCGGCCGGATGCGCATCGCCTACGCGCTGATGGTGGCCAACTTCGCGGGGCTGATCGTCGGCTCCGCCAAGGCCATCCCGGCGGTACACGGGGTGGCGCTCAACGACAACCCGGCCAACAACACCGTGTTCGGGCTGCTCAATGTGTTGGTGGTGATTCCCATGCTCGCCGCCGCCGCCAGCTGGATCTACGGCTTCCGCAGGTAGTTCGGGCACCGAGCGGCCAGGGTCGCCGCCCAACGCCAGCCGGAGGGTGACCCGCCAACCTGTCCCGGTTCTAGGCTCAGTTGGCGCAAACGCCGGAGGCCAGCTTCAGCACGGTGCCGTAGCGGGTGAACACGAACACGGCGTTGTTCTGCACGAAGATCCTTCCGCCTTCGAGGCTGGAGTCGACGCCCTGCCCCGGGAACCCCGGCAGCGGCTCGGGCACCCACTGCCCGACCGCGGCTCCGTCTGGCAGCACGAGGCGGAGCACGCCGCTGGACGTCAGCGCGAATGGCTGCCCGCACAGCTGCGCGAATTCGAAGAAGCGCACGCCAGGGACAGGCTCAGCCAGCCGCACCCGGCTGGGCAGCGCGACGACGGTGCCGTCCGCGTACCCCAGGCGGCCTCGCGCGCCGTCCATCCACACCGAGAGCCAGGCGCCGTCCGGCACCGGAAAGCTCGAGGTGCTCCAGCGCGTCGGCGCGCTCGCCTCGAAGGTGTAGAGGCCGCTCTGGGTGAGCGCGTACCCCCGCACCAGCGGGGTGTTGCCGCCATCCTGGGTCGCCGGCGGAAGCGTCGCGATCGACAAAATCGCCGTGCGCGAGCGCGGGATGGCCTTCACCTCCAGCGGCGCCACCGAGCCGTCGGAGAGTCCCGCGGTCACGTCGGCGCCCATCAGCGAGTCGAACGCGGAGACGACCACCAGGGTTCCTCCATCCGGCGTCCGGGTCGACTGCGCGCGGTACGGTCCCTCGAGGGGGAGGAATTCGGTCGCCACGGCGAGCGGCACGTCCGGCCCGCGCTGCGGGTCCACCACGGTCGGTCGCACCCAGGCGGAGGTGGACCCGGGCATCAGCCGCCAGCCGCCCGAGCCCGCCACCGGCGCAAGCGGAAGCTCCGCGGGAACCGGGTCCTCCCCGTTCGCGTCAACTTGGACCAGCCCCACCTCGGGCACCCACTGCGTCCGCGCGGACGCGGTGGTGTACGCGCCCAGATAGGTCGTCGGCGCCACCGGGCCTTCGACGATCCGGTCGGGGACGCGGTCCAGTTGCAGCGGCTGCACCTGCGGGTAATCGATGCGAGGTCCGGTGGAGAAGTTCGTGTCGATCCACGTGGCCCACAGCTGGCCGTGTTCGCCACCGCGGACGAAGCCCGTCCCCCCCGGGATATAGACGAAGGTTCCGATGGCGATGCCGCGGTTCTGCCCCCAGCGCGAGCGTTGCGCGCGGGTGCGTTCGTTCGCCATGCCGGTCGTGTCGGGGGCGTCGCTGAAGCTGCAGTCGGTGTGGAGGTACAGCTCGCGCTCGGGTACGTCGGTGGCGAAGCGGCAGCGGACCTGAATCTTCTGGTACCGGTCGCCGCCCGGCGTCGCCTCCATCAGCGTTCCTCCCGCGGGGCAGGCCGCGCATGGGCCCATCCGCAGCACGTGGTTCGGGGGACGGCACGCGGTCGCCGCGACCGGGCTTCCGGTGGACATGAGCGCCAGGTAGGCGCCGCCGTCGAGCTGGTCCCAGCGCCTGGCCTGCAGCGTGAGGTACGGGTTCTCGTCGCTGTAGATGCGCTCCACCCGGTATGAGGCGCCGGTGAAGGTGCCGCCGCAATCCTGGTGAGGGAACCCAGGGAGATCGAACGGGAACCACGCCGGGCCGGTTTGCGACGTCCCGCCGTCCCAGGCCATGTACATGCCGCGGGTGCCCGCGGCGTAGAGCAGCTCCTTCTGCGGCGTGTTGACGCCGTCGTCGTACCCGCCGATGCCGGTGAGATCGAGGTACGGCTGCGAGAGCGGGAGCGCATACGGCCCGCGGGTGATCCCGGTGGCGACCTCGTGCTTGTAGAAGCCGGCGCTGTCGAAGACGAAGACGAACTCGCGCGAGGGAACCGAGTCTTCGACGCGGAGGTTCTGTCCCGTCGCCGCCGTCAGCAGCACCGGCGCGCCGCCATCGAAGCGTGAGCGGTAGAGGCCGTCGCCAGTAAGAAGGTACGCGTCGCGGTTGAATACAGTGAGGTCGCGGACGCCGGCGTCATCCGGCACCCGCGTCACCGAGGCTTGCGCGGTGAAGGCCAGGCCCGCGTCCGGGTAGTAGATGCCGCGCCAGGAACGCTGAACCTGGATCAGCCGGTCCTGGTCCACCCAGGCCAGCTGCTGGGCGATCCCCCCGTCACCCATCACGCGGTACGGCTGACTCACCGCCAGGTGGTCCGGCAGCCGCGAGACGTTGAGCGGGCTGACCAGCTTGGCGGTGAGGACGCCGGGATCCGCCTCGGGACGCAGCGCATCCTCGGCGGGGTCCAGACAGCGCCCGGCGGGACCGCAGCGCCACGAGCCCTCGCAGTGCTGGTCCGACGTGCACCGATAGTCGGTGGCGATCTGTGGCGAGTGGCACACGCCCTCGAGCCCGCAACGCCAGCCGTCCTCGCAGTCGGCGTGCGACTCGCAGGGGTACGCCGCGGCCACGTCGCGCGGGTGGCACTCCCCCCCCAGGCCGCACCGCCAGGTGTCGGCGCAGTCGCCGTCGGTCTCGCAGAGAAAAGCGCCCTCGGCGTTCTCCTCGCGGCAGTAACCTTCGAGCCCGCACCGCCAACCCTCCGGGCACGGCTCCGCGTCGCTGCCGCGGGTGCATTGGTAGGCGCGCGGCTCCGCGAGGTCGACGCACGCCTCGCAGCCGGACAGCGCCGCGAAGAGGACCGTCGCCCACATCACCCCCACACGGTTCATGAGCAGCCTCCGGAGCGCAGCCGCACCGCTTCACCGAAGCGGGTGAACAGCCACAGGTCGGTGCCGGTGCTCCACAGCCCGCCACCGGAGAAGCCGTACGCGGGCCCGACGAGTTCGCTGGTCACGTCGAACGGCACCCAGGTCCCCATCCCTCCTTCGCTGGTGACCCTCAGGCGATGCAATCCGGAGGGGGTGAGCGCCACCGTCTGGCCGCAGACCTGTTCATAGTCTTCGACCGGCTCCGGCAGCGGCTCGGAGACACGGACGCGGCTGGGCAGCGACCACACGGTGCCGTCGCCGTAGCCCAGGCGGCCGCGAGCTCCATCCGTCCAGACCTCCCTCCAGCGCCCGGGCGGGATCGGGATCTCGTCGCTGCGCCAACGCAGGTCGGTGATCGCGGTGAACCGGTAGAGTCCGTTGGAGGTGAGCGCATACCCCTGTGCCACCGGGGTGCCCCCATCGGCGTAAGGCGAGGGCCCCGGCGGGAGCTCGGCGAGCGAAAGGATGGGGCTTCCCGGCCGGGGCACATCCCGGACCCCCAGCACGTCACCCGACCCCACGCGCACTGCCAGCAGTCGATCGAGCGCGGAGACCACCAGGTAGGTGTCGCCCTGGGGGGAGCTGACCGTGGCGCCCAGGAACGGAGGCTCGAACGGGACGGTCTTCTCCTCAGAGCGCGCGATGACGGCGCCCGTCGGCGAGGACCTCACCTCCAGGGTGTAGACATAGAAGTACTCCGACGGGTTCAGCTCGCGGTGGAGGATCGACCAGCTGGGATGGCCCTGCACCGATCCGACCAGCTCCAGCTCGCCCGCGTCGGGGATCGACTGCACCAGGCCGACGCCGGGCCGCGACCGCGCCGCGAGCGCCTGGTCCTGCCCGTAACCGTTCTGCGCCATCACCACCGCCACGACTCCGCCGTCGAGCTCTTCGGCCACCGCGCGTGGAGGACGGTCCAGGGTCACCGCACCGGCAAACTCGTACGCCGAGAAGCGGCTGTCCCACAGCTGCCCGTGGGCGCCCGCGAACCCGTGCGCGTACCCGTAGCGACCCTGTCCTATCGGCCGGTCGCGCGGCGCCGAGGCGGACGGGGGGAGGACGCGCTCATCCTGGCCCGCGCCTTCGAGATATGGCCGGTCGTACGAGCAGCCGCCGCCGCGACGAAAGTCGTACGCGCGCTCGACCGTTCCACCGTCCGCGAGCGCCGCGGCGCAGCGGGTGACGACGTCCAGGCTACGGCCCACGCCGAAGTCGACGACCCGCTCTCCCGGAGGACATGCCGGACAGAACGGAGCCCCCAGCAGCAGTGGATTGCTGCTGATGGTCATCGACCCGCACGTCGGGGAGACGCCGCCCGAGGCGTAGGAGAGATCCACCACGTACGAGTCCGTCCCTGCGTCCGGCGCGAGTGGCTCCACCTCCAGTGCCAAGACGACGCTGTCGCGCGCGCGAAATGATCGGACGCGGAAGCCGGCGTCCATCGTCTCGCCGCAGGCAGCGTTCGGCAGGCCCGGGAACGAGACCGCCTGCCACGCACCGATGCTTGCTCCATTTCCGAAGGCATAGAACAGGCCGTCGTCGGTCGCCGCGAGCAGCGTCTCGGTGGTGTCGTTGAAGGCGATCATGTCGCGGATGCGTGGCGCGTTGGCACGGATCGACTGGGTGGGCGTCGTGGCGCCGGTGAGGGTGTTCGCGCTGTCGAAGGTCGTCTCGCGCATCACGATCAGGCGCGGCGGCGCCGGATTGGAGAGGGCCTGACCTGACAAGCGCACGGCCAGGCCGGTGACTCCCCAGTAGTAGACGCTGCCGCCGCCACTGGCCGACCACTGGTAACGGTGAACCCCCCCGGGATGCAGCACGTAGGTGGTGTCCGCGGTGGTGACCATCGACTGCGGCACGACGCCCACCGGCAGCGGTGAGGTGTGGAGCACCGCGTGCTGGCCACCGTCGAATTCGCGCAGGCCCAGGGCGTCATGGCGCAGGAAGGACAGCGTGTCGCCGCTCGAGAACGCGAACGCGCTGGGCACGTCCGTGTTGGCGGCGATCTGATCGGGCGCCGCGCCAAAGACCAGCGGACTGATCCGCTGGGGCACCAGCGCAGGCTCGGCGATGACGCGCAGCGAGTCGGGAGCCGCATCGAGGCACGTCCCCTCCAGTCCGCAGCGCCAGCCCCCCTCGCAGTGCGAGTCGTCCGTGCACGAATACGCCGCGACGACGGCGCGATCATGGCAGACGCCCTCGAGCCCGCAGCGCCAAGCGCCTTCACAGTCCGTGTCCGCCTCGCATTCGTAGGCGGCCGCGACGGCTGGATCGTGGCAGGTGCCGTCGAGACCGCAGCGCCAGGCGGCCTCGCAATGGGTGTCGGCCTCGCAGCGGTACGCGGCGGCGACGCCCGCTTCGTGGCAGACCTCCTCGAGGCCGCAGCGCCACCCGGAGGGACAGCCGCCGCCGTCACAAGGGTAAGGCCGGCCAGTCTGGAGATCGAGCTCCGCGGTGCAGGCCAGCAGCAGCGCGGTTGCGGCCATCAGCGCGAACCTCATGGCGAGCCCTCCGGGCACGTCGCCTTGAGCCGGACCACCGCGCCGTAGCGGGTGAAGACATTCAGCTCTCCGGGCGCCCCGTACAACCGGCCCTCCGAGAACCCCTTGTCCGGATGGGGCGGGAGGTAGGCTGTGAGGTCCACGGGCTCCCAGCTCCCAATCGCTCCGTCGGGCGGCGGCATCAGCCGATAGAGGCCGGTGGTGGTGAGCGCGAACGGCTGCTCGCAGAGCTCTGCGTAGTCGTTCACACGTCCTCCGGGCACTGCCTGGGCCAGCAACACGCGAGAGGGCAGCCCGTAGACCCGGCCATCTTCGTAGCCCAGGCGGCCGCGGGGCCCGTCGAACCACACCTCGCGCCAGTCTCCGGGCGGGCCCTCGATCTCCGACGAACGCCAGACCTCGGGGGTGGTCGCCACCGACTCCATCAGCGCATCGCGGGTGAGGACGTAGGCGCGCGCGATGGGGGCGCCCGCCTCGGCGGACGGCGGCGCCAGCGCCACCGAGAGGATCGGACTGCCAGGACGCGGCGTGTCGCGCACGCCAAGCTCGGCGGGGCGCGCGCCACTCACCTCGGCGGAGAACATCAGGTCACGGCGCGCCACCACGATCAGCTCCCCGCCATCGGGCAGCAGCGTGGAGTCGGTCTGGATCGTCCCCATCAGCGTCGGTCCGGGAACCGGTCCCTCCGCCACCACCGAGAAGTCCTCGTCGAGGACCTTCAGCCCCGAGTACTCGTCGTAGACGATCCACTCGGGATGCTTGAGCACGATGCCGGAGGTTCCGAACACGTTGGCCTGGACGAGCCCGAACCCTGGCTCGAAGAGGTAGCCCTCCGCGCCGAGCTTCGTCCCGGCGCCGAAGATCGCCGTCGGCACGTGCGCGAGGATCGGCGCCTCGGGCTCGATGCCCGCGTGGCGGAACAGCTGTCCATGCTGACCTGCCGCGGCGATGCCGTGGTCGAAGCCGATCTCGTTGCGGAAGGTGTCCTGCCCCGACCAGGTCTGCTGCTGGACCGCGAAGTCCAAGGTGGCCGGGTCCGTCTCCTCGCGCCGCTCACACTGCGTGGGGGAGTTGTTCAGCGAGCCGAGCCGGTAGTGCCGCAGGCCAGTGCTCGAGCGGCAGCTGAGCCGGATCCAGCTCTCCGCTTCTTGGATGTAATAGGCGCCGGCGTTGATGAACTGCACCCCCTCCAGCGTCTCGCCCGGAGGACAGGCGCGACACGGGCCGACCATCAAGGTGTGGAAGTTTCCGCCTCCCAGCGGATACGGCGGCGGGCAGGCGTTGGTGAAACTGCCCTCGGCATTCGGGGCGTAGATGAGGAGGGTCGAGACACCCGCATCCGGCGACGCGTTGTAGGGCGCGGCGCCGATGCCGATCGCCCGCAGCCCCGGGTAGATCTCGAGCGCGCGATACCCGGCGTCGTAGGTCGCGGCAGAGGTCGCGCAGCGCGCGTTGGGCAGATGCGGCCAATCGATGGGGTAGAAGACCGGCTCCGCGGCGGAGAACCGCGAGCCGGCGTCAACCGCCATCATCAGTCCCTCCTGGGTCGCGGCCAGGAAGTAGTCGGGGTGCGGACCATTGTAGTGGGGGAACGGGACGAGATCGTGCAACGGCTGCAGCCCGCCATCCGCGCGCTTGATGCGGAAAGGCCCGTAGGTGATGCCGGTGTCCAGCGAGAAGGTCTGGTACCTCTCGTCGTCGTGCACGATGCCGATCCGCAGCGTGCCGCTGAGCACACGCAGCTCACTGCCGCGAGCGGAGGACAGCGACGGCACGAAGGACCCGCCGTCCCGATCCCAACGGAGCCGGTCCACGCCGCCATCGTGCAGGACGAAGGTCTCGGTCTCGGTGACAGCGATCCGCTGGAGCGTGGGCGGCGCATTGGCGGTCTTCAGCTCGATCCGCGGGAGGTTGTTCTCGCCGAGGTAGAGGCCGTCGTTCTTGTGCTGCAGGTGCCACACCCGTCCGTCATTGACGAAGGCCAAGGCGTTCGCGCGGTAGTTCTCGTCGAGGTCGGGCCCGGCCGCGACGTGCGTCGGCGCGGTGTTCAAAAGCAAGGGGCTGATGCGTTCCAGCTCTACGTTGGGTGCGATTCCATCGGTGCGGAGTCCATCCGCGCTGGGATCCACACACTTGCCGGCAGGACCGCAGCGCCAGGTCTCACTGCAGTGCAGGTCCGTCTCACACCCATACGGCTGCGGGTCCTGCGGCGCGAAGCACGCGCCCGCCAGTCCGCACCGCCACCCGCGTTCGCAGTCGGAGTCCGCCTCGCAGCGGTAGGTCGCGCCGGCATCGCGATCATGGCAGCTCCCCTCCAGCCCACAGCGCCACGTTGGCGCGCAGTCCGTGTCGGAGGCGCACCGGAACGGAAACTCCTCATCGGACGAGTGGCAGTAGCCCTCGAACCCGCAGATCGCCCCTTCCGGACACGGCGTCCCACCATCGCGCGAGCACGCGTAGTGAGCGCCCGGGCCCAGGTCTACACCCGAAGGACAGGCGACCAGCGCGAGCGCGCCCACCGCCAGCAACCACAGCCTCTTCACTCAAAGACCCCGACGAACGCGAACCCGTTGCCCGAAGGCAGCACCAACGCCTGCGCTCCACCCGCGGCATCTCTCGGCCAGAACCAGGCGCCCGCCCCCATCAGCCCCGCCGCGGCGACCATTGCCACCAGCGCGACGGTCTTCTGCCCGCCGATCTCTCCACCCAGCTGCTGGTACTCGGGGAAGCTGCGCAGCGGCGTCTGCCGTCCATCCGCCAACGCAAGCTCGTCGCGGAGCGAGCGCTCGCGGGCGAGCGCATCCATTCCGACCAGCCCCCCGCCGATGAGGGCGAGACCGCCGCCGGTCATCAGGGACACCGGGAGGATGAGCGACGGGGAGGGAGGAGGCGGCGTGCCGGTCGCCTCGGCGACGGCGTAGGGGATCTGCTTGCGCAGCACCGCGAGGTCGTTTGCCATGCGGCTGGTGCGCCCCACCGCCTGCGCCCGCGACGAGTCCATGGACTGGAGGCTGAGTTGGAACGACGGCCCCAGCCGTGCGACCGAGCCGCTGAGCACGAACCTCGCGCCCATCGCGCCGGCGAGCTCCGTGAGGCAGCTGGTCTGATCTGCGCAGCCGAGCAGCTGGCGCTGTCGTTCCAATCCGACCAGCGTCTCTACGTCCTTGCGCGAGAGGACGTCGAAGTAGCCCGCGCGGCTGATCTCGGTGGTGATCGCCTCCGAGAACGCTTCGGCGATCTGGGGCTCGAGTCCGCCCGCCGGCGTCAGCGCCATCACGATCAGCTTGGGCTTCTCCGCGGGCGCCGGCGAGACGGGTGATGCCGCCACCACCGCGGCCAGCAAGGTGATGAGAGTCAAGGTTTGCCCCTTCGAGAATTCGCTGGCGGTGTTAGCACCTACTTCAAGGACGAACAAACGGAGCCTTCTCGGGCTCGGGCTCGGGCTCGGGCTCGGGCTCGGGCTCGGGCTCGGGCTCGGGCTCGGGCTCGGGCGTCAGGGGTCCGAGGCCGTCGCGGTCGCCAGGACTTTCACGTAATTGTCGTAGCGGTTCTGGATCTCCGACACGTACTTCACCGGCTCCGAGCCTCGGCAGTACCCGTGACGCGCGCGCCGGTTGTACTGCGGCTTCTCCAGCAGCAGCATGGCGCGCTCCACGTTACCGAACCAACGATCCGGATCCAGCTTCAGCTTCGCCGCGAGGCGCCGCGCGTCCTGAACGTGGCCATAGCCGACGTTGTAGGCGGCCAGCGCGAAGCGGACGCGCTGCTTGAACGGCAGGGTCGGCTCGAACTTGTTGATCAGCCTGGACATGTACTGAACGCCAGCGTGGACGCCGACCTCGGGGTCCTCCAGGTTGATGAAGCCCATCTCCTTCCCGGTGGCGGGCATCACCTGGAACAGTCCCCGGGCGCCGACCCAGCTGCGGGCCTTCGGATCGAAGCGGCTCTCCTGGTACGCCTGCGCCGCCATCAGCCGCCAGTCCAGCCGATACTTCCGGGAGTACTTCTTCAGCAGCGGATCGTAGGGGGAGATCTCGCCGGTGACGCCGGCCCGGTCATCTGCGCGCGAGCGCTGCGCGGTGTTCTCGAAGTAGCGCCGGCGCGCCATGTTGTACTCGAGCCCGCGGTAGGTCTTCTTCACGAAGCCGTCGAAAAAGCCCTTCAACGCGGTGTTCTGCGGACGCAGCGCATAGGCGATGGCGGAGGTCCCCTCCGCGTCCGCCGCGGCGCCCCTGGGCAGCAGACGCGGCCCGGCCTCGACGTCGTCGCGGTACTTCAGCTCCAGGTCCAGGAGATTGCTGTCGGCGACAGTGAAGGGCAGGTCGCCTTTCCCGACGGCCGCGATCAGCTCCTCGGTCTCCACGTCCTCTGCCTCCGCAACGAGCTCGAATGGCCCGTGGTCCGGCTGCAGAGCCTCCAACGACTGCCAGTGGCTGGAAGAGCGGCGGAGGTGGATCCGCTTCCCGCGGAGTCCGTCCAGCGAGGTGATGCCTGCGCCCTTGCGCTGGACCAGGACCTCGTCGATGTAGAAGTAGGGCTCGCTGAACGCGGCCTTCTCCCGGCGCTCGGGCGTGACGGTGAAGGAGGCGGCGATCACATCGCCCCTTCCTTCCAGCAGCCAGGGGAGGAGCAGATCCCGCGAGGGCGGTACGACCATCTCGAGGCGGACCCCCAGCTCCTTCGCTGCCAGCGCCACCAACTGGAAGTCGAAGCCCTGCTGCTGTCCCTGGTGGAGGTAGTAGGTGACCGGGTTGTTGCGCGTGAGGACGCGCAGCACGCCGCGCTGCTTGATCTCCGCGAGGTCCCCGACGAACCGCTCCGCGCTGTGCCCGGTGAGGCTCTTCTCGATCATGAAGGCGTTGAGCGCCGCGTTGAGCTGCGCGTCTGCCTTCCGCGTGGCCCAGGCGATCTTCCGGCCCTCGGCGATCGGGAACAGCGCCTGGACGTCGGGGTTGTAGGCGGCCATCGCGGCGGAGAGGTGGCTGTCGACCACGGTGAGGGGCCGCTCGCCGCGTCCGACCTGGTAGGCCAGCGACTCGGTGTCCAGCGACTCCGGCGCGAAGACGACCTTCAGCCCCTCCACCTGCTTCGAGAGTTCCTGGAGCGTCTCGGCAAAGGCGGAGCTCTTGCGCACATGGACCTCCCGGCCGGCCAATCCCTCAGCGTTCTTCGGCAATCCCTGGGCGCCTCGCCGTCCGATCACCACCTCCGCCACCACCGCGAGGGGACGGGAGAACGCCACCTGCGCCGCACGGGAAGGCGTGACCGTCAGGTTGGAGGCGATCACGTCGCCCTTCCCCTCTATCAATGCAGGAAGCAGCGCGTCCCAGCTGCCGGTGACCACGAAAACCGGACGCAGCCCGAGCTCGGCCGCGAACGCCTCAGCGACCTTGCGCTCTTCCCGGGAGGGGATGCCGGACCGCGGCAACGAGGTCTCTTCATGGGTTGCGACGAGGACCCGGAGGGTCCCGCGCTCACGCATCGCCTCCAGGTCGCCCTGCGCCGCCGCCACGTCCGCGACGGCGACAATCTCCGGCTCGCTCTCGTCAGCGGAGGCGGAGCGTGCGGCGCCGTCGGCGCCCGGGGACGGCGCTCCCGCACACTTGCAGCCTCCGGAGAGCACCAGCGTGAAGGTCAGCGCCCACAGCAGCCTGCTGGAATGCATCAAATGCTCCGAAGTGAAGGGACGCGTCACCCTAACGCTTTAGTTTGAACACCAACAAATATCGGGCACTCGCCTGCTCGCGTCCCCGAGCTTGGGGTGGGCCTGGACCCACGGACGCAGGCAGTACTCCTCCTCCGCTTCAACCTCGTGGCAGGTGGCGGAAGTGGTTGATGTTCCAGCAGAAATCTTGGCGCGAAACGTATTAGATTTGAGATCATGGCCGCCGCACCCGCCAGACGCAGAGCGACTTACCCTGAGTTGGCAGCGCTGCCGGACAACGTCGTGGGCGAGATCATCAACGGTGACCTGCACGCCAGCCCGCGCCCCGCGAGCCTTCACAGCCGCGCGACCACCGAGCTGAGCGCCGAGCTGACGTTGCCGTTTGGTCGCGGTCGAGGCGGCCCGGGAGGGTGGGTCATCCTCGTGGAGCCCGAACTTCACCTGGGCGAAGACGTGCTCGTTCCTGACCTGGCGGCGTGGCGGCGAGAACGCATGCCGGAGCTGCCCGAGACCCCTGCGTTCACACTCGCGCCCGACTGGGTCTGCGAGGTTCTTTCGCCGAGCACGGCGGCGTTCGATCGCTCGCAAAAGATGCCCGTCTACGGCGCTGCCGGCGTGTCACATGCCTGGCTGGTCGACCCGGTCATCAAGACGCTCGAGGTGTATCGCCTCGCCCAGCCGGGCTGGGTGCTGGTCGGTGCTTTCACCGCGCCGCGAGTCCGGGCCGAACCGTTCGAAGCAGTCGAGCTTGAACTTCAGACGCTCTGGGCGCGGTGATCGCGGAGTTGCTCCGTCCCTACCGCGCGGGCAGGGGGCGGCCCGGGTCGCTGCCGAAGGCCTGCTGGAGGGCCGCCCGCATCGTCGGAAGGGAAGCGGAGAGCGGGACCTGCGCCGAGGCGCCCAGGCCGACCGCGCGGGCATTGTCATCACCCAACACGATCACCTTGAGGCCCTCGTGGCGGCCCAGCAGCCGCCAGATGGCGCGCTGATCCTCGGGCCCCACGCAGGCCGCGTCCAGGACCAGCCCGGAGAGGTCTCGCAGCCGGGAGAGTTCATCCAGGCCGGTCACCGCCTCCGCGGTCTTACCCAGGTCCCGCAGCAGCCGGGCGATCTGGTAGGCGCGGCTGGGGTCGGCGGTCAGGATCACCACCGGCGCCACCGCCGGAAGGGTGACCGGCGCCACCGAGGTCCGGGCCGCCTCGGCCAGCTCGTTGCGACGCAAGATGGCGCTGCTGATCCCCGCCACCAGCACCTTGAGCGAGACTGGCTTGGCGAACAGCACGTCCACCACGTTGAGCAGCGACTTGGCCACCTCCGGGGTGGCGTGCCCGGTGGTCATCACGATCGGAAGGTTGGGCTGCGAGGCCCGCGCTAGCTGGGCCAGGGCCACCCCGTCCATGTCGGGCATGTTCTTGTCGGTCACCAGGGCGTGGTAGCGCCGCAGGGCGAGCATCGCCCGGGCGCTGGTCCCGCTCGCGAAGGCATCCACCTCGAAGCCGGCCCGCCTCAGCGCGGTCTCAAACATCTTGAGCACCACGGGCTCGTCGTCGACCAGCAGCAGGCGACGCTTCTCAGCGGCTGGAGGGGCAAGGACGTCCACGGGGCGCAAGTTGCGCATCGGGTCCCCAGCTGGCCGGGACGATTCGGGCCAGACGTCCGCTGGCCGACGAAACGAGAGGCGGAGTGTCGCCGCCCCGAACGGTCATCCTGATCCCGCCGGGCCCCCTTGGGATCGTTGGGAGCTCAGGAGAAGGCGCGCTGCAGCTTGGCGATCGCCGCCGGAAGCGCGCGGATCAGCAGCCGGCTGCCCTGCTCGTCGTAGGCCTCGGACACCACGCGCGCGTTCTCGTAGATTTCGCCGATCAGCTTCTGCCGCGAGTACGGCACCACCAGCTCCGCCTCCACCATCGAGGCCTCGAAGAACCCCACCAGGGTGTCGCGCAGGTTGCGCACCTCCTCCGGTGAGTGGGCGGAGAGCATCAAGGCGTCCGGGTACCGCTCCAGCAGCGAGGCCTTCAGCTCGGGGGTGAGGCGGTCCGCCTTGTTCAGCACCAGCCGGTTGGGGATCTCCCGGGCGCCAATCTCCGCCAGCACCTGGTGGGTGACCTTCAGCTGCGCGTCGCAGGAGGGATCGGAGGCGTCCACCACGTACAGCAAGAGCGAGGCCTCCAGCGCCTCTTGGAGGGTGGAGCGGAAGGAGGCCACCAGGTCGTGGGGGAGGTTCTGGATGAAGCCCACCGTGTCCGAGACCAACACCCGCGGCCGGGTCTCCGGATGCAGCGCGCGGACGGTGGTGTCCAGGGTGGCGAAGAGCTGGTCCGCCACCAAGACCTCGCTGCCGGTCAGCGCGCGCATCAGCGAGGACTTCCCGGCGTTGGTGTAGCCCACCAGCGCCACCCGCAGCTGGTCCCGCCGCGCGAACCGGCGCTGCTCCTGATCCGCCTGGATCGCGGCCAGCCCCTCCTTCAGCTCCGCCAGCCGGTCGCGGATCCGCCGGCGGTCCAGCTCGATCGCCGAGTCACCGCTGCCGCGTCCCTGCTGGCGCTCGCGGCTGCCGGTGGAGGTCCGCATCCGGGGCGAGAGGTAGTTGAGCCGGGCGATCTCCACCTGCAGCCGCGCCTCCCGGCTGCGCGCGTGCTTGTGGAAGATGTCCACGATCACTCCAGAGCGATCCAGCACCCCCACCCCGGTGGCCTGCTCGAGGTTGCTCAGCTGGCTGGGGGAGAGATCGTGGTTGACCACCACCACCGCCGGCTTCTGGGCACCGGCCGGGACGGCGGAGATCCCCGACTCGTCCTCCTCCGGCTCCTCTTCTTCTCCGGCCCCGGGCTCCTCGGTGCCGGGCTCCTCCTCCTCTTCGGCCGCCTCCCACTTCTCCCGTGCCTTCGATTTCTTCTCCTGCGCTCCGGACCCCACCACCCCGGCGCCGCCGGTCAGGGCCGCCAGCTCCTTGAGCTTCCCCGTTCCCAGCACGATTCCGGACGCCAGCGAGCTTCGCTTCTGCTGGACAGTGGCCAGGGTCGCGTACCCCAGCGTGTGCACCAGGCGGCCAAGCTCGGCGAGATCGGAGGCGTGTTGTTCGTCGGTCACCCCGGGAAGCTGGACGCCCACGAGGACCGCCAGCGGACGTGCTTCTTCGGGTGCCTTGGACATGGGCTTCTCCTAACACGCGGGAGCGAGCCCATCCTCCAGCGGCGACCTAGAAGCAGTCGCTCGGATCGTCCGACGGGGAGATCACCACGATGGCGTCCGCGTCCCTCAGTGCCACCAACAGCCCTCCGCTGGGCGTCCTGGCCAGCCCGCGGGGATCGGGCAGGCCGCGCGCCACCAGGGAGACCACCGGATCTGCCACCGCCGGGTCGCGGGTATCCACCGCGTAAAGGTTGCCCCGACCAGAGTCGGAGACCAGCAGGCAGCCATCGGCCATCAGCTCCACGTCCCACAGCCGACCGAAGGTGGCCAGTGGCACCGAAGTGTCGTTGGTTCCCCGGATGCAGTCGCCACAGCCGCTGCGGCCCCCGGAGACCGCGGCGCTGTTGAAGATCGGCGCCGGGTTGGCCTGATCCACCACCCGGGCGGCCCGCAGCCGGGTGCCGCCGGTGGTCTCATCCGGCCAGTAGAGGACCAGGTCCTGGCGGGCGCGAGCGGTGGCGGTGGTCAGCGAGCGCAGCGCCACCCCCCACTGCTCGTGCGGCACCGGCCCGGCCGTGCTCAGGTCGTAACCGGCGGAGGCTGCGGTCTGGTCCCGGGGAAGACCAGAGAGCCCCAGCTCGAAGCGGAACACCGTGTCGGTGACCTCTCCGTTTCCCTCCTGCCCCACCACCAGGGTCTCACCGGCGCCATAGGCCAGGGTGTCGGAGCACTGGGCGAGGTTGAAGTCGATACTTCCACACGCGCTGGAGGCCAGCGGGAGTGCGTTGGCCGCGGCCCCCGGGGCACGGGCCGCCAGCACCACCGCCTCGGTGGGCGAGGACGAGGCGGTGGCGGTCAGGTCTGGATGCGCCACCCCCGCCGCCCCGGCGGGAGCGCCCACCGTGCAACCGCTGCCGCTGGTGATGCAGGCCGCCAGCGCGGTGGCCAGGGTGGCCGTGCTTGCCCCGGCGGGAACGCAGATCCTGCTGCCCCCGCAGGCGTTGTTGATGTCCACCTCGTATTCCACCGCGCCCAGGGTGATCACAGTGCCGTCCGCCACCGAGAGGACGTTGACCACGCCCTTGGCGGTGCTGGCGGCGAGGAGGGTCAGCCCCCGCAGGTTGCCCGCGGTGTAGTTGAGGTACTCGGTGACTGTTCCGTTGGCGGCTACCCGCAGCACGTTGCGGTCATTGCCCGCCTCGGTGGCGTAGAGGTTCCCCGCCGAGTCCAGGGTGAGGAACCCCGGCTGCCACCCTCCCCCCATCGCGGTGCCCACCGCGGTGGCGCTGACCCGGACCGAGGGGAAGACCGCCCCCGGAGCCAGGGCCAGGATGTTCCCCGCACCGGTGTTGGCGACCAGGACCTCGCCAGCGGAGGTGACCGCCACATCCTCGGGCCGCTGGACCTGCCCTCCCTGGAGGTCACGCAGCACCAGTGCGGCCGCACGGCCCTTGAAGGTCTGCAGCGTCAGCCGGAGCAGGATTTGGCGGCTGGTGCTGCGGTTCCCCTCTCCATCGATGGACAGCGCGGTCAGCGCGACGTCCTCCAGGAAGGCTGCGTTGGGCACGGTGAAGCTGAACGGCTGGGAGATGGGCAAGGTGGCATCCACCGGCACCAGCACGGTCCGGTTGCGCAGGGTCCCGCTGGCGCCGGCGGTGGCAAAGAAGGCGGTGTAGGAGAGCTCGGTGAGCGACCGGTTGTCGGTGGCCACCACGGTGAACTCCAGGAAGTCATCCGGTGAGACCACGCAGGCCTCCGGCGTCCCGCTGGGGACGCAAGGAGAACCATTGCGGAGCAGGTTCTGGATGGAGATCGCCGCGTCCAGGGTGTCGATGGTCACCAGGGTCGGCTCGCTGACGTTTCCGTCCGAGTCGGTGGCGGTGACCGCCAGCGCGTTGCTGGTGCTGGGCTGCAGCGGCACCTCCGCCCGGAAGCGGGCGGTGAACGGATCGGCCTGCGTCTGGACTTCGGAGGCGCCACCGGAGATCCGCACCGTGGCGCCGTACTCGGCGCTGCCGGTGATCACCTGGGTAGGCTCGGCGGTGGGGGTAGTCACCGGATCCACCACCGGCGCTGGCGGCGCGTCGGTGTCCTGCTCAGCGCAAGCGAAGGCGAGCGTGCAGAGGCTCAACAGCAGGGCGACCTGTCTCATGGAGTGGCTCCTCGGGGGGTGAAGGCGAAGCTGTAGGAGAGGGAGAGCGAAAGTGAGGTGAGACGTGAGGTGCCGACCTCGGAGAGCGGGCCCAGCGCGGCCCCTCCCAGGGAGAAGCGCAGCTGCACCCCGGACTCCCCGGGCCCCAGCTCCCGACGGTAGCCAAGGGTGGCGTTGGCGGCGTGCCCGAGGGCCCGGGTGTCGGTCCAGGTGCCCAGGGCATGGAAGCGGGCCGCGGTGGGAAGCGCCGAGTAGGAGGCCCCGATGGTCAGCGCGCTGGCCTCCATCGCCGCCAGCTCATATTCGGCCCCCAACTCCAGGTAGCCGGCGGTCACATTCTGGATGAAGGCCGGATCCAGCCCCCGGCCGGGGATGATCGCCTGCAGCTTGGCGGCGGCCTGCTGCACCCCTCCACCCAGGGTGGCTCGCAGCCGGCCGTCCATCAC
>JALYOC010000052.1 GCA_030857095.1 Myxococcota bacterium | reverse complement strand
CGTCCCCGATCAACCCGTAGTCACCGATCGCCGGTGACAGAAGCTGCTCAGGACTCCGCACGCTTCCAGCTCCCCATTGAGGTAGCGAGGGCCAGGCTCACCGGGCCTCCTTCGCGCCGCGCGTGCTGCCGAGCAGCGATCTCGCCGCCGACGCCGCATCCGGCAGCGCCAGCGGTAGCATCGAGAAGTTCACGGCGGCGCCACCGATGCAGTAGAGGCACGCGCGCTCCTGCTTCATCTCGATGCGGCGGCGCCGCGTCAGAGAAGATGACTGCACCTCGCGAAGTTGAGTCCTGATCGTCGCTGCATCCACGATGCCTCCCTGTTGGAGGGTCCAGGAATCAAGTTGGGGTGCCGGTAACCTCGGGCCATCCACCTCTGCACCCTCGGCCGCTGTTCGGGCGAGTGAGACAGCCCGGCCGGACGCCAGGAGCCGACGTTGCGCGCACGGTGGCCCGTACGGCCACACCCGGAGGACACGCTTGGCCCCCCCTGTCGTCGGACAACCCGGCGGACGAGCATCCGGGTCGCCTTGGTTCCCTGCTTCTCTGTGCGTGAAGACCGTTCGTGGACGGAGGAAGCACTCATGGAACGAACCGAGCGAACGCCGAACACCGACTTGAATCGAACGCACCCCACCCGGAAGACCACCGAGCCGAAGCCCAGGACCTCCCTCTCCCGGGGGCTCGTGGGTGGGATCGTCGGAGGACTCCTGCTGGGGATGGTTTCGATGATCGCCGCCGCCGTCCAGGGGCCGGGCTTCTTTGCCCCGCTGAAGATGATCGCGGCCACCGTCGCCGGAGCCGGCGCCATGCGGGGCGGGGTGGGGATGATCCTCCTCGGGCTGATGCTTCACATGATCATGTCGGTCGCGCTCGGCGTGATCTTCGCGGCGCTCGTGCCTGCACGGTGGTCCGCGGGCGTACTGGGCGCGGTGGGCGGCCTCTTCGGGCTCGCGGTGTTCCTGGTGATGACCTGGCTGGTCCTCCCGTGGGCAAACCCGCTGATGTTCCAGAACGTGAACCTGGGGATCTTCTTCATCGCCCACCTCGTGTTCGGCGTCTCGCTCGGTCTGGTCGTCTCTTCGGGGCGCGAGCGCACCCACGCCGGGGCACGGCACCAACCGGCGGAGCGGGTTCGCGTCTAGCGACCCGGAGCGCCCGGGTCCTTCGCTGGAGAGCCCGGAGCCGCGGGCCGCCATTCTCCCTCGCGTCGGGCTAAGCTCTCCCAGGTGAGCCAATGGGAGCCCAAGTCATGGCGCAGCCGGGTCGCGGCGCAGCAGCCCGACTACCCGGACCGCGCGGCGCTGGACCAGGTGCTGGGTCGGCTGCACCACTACCCCCCGCTGGTCTCGGTGGGCGAGTGCCAGCGGCTGCGGCAACAGCTGGCGGAGGCGGCGGCGGGCCAGCGCTTCCTGCTCCAGGGCGGTGACTGCGCCGAGCGCTTCGTCGACCTGACCGGCCGGGGGGTGGTCAACAAGCTGAAGATCCTCCTCCAGATGAGCCTGGTGCTCAGCTACGGCGCCCGCAAGCCGATCATCCGGGTAGGGCGGATGGCCGGGCAGTACGCCAAACCGCGCTCTTCCGGCACCGAGGTGGTGGGCGGGGTGGAGCTGCCCACTTTCCGCGGCGACAACGTAAACGACCTGGCGGCGGATCCCCGGCTGCGGACGCCGGACCCGGCGCGGCTGGAGCGGGGGTACTTCTCCTCCGCCGCCACCCTCAACTTCGTCCGCGCGCTGCTCAAGGGCGGCTTTGCCAACCTCCGCGAGCCGGAGCACTGGCAGCTGGACTTCATCCCCGCCAGCGGGATCCACGCCGGGTACCGGGAGATCGCCGACCGGATCCGCGACGCGATCGACTACCTGGAGAGCCTGGGCAGCGCCGGGGAGGGCGTCCACGAGGTTGACTTCTTCACCTCCCACGAGGCGCTGCTGCTGCCCTACGAGGAGGCGCTCACCCGGCAGCGCCAGGGCGACCGTGGCTTCCACAACCTGGGCGCGCACTTCCTCTGGCTGGGCGAGCGCACCCGGCAGCTGGACGGCGCACACGTGGAGTACTTCCGCGGGATCCAGAACCCGATCGGGGTCAAGCTCGGGCCGGGGGTGTCGCCGGAGGAGCTGCTGCGGTTGATCGACCTGCTGGATCCGGACGCCCTGCCGGGGCGGCTGACCCTGATCACCCGCTTCGGGAAGGAGAAGATCTCCCGGGTGCTGCCGCCGCTGGTGCGGGCGGTGAAGGAGGCCGGCCGCCAGGTGCTGTGGAGCTGCGATCCAATGCACGGCAACAGCCACACCACCGCGGATGGGCTGAAGACCCGGGCCTTTGACGACATCGGCAGCGAGCTGAAGACCGCGTTCGAAATCCACCACGCCGAGGGCTCAGTGCTGGGCGGGGTCCACTTCGAGCTCACCGGGGAGAACGTCACCGAGTGCGTCGGCGGGGTGGAGGCCCTGGTGGCCGCGGATCTGCGGCGCGCCTACGAGTCCGGCTGTGACCCGCGCCTCAACTACGCCCAGAGCATGGAGATGGCCTTCTTGATCGGGGCGCTGCTGCGGCAATACCCCAGCGGAAAGGATCGGTAACCACCGCGGCGCGCCGCTCCCGCTGCGCGGCCAGGAACGGACTACCCCGCCAGCTCGCGCTCGTTCTTGCGCAGCAGCAGCAGAAAGAACGGGCCTCCCAACAGCGCGGTGATCACCCCCACTGGAGGCTCGGCGGACAGGGCGGAGAACAGCAAGCGCGCGCCCAGGTCGGCCAGCATCAGGAACGCCGCCCCGGCGATGGCGCTGGCGGGCAACAGCAACCGCTGGTCCGGGCCCAGCCACATCCGCAGCAGGTGGGGGACGATCAGCCCCACAAAGCCGATCAACCCGGAGATGGCCACCGCGCCGGCCACGCTGAGGGAGGCGGCCAGCAGCATCAGCCGCCGGGTCCGCTCCACCCGGACCCCCAGCGAGGCGGCGTCCTCATCCCCCAGGGTCATTAGATTCAGGCGGGAGGCGTTGAGCACCATCACCCCGATCGCCACTGCCTGCAGCAGCGCGGCGCCGATCAACGTCCCCGGCTTCTCGTAGCCCAGCGCGCCTGCCAGCCAGTAGAGAATTTCGCCGATCCGCTCCGGCGAGGAGAGGGTCTTGATGGAGGTGATCGCCGCGGCGGCAAACGCGTTGAACACCACCCCGGCCAGCAGCGCCGCGTACGGCGAGCTGCGGCCATGCACCCGGCTGGCCGCCGACACCAGGGCGATCGCGCCCAGCGAACCGAGGAAGGCGAACAGCGAGGGGGCGGAGACGCGCGCCAGTCCGGGAAGCCCGCTCAGCTCGGCCAGGGTGCCCAGACCCAGCGCAATGGAGAGGGTGGCGCCCACCGCCGCGCCCCCGGAGACGCCCAACACGAAGGGATCCGCCAGTGGGTTGCGCAGCAGGGCCTGCAGGGTGCAACCGGACGCCGCCAGCGCCGCGCCCACGATCGCGCCCAGCACTGCGCGGGGGAGACGCAGCGACCAGAAGATCACCGCGTCGGTGGAGTCGGGCTCGAACAGCGCTGCGCTCAGTGAGATCGGCTGCTCGCCGAAGCGCGCCGCCAGGGCGAAGGCAACCACGGTCACCGCCCCCAGCGCCGAGAGCACCGCCACTGCCCGGGCGGGGGTGAAGCGCGCTGACGGGGAAACAGCCTCCATGGAGGTCACTCGCTACCTTGGAAGAGCGCGGGTTGCCCACTGAAAAGGCGGGCCTGGGTCCGCTGGAGCGGGCGCTTGCCCAACGGGCGGGCATGGACTCCTCGTGCCCGCGGGCGATTCCTACGTTCAGTCCATGCAAAACGCGAAACGAGTCCTTCTGGCGGCGGGCATGGCCTCCGCCCTGATCCTGGGCTGCAGCGGCGAAGGTCCCGCCAGCGAGGCCCAATCCCACCAGATGACCACCACGGTGCACGAGGGCGAGCAGCAGCAGCCCACTGTCACCGGGAAGAAGCTGGACTTCGACTCCAGCGGCCACGTCCTCAACAGCGAGACCGGCACCGGCGGGTCGGGCAATTGCGAGGATGGGACGTCGGCGGGGTGCGTGGATCCGGCCCCACCAGACGCGAGGCCGTAATCACCATCCGCAGCGCAGAGGGGAAGCATGGCGAGACGCCGGCGGACCGAGGTGCCTGAAGACTCGCGGTTCGTTCGCGTGCGCGGGGCCCGGGTGCACAACCTCAAGGACGTGCGGGTGGACCTTCCCCGGGATGCCTTGGTGGCGTTCACTGGGGTGTCCGGGTCGGGAAAGTCCTCGCTGGCGTTCGGCACGCTCTACGCCGAGGCCCAGCGCCGGTACTTTGAGTCGGTGGCGCCGTATGCGCGCCGGTTGGTCGATCAGGAGCTGGAGCGCGCCCCGTCAAGCTGGCCACCGAGCTGCAGCGGATGAGTCGGGGAGAGACCCTCTACGTGCTGGACGAGCCCCCCACCGGGCTGCATCCGGCGGACGTGGACCGGCTGCTGGCGCAGCTGAGCCGGCTGGTGGACGCCGGCAACACGGTGATCGTGGTCGAGCACGACATGCGGGTGGTGGCCGCCAGCGACTGGATGATCGACATCGGTCCGGGCGCCGGTGAGGAGGGCGGACGGGTGGTGGCCTCCGGAACCCCGGCCCAGGTGTCAGAGGCCGAGGGCAGCCGGACCGCGCCGTATCTGGCCCGGGCGCTGAAGGTGGCTGCAGGAACCCATACAGAGTCGGTTTGTTCGTGCGCCCCCCGGCACCGAGCACCGGCAGGTAGCCGCCCGGTTAGGGCAGCGGCTCGGTGAGGGTCTGCTTGACCGGGCTGAGCAGTGAGCGGTGAAGCCCAAAAGGGAGACTGCAGCGGTGCTGCAGTTGCCCCAGGATGATTCCAGGGTGTCTCCCCGTCAGCGCGGCCAGCGACGAGATGTCCGACCGGGTCATTCGGGGATGAGCGACCCGCCAGGGATCCAGGGTCCCCGACGGGAGCAGCAACTCCTGCGCGAAGCGATTGGCCGCCGATTCCTCCGGGGACCCTTGCTGATCCTGAACGTCGATCTGGGCCTGATGATTGAGCAGCAGGTGCCCCAGTTCGTGGAGCAGGGTGAACCAGAAGTAGTCGATCCGATCGAAACGAAGGGTCAACGCCAGCACCGGGGTTCCGTCGTCACGATGGTAGGCGGCGCCATCAATGAAGGTCTTGGGAAGGTGTTGGACGAGGGCAACGGCGATTCCTTGTCGCCTGACCCAATCCAGCGCCGTCTGAGCAGTCGTTCCTGATCCGGCCAACGCCAGCAACTCGGGCAACCGCTCGTTCACTGCCGCGATCTGGAAGGTCCGACCTCGCCCCTTGGTGGCCACCCGATCCACCTGGTGAAGCCAGGTCAACCTGGAGGCACCCTCTGGAGTACGTGCCGCCGAGTGGCGGAAGTTCGCGAAGAGCCGAGGCGGCTGGTCCGCGCTCTTGATCTTGAGGAGGCCGAAGACCTCACGTTCCAGGGCGGGAAGAGACTCGGCCTTCTTGATCCAGCCCCGCTTCACCAGTTCAGCAATCGGCCCCAGCGCATAGAGTCTCGCCCTCCGCGCGACCGCTTCCGAACCCCGGGAGTCTTGATTCTGCTCGGCCTTCCACAGGTCGAAGTTCGCCTGGAGGTTGATCCAGAACTCGGCGCTGGTTCCCAAGGCCGTGGACAGGGAGAGAGCGGTCTCCGCGGTCACGCTCTTGTTGCCGTTGATGATCTCGCTGATTGCCTGCTCGGGCTTGAGGAGGATGGCCGCCAGGTCCTTCTGACTCCACCCTCGGGCCTCCAACTCCCGCTTCAGGAGCCGCCCTGGATGCGACACGCGTGCTGGTCGAGGCTCTTCGCTCACGGACGCTCCTTCTTCATTAGTGGTAGTCGACGATCTCGAACACCAGGATCTCTTCGCCCGTGAGCGCCTTCTCGATCTCCACGATGAGCCGATATTGATCGTTCAGGCGCATCGAACACTGCCCGTCCCGGTCGCCCTTGAGTTGCTCGAACCGCAGTCCCGTTCCCCAAGCATCAAGTTCACCCCTGGGGTGAATTGGATTTAGGAACGGCGAACAAGAACGTCAACTCGCTGTTCATCCCAGGGGTGAATCCACGTTGCCGAAGGCGCGGTAGACCGCAGGTCGAGCATGCGGACGCACCTACCCTGGCCGAATAGCAAGGGGGCTCCCAGACTACCGGGCCGCCCCCGGTTCCGGCGCCCCGTGGATCAGCTCGAACAGCGTCCTGAGCCCGCGGCCGATGTTCGGCCCCGGGTGGAGCAGATCCTCGGAAGGAACGCTGACCCACCTCGCCTCCCGTAGCCCGGGCAGCGCGCGCAGGGTCTCGCCGCCGGACTCGTGGCCCATCACCGCGTCGATCACCACATCTGGGCGGGCCTTGAGCGCGCTCTCCGCCGAGTACACCGGATAGGGGGCCTTGGCCCCGGCAGCGGCGTTCTTGGCTCCCGCGTCGCGCAGCAACTCATCCACGAAGGCGCCAGGGCCGGCCACCACCAGGGGGGAGAAGCCGTAGATCACCAGCACCTTCTTTGGACGAAGCTGCCTGGCCTCCGCCCTGACCTGGCGGCGCACCTCCTCCAGCTCGCCGGCCACCCGCTCTCCGTCCGCGGATCGTCCCAGGGCCTTGCCTACCTCGCGGATCGCCCGCAACACGTCCGTCATCGAACGCAGCGGCAGCACCAACACCGGCACTCCCAGCTCGGCCAGCTTCACCACCGGCCCCCGGTTCCCCGGCCCCGGCTGCACCAGGACCAGATCCGGATGCAGCGCCAGCACCGCCTCCACGCTGGGATCCACGAACCCGCCCACCCGGGGCAGGTCCTTGACCTCCGCTTGGGTGTCGTACCGCGACACCCCCACCAGCCGCTCCCCACCGCCCACCGCGATCACCATCTGGGTGATCGACGGCACCAACGTCACCACCCGCCGCACCTGGGTCTTCGGCCTGGGGCCCAGGTACTGCAGTTGGTCCGCGGGAACTGCACCGGCGCCCAGGGTCAGCGCCAGCGCGGTGAGGAGCAGGGCGCTCACGGGACCGCCAGCACGTCGATCAGGTTGGAGACCTGAAGCTGGGGATCCACCGGGCAGGCCTGCAGCGGACCGGAGGTGGCGCGGAAGCCGCGGCGTTCCACGATTCCACCGTCGGGCCGCAGCTCCAGCACGAACATCCGGCCGCCGTTCTGATCACCCAGGTAGACGTCGTCCCCCAGCACCGCAAACCGGCTGGGCACCGCCAACAGACAGCCGGCATCATTGCCGTCCTGGCAGCCGCCCGGCGTCCAGTTGGCCAGCGGGGCGTCGTTGCCGTCCAGCACCACCAGCCCGGACTTCTCCGCCTTCACGATCGGATACGGATGGGTCCAGCTGTACTCCACCTTCCCCAGACAGGAGACCAGCAGCTTCTCGCCGCTGGAGACCAACTCGGTGGGCGCGAGGCAGACGTTGCTGTCCAGGGTGATCGCGGTCACGTTGCCGGTGGCCAGCTCCACCTTGGCCAGGATGCCTGGGCCGCCCGGCGCGTAGGACTTGTCCAGGTTGGTCAGCGCCACGTACAGCGCGCCCCGGTGCACCACCGCGTCCGCCGGCCGGGGCAGGGTCACTCCGCCGTCGAAGCTCTGCAGGGCCACGGAGGTCAGGTCAATTGCCCCTTCCCGGACCGGCAGCGCGGGGTCGGACACATTCACCCGAAGGACCTTCTGTCCCTCGGCCGCCGCGGCGCCGAAGCCACCCTGCAGCGGGATGTAGAGGGTGTTGCCGCTCTTGGCCACGCCCTGCGCGTAGGTGTTGCCCTGGTCGGTCTCGCTCAGCGGCAGCTCGGCGCGCAGCGCCAGATCGTAGCCTCCGTCCGAGGCGCCGCCGGCCTCGAAGATCTGCAAGGTGCCGCTGACCGAGTTCACCACGTAGACGAAGGGATCCTCGGTGATCAGGAAGCGGGCGTCGGTCCCCACCCCCACCGTCGTCCCCACCGAGACCAGGTCGCTCTGCCGAGCCTGGGTCATCACCTGGTCCACGTCCGGCACCAGGATCACCTCCCGCAACGGCGCCAGCGCCATCGGCCTGTTGGTGCCCACCGCACGGGTCGGTCCCAGCAGATCCGAGCCGGCCTGCATCCCCACCAACTGTCCATTGGTGGAGCACGCCGCCACCACGTCGTACTCGCAGGCGCCGGCGTGGCAGCTGGTGGCCGAAGCACAGGCGTCGTCACACGCGCCGCAGTGCACGTCGTTGTCCGCCAGGTCCACGCAGGACCGGCCGCACCGGGTGGTGCTGGCCGGGCAGGCGCTGACGCAGGCCCCGTCGCTGCAGACGCTGTCGGCGCCACAGACCGTGCCGGGGGTGCCGCAGTTGTCGGCGTCAAAGGCGGTGAACACGCAGGCCCCCTCCGAGAAGGTGGCGCCGGGCTGACACCGGCAGCTGCCCTCCACGCAGGCCTGCCCATCGCTGCAGGCCACCTGGCAGCCGCCGCAGTTGGAAGGGTCGCTGCGGAACTCCTGGCAGGTGGCCGCCGCGCCCTGGCCACAGGCCACCTGGCCCTCAGGGCAGAGCAGCCCCTGTTCGGGGCAGGCGGTGAACAGCAACAACGCGGAGAGGGCCAGCAAGGCACGGTGGAGTTTCATGGAGGTTCTCATTTGGGTTCGAAGGTCGCGGAGAGGGTGAGGTGGAAGGAGCGCCCCGGAAGCGGGTAGCCGTCGAAGTCTTCGGTGTGGACGTCCAGCAGGTTCCGCGCCTCCAGCGAGACGCTCAGCGCCGGGGCGGCGAGCAGGCGGGAGGTGAGGCCCAGGTTCAGCAACACCCGTGTTGGCAGCTGCAGGGTCCCGGTGCGGTTGAGGAACTGGGTGGAGCGGTAGTCCACCTCCACCCTCCCCCGCAGCCAGTCGGGGCCGGCCCACAGCCGGGCCTGGCCGCGGTGGCGGGGACGGTGGGGCAGCTCGCGCAGGTAGAAGCGGGGGTCGTCTCGCAGGTTCTGGGACAGGGTGAGCGTGTAGGCGCCCTCCGCGCGCAGCCCCAGCGGCAGCTCGGCGGCGGCCTCCAGCTCCGCGCCGCCCACCTGGGCGGTGTCGAAGTTGAAGGGGCGGGCCAGGAACGGCGGGTAGTACTCGTAGGCGATCAGGTCCTGATAGAGGCCGTAGAAGCCGGTCAGCGACGCGCGGGCCGCCTCCCCCGTCCAGCCTACCGTCAGGTCCCCGTGCAGGGCGCGCTCCGGACGCAGGTTGGCGTTGGGCAGCAAGGTGCCTTGCGCGACGTACAGCTCCAACATCGAAGGCGCGCGGTGGGACTGGCCCAGGTTGGTGCGCAGCTCCAGCCCGCCGCCGAAGCTCCAGGCCGCTCCCAGCTTGGGGGAGAACAGCCAGTGGGTGACCCGGGGCGCTCCGGCCGGGGCAGCCAGGGCGTGGACCAGGTCCAGCCGCAGCGACGGCGCCAGGGTCAGCCGTCCGTCCAGCAACAGCACTTCATCCCCCACCGAGGCGGCGATCCGACCCAGCGCCGGTCCCGGCTGCGCGCCCACCGAGAGCGAGTCCAGGTGGGTCTCCAATACCGCGCTCACCAGCTGCTGCGAGCCCACCGTCCAGCGGGTGTCCGCGGTCAGCCCGGCGGTGGTGAACTGCTGCTGCAGGGGCGTGAAGTAGAAGCCGCCGGACAGCCGGGTCCCATCGGTGCGGGCGTGGGCGCGCAGGTTGAGCAGCGCGCCGGCCACCTCCCCGGTGACGCGGCCCGCGGCCAACCAGCGCGCGCCCGACTCCTGCGCCTCCGCGGTGGGGTTGCGGGCGGTACCGGCCAGCCCGCGCTGATAGATCAGCCCGTCCAAAAGCACGCTGGTGCTCCAGGCGCCCAGGCGGTGGTCGAGCTTGAACATCCCCCCGCCCAGCGCCGCCTGGTTGTTGGCGCGGGTCCGCAGGGTCGGCGCGTTGTCCGGGTTGGAGGGTTCAGGATCGAAGGCGAATCGGTAGTCGCCCTCGCTGCGGGTGCCGTGCAGCAACAGCAGGGCCTCGCCCCCCAGCAGCGGGGCGGCCGCGCCCAGACTGCCCACCGCGGTGGCGAAGCTGCCGTAGCGCAAATCCGAGAACAGCCGGATCCCATGCGGGATGCGCCGGGTGACCGCGTTGACCGCCCCGCCCAGTCCGCCCGAACCGTGGCCGCGGCTCACCTCCAGCCGCTCCAGCATCGCCACCGGGAGCAGGGAGAGATCCGCTATCCCCCCCGCGCCGTTGAGCGGGATCCCGTCCAGGAACACCAGCACCCCGCTGGAGGAGGCGCCGCGGAGGATCAGCGTCTCCTTCTGGCCGACGCCGCCGCTTTGCTGGAGGTGGATCCCGGGGGCAGACGCGATCAGCTCGGCGGCGTCCTTGGCCTCGTGGGCGCGGGCGGAGACGTCGATCACCGTCGTCACCCCGGTGGGGTCACGACGGGGGATCGGCTCCTCCTCCGCAGGCAGCGGGACCACCACCGGCGCCAGCTGCACCGGGTCCCCACTGGGGTCTGCACCAAGCCCGGACCACGGGCACGCCAGGCCAATTGCCCCGGCGATGAGCCAAAGCCGCATCGCAGCCTTCCCCTCTCTTCCACGAAGAGAGCAAGGCAATCCGGCGCACGCGCCGTACCCCTGGGCAGGTCTCCTGGCTCCCGGACTCGAAGTGTGGTGGCGCACCCTGCGCCCACTTCGAAGCGACCTCCCACCTTCCCCCGCTACAGCCGCGGAGTGGCGACGAATGGAGGTCTCATGGCCCCAACGTTGGGGCCGCCCGGATACAGTGGCGGGACCGCGCCGGCTTCTCACCGGCTTCCCTCTTGAAGCCCAAAATGGGCACCCAAGGGCGGGCGGCTTCTACGGGGGGTGGAGCCATCCCGTCAAGTCACGCGGGATCAGCGCGGGCGGGAGGGCTTGGCTTTTCCCGGGTTCACCTTGTCGTCCAGCTGCTGTCCGAAGGCGGCCGGGGAGAAGAACTGCACCTCCACGTGGCCGAACTTCATCCGGGCCCGGTCCACCAGCGGCGCGGGGCGCTTGGGGGCCAGCCGCGCTCCCTCCACGAAGGTCCCGTTGCTGCTCTCCGCGTCCACCACGTGCCACACCCCGCTGTGGGGGTCTTGCTGGAAGTAGGCGTGGAAGCGGGAGACCGAGTCGTGATCCAGCATCACGTCGTTGTTCTGGGTGCGGCCCACGGTGATCCCCAGCGCAAACGCGTTGAGCTGGCCTTGGTGCTTCTCCAGCCGGAACACCTCCGGATCGCTGGCCGGCGCGTCCAGCCTCAGGTTGCCCTGGGTGACCCACAGCAGCTCCGGGTTCTCCCGTGGCGGGGGGGCGTCGTTCCACACCAGCACCGCCACCGGATCCCACTCGGAGGGTTCCAGGTAGTGACTTCGGACCAGCTGAGACATCCGGGCGCCCATTGTCGGAGGGGACCATAACGCCTCCTGGGGAGGATTCACTCTCGGGCGTTGAGAAGGTCCTGGTGCGTCCGCGCCCGTCCGCCGGGGGCGACGATCGCGGCCGGGCTGGACGCGGGGCGCAGCGGGTCACCAGGGGAGAGGGTGGGTGGCACGGCCGCTGCTGTGGAGAGCGTCCGCGCGAGGAGATGCGCCACTCAACAGCCGAGGGATCCGATGAGTCTCAATCCGGGGAAGCGGTACGCGGTGTTCGCGATCAAGAAGATCAGTGGAGGAGGCGTGCTCTGGACGCGCGCGGGGAATGCGACCTTTGGCAAGGACGGGTCGCTGAACATCTGGCTGGACGTGCTGCCCATGGAGGGCCGGCTGCACATCCGGGAGCTGGCCGAGCGGGCGGAGCGCGCGGGCGATCCCCGGCTGCAGACGCCGGAGCCGGACTCGGAGCCGATGCCCCTGCTGGACTCGGCCACGGCGGAGGCGCACCCGTGAGCCGCTGGCTGGGGGTCGCCTCCCTGCTGTGGGCGCTGGCGCTGAGTTCGACCTCGGAGGCCGCCGAGCCGAAGGCCCGGATCTCGGGGGTGGTGAACCTCAACCACGCCACCGCGGCGCAGCTGGATCTGCTGCCGGGCGTCGGAGAGAAGGCGGCGAAGCTGATCATCGCGTACCGCGCCCAGCAGCCATTCAAGCGGATCGAGGATCTGGTCAAGGTGAAGGGCTTCGGAAAGAAGCGCTTCGAGAGGCTGCGGCCCCACCTGACCGTCAGCGGTCAGACCACCGTCCAGGTGCTGAGCAAGGCCCAGGCCCGGACCCCACCGCCCAGACGTTAGGGGGATCTCCCCCGGGGGACGGGGCCTGACGCTGGGCCCCCTCACCTCCCCTCCGGCCTGCCAGGACCCCTTCCTTGCAGGCGAGCCTTGGGGAGCAAATCAACTTCTTCCCTTTCGCCCGATGACGGTGGACGATGCCTGCCTCCAGTAATTGCAACCCTCTGGAAAACAAAGGCCGTGGACCAACCGAACGAGCTGGGTGATGTGCTGGATTTCATGCGGTTGTTGTGGGCCGTCGACCACAACCTGCAGCTGACCTCGAAGCGCATGGTCAACGCGATCGGCCTGACCGGACCGCAGCGGATGGTCATCCGTCTGGTGGGGCGCTTTCCGGGGATCAGCGCCGGCAGTCTGGCCCAGACGCTCCACCTGCATCCCAGCACCCTCACCGGCGTGCTCAAGCGGCTGGAGACTCGGGAGATCATCTGGCGCAAGGCGGATCCGGCCGACGGTCGGCGCGCCCTCTTCGGGCTGACCGAGAAGGGCAAGGCCCTGGATCTTCCCGCCGCGGGCACCGTGGAATCGGCGGTCTCCGCCGCGCTGGCCAAGCTGCCCCAGCCGGTCATCGACTCCGCCAGCCAGGCGCTGACCCAGATCGCCACCGAGCTCGCCGAGCAGTTGGAGGCGAACAAGGCCTCCGCGCAACCTGGCAACCGGTTCTGACCTTTCCCACCCCGGCAGTCGGATGGGGAACGAACGTGCGGGCGGCGGTGTGAACCGCCTATCCCCGGTGGCGAATGCTGTCACCGTCCCTTACCTATCGGGAATAGCTTTCCCGCCTCCTCGTTGGGGAACCACCGCGTGATCGAGCCCTCCTCGCCGCAGTCCTCGCCGGGTCTCCCGCCGCCGGACTTCTCGCCGCCGCCCAACGCGGTGGACACCGCTGCGCCCCAGGGCACCCGGGGGTTGATCCGGGCGGTTCGCGCCGAGCAGCGGCGGCAGCTGTGGCTGCGCGGGGCGCTGGCCGCCGGCGGGGTGACGGTGGTGCTGCTGCTGGCGGCCGGGCTGCTGGCCAACCTCTCGGTGGGGCTGGGACGCTGGGTGCTGTTCGCCCTCCCCATGGGGATCGCCGCCGCCCTGTTCTACTTCGGCCTCTACCGGGCCCACCGGGTGGTGGGGGATGACCGCCTCACCGCGCGGCTGATCGGCCAGCGGGTGCCGGAGGTCTCGCTGGATCTGCTGGCGGCGGTTGAGCTGCGCAGCGAGCTGGACACGTCCCCCGGCTTCTCCACCCAGCTGGTGGAGGCCTTCCTGCGCACCGAGGACCAGCGCGCCAACGCGCTGTCCGCGGCGCAGATCGTGGATCGGCGGCCTACCCGCCGGATGCTGCAGGGCCTGGCCGCGCTGTTGCTGGTGGCGGTGGTCGCCTGGGCGTTGACCCTGCGCTCCTGGTCCGCGGGGATGAAGGCCGCGCTGCAGACCCGGGAGGCCACCTTTGTGGCCCAGGCCCGCGAGCCAATCACCGGCGACATCGAGCTGACCTACCGCTACCCGGCCTACACCGGTCTGCAGCCCCGCAGCATCGCGGGAACCTCGGGGGAGATCACCGCCCCGGCCGGCACCGAGGTGATCCTCAAGACCCGCTCCGACCGGGAGGTGGAGCGCGCCGAGCTCTCGGTGGTGGGCCAGGCGGTGCCGCTGGAGATCCAGGGCGGGCGCGAGCTGACCGGATCCCTGGTGGTGGTGAAGCCGGGCGCCTACTCCTTCGTGTTCCGCAACGCGCGGGGCAAGGAGCTGGCCCGCGGGCCGGACACCGCGATCCAGGTGGAGGTGGACCAGGCCCCCAAGGTGAACATCCGCACCCCCGGGCAGCAGACGGAGATCGACCCCGGGCAGAAGGTCTCCTTGGCCTACGACGCCTCCGACGACTACGGGATCGTCTCCCTGGAGCTGGTGTACCGGCTGCCGGGCAAGAGCGAGGAGACCCGGGTGGCGCTGCCCCGCGACGAGGGCCGTAGGGTCAAGGGCCAGTACACCTGGACCCTGCCCCAGAACCAGGTCAGCCCCGGGGACCGGATCCAGTACCGGCTGGAGGGCAAGGACAACGACGCGGTGGCCGGCGCCAAGATCGGCGCCTCCCGCACCCAGGTGCTGACCATCTACAGCCCCGCCGCCCACCGCCGCGCGGCGATGGAGAAGGCAGAGCAGCTGTGGGAGCGGCTGGTGGGGCTGCTGGCGGACCGGCTGGAGGGTCCGGACCGCGAGGAGCCCAAGGTCCCCAAGCAGGTGGAGACCCACGCCCAGGTGGACCGCGGCGCGCAGGCGCTGGTGGGCGAGCTGAGGGCGACCGCGGAGGAGATCGCCCGCGAGCGCGACGCGCCCCCCGAACTTTGGACCGCGCTGGTGCACATCGCCGACCGGCTGCGGACGCGGGTGCAGACCACCGCCGACGCCCGCCGGACCTTCCTGCGCTACGTGGCCCTGGAGGTGCCGGACTCGGCCGCCGCCCGGCGGCTGACCAGCGCCTCGGACAAGGAGGTGGCCGGCCTGGAGAAGGACGTGCTGTACCTGGAGTCGCTGATCGACCGGCAGAAGCTGGAGGAGCTCAAGGACCTGGCCCAGCAGCTGGCCGACGAGCGGCGCGAGCTCTCCTCGCTGGTGGACGAGTACCAGAAGACCCAGGATCCCAACCTGCGCGAGGACGTGCTGCGGCAGATCCAGGAGGTGCGCACCCGCATGAACGAGCTGATGCAGCGGATGAGCGAGCTGCAGCGCGGGATCCGGGACGAGCACCTCAACGCCGAGGCCCTGCAGGAGATGATGCAGGAGCAGAACATGGGGGACGCGCTCGACGAGATCGAGAAGCTGATGCGGGAGGGCAAGACCGAGGAGGCCCTCAAGAAGCTGCAGCAGCTGGACATGCAGATGGACGAGATGATGAACGCCCTGGACCAGGGTTCGGAGGAGTTCGGCGATCAGGACTACTCCGAGCTGCAGCAGGCGTTCTCCGAGTTCATGGAGGATCTGCAGCAGACCCGCGCCGAACAGCAGCGGCTGGCCAACGAGACCAAGGCCCTGCGGGATCGCTACCGCGACCAGCAGCGGGACCGGCTCAAGCGGCGCGGGGAGCAGCTCAAGGAGCAGCTGATCAAGGAGGCCTCGGCGTTGCAGAAGCAGTACCAGGGGGTCTCCGGGGATGAGCTCTCCAGCGACGCGGCCCAGCCGCTGGAGGACGTTCAGGAGCAGCTGCAGAATCTGAAGGGCGCGCTGGAGGTTGAGGACTTCGATCTGGCCTCCGAAGCAGCGGCCCAGGCGGCGCGGTCCTCGGACAACCTCTCCAGCCAGGCGGAGCGGCAGCGGCGGCTGGACGAGATGTTCGAGCGCCCCCAGGCGATGCGCCAGCAGTCCAAGCAGCTCTCCGAACAGCTGACCAAGGACGCGGACCGGGTCCAGGAGATGAACCGCAAGCTGCAGGAGATGTTCCCCCCGCCCTCGGAGATGATCTCCCAGGGGGACCAGAAGAAGCTCAAGGAGCTCAAGGACCAGCAGCGGAAGCTGCAGCAGCGCGCGCGGGAGCTGGGCGAGCAGATGCAGCAGATGCAGCAGATGGCGCCGGTGTTCGGCCAGGAGGCCTCGGACCAGATGGGCCAGGTCAGCGAGCGGATGGGCGAGGCCGCCGAGCAGCTGGACGGACGCGACGCGCGCCGCGGCTACTCGGAGCAGAAGAACGCGCTGGACGCGATGGAGCGGTTCCAGAAGCAGCTGCAGCAGCAACAACAGCAGGGCCAGGGCAAGCGCGGGGGCATCCCGCTGCCGATGTTCGCTGGCCCCCGCGGCAGCAGCTCCGGCAACCGGCAGCAGCAGGACAAGGTGGAGATCCCCGACGAGAACCAGTTCCAGGCGCCCAAGGAGTTCCGCAAGGACCTGCTGGACGCGATGAAGGAGGGGACGCCGGACAAGTACAAGGATCAGGTGAAGCGCTACTACGAGGAGCTGGTGAAGTGAGGCGTTCGATCGGACTGCTGCTGCTGGGCCTGTTGGTGGCGCCGCTGGCGCTGGCCGACGAGGTGAAGGCGGAGGCCAAGGCCAAGCTGACCTCCATCGAGGCGCGGCTGGACGCCTGGGACGTGGAGGGGGCCGCGGTGGACGCCCAGGCGCTGGCCCAGCTGGTCCCCGAGGGGCTGGAGGCGCTGCTCTACTACCAGGGGCGGATCGCGTTCGAGGAGGGCCGCTACCCCGACGCGATCGATCTCCTGCAGCGCGCTGGGGTGGAGGACAAGCCGGACTCGTACCTGCGGCTGGCCAAGGAGACCCAGAAGATCGTCGCGGACTACGACCGCCTGGAGAGTCAGCACTTCATCTTCCTCTTCCCCAAGGGGAAGGACGCGGTGCTGGCCCCCTACGCGCTGGAGACCCTGGAGAAGATCCGCGCCTCGATGGAGCAGGACCTGGGCTACGCGCCGCCGGGCAAGGTGCGGGTGGAGGTGGTGGGCAACGCCCGCGAGCTGGCCAAGGTCTCCACCCTCACCGCGGAGCAGATCCGGAAGACCGGGACCATCGCCATCTGCAAGTTCAACAAGCTGATGATCACCAGCCCCAAGGCGGTGGTCCGCGGCTACGACTGGCAGGACACGCTGGCCCACGAATACATCCACCTGGTGGTCTCCCGGAAGAGCGCCAACACGGTGCCGATCTGGCTGCACGAGGGGCTGGCCAAGTACCTGGAGTCGCGCTGGCGCGGAGAGGCCGGGCTGGCCCTGGGGCCCTCCCAGCTGGCGCTCCTGGGCCACCGGGTGAAGCAGGACAAGCTGATTCCGTTCGAGAAGATGCACCCCTCCATCGCCCTGCTCCCCAACGCCGAGGACGCGGCCACCGCGTTCGCGGAGGTGTTCTTCGCCATCGACCTGATCTTCAAGCAGCACGGCCGGGACGGGCTGCAGACGATCATCGACTCGCTCCGGGCGGGAAAGACCGACAAGGCCTCGGTGGAGCTGGCCACCCGCAAGTCCTTCCCCGCCTTCGAGAAGGCCTGGTTGTCCCACGTCAAGAAGCAGCCGTTCCCCACCGAACTGCTGCCGCTGCTGGAGGACAAGGTGACCCTCAAGGAGGACGTCCCGGGGGCGGCGCGGAAGGAGAAGGCCAAGGGGAGGGAGATCAGCTTCGGGGAGTTCGCGATCGTCACCGAGACCGAGGCCCGCAAGTTCGCCCACCTGGGAGAGGTGATGCGCGAGCGCAACCGCGCCAAGGCGGCGGCGCTGGAGTTCGGCAAGGCGCACCGGATCGTGGGCGACAAATACCAGTCGGTCTCCGACAAGTACGCGCTGTCTCTGCTGGAGATCGGGGAGGTGAAGCGGGCGGAGCAGGTCTTGCTGGGTTCCTTGCGGATCCACCCTGGGATCGCCGCCACCCAGGTCCACCTGGCGCGGATCTACCTGGCCCGCAAGGAGTGGGAGAAGGCCCGCGGGGCGCTGATGGACGCGCTGGCCAGCGACCCCTTCGACCCGGAGATCCACATCTCGCTGGTGGCGGTGGACCAGGCGCTCAACCGGCCCGCAGGCGCGGCGCTGGCCCGGACCCACTCGGCGATCCTCACCGGGCTGGAGGAGAAGCAGATCGACGCGCTGGTGAAGCGGGTGGTGGCCCGCAGCGACCAGAAGCTGGGCACCTCCGGGGTGGACACCGAACCGGAGCAGCCGGCTGCCAGCGGCCGGGCCCAAACCGGCGAACCCCTGGATGCGGGCAGCCTCCCGTAGAGAGCCCACCTCTGCCCACCGGAATACGCTCCCCCACCGGGCGTTCGGGAAAGCCTGGCTGGAGAACCCCGCAGCCACTATGAGAGCAGGCATGGATACCGCCGCGACCCCTGACGTCGCCAACGAGACCAGCGACGCGGACCTCCGCGCGGTCGCGGAGCTGGCCAGCGCCCGTTCCCAGATCGTGGAACAGATCGAGAAGCGGGTGGTCGGTCAGCGGGACGTGGTCGAACACCTGCTGGTGGCGCTGTTCTCCCGCGGCCACTGTCTGTTCGTGGGCGTCCCCGGGCTGGCCAAGACGCTGCTGATCTCCACCCTGGCGGAGGTGCTGAACCTCACCTTCAACCGGATCCAGTTCACCCCGGACCTGATGCCCTCGGACATCACCGGCACCGACATCCTGGAGGAGGACCGCACCACCGGCCGCCGCGAGTTCCGGTTCCTCAAGGGGCCGCTGTTCGCCAACATCGTCCTGGCCGACGAGGTGAACCGCACCCCGCCCAAGACCCAGGCCGCGCTGTTGCAGTCGATGCAGGAGTACCGGATCACCGCCGGCGGCCAGACCTTCCCGCTGGACCTGCCCTTCCTGGTCTTCGCCACCCAGAACCCGATTGAGCAGGAGGGCACCTATCCGCTCCCCGAGGCCCAGCTGGACCGCTTCATGTTCCTGGTGGACGTGGGCTACCCCACCGCCGAGGAGGAGGTGCAGATCGTCAAGAGCACCACCGGCGCCAAGCAGGCCCCGCTGCAGAAGATCCTCTCTCCGGAGACGATCTTGCGGCTGCAGGAGCTGGTGCGCCGGGTCCCGGTGCCGGACCACGTGGTCCGCTACGCGGTGGAGCTGGTGCGCAACACCCGCCCCAAGGAGCCGGGCACCCCGGAGTTCGTGCAGAAGAACGTCTCCTGGGGCGCCGGGCCCCGCGCCTCCCAGTACCTGGTGGTGGCGGCCAAGGCCCGCGCGGTGCTGCAGGGCCGCTTCGTGGCCACGGTGGAGGACGTCCGGGCGCTGGCCAAGCCGGTCTTGCGCCACCGGGTGCTGCCCAACTTCCACGCCGAGTCGGAGGGCGTGACCTCGGTGACGCTGATCGATCAGCTGCTGGAGAGGGTGAAGGGCTAGCGCCCCTTTGGCCCCGGGTCCCTCCAGCGGGAGGCCCGGAAATGTAGCCTGTCCCCTTTATTGACGCGGTGCTTTGCGTGGAGCTGCTCTCACCCGAGACCCTGGCCCGACTGGCGGGCGTGAAGCTGCGGGCTCGCGCGGTGGTGGAGGGTGTGCTCTCCGGGCTGCACAAGAGTCCGCACCAGGGGCAGAGCGTGGAGTTCGCCGAGCACAAGGAGTACGCCCCCGGCGACGAGCTGCGCCACCTGGACTGGAAGGCGTACGGGAAGTTCGACAAGTACTACGTCAAGCGCTTCGAGCACGAGACCAACCTCTCCGCCACCATGGTCATCGATGCCTCCGCCTCGATGGCCTACCAGTCGGGGGCGATGTCCAAGCTGGACGTGGCCACCACCCTGGCCGGGGCGATGTGCTACCTGCTGGTGCGCCAGCAGGACGCGGCCGGGCTGTCGGTGATGTCCGGGGGGAAGTTCGAGGACATCCCGCCCCGCTCCGCCGCCGGTCACCTCAATGTGCTGCTGCAGGAACTAGAGTCGCTGCGGCCCGCCGGCACCACCGACCTGTTCGCCGCCGCCGACCACCTGGCGGAGCGGATGAACCGGCGATCGCTGGTGGCGGTCTTCAGCGATCTGTTGGACGACCGGGCGGACGCGCTGAAGCGGATCCTCCAACTGCGACAGCGGAAGAACGACGTGGTGGTGTTCCACATCCTCGATCCGGCCGAGCTGACCTTCCCCTTCGATGACCCGACCCTGTTCCTCTCCATGGAGGACGACCGGAAGGTGGAGGTCAACCCGCGGGAGATCAAGGAGAGCTACCTGGAGGAGTTCGGCGCCTTCCTGGAGCAGGTCCGGGTCACCTGCGCCCAGGCGGACGTGGAGTACGTGCGGGTGCGCACCGACGACTCGCTGGACTCGGTGCTGCTCAAGTTCCTGGCGCGCAGGCAGGAGCGGCGGCGGTGAACTTCGGCAACCCCTGGATGCTGTTGGGTGGGCTGGCGGCCTTCATCCCGCTGCTGATCCACCTCTTTGATCGCCGGCGCCCCCGGCCCCACCCGTTCCCGGCGATCTCCTTTGTGCTCCGCAGCCAGAAGCGGACCGCCTCCCGGCTCAAGCTCAAGCGGCTGATCCTCTACGCGCTGCGGACCTTGATCCTTCTGGCGATCCCGTTTGCGCTGGCCCGCCCGGAGCTGCGCCGGGAGGGGGCGGTGGTCACCGCGCGCGGACCGGCGGCCACCGCGATCGTGCTGGACGCTTCGCTGTCGATGCGCTTCTCCGACGGCACCCCGCTGTTCGAGACCGGGCGGGATCTGGCCCGGGACGCGATCCGCGATCTGCTCCCGGAGGAGCCGGCCACGGTGTTGGTGTGTGGGGCGGACCCCCAGCCGCCGGGCGCGCCGGGGTTCGACCGGGGCCGGCTGCGCGCGCTGGTGGACGAGGCCCAGGCCTCCTTCGCCGCCGCCAACCTCACCCGCTGTCTGGAGTTGGCGGCCCGGGCGCTGGAGGACACCCCGCTGGCCGCCAAGCGGGTGGTGCTGGTCTCGGACCTGACCGCCAATGCGTTGCGGCTGGAGGTCCCGCCCCCCACGGTGAAGGGTCCGGACGGGGTGCAGGTCCGGCCGGAGGTGGTGTTGCGGGACGCGGCCCGCGGCAAGGACACCCTCCCCAACCGGGCGGTGGTGGACCTGCGGATGGAGCCGGCGCTGCAGGCCGGGCCGCGGGCGATCCAGTTCGTGTTCACCGCCCGGAACTTCTCTCCCCAGCCGGTGGCGGATCTGGAAGCCAGCCTGCGGGTTGGGGACCGGGTGGTGGCCAAGGGCTTTTTGGAGATCCCCGCCGGGGGCACCGCCCAGAAGACCTTCACCCACCGCTTCGCCGAAGGCGGCACCTTCTCCGGGGAGATCCGGCTGACCGCGGACTCGCTGCCGGAGGATGACGCCCGGGCGTTCACCCTCTGGGTGCCCAAGGAGCTCTCGGCGCTGGTGATCAACGGCGAACCCCAGTCGGTGCGCTACCGGGACGAGGCCTTCTTCGTGGACGCCGCCCTGGACGCGCCCGGCTCGCCGGTCCGCCAGGCGATGCGCGATGTGGGCGCCGGCTTCCGGGAGTCCTTCGAGGGGTACGACCTGATCCTGCTGCTCAACGTCCCCGCCCCCTCCGCCGAGGACGCGACGCGGCTGGTGGGATTCGTGGAGAAGGGCGGCGGGCTGTTCGTGTCCATGGGCGTCAACGTCGATCCGGACGCCTACAACAAGACGCTGGGCCGGCTGCTCCCCCGGCCACTGCGCCTGGTCAAGACCACCGCCGACCCGGACGAGGAGAAGGTGGACCAGCACGCGGCGCGGCTCCACGACATCTCCTTCGATCACCCGGTGTTCTCGCCGTTCGTCGGCCGCGGGGGGGAGGGGCTGACCAGCGCCCGCTTCTTCCGCTACATGCTGCTGGAGTCCGGGACCGCCGAGGGTTCGGAGGTCCTGGCCACCTTCGATGACGGGGCCCCCGCCCTGACCGCGGCCCGCCGCGGCAAGGGCCGGGTGCTCTTGTTCTCCAGCACCGTGGACCGCGACTGGAGCGACTTTGCCATCCGCACCTCCTTCCTCCCGCTGATGCAGCGGCTGGCCGCCTATCTCTCCGGGTCCCTGGACGAACGCGAGCAGCCCCGCGCCCGGGTGGGGGAGCGGGTCACCCTCCGCCCCGGCCCGGAGTTGGCGCCCGCGTCGGTGCGCGCGCCGTCGGAGGCGATGGTGCCGGTCAAGAAGGAGGAGGACGGGACCACCCTGACGGTGGGACCGGTGGTAGAGCCGGGGCCGCACCAGGTGCTGGACAAGGACGGCAAGCCGATCCCCTCGCTGGCGTTCGCCGCCACCCTGGATCCGTCGGAGAGCGACCTGACCCGCCTGGACACCGACGCACTCACCGCCTACTTCGGCGAGGAGGCGGTCCGCTCCAGCGCCGCGTCCTCCGAGTCGCCGCCGGTGCCGCTGTGGACCTGGCTGATCGTGGCCGCCGCCGCCGCCTTCTTCCTGGAGGGCTTGCTGCTGCGTCGGTAGGGCGACAACCGGACAGGCGGCGCCTGCGGCCGGCATCCAAAACGGTGCGCCCATCCTCCGGTTGGGCCATCCTCCCACCGTGGCAACCGAGCTCTATCGACAGGTCGCGCGGATGTTCATGGTGGGGTTCCCCGGCAAGGAGCCCGACGCCGACTTCCGCACCCTGGTGGCGGACGGAATCTTCGGCGCCATCCTCTTCAAGCGGAACGTGGGCACGGTGGAGGAGACCGCCGAGCTGTGCCGCCACCTCAAGGAGCTGGCCCGACGGCCCTTCATCCTCTCGGTGGATCAGGAGGGCGGCCGGGTGGCCCGGCTTCGCGGGGCGCCGTTTGTGGCCCTGCCTCCGATGCGCGAGCTGGGACGCCGCGGCGACGAGGCGTTGATCGAGCGGGTGGGCCGGCTGTTGGCCCTGGAGCTGCGGGCGGTGGGGTTCGACTGGGACTTCGCACCGGTGCTGGACGTGGACACCAACCCGCTCAACCCGGTGATCGGGGACCGGGCCTTCTCCGAGGATCCGCACCAGGTGGCCCGGCTGGGGGTGGCGCTGGCCCGGGGGCTGGAGGCAGGCGGGGTGGCCTCCTGCGCCAAGCACTTCCCGGGGCACGGCGACACCAGCCAGGACTCGCACCTGGCCCTGCCCCGGCTGCCCCATGATCTGGAACGGCTGCGCCGGATGGAGCTGATCCCGTTCCGGGCCTACGCCTTGGCCAAGCTGGCCTCGGTGATGACAGCGCACGTGATCTTCGAGGCGCTGGATCCAGGCATCCCGGCCACCATGAGCGCCAAGGTCCTGGACGGGGTGCTGCGCCACGAGCTGGGCTTTGGCGGGGTGCTGGTGTCCGACGACCTGGAGATGAAGGCCATCGCCGACCACTTCTCGGTCCCGGAGGCGGCGGTGCTGGGCACCCTGGCCGGGGTGGACCTGTTCCTGGTCTGCCACCACGCGGACGTGCAGCGAGGCGCGATCGAGGCGGTGGTCCAGGCGGTGGAGAGCGGGAGAATCCCCCGGTCGAGAATCCTGGAGGCCAACGCCCGGCTGGACGCGCTGCTGGCCCGGTTCGCCCACCCCGCCGGCAATCACCTCTCCTGGCTGGGCGACGCCGAGCACCGCCGGCTGGCAGAGGGGCTGGTGGCCACCCAGGTGGGCCGGGACCCCACCGAGTTCCTGGTCAGCTGAGCGGACCTTCAGCCAGCCTCGCGATGCCAGTCACCCTCCCCGCCCACGCCGCAGCGATCCTCCCCCTCCTCAACCGGCGGCTGCGCTTCCTTCCCCCGGTGGCGCTGGTGGTGGGCAGCACCGCGCCGGATCTGGCCTACCTGACCGGGATCTACGGCACCGGTTCGCACACCCTGCCTGGGCTGTTCACCCAGGCCGTCCCCAAGGGGCTGCTGGCCTATCTGTGGCTGGAGCTGCTGCTGCTGCCGATGGTGCGGGAGCGGCTGCCGGCAATCGGCTCGCTGCAGCTGGCGCGCTTCACAGTCACCCGCGGACTTCCGCGCAGCCTCCGCGGTTGGTTGGCGGTGCTGGCGGCGCTGTCCCTGGGCGCGCTGACCCACCTGCTGTGGGACGGGCTGACCCACGTCGGCTGGTGGCCGGAACGGCACCTGTTCTTCGGGGCCCGGGTCACCATCGCCGGCCAGACCCTGGCTGTGGCCCGGGTGCTGTGGCTGGTCTCCTCCGGGGTCGGCTCGCTGATCGTGCTTGGCTACCTGGCGCGCCTCTATCCGCGGCTGACCGCGCCCAACCCGGGCCCGCGGGGATCGGCGGCGCCGCTGGTATGGGCACTGACCCTGGGCGTTGCCTTCGGGCTGGTCTGGCGAACGCTATTCCCCAGCGGCTATCACTCCGCCTGGCAGGTGCTGTGGTCCTATTTCTGGGCGGCCACCCGCTACGCCACCGTGGCGCTGACCGTGCTGGGGCTCTTCGACGCCTGGAGACGGCGCCGGGCCCGGCTGCAATCCACGGGCCCGGAAATGTAGCCTGTCCCCTTTATTGGCGTTCGGCGGCCACGTAGTCGAAACGGAGCAGGACGTCGTCCACCTTCTGCAGGAGCAGGCCGACGCTGCTGGCGATGCTCTGGGTGGTGGCGGGGATGAACAGGGTGTAGTCGCCGAACACGCCCCGTCCTGCCAGGGCGGTGGACTGGCCATCCAGGTAGGAGACCTGCTCCAGGGCGCGGCGATCCACGTTCAGCCTGGCCTGGACGGTGGCCCAGGAGAAGGCGGCGTCCTCCCGGGTGTTGGTCAGCACCGAGACCAGGTCGTCCTGCCCCCAGGTGGAGGCGCTGAAGGGATCCACGAACAGGTTCTGCGAGGGCCGGGTGGAGGCCACCTGCTGCGCTCCCCCCGCTTCCCTTCCGCACCACTGGCTGGAGAAGGTGTTCCGCTTGCGGATCTGCAGGGTGGCCAGGGTGGTGTCCGTGCCCTGCATCAGCCCCTCGCCGAGGACGGTGGCGTTCACCGACCACAGACGCTCGGCGCAGGAGAGGCCGGAGAGCAGCGGCACCGCCCCGGTGTCCGCCAACCCCAGGCTGCCCAGCGGCTGGAGGCTGAACGGGATCTCCTGGCCGGCGTACACCCCCTGCTCATTGTAGACCGCGTAGCGCGGGGAGAGGAGCAGGCGGCGGAAGCGCTCCACCTCGCCCAGGGTGTGGGCGCCGTCGCTGTGCTTGCTGCGGTCGGACACCTGCATCAGGTTCTTGCGCAGGCTCACCACCGCCAACAGCTGGGTGGGGTTCCCGCCTCCGGGCGGGGCCCCCCGGCGGACGAAGTCCCGCAGCCGATTCAGCGAGTCCTCCAACTGGGTGGGGGTCTGCGCCGAGAGCACCTGCGACCGCTCGTTGCTGCTGAACTGGAACTCGTATTCTACCGCCAGCACCGCCAGGTACATCGCCCGGCGGGCCCGGCGCAGCCGCTGGTCGTAGAGGTCCACGTTCTGGTCCAGCCAGTGATCCACGTTGGCCGGGGAGACCGCCCGCTCCCGCTCGGTCTCCAGCGAGATCAGCCCGTCGTGGATGGCGGCGTTGGCGTAGACCTTGAGGTTATTGAACTGGAGGATGGTGGCGGAGAGCTCCTCGCTCTGCCGCTTCACCCGCAGCGCGGCGCTGCGCGCGCCCACCAGCTCCGCCTCCGCCTCGTTGTAGCAGAGGCGCTCCTCGGTGACGTTCTCCAGCGAGGCCAGGGTCAGCTCGTGCTGGCGTTCCACGTTGTCCATCCGCAATTGGAGGGTGCCGGCGGTGGCCTCCGCCGCCTGCTGGATGGCGCCGAAGATCGCGGTCCCCACCGCCTCGAAGATGCTCTCCGCGCTGAACAGGTTGGCCGCCTTCTCCGCCACCTGGGCCGCGGTGTCCGCCGCGAACTTGGCCTGGGCCAGCTCGGCCATGGTGTTGTTGTGGGCCCGCATCACGCCCTCCACCGCGTCGTTGCCCTGCTGGAGGATGATGCAGCCGCGCATCGCGTTGTCGTAGCGCTCGGACAGCTCCTCCAGCTCCGCCCGGGCGATGTCCACGTCGGTGGCCGCGGAGTGGATGGCCAGCGCCGCCTCGCCCAGGCTGCCGACGAAGCAGTTGGGATCCACGTCGGTGTTCTCCGGCTGGCAGACGCCGGCGCGGGTGTCACAGACGTTGCCGATGGCGCAGTCGTCGGTCACAGCGCAGCTGCTGGGGTTGACCGTGGGCCGGGCGCCCTCGGTCAGCACCCGCGCCGACTCACACAGCGCCTCCACCTGGCGGACCGTCTCCTGGTCCACCCCTTCCGGGAGGTTGATGTTGGGCGGGCTGACCCCCTCGTAGCCGGCGGAGAACCCGTCCAGCATGTTCTGCGCCATCGAGATGTCGAAGAACGCGGTGGAGGCGGCAAAGGAGGGAGCGATCAGGCTGAGCTGACGGTCCAGCTCCGCCTGGCCGGTGGTCACCGCGTCCCCGAAGCGCTCGCGCAGCTTGGAGGCCAGACAGACCTGGTAGCCCAGGTCCGCGGTGCTCATCCGGGCGTTGTACTCGTCCACCGAGAACTTGCAATTGGGGGCGATGAAGCAGGTGTCCACGTCCACCTCGTCCGCCACCGACAGCACAGTCAGCGCGTCGTAGGTGGCGCAGAAGCTGGTGATCTGGTCCCCGTAGTAGCGGTTGACCTGCTCCAGTCGGCGGTCGGTCTCGCTGGCCTGCAGGTTGGCCACCAGCTCCCGCTCCAAAAGCGCGCTGACCGAGTCCCGGGCCAGCAGCTCCGCGGAGCGGGCCCGGTCGATCAGGGTGGGGGCGATGGCCGGATCCAGCAGGTCCTCCCGGCCCAGCAGCGAGTCGGAGACGGCGGAGAACCGCCGGGTGGTGCCATGCTGATCTCCCAGCCGGTACAGCGGCAGATCCTCCTCCTCGATCCCCAGCGGGTTGCGGCCGGACTCCAGCAGGTAGAGCTGGTCCACCAGCTTGGCCGCGGCGCTGCCGTAGAGGCGCTTGGCGTTCTCCCACTGCGGACGCCAGCTGGGCACCGCCTGCGCGCGGGCCGCGTCGTGCAACCCGGTGGCGATGGCGAACAGCACCACGTTGCGTGGCAGGAAGTGGGAAAGCTCCTGGGCCACCTGGGCGCGCTCGCTGCCCAGCACCCGGTAGTGGGTCAGGTCGTCGATCAGCCCATCCATCCCCTCCAGCTGCCCGGTCAGGGTGGTCAACAGGGTGACCGGCAGCCCCAGGTTCTGCTCTCCGGCCGGGAAGGTCCCGGCGGCGAACCCCGGCCGGTAGTCGGGGGACACCAGCGCCTGGGGAGAGGCGTTCATCAGCCCCGAGCCGATCCGCGGATGGAGCAAGAAGTCCCACCCGGAGATGCTGCGCTGGATGGAGGCGAACACCTGCCCCGGCTGGGCGTAGTGCCGCAGCCGGTCCACCGGGCAGCAGCGAGCCCACCCGGAACAGCCGGCGGGGCTCCAGCGCCACCAGCGACTGGCCCCTGGGGCGGTGGTGCAAGTTGAACCGGGAACATTTCAATAGGACGGCATTCCCGCCTAATGGGCAAAAACACCCAGTCACTGGGCCGGGGGCTCGGTCTCCGGGGTGGCCTCGTGGTGGGTCTCCTCCCGCAGCTTCAGCACCCTGTCCCGACAGGCCAGCACCCGCTGCTTGAGGTCGGCTCGCTCGGTCTCATACTGGGATTCTCCCATCCGCCGGGCCAGGTCCTCGCAGGCATCCTGGAGGGCCTCGATTCCGCCGTCGGCGCCGCCGTGGCCGCCGGTGGCCAGCGGGATCGGCGGGCGGCGGGCGCGGGCCTGGGCAATCGCCTCCTCCAGCCGGCGGGCCCGGGCGGAGAACGGCGAGTCGCGGGGGACCTTGGCCAGCTCCTCCAGCACCTCGGTGAAGCCCGGGTCGTGGGCCGGCTTTCCGCCCTCCAGCAGGCCCTGGTAGCGGGCCTGGGCCTTGGCAAAGGCGGCGCCGGCGTTCTCGCGACAGCCGGTGGACACCAGCAGCAGCGCGGGCAGCAGCAGCAACAAGGAGGCGAACAGTGGGCGTGGGGCCATGGCGAAAGGGGACGCTGGCAAGCGGGGCCCCACGAAGCTAGGGTCCCGCGGCTGTGTCTGCTGCTTTCCTAGCGTTGGTGATGGGGCTCGGCCAGGGCTTCCTTCATGGGTTGGGTCCGGACCACTGCGCCGCCGTGGCGACGCTGGGTTCGACCGCCACCCGCGGGAGCCGTCGGGCCGCGATTGGGGTCGCCCTGCGCTTTGCGCTGGGGCACGCCGCGGTGCTGGGTGTGCTGGCGGGCGCGTGTCTGCTGTTGGGGGTGGGGCTTTCGGAGACCTTCGAGCGCTGGGCGGAGGTGCTGGGCGGGGTGGTGCTGCTGGCAGTCGCCCTGGGCGCGCTGTTCTTCCCCGGCTCGCTCTCCCACGGCCATCCCCACCTGCCGCCGCACGCTGGCGACCACCGGCACGTCCGGGTGGGGACCGCGGCCGGCGCGCTGATGGCCTTGTCGGGGGCGCGCGGGCTGCTCTTGGCCCTGCCGCCGCTGGTGATCGGCGGCAGCCTGCACGTGGCGGCCTGGACCTACCTGCCCGGCTTCGCGCTGGGGGTGATGATCAGCATGGGCGGGTTCGGCTGGCTGTGGGCCAGCGGGATCTCCCGGCTGAACGCCGGGGCCTCGGTGTGGGCCCACCGCGGGGTGGCCCTGGCCTCCGCCGGGCTGGGCGTGTTCTGGATCGCAGTCCGGCTGTGACCGGTCAGCCCGGCCGCGCCTCGAGGATGGTCAGCGCCACCAGCGAGTAGAGGAACCCGTACACCACGTGGTCCGGGCGGCCGGCCATCGCCAGGAGCTCGGCCACGGTGCGGGTGCCGTCCACCTTGGGCAGCAGCTCCGCCTCCCACTTCTCCAGCTCGATCTCATTGAGCGCGTAGGCCGGCTGCAGGGAGGGGATCAGCCGGTCCTCGGGGTTGAGCACCCGCCGCAGCCGCTCCGGCTTGTACAGCTTCTTGATGCCCCGGATGATCAGGTTGGCCGGGTGGACGTCCAGCTTGATCGACTCCTTGTTGGCCTTGTCGCGGAAGGACATCACGTACTGGCCGTCCTCCCAGCCGAAGGCGGAGTAGATGATCGCCTTGACCTGCTGGCCTACGTAGTAGAGCCGCTCGGTGTCCTTGAGCAGCCCCCGCTCCACCAGCACGTCCCCGGTGCGGCGGCTCTGGGACTGGGCCACCGCGGCGGCGTCGGTCAGCTGCTCGGGCTTGATCTTCCCCACCCGGACCAGGAACTGACCGAAGCGGTCCGCGGCCAGGTTGGAGAGGGCGAACACCGGCATCCCCTTCTCGAAATAGATGACCTTCTTCACCTTACCGCGCTGGACCCCCAGCTCGCCGGTCTCCTTGGAGAGGTAGAAGGCGGTGATCAGCGAGGGCAGGTTGTCCCGCAATTCGCCGCGGCGGCTGCTCTTGGTGTCCGGGACCTGGCCGGTGGAGGTGGTGCGGGGGGAGGCGGAGGGGGCGCGGGGAGGCCCCTTCTGCCCGGCGGGCATGGCGGCGGCGGTGAGGTGATCCCCGCGCAGGTCCGCGGTCAGGTTGCCGCCGGAGACCTTGATCCGCCCGGTCAGCTCCATTGCGTCCTGGGGGTGCTCCTCGTCGACGTCGATGTCCAACTCGACCTCGAAGGCGTCCTCGATGGAGCCCGCGGTGTCCACCTTCTTCTCCGCCGGGACCAGCTTGGCCATCGCCTCCAGCAGCTTCTGGGCCTCGAAGGGCTTCTCGAAGTAGCCGGCGGCGCCGTACTTCTGGCGGGCCTCCAGGGCGTGCTTGCCGCCCTTGAACACGCCGGTCACGAAGATCAGCGGCAGGTCCGGCTGCTCCTTCCGCAGCTGCTCGGCCAGGTGGTACCCCATCATGTCGGGGAGCAGGATATCCAGGACCGCCGCCCGGGGCGGATCCGCGCGGGCAGCGTCCACTGCTTGCTTGCCCTTGGCAGCGGAGATCACGGAGTAGCCCGCGTCCTCGAACAGCTGCGTCAGGAGCGACAAGAGTTCCTGGTTGTCGTCGACGACGAGGATCTTCGGAGCCATCGGGCGAGGGACCTTAGCAGAGCCAGCACGATTGGCTGCGCAGAAGTTCGCCCATTGATATAGGCACGCGCCGTGTCCCGCCTCGCGCTCGCCGCCGGTCTGCTGCTGTTCGCTCCTCTTGCCTGGGCCCAGACGGGCGAGGACGGAGGAGCGGGAGACGACGCAGGCGTGGTCGACGCCGGGACGGCTGGAGACGGCGGTTCCCAGGGCGAGGGCGGCGCGGACCGCGACAACCCGGAGGGGAATGACTCCACCGGGCGCGTGGTGACTGTGTGCAACTTCAGCTACGAGTGCACCCGGGGCTTCACCTGCCAGGATGGCCGCTGCACGTGGACCCGCTACCGGGACGCCACCGGCGGCTTCTGTGGCGGAGTCAGCGGCGTGCTCCTGCTGGGCGGGGTGTTTGCCCTCACCCGCCGCCGCCCGTCCCGCTAGCCTTGGGGGGATTCCACCCACCCGCCCGAGGTGGATGGCCCTGGGTCGAAGTCGCTGGAACGCCAACCGGTCAGTCTCTTGAGTAAGCCGGCAGACGTTGCCGCCAGGCAGGCGACCATCCCCCACTTCCGAACCGGGCCGGACCCAAATATGACGGGGCCACATGTCGCAGCGGGAAACGCCGGGCAAGGGAAGCCTGGAACGGAAGAACGTGGTTCGGAACGCAGCCCCAGACGCAGACGCCGAGGCGGATGCAGTGGCGGACGCTGCCTCGGCGCGGTTTCGGACCCATTTCGGGGAGACCCTGCGCTCCGCCCGGCTGCGGCTCAAGCTGACCCAGGACGCGCTGGCCCAGCGCAGTGACCTCTCGGTGGACGCGGTCCGGCGGATTGAGGCCGGGCGCTTCTCCCCCTCCCTGGACACCCTTCGGAAGCTGTCGGTGGGGCTGCAGCTGTCGCTGCCCACCCTGTTCCAGGCGATGGACGGGGAGCGGCCGGCCCCGGTCTCCGAGCTGAGCGACTACCTCTCCCAGCGCTCGCCCCGGGAGCTGAAGCTGGCGTGGAAGGTCCTGCGCGCCATGTTCGACGACCGCTGACCCCGCCGTTGCTTTCGCCCGCCCCATTTCGTAGGCACGGCGCATGGCCGACAAGCTGTTGACGCGGGAGAAGGGTTTTTCCGAGTGGTACGTGGACCTGGTCCAGAAGGCGAAGCTGGCCGACTACTCGGACGTGAAGGGCTGCATGGTGATCCGTCCCAACGGCTACGCCGTCTGGGAGAACATCCAGAAGGTGCTGGACGGGATGTTCAAGGCCACCGGGCACCAGAACGCCTACTTCCCGCTGTTGATCCCCGAGAGCTTCCTCAAGAAGGAGGCGGAGCACGTGGAGGGCTTCTCTCCGCAGCTGGCGGTGGTGACCCACGCCGGCGGCAAGGAGCTGGAGGAGAAGTACGTCATCCGGCCCACCTCGGAGACGATCATCAACTCCATGTTCAGCCGCTGGATCCAGAGCTACCGGGATCTGCCGATGCTGATCAACCAGTGGGCCAACGTGATTCGCTGGGAGATGCGCACCCGCCTGTTCCTGCGCACCACCGAGTTCCTCTGGCAGGAGGGCCACACCTGCCATGAGACCGAGGCCGACGCGGAGGCGGAGACCCTCAAGATGCTGGAGGTGTACCGGGTGTTCGCCGAGGACTACATGGCGATGCCGGTGATCGTGGGCCGCAAGTCGGAGTCGGAGAAGTTCGCCGGGGCCCTGCGCACCTACTCCATCGAGGCGATGATGCAGGACAAGAAGGCGCTGCAGGCGGGCACCTCCCACAACCTGGGTCAGAACTTCGCCAAGGCCTTCAACACCCGGTTCCAGGGCCGGGACGGGCAGCAGCACCACGTGTGGCAGACCTCGTGGGGCGTCTCCACCCGGTTGATCGGCGCGCTGATCATGACCCACTCCGACGACCTGGGCTTCGTGTGCCCGCCCAAGCTGGCCTCGCTGCACGCGGTGATCGTCCCCATCCTCAAGGGGGAGGAGAAGGCGCAGGTGGTGGAGAAGGCCCACGCCCTGGGCGCGGACCTGCGCAAGCTGGGGCTGTCGGTCAAGGTCGACGACGACGAGGCCAAGAGCCCGGGCTGGAAGTTCGCCGAGTACGAGCTGACCGGTGCCTGTCTGAAGATCGAGCTGGGACCCAAGGATCTGGCCCAGAACCAGTGTGTGATCTCCCGCCGGGACGACCGGAAGAAGGAGTTCGTCCCCCTGGATCAGGCCGCGGCCCGCGCGCAGACGATGCTGGACCAGATGCAGAAGGACCTGTTCGAGAAGGCCAGGCAGTTCCGCGACGCGCACACCTTCGAGGTCAACTCCTGGGAGGAGTTCTTGGCCAAGGCGGACGAAGGCTTCCTGGTCGCGCACTGGTGCGAGGACGCCAGGTGCGAAAAGGAGATCAAGGACAAGACCGCCGCCACCACCCGGAACCGGCCCTTCAACCTGCAGCAAGAGCCGGGCAAGTGCGTGAAGTGCGGGAACGCCTCCCCGGGGCGGATCGTGTTCAGCAAGGCGTACTAGCGTCTTCCGAAATGGCCACGACGCTGCGCGCCAACATCGACGTCGACGACCTGGACCGGGGCATCGCCTTCTTCCGGGACGTGTTCGGGCTGCAGGTCACCCGCCGTCTGGGCGACGGCTGGGCGGAGCTGTCCTGCGGATCGTTCGTGATCGATCTGCTGGTGAAGGCGCCGGGGTCGGGGTAGCGAGCGGAGGGCCGGCGCTCCGGGCATCCGCGACCTATAGGCCAGGCCGGACGACTACTCGCCCAGCCGGGTCCCGATCCGGTCCCACCGGGGACGGCCGTCCTTCGAGGACCAGTACACCGCCAGCCCCCTGCCCCTCAGCGCGGCAAGCGGGACCGGACCGTAGCGGCGCGAGTCGTCCGCCTCGCAGCGGTTGTCCCCCAGCACGAACACGTGGTCCGCCGGCACCACGCAGGCCTCGCCGCGCTTCTCCATTCCGGTGGGGCAGGCCTCGCCGGGGAACGGGGGGACACAGTCCAGGCCACGGCGGTACTCCGCGGTCACCCGCACTCCGCCGTGCTCCTCAAAGCGGGCCACGCAGGTTCCGCCCGGGACCTCGGAGAGACACGGCGTCTCGGAGCTGACCACGCTGCGGCCGTCGATCTCCAGGACTCCCGCGCGCAACGCCACCGTCTGGCCCGGCAGCGCCACCACCCGCTGCACAAAGTCCCTGGGCCTGGCGGCCAGCGCCTCGGAGTCCAACACCCAGATCTGCCCGGGCCGGGGCGCGGCGCCACGCAGGTCCGCCATGAAGGGTTCTGCCTCCAGCAGCGCCGGCGCCATCGCGGCGGTAGGGGCGGCAAAGGCGGTGGCCAGCAGCTGGCGCTCCTTGTCGCGGGCCAGGGTCCCGAAGACCACGAACCCCACCAGCATCAGCAGGAACCTGCCGGTGGTGGGCAGTCCGTCCCGGGGGGCAGAGACGAACAGCGAGTCGAGGATCGCCCCCACCCCCACCAGCAAGCCCACCCCCATCGCGGGAATGGGCGCGACCACGATCGCCGCATAGGCAAGCATCGCCGCGGCCAACCACAGCGCCGCGCGCCCCGGCCGGCCAAGCACGATCAACCCCGCGCCTGGCGGGAGGGGGAGGATTCCGGCGATCACCGCCGCCACCCGGCGCAGCGGGGTGATCTCCATGATCGTCTCTGGGGGCTGGCCGGGCTGGTTCATGTCGAGCGCCGGACCCTGAAGGCGAGCGGGCTCATTTTCAACCGATTTACAAACACAAGCGTCGACCCCCGTGCCGCCCGCACGACAGCCTGCGCCGCCCGACACTCCAACCTGCGGTGATGACTTGGGTCGCGAAAGCTGACTCGGTGCGCCACTTACAAATTGTCATCGCCTCATTACCTTGAGTTGGGTCGGCGGGCCTTGGCGCCTGCCCAAGGGAGGACTTATGCAACAGAAGGTAGCTCTGGTGACCGGTGCTTCGGGTGCGCTTGGACGCGCCATCTCTCTGCGGTTGGCCAAGGACGGCTACTCGGTGGCGTGCCACTACCGCACCCGCCCCGAGGGCGCCGACTCGCTGGGCAAGGAGCTGGCAGCCCTGGGGGTGCGCTCGATGGGAGTGCAGGCGGACATCTGCAGCGAGGAGGAGGTCAACCGGATGGTGGAGGTGGTCACCAACGAGCTGGGTCCGATCTCTGTGCTGGTGAACAACGCCGGCCTGGTCCGCGACCGCACGATCCTCAAGCTCACCAGCGAGGACTGGGACGTCGTGCTGGACACCAACCTCAAGGGGACGTTCCTGGCCAGCAAGGCAGTGGTGGCCGGGATGCGCGCCCGCAAGGAGGGCCGGATCGTGAACATCAGCTCCATCGTGGGAGCGATGGGGAACTTCGGGCAGGTGAACTACTCGGCCTCCAAGGCGGGGTTGATTGGCCTGACCAAGAGCCTGGCCCGGGAGGTGGCCCGCGAGCAGATCACAGTCAACGCGATCTGCCCCGGCTTCATGGACACCCCGATGGTGCGCGGGGTGCCAGACGCGGTGCAGGAGAAGCTGATCGCCCAGATCCCGCTGGGCCGCTTCGGCGATCCGAACGCCATCGGCGAGGCGGTGGCCTACCTGTGTGGCCCGGGTGGGGAGTGGGTCACCGGGCAGGTGCTCCACGTCAACGGCGGGATGTACATGTAGCGGTGGGTCGAAAGCTCCATCAGTCCCTGGGCCGGGCACCTCGAGGTGTCCGGCCCCTGTCTTTCCAGGACGCTTTGGCGCGTCGGCCCCTACCGCCACGGACCGGACTCCCTACCTTGGATTCGTGATCCGAAACCTGGCCGAGCGCGCCCTGGACAAGCTTCAGCGCGCCTACGATCTGACCCTGGAGACCCGCTGGCGAACCGAGCACCAGGTGCGCCAGGTGGTGAGCGAACCTTTGCGTGGTCCGCCGCCCTCCACCCCGCTGCTGCGCTGGCCCACCCACTACGACTGGGAGCACACCGGCAAGTGGGTAGACGGCCTGCGCCAGGCCCTGTCCAGCCGGGTCCGGATCGAAATGGCCCCCATCCACCAGCCGCTGGAGCGGGCGGTGGTGCTGGAGCTGGAGCACGAGGGCCGCCGCCATCGGGTGGTGATCGACTACGCGGACAAGAACGAGATCCACTCCCAGGCCGCCCGCGACTCGCTGGTCTACCTGAAGATGCAGTGCCGGCGAGGAGGCTACGGGCTCGCCCAGGTGGTGCCCGGCGGCTACGTGCCCGGGAGCCCCGAACTCTACCGCTACCTCCGACCGCTGCGGGCGCTGCGGGATCAACGGGAGTTCACCTTCGATGTGAACGCGCGCTTCGGCCTGCGCTTCGCCCCCGACCTCCGCCGGGACGCGGTGGGGCGGCTCTCCGCGGCCCGCGATCTCCGCTTCCAGGGTGGCACCCGGCTGGTCCGCTACAGCCGCCATCTGCGGGAGATCGCCCAGTCCAAGGTCTGCGTGGACTTGCCGGGCAACGGAGACTTCTGCTTCCGGCTGGTGGACTACCTGGCCGTGGGCGCCTGTGTGGTGGCCCGTCGCCACGGCAACCTGCTCCCCACCGACCTGGTGGACGGACTGCATGTGGTGTGGGTGAAGGACGATCTCTCTGATCTGGTGGAGAAGTGCCGGGAGCTGGTCCACGACGAGGAGAGGAGGGAGCGGATCGCGCTGGGCGCCCGTCGCTACTTCGACGCCCACCTGCAGCAGGACGTGCTGGCCGAGCTGTATCTGGACCGTTGCTTCCAGGCGCTGGCCCGGCTTCCCCAGGCGCGCCGCGGTAACCGGCTGCGGGTCTCGTCCTCGAATCAATCGCTGGTGGTGGCTCCCCAGCTCTGACGGGCCTTCAGGGCTCGAGCAGCCGGGTGGCGGTAAACAGTTGCACCGGCTCGGTCTTGCCGCGCACCGCCACCGCGGCCACCGGGGCCCAGTCGAACCGGGGGCCGATCAGCGTCTGGGTGTAGGCGGTGATCAGCGGCGAGGTCCCCAGCTCCTTGGTCAGCCCCTCGACGCGGGACGCCAGGTTCACCGCATCGCCGATCACCGTGTACTCGCGGCGGATCTCCGCGCCCACGTCCCCCACCACCACCCGCCCGGTGTGGACCCCGATCCCGATCTTCAGCGCCGGCTTCCCCTGCGCCCCGCGGCGGGTGTTCAGCGCCTCCAGGGACTTCATCATCTCGATGGCGCAGGCCACCCCGGCCACCGGGTGATCCGGCTGGTCCAGCGGCGCCCCGAAGTACGCAAGGATCCCATCGCCGATGAACTTGTCCAGGGTGCCTCCGAACCGGAAGATCACCTCCACCATCTGGGTCAGGTACTCGTTGAGCAGCAGCACCACCTCGGTGGGCTCCATCGTCTCCGAGAGGCTGGTGAAGCCGCGGATGTCGGCGAAGAGGATGGTGCACTCGCGCTGCTCGCCCGCGGCGGTGTCCGCGCCCCGGGCGGCGATCCGCTCCGCCACCACCGGGGAGAAGTAGCGGCCCAGCCGCTCGCGCTGGCGCTGCTCGGAGGAGATGTCCACCAGCAGCCGGCCGACCTCTCCCGCTGTGTACGCGCACATCGCAGTGCCAAAGCCCATCACCAGCGCCACCCCGGCCAAGCCGTCCAGCGGCGGCTGGCCCGCGGTCAACATCAGCCAGTACTGGATCAACCCGGCGATCACCCCGGCCAGCAGGGTCAACGAGCGGCGCATGCTCAGCAGCGCGACCAGGATCACGAAGGTCAGCAGCAGACCGGAGAACATCCCCGCGCTGGCGCTGGGGTCATCCGACCCCACCACCGAGTCGGTGGCGATGATCGACACCATCGGCAGGTCCACCACCAGGACCGCCAGGTACACCTTGGCAAATTGGCGGCGGTGCTCCCAGACCGCGGTGAGCACCGCCAGGGCCAGGTACAGTGCCAGCGGCCACTTCTCCATGTTCCAGTCCAGCAGGGTGGCCACCAGCAGCCAGGCGACTGTCCCGCCGATCCGGATCCGGTTCATCCACCGCCCTGCCCGGCGCTGCTGCCGGTTCAGCAGCCGCACCAGCACGCTCTGGAGGTCGACAGTGGAGGAGGCCGTTGCCACCAGGAGAACCTAGCAGGGGCCGGTCCGGAGGCTAGATTCGGCCCATGCGCCTCTTGGAACGGGCTGGCCCAACCAGGGAGTGGTGCGGCCGCACGCGGGGACGTTATCTGTGTGCCCTTTGACGGTGGAGTGGCTGCCCGGCGCGCTGCCGCGCGCGCGTCGGCAGCGGCCAGTAGGAGGAACGGATGCCGTTGTGGGCTCGAATTGTCTTCTTTGCGATCACCGCGTTGGTGGTCCTGGCTGTGCATGTGTACGTCTACCGGCGCCTGGTCCGGGACGTGACCGAGCACCGGGGCCTGCGCCGGCTCTCCGCGGCGGTGCTGGTGGTGATGGGGATCGCCGGTGCCCTGGCCCGTCCGCTGGCCCGTCAGCTTCCGGAGGGAACGCTGCGGCCGGTGGTGATCGGCCTGCTGCTGTGGGTGGGGTTCGTGCTCTTCCTGCTGATGTCGCTGCTGGTGGCGGACTTCGTACGTTGGGGGACGGACCGGGTTCGCCGGTACCGCACCGGCTCCGCGGAGCTGCCAGCGGATCCCACCCGGCGGAGGGTGATCGCCGCCGGAGTCTCGGTGGCCTCCTCGGTGGTGGCCGGAGGCTTCACCGCCTTTGGTGCCTACCGGGCCTTCGAGGGTCCGGTGGTCCAGGAGATCCCGGTGCGGCTGCCCGGACTGCCCAAGGCGCTGGAGGGCTTCCGGATCGCCCAACTGACGGACGTGCACGTGGGCGCGGTGATCCAGCGGAAGTTCATCGAGGAGTTGGTGACGCGCACCAACGGCAGCCGCCCCGACCTGGTGGTGATCACCGGGGATCTGGTGGACGGCACCGTGGAGCACTTGGGCCGGTACGTGGCCCCGTTCCAGAACCTCTCCGCCCGGTATGGCAGCTGGTTCGTGACCGGGAACCACGACTACTACTCCGGCGTGGACAGCTGGGTGGCGGCGCTGCAAGGACTGGGGATCCCCTCGTTGAGGAACCGGCGGGTGGAGATCGGAGAGGCGGGCGAATCCTTTGATTTGATCGGCGTGGACGACTGGCGGGGGGACTACGACCTGGAGCAGGCGATCTCCGGAAGGGATCCCGCGCGAGCCTCGGTGCTGCTGTCGCACCAGCCGAACAACGTGAAGAAGGTCGCGCAGGAGAAGCTGGGCCTGATGGTCTCCGGCCACACCCACGGCGGGCAGATCTTCCCCGCCAACCTGATCGGCGGGCTGATCTGGGGAGAGCGCAACACCGGCCTCTCCCGGGTGGCCGACTCCCAGTTCTACGTCAGCCGCGGCTGCGGCTTCGTCGGTCCGCCGATACGGGTCGCCGCCCCACCCGAGATCCCGGTGCTGGTGCTGCTCTCCGCCTGAGCGACGCGGCACTCAAGGACGAAAGCGGCGTTCGATCCGCGAGCGCAGCAGCTCCACCGCGGCGGTGCTGGAGAGGCCCGCCTTGGGGGAGAGCTTGGCGCCGACCACGCGCTGGGAGATCCGGGCATCGGCGCGCAGCCGACGGGCGCCCACGAAGAGCTCCAGCGTGCCTGGCGGGATCTCCACCTGGTACGGCGTGAGGTAGCACTCCCACAAGCGATCGATCAGCTCCCTCACGGTTAGCTGCTGCTTCTCCGAGGGCAGCATCTGGAACCCCAGCGAGGCGCCGCCGAAGCGGACCACCTGCTCCACCACCAGCCCCAGCTTCTGCGCGTCGGGGAGCAGCGCCTCGATCCCATCGTTGCGGCTGTAGAGCCAATACCGCTTCTGCACCTTCGCACAGCGCGGGCAGACCATCGCGTTGAGTTCATCCAGTCCGCGGGTCCTCAGCAGGTGCAGCAGCCCCACCTGCTCCTGGCAGGACTTGCACTGCTCCACCGCACCCAGCTGCAGGAACACCTCGCGGGCCAACTCCCCGACCGAACTCCCCTCCAGCGCGATCGACACCCCCGCGGCCAGCGAGGCATCGCGCAGCTGCACTCCGGCGTGGACCTGCCCTCCCTGGGTCCGCATCCCCAGCTCCAGGTGGGCCGGCAGCCGCGACAGCGCGTGCTCGTAGTCCGGCGCATCGGGAAAGCGCGCGCGCAGCGTCTGGTAGCGGTCCTTCCACGCCTGCTGCGACTTCAACCCATCCGGGGGGCGCAGGGCGCGCTCGGCGAAGTAGGCGAACAGGGTCAGCGCCACCTGCCACGGCGCATCCACGCTGCGCTCCTCCAGCTCGCGGGCCAGGGTGCGCGCCTCCACCGAGGCGCGGCGCTCCTCCAGCCGCTCCAGGCCCCGGCGCACCAGCGGGCTCTCCAGCACCGGGTCGAAGGCCCGCAGCGCCCTGCCCTTCTTGTCGCGTGTCTCGGACAGCTTGTTCATCGTCTGGCCCCACTCGGCGGACAACGCGGACGCGGCGCGGTGGAGCGAGGTCAGCCGGTGCCAGCCATCCGCCAGCGCTGCCGCCTCCTCCTCCACCAGCTCCCCCCGGGTCTCGGCGAAGAACTCCCGCCCCTGTGCTCTGCGCTTCTCGTGCTCCTGGAACAGCCGGTGGCTGGCGGTGCCGCGCATCGTCTCCAGCTGCCGGCGCAGCGTCCTGGCCGCCTCCGCCAGTGCCCGCTGACGCCGGTCCAGGTGCGCCAACTTCTCCTCGGCAGTGAGGTTCTCCAGCGCCTCGCCGGCGCCCACCTTCTCGGCGATCAGCTCCAGCTCGGTGCGATCCCCGCGCTCGTAGGCGGCGTTCACCTGGGACATCAGCTGGTGCAGCCGGCAGCGCTCGTCTTCGTCCCGTCCCAGGTCGGGGTGGAGGACCCGCGCCAGCCGGCGCAGCAGCCGCTTGAGCAGCTTGGCCTGATCCTCGCGGGAGTCGGCGATCACCTGATCGGTGTCGGCGGTCTCCTCCTCTTGACCAACGACCTCCTCGTCGACCGCGGACCGGGTTCGACGGGCGGAGGTGACCTTCTTCCTCCTGACGCGACGAACGGGCGCCGGGGGTGGATTGCGCAGCGCCTCCACCAACCGACGCAGCTCCTCCTGCAGCCGCTGCACCCGGCGGGGGACCCGCTCCGCCTCCTCCAGCGAACGGTAGGCGTCCTCCAGCGCCGAGTCGTGCGCCAGGCCGAACCGGGCCAGCGTCTCCGAGAGCGCCTCCAGCTCGGTGTCCAGCGCGGTGACCTCCTCCAGCGCCGCCCGCAGCCGCTGCTCCGCCTCGCGGACCGGGTCCAAGGCGGGACCAGAAGTTCGCACCAGCGCTTCGGTGCGGGCCAGGCTGTGGGCGGCTTCGACCATTCGTTAGCGGCCGGTCATACCGCTCCGGCTGCGCGGTGGCGACGCCTCCCGGTGCTTCGTGCCTGCTCGTTTGCTCTCCCCGGTCAAAGCAAGATCCGGACCGCAAAATGTAGCCTGTCCCCTTTATTGACGCGGTGCGGTCAGAGGCCCCCGGAGTCGTAGGAGGTGGGGACATCGATGTGGAAGGCCAGGTCCACCTTGCGGGTCTCGCCGGGGGCCACCTGGAGCTTCCAGGTCACCACCCCGTCCGCGGTCTGGTGGTCGTAGCCGCGGGTGGTCTTGTCCCTCTCCAGCTCCACCTTCACGTCGTCCAGCTCGGAGACGGGGACCGGCTCGCTCAGCTCCAGGGTCTCGGGCCGCGCGCGGTTGTTGGTGAGGTCGAAGCGGTACACGTACCGGAAGCGCTTGTGGGAGTTGAACAGGCCCTCGGCCTTCTTCAACTCCTCTACCACCACCCGCTCCACCTTCAGGCCCTCCTCCGTTCCCAGGGTCACCTTCAGCGGCGCGCCCTGGGCCACCCGCTCCTGGGGCTGGACGCCGATGAAGCCGCTCTTGCCGAAGATCTCCAGCCGCCCGGGCAGCAAGGGGAAGGGCGCGGAGTTGGTGGCCTCCACCACCCGGAACACCACCGGCACCAGCTTGGGCACGGTCTTGAGGGTCAGCTTCCCGTTCATCCGGTGCTTCCCCACTGTCAGCCGCACCGAGCGGCCATCGCCCGGCACGTCCACCTGGCCCGGCACCTCCAGCTGCACCGAGAGTCCCTGGGAGGCGGGGCGGACCTGCCCCACGAAGGCGGACTCCTCCGCATCGCCGCTCTCCGCGTGTTCGCGAAGCTCGTCGCGGCGGACCAGCACCTTCTTCTTCTCCTTCTCTTCGTGCGCGTAGACTTTCAGCGAAACCAGCTCCGGGATGGTGGCCACGTCCGCCGGCACCGCGGTGGAGAGCGCCACTTCGCTGCCCTTCCAGTCCTCCCCGGTGGCCTGGGTGACGGTGGCGTGGAACGCCAGCTCCAGCTTGCCGGCCGCCTCGTCCACCCTCGCCTCGTAGACCGGCTCCCAGCGGGCGCCGCCCACCACGTAGGACAGCTCCACGGTGGCCTGGCCGGAGCGACAGGCCACCACCACCTCCGCGCTCCGCCGCCGGGTCTGGCTGGCCGGGGCCAGCTGCGCCAGCTTCCGCTGCAGCTCGGCCTGCTTGCGCTGCAGGTCGCGGAGCTTCGCGCTGCTGGCAACCAGCTGCGCCACCGACCGGGTCCGGCTCTGCAGGCTGACGTCCAGGGCGCTGTTCCAGGCCTTGAGGTTGGGCTTGGCCTCGGTCATCTCCTCGGAGATGTCGTTCAGCGCCACCTCCGCGTAGCGGGCGCCGGCGTTGGAGAGTGCCTGGGCCCGGGCAATCGCCTGCTGCTCGGCGGCCAGCTCGCGGTTCAGCGGGTCCAGCTGCCTGCGCACCGCCTCCTGCTCCGGGCTAAACGCGGTGGGGGTGATCTCCTCCCGGGTAGTCAGCCCCTCCACGGTGGCGCCCCTGGCCTTGGCGCGCACCGTGGCCCCGTCCGCTGCCGGAGGGATGGACTCGAAGGTGACTGTTGAGGTCCCCGCGCACCGCACCGCCTGGGTCCGGGTGACTGTGGCCCGATCCGGGTACACCACCACGCTGCTGACCTGCGGGGCCGCGCCCAACACCATCGCCAGGGTCAGCGCGATCATCGGACCACCTCCTGCCGCTGCTCCATCCGCCAGTCCTTGGGACGCTTGAGGGTGTAGCGGAAGCTGACCTTCGTCTTGCCGCCGGGGGGAAGGGTCAGCGCCCACTCCAACATCCCCTTCTGGTCGTCCTTGCTGGCGGCAGCCGGCTCCACCTTACCCAGCTTCACCTCCGCCTTGTCGTTGCCCTGCAGCGGCCACTGGTCGTGGATCCGCACCGGCAGCGGGAAGCCGTAGGGGTTGGCCACCTCGATGGTCACCCGGTACTCGCCCACGTCGTCCTTGCCGATGAACCCCTTCTCCGACTGGACCAGCTCCACGTTGCGGACCGGCTTGATCGCCCGGTCCACGCCCAGCGGAAGGGTCACCTTCTCGCCGGGGGAGATCAGCTTCAGGTCCGCGGTGCCCGCCGGATCCTGGCCCACGAACAGCTGCGCGGGAGCCGCCGGCATCACCTGCTTGGAGGGGCTGGTCAGCTCGCCCACCAGGAACGCGTAGGGGGCGATCGCCGGGAACAGCTTGCGCTCTAGCTTCACCGGCCAGCGCTCGGAGAACAGCGCCACCTTGCGACCTCCCTTGCCGCTGAGCACCTCTTCGCGGCGGGCGGAGGCGAAGGCCAGGTCATGGCCCCCTGCCCGTCCGGCGGGAGAGTTGGGATCCAGCGGTGGTGCACGGTAGCTGGGCGGGGGCATCAGGCCCACGCCCTGGGTGGGCTGGGGAGCCCGCGGGGCGCCCTGACCTCCGGCCACCAAAAACGACTCCGCCGAAGGGGTGCCGTTGATTCCAAAGCCGGGATCGTTCACCGATACGCCGCCCACCAGATAGCCGTTTTCCTCCTCCGAAACACCGTAGCTATCCGATGCGGCGGAGGGCGCTGGCATCGCGGACGGCGCGGCCGCCTGACTGGGTTGAGAGGAGCTGGACCCCACATCAGTCATCGGGGGCGCCTGCGGCCTCGGCACGGCGCGGCTCCTCTGTCGCCTCTCCCGCTCCGCCCGAGCGGCAGTCTGGCGATGTTGCTGCTCGCGCGCCTGCGCCATGGCCATCGCCTGCTCCGGACCGCCCAGGCCACCTCCCACCCGCTGGTTCAACTGGGCCAGCACCTCCTGGTAGGACTGCGCCGCGTCGGTGCGCGCCACCGGCAGCGGCGGGGCCGGGGGCGGCGGGCGCACCTGCTCCATCATCGGCGCCGGGGTGGGGATGAACCGGTCCTGGACCCCGATCTTCCAGGTCAGCAGCTTGGGGTAGCTCATCGCGGTGGAGGGGACCGCGGTGCTCAGGATCAGCGCAGTGTCCTTCCAGTCGTCACCGGTCTCCTGGCTCACCAGCCCGTAGAAGTTCAGCTGGACCTCGTTGGCCTCCGGGACCAGCTGCAGCTCGTACAGCGGGGCCCACCGCGCGCGGGGCACCTGGTAGATCAGCCGCAGCTTCGCCCTGCCCTTGCCGCTCAGGTGCGCGGTCACCCGCCAGCCGCTGACCATCCGGGCCTCGCCCAGCAGCTGCGCCTCCTGCACCTTCCGGGCGCGCTGCTCCCCCAGCGTCTGCAGCTGCTGATCGTGGTCGCGCACCTGCTGCTCCAGGCCGGCCGCGCGGTCGGCCATGAACTGCAGCGAGGCGGTCCATCCGGAGGGATCCAGATCCGGCCGGGCCACCCCGTTCTCCGCCGGCGCCCGCTGCGGGCTCAGGCCCTTGATCCGCTCCAGCTGGCTGGACACCGCCTCCCGCTCGCCCTGGACCCGCTGCAGCTGATCGTCCAGCGCCTCCAGCTCGCCCAGCAGGCGGCGGGCCGCGGTCTCCGGGAACTCCTCCGGGGCAGCGCGCTGCAGCTCCACCCGGTCCACGGTCGCTCCATCGGCCTCCACCCTCAGGCTGGCGGGGTCCACCGACTCCTCCAGCAGCGGCAGCTCCACCGCGGTGGTCCCGCTGACCTCCACCGTGGCGGTGCGCACCACCCGCGCCCGGTCGCCGTACACAGTGGCTTCGGTCACCGGCGCCTCGACGGCGGCCAGCGCTCCCAGCAGGACTCCCACCCATGGATGCATGTTCGTGACGCTCCCCGCCGATGGACGCCCAAGGATGGCTTCTTGGTTCCAGGCGGCTGGCTCCAGCGTAGGCGAGGGTCGGACTTCGGGCGAGACGCCGGCCGGCGTTACCATTGCCGGGCACCGTGGACACCTCGACCCAGAACCCCACCCCTGATGATTGGAACCCCTCCCCCGAGGACACGCCGTTCACCCGGCTGGGCGGCGCCGAGGCGGTCCGGGAGCTGACCGAGCGCTTCTACGATGCGATGTCCGACCACGAGCCGGAGCTGACCCGCCTCCACCTCTGCGACGAGCAGGGTCGCGTCTCCCGGCAGTCGCGGGATCACTTCGGGCTGTTCCTGATCGGCTGGCTGGGAGGGCCCCAGGACTATGTCGCCCAGCGCGGCCACCCCCGGCTGCGGATGCGGCACGGGACCTTCGAGGTCAACCTGGCGATGCGGGACGCCTGGCTGCGCAGCATGCAACGGGCGCTGGATATGATGGGCGTGGGAGGCGGACTGCGGCGCTTCCTGGACGAGCGCTTCGCCCACGTGGCCAACTTCCTGCGCAACGTCGAGGAGTCGTCCGCTTGACCCTCCGACCGGTCGTGCCAAGGTCCCGAGGGTGAGAGGGCCCAAGGACCTAGCCGAGCTTCGCGCCCACCCCCGGATCCGCGCCCCGGCGCGGGCGTTCTGGCTGGACCCCGCTGGGCGCACCGAGCTGCCGGTCCGGGACGTCTCGCTGGGGGGCCTGTTCCTGCTGGCACCCCCGCAGCGGATGCAGATCGGCGACGAGGTCCCGCTGGAGCTGGGCCTCTCCGACGGCACCCTGACCGTCCGGGTCCAGGCCAAGGTGGTCCGGGAGGTGGTGGCGCCGCAGGAGGAGTGCGGCTTTGGCCTGCGCTTCGTCCAGGTCTCGCCTCCGATCCGGCTCCAGCTGGAGGCGCTGCTACGCCAGCTGCTGGCCGGTCCGGGCGGCGAACGCCGGGCCTACCCCCGCATCTCCCACCGGATCAACGTCTCCTGCACCGGCTCCCGCGAGGTCCGGGCCCTGGTCCGGGACCTGAGCCTGGGCGGCGCCGGGCTGTGGCTGGACACCCCGCTGGCGATGGAGGAGCGGATCGTGATGCAGCTGCACCGCCCCTCCGGTCCGCCGCTGGAGCTCAACGCCCGGGTGGTGAGCACCCGCTGGGCGATGGACGACGAGGCCTATGATCAAGCGGGGGTGGAGTTCGTGGACCTCACCGACGCCCAGAGCGCCGGGCTGCGCGAGTACCTGATCCAGCTGCTGGGGCTGGCCAGCTCCGGCAACTAACCCTACGGCGTCCGCTGCATCACCAGCTCCTGGCGGCCACCCTGGGAGGCGACCCGCACCCCCAGGATTTTGGTCCGCACCATCCGGCCGGCGCCCCAGTCCTCCATCCCGCCGCCCTCGTCTGGGATGTCGTTCTTCTTCCGCTCGGCCCGCTCCTCGGCGGAGATCTCATTGCGCACCAGCTTCTTGTGCACCTCCGGCTTGCCCAGCTGGAACACCACCCGCGCCTCCAGCCCGACCTTGTTCTCGGTCTGGAAGCTACGGGACTCGGACATCTTCAGCGGGTGGGGATAGGCGAGCGGGGCGGCGCTCCAGGTGTACTGGCCGAACTCACGCTCCTCCGGGGGCACCGCCGCCGGCTTGCCGAAGGCGAAGGTGATCCGCCCCGCATCGTCGGTGCAATCGACGCTGCCGGAGACGTTGATGTCCACCCGGCCGGCGGCGCTGTCGTAGTCGCCGATGGTCAGATAGCTGGGGCCCACCAGGTGGACCACGAAGGTCTTACCGCGCAGCGCCTCGGCCAGCCCGGCCCGCGCCGCCTCGTTCTGCTTTACCCCGGCCGGGTCGGCGCCGGGCGCCTTGCCGGGGAACAGCGGCCACAGCGCCAAAGGGCAGCGCGCCTCGTCCTTGAGGTGCACGTAGTCGGAGTCCACCCAGAATGGGTGCAGGTCCAAACCCGGCTCCTTCGCCTTGGCTGCCTCCGCGGACGGCGTCTTTGCCTCCGGCTCGCCCTTCTTCTTGCCGCACCCCAGCGAAAGGACCAGTCCTGCCACGAACACGATCGCGCAAAGCCGCATGTGCCAGCCTCCTGGGGCGGACACTACTGCGGCGTTCCCGCCCCGCTCAGCTCCAACTCAACGAGAAGCGGTGCCCGTCCTGGGCGCTGCCGCCCAGGTGCTTGACCGTCACCCCGGAGGCGCCGCTGGCCTCCAGCCCGGAGACCAACAGTCCCTCGGTGAAGGAGGCGGAGACGGCGATGTGCTTGAGCCACAGCTCGAAGTCGTCCTCCTCCAGTTCCTGCAGCCGGGTGAACTCCACCTTGCCCGGCGCGGACATCAGTGCGTGGGCCCGCAGCAGCAGCTGCCGGGGGCCCAGCATCCGGGCCAGGGTCACTGTGGCCAGCCCCCACCCGGTCTGGCGGTATTCATCCACCAGCAGGCGCCCCAACTGGAGTTGAGCGCGGGGGGCACCCTGCCCGGGAAACAGATGGGAGGCGATGGACTCGATGGCCGGCTTCCACTTCGCGGTCCCGTACTGGGGAGGCAGGGGGGCGTCCAGATCCAGCCCGGCCCTGGCCAACTCCGCCTTGAGCGCGGGCGTCATCCGCTGGCGGAGGACGCGGTCGAACAGCGTGTCCAGGACCTGCCGGTAGATTGCGCCAGGCTCAGCTCCAGGTGACGTCAAAGACCGCCTCTTCCGGCTTCTCCCAGCGGACCAACTGAACCTTGGGGGCCTTGGCGCCGGCGATCTCCAGCCCCGCCTCCACCACGCCCCGGTAGAACCCGGGCACCGAGACCGGAGCGCACCACAGCTCGAACCTGCCCGGCGCCAGCTCGGTCAGCTTGCTGGTCCCGTAGCTGCTGCCGGTGCGAAAGTTGCGGGTCATCCGCTCCAGCGTCCGCTTGGGGCCGACCACCCGGGCCATGGTGTAGGCCGCCTTGCCCATCAGGGTGGACTCGTAGGCCTCGATGAAGCGCCGACCCACCTGGTAGGTGGCCTCGTCCTTCCCCATCCCGGGCGCCAGGGTCTCCCCGGCAATCCACAGCGCCTGGACCCAGGCCGCTACCGGGTAGGCCACCTTCAGCTTGCCCTTCACCTCGATGCCGGCGCTCCGCAGTCGCTGGGCGCAACGGTCGTCGAGCTTGCTTCCAAGCGCGCGGATCAGCCCTTCCACAGACTGCTCGAACACGACACGTTGCTCGTTCGGGGGTGTCACGGCCCCGGAGGGTAGCAGAAGGCCCGGTCGGGGCTAAGTGACAACCCGGAGCTTGAGCACCCGGCGCACGGTCGCCACCAGGGCGTCCAATTCGAAGGGCTTCCTTAGCAACGCCACCGCGCCGGGGAGCAGCGCCCCCGCCGTGGCGGAGATCATGATCACCGGGATCACCTTCCAACGGGGGTGCTGTGCCACCCGCTGCAAAAAGCGGGTGCCGTCCATCTTCGGCATCTGCTCGTCCAGGAGGATCAGATCCGGGGGCGCGTGGGCCAGCAGGTTGAGCGCCTCCTCGCCATCCTTCGCCTCACTGGCCTCCAGGCCTTCCATGGTGAGGATCTCTGTGAGGACGCAGCGCATGTCCGCGTCGTCATCCACCACCATGACCTTACCGCTCTTCGTCTCTGCCACATTGAGCACGACAACCTCCGGCTGAAGCGAGCCCAACTTGCGTCGACGCAGTCGGGGTTGCCATCTTCAACCCGGGCTTCACGGGCAGCCTGGCCGCCGAGGCGACGAGCCTCGGGCGCCCGTCCAGACGCCTACTCTCCGAGGTACGCCTTGCGGATCTCCGGGCTGGCCAGCAGCGCCTTGCCCGGGCCGGCCATCACCACCTCCCCGGTCTCCAGCACATAGCCGTAGTCCGCCAGCGACAGCGCCAGGTGGGCGTTCTGCTCCACCAGCAGGATGGAGACCCCGCGCTGGTTCACCTCGCGCAGGATGCCGAAGATCCGCTCGGTGATCTGCGGGGCCAGCCCCAGCGAAGGCTCGTCCAGCAACAGCAGCCGGGGGCGGCTCATCAGGGCGCGGGAGATGGCCAGCATCTGCTGCTCGCCGCCGGACAGGGTCCCGGCCATCTGCTTCTTGCGCTCCAGCAAGATCGGGAACAGCCGCAGGCAGTAGTCCAGGTCCTGCTTCACCTCCGCGGTGTCCCGGCGCAGGTAGGCGCCCAACTCCAGATTTTCCTCCACCGAGAGGTTGAGGAAGATCCCCCGGCCCTCCGGCGCGTGCGCCATCCCCAACGGGACCAGCCGGTTGGCCTTCAGCGCGGTGGTGTTCTGCCCGGCGAGGGTAATCCTCCCCTCGGTGGCCCGGAGCATCCCGCTCACCGCGCGCAGGGTAGAGGTCTTGCCGGCGCCGTTGGCGCCGATCAAGGCCACCACCTCCCCCTTCCCCACCGAGAGCGAGACGCCCTTGAGCGCCTTGATCGCCCCGTAGCCGACGTGCAGCCCCTCCACCTCCAGCAGCGGCTCGCGGGGGGCGCGCGCCCCCAGGACGTTCACCGCGGCGCTCATGTCGCCGCCGGGGTGCCGGCGTGGGGGTGGGACTCCAGATACGAGTCGCCCAGGTAGGCCTCGATCACCTTGCGGTCCGCGCGCACCGCCGCCGGTGCTCCCCGGGCGATGATCTCCCCGTGATCCAGCACGGTGATGTTCTCGCAGATCCCCATCACCAGCTTCATGTCGTGCTCGATGACCAGGATCCCCAGCTCGAAGCGCTGGCGCAGCTCGCGGATCAGCACCATCAGGTCGGCCTTCTCCCGGGTGTTCATCCCGGCGGCGGGCTCGTCCAGCAGCAGCACCTTGGGGCGGGTGCCCAGGGCGCGGGCGATCTCCAGCCGGCGCTGTTCTCCGTAGGGCAGGTTCCGGGCCTCCTCGTCGCGGCGGTGGGACAGCCCCATCACCTCCAGCAGCTCCTCCGCGCGCCGGGTCAGCGACGCCTCCTCCCGCTGGAACCCGGGGGTCAGCAACAGCGCCCGCCACCAGTCGTAGTAGTTGTTCCAGGCCTCGAAGGCGTTGGCCATCCGGCCGGAGAACCCGCCCTGTGCGTGCAGCTGGGCAAGCCGGGCGGCGCCGAACACCGGCTTCTCATCCGCCAGACAGGCCACCTTCACGTTGTCCAACGCGGTCAGCGCGCGGAAGAGGCGGATGTTCTGGAAGGTCCGGGCCAGGCCCAGCCGGTTGATCTGGTGCGGCTTCTTCCCGTTCACCCGCTGGCCACCCACCCGGACCTCGCCGGAGGTGGGCAGGTAGACGCCGGTGAGCACGTTGAAGGCGGTGGTCTTGCCGGCGCCGTTGGGGCCGATCAGCCCCTTGAGGTCGCCCTTGCGCAGCTCCAGGTCGAAGCCGGAGAGCGCGCGCAGACCGCCGAACTGGATGCTGACCTGGTCTGCCTGGAGCAGCACGTCGGTCATGCCACACCCTTGCGGCGGCGGGGCAGCCGGCGGGGGAGGATGTCCCACAGCTCACGGGTGCCGAACAGCCCCTGGGGGCGCACCAGCATCAGCACTACCAGCAAGAGGCCGTAGATCGGCATCCGGATCTGGTCCACCTTCTGGGCCAGCGAGGCATCCCCGCCGGAGAGCTGGGTGAACAGCGACCGCATCGCTTCGGGGAGCAGGGTCAGGGCGATGGCGGCCACGATCGCCCCGGTGGTGGAGCCCAGCCCGCCGGCGACGATCATGACCACGATCTCCATCGACCGGACGAAGGTGAAGGAGCCGGGGTTGATGATCGGCACGAAGTGGGCGAACAGCCCGCCGGCGATCCCGGCGAAGAAGGAGGAGATCACGAACGCCCGGACCTTGTAGGCGGTGGTGTTCACCCCCATCGCCTCGGCGGCGATCTCATCCTCGCGGATCGCCCACAGCGACCGGCCGTGGGACGAAGACGCGATCCGCCGCGCGGTGAGCACGGTGAGGAACACCCAGAAGCCGACCATGAACAGCGAGGACCGCTGGGGGATCCCCGACAGCCCCAGCGCCCGGCCGAAGGCGTCGGTGTTCTGGACGATGACCCGGATGATCTCCCCGAACCCCAGGGTGACGATCGCCAGGTAGTCCCCGCGCAGCCGCAAGGACGGCAGCCCGACGATGAAGCCGCAGGCGGCGGCGGCCACCCCACCCACCAGCAGCGCCAGCACGAAGAACAGCTGGTCGCTGAGGCCGACCGGGATCCCGGACAGCCCCATGTCGTGGAAGTCCAGGGAGAAGCGCCCGGCCACGAACGCGCCCACCGCCATGAAGCCGGCGTGGCCGATGGAGAACTGCCCGGTCATCCCGTTGACGATGTTCAGCGAGACAGCGGCGATGATCGCCACCCCCACCATCGAAGAGATGTAGACGAAGAACAGCCAGCCGCCAAACGCCCACTCCGCCAAGGAGAGCACCGATAGCGCCAGCAGCACCGGGAGGATGCCGCGCAACCAGGGAGGAACGCCCGCCTGGGCCGGCACCGCCGCCGTCTCCATCAGACCTTCTCCGCGGTGACGCGGCCGAACAGGCCTTCCGGCTTCACCAGCAGGACCACGATCAGGAACCCGAAGGCCACCGCGTCCCGCCAGGAGGAGGCGGTGTAGCCGACCACGAACTCCTCCACCAACCCCAGCAGCAAGGCGCCGATCACCGCGCCGGGCACATGCCCGATCCCGCCGATCACCGCCGCCACGAACGCCTTGAGGCCCACGTACAGGCCCATCAGCGGCTGGATGGCGGTGTCCTTGATCGCGTACAGCAGGCCGGCGCCGGCGGCCAGCGCCGAGCCCAGCATGAAGGTCAGGGCGATGATCCGGTCGGTGGGGATCCCCATCAGGGCGGCGATCCGGTGGTCAAAGGACACCGCCCGCATCGCCCGGCCGAAGCGGGTCCGGTAGACCAGGAACTGCAACCCCACCATCAGGCCCACCGCGATCAGCAGCGAGATCACCTGCCAGTTCCAGATCACCACCGCCCGGTCCCCGATGATGAACCACTCGGTGGGGCGGATGATCTCCGGAAAGGCTCGGGGGGCGGCCCCGGGCAGCGGCCCCACGTCCAGCTGGAAGCCGTAGGAGAGCGCGAAGGAGATGCCGATCGCGGTGATCAGCGCGGTGAGCCGCGGCTTCTCCCGCAGCGGCCGGTAGGCGAAGCGTTCGATCAAAAAGCCAATCAACGCGCAGCCCAGCATCGCCGCCAGGAACACCGCGGTCACCCCCAGGAAGGAGGACTGGTTGGCGCGGCCCAGCTGCACCGCGGTGGCGTAGCCCAGGTACACGCCCACCATCATCACGTCGCCATGCGCGAAGTTGATGAGCTTGAGCACGCCGTACACCATCGTGTAGCCCAGGGCGACCAGGGCGTAGATGGTGCCGGAGGCGATGCCGTTGATCAGGTGCTGGAGGAACTGTGCCAAGCGGTCGGGCTACGGCGAGACGGTGGTGACGTACTCGTACTTCCCATCCCCGACCTTGAGCACCACCGCCGGCTTCACGGCGTTGCGCTGGCTATTGAGGGTGATGGTCCCGGTGACGCCCGGGAACTCGCGGGTCTGGGCGATGGCGTCGCGCAGCGCTTCGGGGGAGCTGTCCTTGGCCCGCTTGAGCGACTCCACCGCCACCCTGGCCGCGTCGTAGCCCAGCGCCGCCAGTGAGTCTGGCACCCCCCCGTAGGCCGCCTTGTAGTCGGCGATGAACTTCTGCACCCTGGGAGAGGGATCCTCGGGCGAGTAGTGGTTGGAGAAGTAGTGCCCCTCCACCGCCGAGCCGCCCAGCTCGAACAGCTTCTCGGAGTCCCAGCCGTCGCCACCCATCAGGGGGACCTTGAGGCCCAGCTCGCGGGCCTGGCGGGCAATCACCCCCACCTCGGAGTAGTAGCCGGGGACGTAGATTCCCTCCGGCTTCTGGTTCTTGAGCGCGGTCAGCTGGGCGCGGAAGTCGGAGTCGCCCTGCTGGTAGGACTCGTTGCCCACGATCTTCCCGCCCATCTCGGTGAACTTGCGGGCGAAGACGTCGGCCAGCCCCATTGAATAGGCGCTCTTGGTGTCCCGGAGCACCGCCACCTTGTTCAGCTTGAGGTTCTCCTTGGCGAACTTGGCCATCACGAACCCCTGGAAGGGGTCGATGAAGCAGACGCGGAAGATGTAGTCGCCCTTCTCGGTCACCGTGGTGTTGGTGGAGGAGGGGGTGATCATCGGCACCTTGTTCTCCTGGGCCTTCTCCGCCATCGCCAGGGAGTTGGAGGAGGCCACGTCGCCCAGGATCAGCCGGACCTTGTCCTGGGTGATCAGCCGCAAGGCGGCGTTGCCCGCCTCCTCCGGCTTGCTGGCCGAGTCGTAGACCCGGACCGCGATCTGCTTGCCGTTCACTCCACCGGAGGCGTTGGCCTCCTTGAGGGCCAGTTCGATGCCGTTCTGGGTGGAGATCCCGAAGGTGGCCTGCGAGCCGGTGAGCGCGCCCACCTCGCCAATCAGGATGGTGTTGGAGTCCACCGGGGGCGCGTTGCCCACCGGGGCCGGCTGGGTGGCCCCGACATCAGACACCGCGGGGGTGGACTTCTTTTCGCAACCCGCTGCGAAGAGCACTCCGACCGCGAGAAACGCATACGAGATCCGGCGCATTTTTGCGAACTCCTCCCTCGTAAAAGAGCCGAAGCTTGTACGGGGGTTGAGCAGGTGGGTCAAGGGTCGCAGGCGTCGCCCAGACCATCCCCGTCGGTGTCCAGCTGGTTGTTGTTGGCCACCGCGGGGCAGTTGTCGCAGGCGGTGCCGACCCCGTCGTTGTCCGGGTCCGCCTGATCCGCGTTGCTCACCCCCGGGCAGTTGTCGCACCAGCCGGTCACCCCGTCGGCGTCGGTGTCGGGGGGAATCTCGCAGACCACGTCGTCCCCGGCGGCGTTACAGCCGTAGTTCCCGCACGCCCCGCCCGCCTCGTCTTCGCACAGGCCGCCCAACAGCGGGAGGTCTGGACCGCACACCCCGCAGGCATTGAAGTCGGGACGTTCGCAGAACACCGCCTCCTCGCCTTCGCAGACGTAGGTCCCGCAGGTGCCGCAGGCGGCCCGGGGCTGATAGGGCAGCGGAGCGCATCCACCGCAGCTGTTGGTCACCGCCTCGTCGGTCTCGCCGTCGCAGTCGTTGTCCAGCCCGTCGCACAGCTCCACGGCCGGGGTCCCCGCGCCCTCGCAGGCGCCGAAGTGGCCCTCGGAGTCGCAGCGGCGCACCCCGGCGCCACAGACACCCACCCCCGCCGAGCCGTCCGGCGCCGACGAGCACGGCTCCACCGTTCCCGGTTCGCACTCCGCCAGACAGCCGGGACAGCCAGCGGCCAGGGTCCCCAGCAGCGCGGCGAGGAGAACAGGAGCGCGGACCATGGCCGGGCTAACGGATGGAACCCAGCGACTGACCGAAGGTGGAGGTGCCAGAGGTGGGAGGGGAGATCGTCTCTGTGTCCTGGTCGGGAGAGAACCACACCTGCACCCGGGGCGCGGAGTTCACCGTCACCCCCACCGCCACGTCGTCCGCCCCGTCGCCGTCCACGTCTCCCGCCACCGCGAAGCTGTGCTGGATGATGGCGGTCTGGAAGCCCACCCGGACCGGGTCCTGCAACCCCAGGGTGCTTCCGGAGTGGAGCGCGAAGTCTGAGTTGCCGAAGAACAGCGCATCCGCGAAGGCGTCTCCGTCCAGGTAGCCGCCGGCGACGCCGAGGATGCTTCCAGGGGTGAAGCTGCGTACGGGAGACTGCAAGACAGCGCCCCCGAAGACCACGTGGAAGATCCCGCCCGAGGCGTGGATCAGCGCGTCCGGGTAGCCATCGCCGTTGAGGTCTCCCGTCCCGGCCACCCCCAGCCCGAAGTCGGAATCGGTGGGGTCGTTCCAGGTGAGGCCTGCAGACAGCTGACCTTCATTTGCCCGTCCGAAGAAGACGTACGCCTCGCCCTTCCCGGCCACGCTGCCGACAATCACGTCGGAGAAGCCGTCCAGGTTCAGGTCCAGCGCGGTCATCGCCTTGCCAAACACGCCATCGGTGGGGGGGAGGAGCGTGAAGGTAGGGGCAGGCTCCAGGCCGTCCGGACCTCCCGGATAGACGAAGATCCGGGTGTCGCTGCCGTCCAGCTTCGAGACCAGGGCATCGGCGTAGCCGTCGCCGTTGAAGTCTCCCCCCGCGGCCACCGAGCCGGGGAACCCCGCACCCTGGGGTGGGAAGGCCTGGGGCGAGAGCGGACGGCCGCCCAGCAACTGATACACGGTGGTCCCCGGCGCGCCACCCACCACCAGGTCTCCGTAGCCATCAGCGTTCACATCCCCCAGCTGCGCCAGGGAGGTGCCGAGCTGGGCGGTGACATCCAGGAGGGAGACGTCCGCGGCTTCGGAGACGAACGCGGTCCCGTTCCAACTGTTCAGGAAGACAGCGCCCGCCCCCAGGTTGGCGCCAGGATCCCCCACCACCACCTCGGCCCGTCCGTCTCCGGTGAGGTCTCCCGGGAAGGGGCCGGCGGGATCGCCCGCCCGAAAGTAACGGAGCGAACTCCACGGTCCACACGCCTGGCGGCCATTGGGCTCGCAGGCGCGGACCCGGTAGACATAGCGCCCGACGTAGGGGGCTGCGTTCTGCTCCGGGACAGGCAGGACGGTGCTCGCTTCGAAGCTTGGGCTGCCCACGTCGGTGAACGCGCAATCGCTCAGCGGTCCCTGGGGGCAGAGGGAGGCCTGGACCTGGTAGAGGGCGCCCACGCCCAGGTCCTTCCAGGCCACCTCCGGGCGCCGGGCGAGCGTCGGGCCCAGGTGGGGCGAACCCAGCGGCTGGGCATTGCCCCGATTCAGCAAGGTGATCCGCAGGGTCTCCTCCACGCAGACCTCCAGCCGGATGCATTCCCGGACCTCGCGATCAAAGTCGCAGCCGGCCAGGCAGAGGGACAGCAGCAGAACCAGGCGGGTGATCCTCACGGCAGCACCCCCTGCAGCCCGACCCAGCCGCCGCCGCCGGAGTCGAACCCCACCAGGACCTGCGGGGTGGAAGGCTGGGTGAACAACATCCAGACCCCGGTGCCGAGGGCCGCCGCGCCCACCCCGGTCAGGGCGAGGCCCCACTGCTGGGCCCGCGCTCCGGATTGGGCGTTGGCCTCCAAGGTAGCCAGGGAGACCGTCCCGGTCTGTTGGCGCCAGGCGGTGACCGCGTCGTACTCCCGCGCGCTGCGGTAGAGGAAGAAGCCGCCCACCCCGGCGGAGACCACCCCCGCCGCGACCGGGGCCCACCACAGGCCCTTCCAGTGTCCGGGCGCAGTGCTGGCCTCCGCTGACGGCGGCGGGGTCACCGGCGCCTGGGAGCTGGCACCGGGGGGACGTTGCAGCCGCGCCAGCACCTGCGGCCCCATCTGGCGGGCGGCGGCGGTGAGCTCATCGAGCACCTCCTCCTCGCTGCGCAGCTTCCGGGAGTGGGCGGATAGGACCTGCCCATCCTTGGCGGAGATGATCGAGACGTTGACCTGATACGCGGCGCCCAGCTTGCCGATGCTGCCGGTGATCATCGCGTCCACGCCCAGGGCCCCGGCCAGCTCGGCCATGCAGGACTCGTCGCTGCAACCGACCAGCTGCTTCTGGCGTTCCAGGCCGACCAGCGCGGAGATCTGCTGCTGGGTGACCACCCCCAACCCCTGCAGCACCAGCTGCTGGGCGAAGTGTTCGGAGTAGAAGCGGACCACGTCCTCCGGCAGCTGCACCGCCTGGAAGCCGGGCGCGGCCAACTTCACCGGAGGGGGAGTGGGTGCCGCGGTTATCAACGCGAGGGTCGTAAACGCCAGGAGCAGGGACACGCCGGGCAATCTACGTCAGAACCCCGCCCGGTCCGAGAGCCGGGAGGCCGAAGCTACTTGGGGACCGCCGCCCGCTCCCGGGTGTGTTCCAAGGAGACGTCCCGGGAGGAGCCGTGGCGTTCCCACCCGGTGACGGTCCGCAGCCGCTCCGGGAAGTGGGTGAGCAGCTCCCGCCCCAGCGCCTCTGGCCGGCGCGCCACCACCGCGCGCTCCAGGGCAATGGCCATCTGCGCGGCGTTGGCGAAGCGATCCGCCGGGTTCTTGGCCAGGGCCCGCTCCACCACAGGACGCAGCGCCGCGGGGATCCCCGCAGGGAGGGTCAGCGACTCGTTGACGATCGCCTCCATGGTCTTCACGTCGTCCTCGCGGCGGAAGGGATTGTGACCGGTCAGCGCCTCCACCAGGATCAGCCCCATCGCGAACAGGTCGGTCCGGTGATCGAGGGGATCGGCCACCGCCTGCTCCGGCGCCATGTACTGCGGCTTGCCCTTCACCAGCCCGGCCTGGGTGACGCTTCGGTGAACCCTTGATTGGGCCACCCCGAAGTCCATCACCTTGACCCGGCCGTCGTAGCCGATCATCACGTTGCTGGGGGACAGGTCGCGGTGGACCAGCTCCAGCGACGAGCCGTCCTCCGCCCGCGCCTGGTGGGCGGCCTGCAGCCCGGTCAGCGCCTGGACCAGGATCCCCACCGCGGTGGCCGGCTCCAGTGGCCCCACCCGCTCCAGTAGATCGAACAGGTCCACCCCCCGGACCAGCTCCATGGCGATGAAGTAGGAACCGCCGGTCTGGCCGAAGTCGTGGACCACCACGAGATTCGGATGGGACAGCCGCATCCCGATCCGCGCCTCGTCCAGGAACTGTTCGATCATCGTCGCGTCGGAGCACAGGTGGGGGAGGATCCGCTTGAGCGCCACCAGCCGCCCCACCCCCTCCGGGCCCAGGGTCCGGGCCACCATCACCTGGGCCATCCCGCCCGCGGCCAGCGGGGCCACCAGCTCGTAGCGGCCGATGCGCGCCTTGGGCAGAAAGTGCAGCGCGTCGTTGAGCTCGTCCAGCCGCTCCAGCGGGCTGTGGCCTTCGGCCAGCGCCATGAACCCCAGCAGGGAGGAGTCCAGCTGCTCGGCCATGGCGTCCACCAGGGCCAGCACCTTGGCGTCCTGGAGTGCGCCGGGGATCCACAACCCGAACGCGCCCACCCGGGTCTTCCCCAGGGTCAGCGGACGCACATAGACGTTGCCGCCGAGGAAGGGCACCGCGCCCACTGATGCGGCCAGCGCCTCGAAGTCCGCGGGGAAGTGGGTGGTGGCGCGGCAGAGCACCGGCCCCCGGCTGCCGCAAAGTTGGACGAAGCCGCCCCGGGAGGGAACCAGCCGGACTGCCTGGGCCAAGAAGACGTCCAGCGCCGCAGCCAACCCCAGCTGCTGCTCCAGACAGTCCTCCAAAATCTCATCCACCAGGCGGGTCATCCGGACCAGGGCCCGGAGGAACTGCACCTCGTCTTGCAGGCTGTCGAAGTCCACGGAAGGGGAGGCTACCTCCCAGGCAAGACCTGCTACCAATACGACGCGGCCGGCAACCTCTTGCAGACGGCGAGTGGGTATGCCGTCACCGACAGTTGCGCCGAACCCGATGTGACGCTCACCGTGTCGTCGTACCAGTACGACGACTTCGGGAACATGGTGGACGGCACCCTGGGCCAATGGAGGGCCGACTCGCTTCGAGTACGACGCCCGAGGGAACCTCACCGAGAAGAAGACGCCGGCCATGGGCACCTCCAGCGTCGTGTACTCGTATGACCTGCTCGGACGCGTTTTGAGCGCAAAGAGCGACACCCAGGACCTCTTCTCCTACGCCTACGACAATGAAGGCGGCACGGCGCCCTCCGGGTGCGCCACCACGTATCCGTCCGGCGAACTGCGTGTAGCGGGCTACTGGATCCTGTGATTGCGGGGAGGGGGCCTCCGCCTGCTCGGGGGACTGTGGCGGCGGCTCCAGGCGGGTCCACTCCCTGCGGGATCTGAGATCCACCTGGGAGCTCCGCGGTCCGGCGGGTGTGGGCTTGCAGAAAGCACGGCACCTGGCGGAAGGATCCGACCCATGTTCGACGAGGAGTCCCTCAAGGAGAAGCTGCGGGCGATCGAGGCGCTGCACTCCGGAGCCACAACTGCAGGGGAGCGAGATGCCGCAGACAGCGCCCGGAAGCGGATCGCGGCCC
>JALYOC010000174.1 GCA_030857095.1 Myxococcota bacterium | reverse complement strand
CTGCTGCGCGCCGCCCCGGTGGACGCAGATGGGTGGACGCTGTTCGCCGAGGCGCTGCTGCTCTCCGGCCGGGATGTGGCCGCGCAGCAGGCGGATGGCTTCGGGGCCGCGCTGACCAACAGCCAGGCGGCCTCGCCGTCGGTGAAGCTGGCGCCGGTGGCCCGCGACCTGGGCGAGGCGTACGCCCCCTCCCGGCCCGCGCGGCTGGTCCCGGTGACCGGGCTGACCATGCCCCGGCTCCACGCCTCGCTGGCCGCCACGCTCTCCGCGCTGGGCGCCTCGGACGTCCTGGTCTCGCTGGACCCCGCCGGCGGCGTGGAGGGGTATCTGGTCTCCCCCACCGAGCTGGTGCTGGGGGCCGGCGCCCTGGCCTGCTTCGGCGCCGCCGAGCTCTCCTACCTCTGCGCCCTGGCGCTGGAGCTGGGGAACCGGGGGCAGGCGCTGACCCGGCCCGGCGAGGTGGAAGGTTGGATGGACGCGGCGACCCGCGCCTATCAGGCGGTCCCCGGCGCGCTGGCCGCTTCCCGGGTGCTGGGCCACCTGGACGCCTCCGCCCGCGGGGGGGACCCGCTGAAGCTGGACCTGGGGCCGGTGCTCCGGCGCAGCGCCGCCTTCCGCGCGGTGGCCGCCAAGGCGCTGGACCTCGTGTAAGTTGCGCGGCCAATGTCTGGCCTCCGCACCCTGTTGCCGCTGTCCGCCGTGCTGCTCCTCGGCGCCTGCCCCGAACCCCACCCCATCCCGGGCGATGAGCTGCTGGGCACCTTCTCCTTTCACGCCACCTACCTGGACGGCGGGTGCCAGGGGCTGGCGGACACCTCCGTTCCCACCATCGACTTTCTGGGCACCGTGAGTCGCTGCTCTCCCGACTCCGGGTTGCCACAGTGCGCCGGGGCGCCCGGCCGGGCCTTCCTCACCTACCTGGAAACGGACTTCGACGCCGGCTTCGACGGGCAGTACGTGGACGTCTATCCCCGCTCCACCCGCCGGACCTTCGCCGAGTGTGGCAACGACCCCACCCGCATGGAGGAGTCGATCCGCTTCGCGCTGCTCTCCGCCTCGCAGCAGGCCGCCCTGGGTTCACCCTTCGCCTGTCCCCCCGACGCGCTGGACGGCGGGGTGCCGGCGCCGGACGGCGGGGTGGTGGCCCCCAGCTTCGGCCCCAACGGCTTCGATGCGGTGCTGGCCTGTGGGCTGATGGTGGAGACGGTGATCAACGAGGCCTACGACGGGGGCATCGACGCCGGCACCTGCGTCAACCCGGACGCGGGCGCGCCACGGCTGCCCCAAGGCGGCTGCTCGTTTGTGTACCAGCTGCGCGGGGAGCGCCGATGAAGCGGGCAGTGGTGCTGCTCTCCGGCGGACTGGACTCCACCACCGTGCTGGCCATGGCCCTGGCCCGGGGCTTCGTCCCCACCGCGCTGTGCATCTCCTACGGACAGCGGCACTCGGTGGAGATTGCGCGGTCCAAGAAGGTGGCCGAGGCGATGGGGGTGACCGACTTCCGGGTGGTCACGGTGGACCTGCGCGCCATCGGCGGTTCGGCGCTGACCGCGGACATCGAGGTCCCCAAGGACCGTCCCTCGCAGGAGATGTCCCACGGGATCCCGGTCACCTACGTGCCGGCCCGCAACACCCTGTTCCTCTCCCTGGCGCTGGGTCTGGCGGAGGTGCTGGGCGCCCAGGACCTGTTCATCGGGGTCAACGCGGTGGACTACAGCGGCTATCCGGACTGCCGCCCGGAGTTCATCCGCGGCTTCCAGTCGCTGGCGGATCTGGCCACCCGGGCCGGGGTGGAGGGCCAGCGCTTCACCGTCCACGCGCCGCTGGCCGGGATGACCAAGGCGCAGATCATCTTGGAGGGGGTTCGGCTGGGGGTGGACTACGGGATGACCCACTCCTGCTACGACCCGGACCCTGGTGGCCGGGCCTGCGGCCGCTGTGACAGCTGCGTGCTGCGCCAGAAGGGCTTCGAGGAGGCCGGGGTGCCCGACCCCACCGGGTACGCCGGCCGCTAGCCGAAGAAGACCTGGGCCACCTTGAGCAGCTCGGTGTCCACCGTCTTGAGCTGGGCGGTGGCCAGCTTGAGGTCCACGCTGAGGATCTCGTTGCCCCTCAGCGCGGCCATCTTGCCGAACTCGCCCCGGACCACCATGTCCGCGGCGTGCACCCCGTAGCGGGTGGCCAGCACCCGGTCGTGGGCGGTGGGGGTCCCGCCCCGCTGCATGTGCCCCAGCACCGAGACCCGGGTCTCGAAGCCGGTGCGGCGCTCGATCTCGGCGGAGATGTACGCGCCCACCCCGCCCAGGCGGGGCCGTCCGGCCTCGTCCAGCGCGCCGGAGGAGACGATCCGCTCCTCGTCCTCGGCGGTGCTCTTGATCTTGGTGCCCTCCGCCACCACCACGATCGAGAACTTCCGGCCGCCAGCGTGGCGCCGCTGGAGGTGTTCGGCCACCCGGGTCAGCTCCACCGGGTTCTCCGGGACCAGGATCACGTCCGCCCCGCCGGCGATGCCGGAGTAGGCGGCGATCCACCCGGCGTGGCGGCCCATCACCTCGCACACGATCACCCGGCCGTGGCTCTCCGCGGTGGAGTGCAGCCGGTCAATCGCCTCGGTGGCAATGGAGACCGCGGTGTCGAAGCCGAAGGTGAAGTCGGTGCCGCCCAGATCGTTGTCGATGGTCTTGGGCACCCCCACCACCTTCAGCCCCGCCTCGTACATGCGGGTGGCCGCCGACAGGGTCCCCTCGCCGCCAATGGCGATCACCGCGCCGATCTGGTTGCGCTCCACGGTCTGCAGGACCTTCTCCAGCCCGTTCTCCACCTTGAACGGGTTGACCCGGCTGGTCCCCAGGATGGTGCCTCCCCGGTGGAGGATCCCGGAGGTGGTCTCCCGGGTGAGCAGGAAGTGGTCGTTCTCCAACAGGCCCTTCCAGCCGTCCCGAAGGCCCATCACCTCCAGGCCATGGGTGGCGGCGCGGCGGACGATGGCGCGGATGACTGCGTTGAGGCCCGGGCAATCTCCGCCCCCGGTGAGCACGGCGACTTTCATGGGGGGAAGTCTTAGACCGACTCGCCGCTGGCCTCCACGACGCTCTGGGCCAAAAGTCCCAAGCCGACCGGGGTGCGGGCAACCGATGCGGCGGCGCTTTCCTTCACCGGGAATTGGGTTTTGGGCGGACAATGCCCCTCGTGGCCTCCACCCTGATGATGTCCGGATTCGATCTGCGGCTTTTGGAGTTGCCGCAGGGCGCCAAGGTGCTGCGCGCACCGCCCCCCCTGCCTGCGCTGGCCGATCTCCCGGGGGCAGTCCAGACCGCCCTGCGGCACCCGGTGGCGGGGGATCCACTCTCCGAGCGCCTCACCGCCAGCTCGCGGGTCACGGTGGTGGTGGACGACTTCACCTTCCCCGTCCCCCAGGCGCAGCGGGACTGCCGGCGTGAACTCTTGGCGGGGGTGATCTCCGCGCTGGACGCCTGCGGGGTCCGCTCCAGCCGGATCACTGTGCTGATCGCCAACGGGCTGTCCCGCCAGTGGCGCCCGGCCGAGCTGACCGAGCTGCTGGGACCGGTGGAGCCCAAGGTGGTCTGTCACGATGCGGAGGCCTTCTCCCAGTTGGCGCGGATCGGCGAGCTGCCAGAAGGCCCGGTGGAGCTGAACAAGCTGGTGGTGGAGGCGGATCTGGTGATCCACCTCAACGTGGTCTCGCTGCCCACCCTGGCTGGCTACTTCGGGCTGGTCTCCGGCACCGCCGGCTACCGCACCGCCCGCTTCCTGGGTGCGCCGGGGCTGTTCGAGACCGGGGCGGCGCCGTTCATGCCCGGGTCGCCGTACCACGCGCTGCACGAGAAGGTGGGCCGGCTGCTGGCGGGGCGGACCGAGATCGTCCAGCTCTCGGCGGTGCTGGACAACGCGCTGGTCGGCTCCAAGCTGGCCGGGCTGGAGGTCCCGGACGCGGTGCTCTCCCGTCCGCTGCAGATGTGGAACTCACTTCCGGTGGCGGTCCGCCAGCGGGCGGCCCGGCTGCTCAAGGCCAGCTACCGGCCGTTCCACGTGCTGTTCGGGGACCTGGACGCTGTGGCCCCCGAGGCCCGGGCCGCCTTTGCCCGGCAGCACGAGGTGCCAGGGGAGGGCGAGGCCGACGTGCTGGTGTTCGGCGTGCCGGACGTGGGGCCGGGCAACATCGGCACCCTACAGGACCCGGTGTTGGCCACCTGTCTGGCGCTGGGCTACATCGCCGGCGTCTACACCGACCGGCCGCTGGTCCGGGAGGGTGGGGTGGTGATGTTCTCCAACCCGCTCAATCCCCAGTTCGACCGCGCGCATGCCCCCCACCAGGAGTTCTACGAGAAGGTGCTGCGGCTGGAGCGCGACCCCCAGGCGATCCACGAGAAGTTCGAGCCCTACTTCGCCGGCCGCCCGGAGTTCGTCTCCGGCTACCAGAGCCGGTTCGGCTTCCACGGCACCCACCCGCTGTTCCAGTGGTACCTGACCTCGCCCGCCCGGCGGCGGGCGGGGAAGGTCATCGTCCCCTACGGCGACCCCCGCTCCTGCGCGCGGCTGGGCTTCACCCCCGCCAACGACTTCGAGGATGGCCTGCGCAAGGCCTCCGAGTTCCTGGGGCAGCCGGCCCCCCGGGTGCTGGTGCTGCAGCAGCCGCCGCCCTTCTGGGTCCGCTCCGGCGGGGCCTAGAAAAGAACAGGGCCGGCACGCGCGAGCGGCCGGCCCCTTCGTCACCCGTGTGGGGGGCGACTGCTTAGTTGCGCTCCTCGATCGGACCCTCGCCGTCGTTGAGCACGCCCGGGTTCTCGCCGATGTTCTCATCCTCGATGACGTCCTCGTTGCGCTCCTCCAGCGGCCCCTCACCGTCGTTGAGCACGCCCTCGCGGGCGCCGATGCTGTCGTCATTCATCGGCTCGGCGTCGTTGTTCATGGGGTCGTTGTTCTCCTCCAGGGGGCCCTCGCCGTCGTTGAGCACGCCCTCGTTGTCACCGATCTTGCCGTCGCCCATTTGGCCGGAACCGCCAGTTCCCATCTCGTGGTCGGTCCCCATCCGGGTGTCATTGTTGTCCCGGCAGCCCACCGCCAGCCCCGCCACAGCCACCAGCCCCGCCACCGTCAGATTCTTCATCCAGTTCATTCCAGGCTCCTTGGTTGTTGGGGAAGCCCGCTCGGCTTCCCGTCGACGAAGGAAACTTAGGCACCGGAAATTGGCGTGAAGGACGCGGCTGCCCGCCTGGCTGCTGGGCATGGTGGAAGGGTTTGGCGAAACAGCGGGCAGGCGACCGGGCGCTCCACGCAGGAGCGGAACGGACCGTCAGGAGCCAAGGACGGCGATCAACGAAGAGCGCCCGGCCGCCCAACCCTCACTCTTTCAATGGTGTGCACTCCAACGTTGTGAGCGCGACGAATCGAACAGCTCGCTTGCCCGGCCCTGTTCCCGGATCAGGCGAACGGCAGTGCAGCGACGGTGACCTGCTGTCCCGCGTCGGCCACCTCCACCTGGGTGCCGGGGGTGAGGAAGTCACGGTGCACGTAGCCCAGGGCAATCAGCCCATGGGCAGGCGAGCGGACCACCGAGGTGATCCAACCGACCTTGCGATCCCCGACCCGCAGCTCGGCGCGCGGCGAGGGGGGTTCGGCGGTCAGCCGCAGCCCGGTGAGCTTGCGGTTCATGTGGCCCCGGAAGGTGGCCCGGGCGATGACCTCCTGACCGATGTAGCAACCCTTCTTGTAGTGGAGGGCATGCTCCAGGTTCGCCTCCAGCGGGATGGTCTTGTCGTCCATGTCCGCGCCGTAGCGGGGGGTGCCCGCTTCCACCCTCAGGGTCTCCAGGGTCTGGAAGCCGGCCTCCACCGCCCCGCAGGTCCGGCCCGCCTCCAGCAGCCGGGCGTAGACGGCCTCCAGGCAGCCGGTGGGCACCAGCAATTCGAAGCCCTGGAGGCCGTAGCCGCGGGTGGCGGTCACCTCGACCGCAGCGCCCCCCACGGTCAGCTGAAGGAATTGGCCCGGGGTGGGAAGGGTCTGCAGGCCCAGGCTGCGCAACAGTTCGTCCGTATTGGGGCCCAGCAGGCCCAGCAGCGCCAGGTCCGCGGTCGCGTCCTGCAGCTCGGCGTCCTCGGAGATCAGATACTTGTCCAGCGCCGCGCGCAGCTTCTCTCCGTGCCCCGGTTCGGTGTCCAGGAGCAGCTCCTGGGGGCGCTGCCAGATCCGCGCGTCGCCCACCATGGCGCCCTTGTTGGTCAGCAGCGCCGCATAGGTGGTGCCGTTGTGCGGCAGTGAGGCAACGTCGTTGGTGACCATCCCCTGCAGGAAGGAGATCCGGTCCCCGCCCACCACCCGGATCCACTCCCGGAAGGAGAGGTCCACCAGGACGGCGAAGGAGCGGGCAGCCGCATACTCGTCGGCAGGTGAGCCGAAGGCCCGCACCACCTCGCAGCCGGCCAGTTCGGTGAAGGTGGCGCCCCGGGCGGCATGTCGGTCGTGCAAACGAAGCGGTGGCATCGCTGAATCGCTATATAGACGCGTCGGATGGGATGCAAAGCAACCCGGCAGTGTCTTCCCCGGGAATTCCGGTGGGTCGCTGGCGGTCCCCCGGTTCTCGCCGTTGGAGCAAGGATGAAGAAGAAGCAGCAGCAGGCGCAGACGTCTCTGAAGCTGGTGGCGGCGATGGTGGCCCTCTCGGTGGCCACCCTGCTGCTGGCGATCTTCCAGTGGGTGGAGTTGGCCGCGCTGCGGCGCGGGGAGAGGCCCTCCTGCGCCATCGACGCCACCTTCAACTGCGAGGCGGTCTGGAACTCCGAGCTGGCGCACGGGCTGCACAGCCTGCTGGGCGTGCCGGTGGCCGGGCTGGGCGTGGTGTGGGGCACAGCGGCGCTGGTGGTCAGCGGGGCGCTGTTCTGGCGGCTGCGCTCTGGGCGCGAGGACGTAGAGGCGCTGGTGTTCGCCTCCCGGCTGATGGCGGTGGCGGCGGTGATGGCGATCGCTGTCTTCGCCATCGAAAGCTTCCGCACCGGCAGCGTGTGTCTGACCTGCCTGGGCACCTACGCCTTCACCGGCACCTTCGCGATCATCGCCAAGCTGGCCTCGGACCTGCCGCTGCGTCCCCGGACCCAGGCCCTGGGCGCCGGGCTGCAGTGGGCGGTGTTCCCGGTGGTGGGCGCCTACGCGCTGGCCCTGGTGGTGGCCCTCAACGTTCCCACCAAGAAGGTCAGCTCGGCGGAGCTGGTGGCCCGCGCCCAGTCCCCGGAGGTGCAGAACGCCGGCACCGACTCGGAGCAGAAGCTGCAAGCCTACCTGGCGGCGCTGCCCCCCGAACACCGGCAGGCGCTCAGCGACATGCTGGACGAGTACCGGCTGGCCAAGCCCAGGGGCACCCTCCCGCCCCCCCGGACCCGCTACGGGACGGCGGAGGCCCCGGTGCAGATCGTGGAGTTCACCGACATCCGCTGCGGCCACTGCCGCTCGCTCTCCGAGACCCTTCGGCTACTCAAGCAGGTGGTGCCGGCCGGGACCCTGGCCATCGAACCCCGCTACTACCCGCTGGACAGCGGCTGCAACAAGGGGATGCAGGGCAGCGACGGCACCGGGGTGCGCTGTGTGGGCGCCAAGGCGCAGATCTGTCTGGAGCAGGCCCCCGACTTCTGGCCCCTGCGGGAGAAGCTGTTCGACAACCAGGCCTCGCTGAACACCCCCGAGGACGTGCTGCGGATCGCCTCCTCCGGGTCGGTCAGCCGCTCCCAGCTGGACGCCTGCCTCGCCGACCCGCAGACGGAGGCCAAGCTTCAGGCGGACATCCGTTACGGGGATGAGCAGGGGCTGCGCGGCACCCCGCTGGTGCTGGTCAACGGCAAGCAGGGCTCGCCGGTCGGGCCCTTCCTTTTCGCGCTGGCGATGACCCGCGGCAACCCGGACTCGGCGGTGTTCAACACCCTGCCCAAGCCGCAGCCGCACGACCACGCGCACTGATGAAGAAGGGTGACCGGGACAAGTCGAAGACGCCGCTGACCGGGCCCTTCCACAACCCGTTCGGCGGGCTGGACAAGCTTCGGGGTACGGTCGCTCCGGCCAGTCCCGCTCCGGCTGCGGACCGCCCTCCGGCTCCGGCCAAGCCAGAGAAGAAGGGGCCGGCCCGCGCGGTGGTCCGCCACGAGCGCAGCGGCCGCGGCGGCAAGGAGGTCACCGTGGTGGAGCACCTGGGGCTCTCCTCCCCGGAGTTGGAGAAGTGGCTCAAGGTGCTCAAGCAGGGGCTGGGGTGCGGCGGGGTGGTGGAAATCCCCAACCTGGTGCTGCAGGGAGACCAGCGGGAGCGGCTGCCCGCCCTGCTGCGACGGCAGGGTGTCCGACAGGTCACCGTCGGGACCTGAGCCTCCGCGCTACTCCAGCGCTACTCCAGCGCTACTCCAGCGCGTCGATCAGCGTGGCGGTGAACTCGGCGGTGGTGGCCTTGCCTCCCAGGTCCACGGTGCGGGCCTTGTCCTGGGCGAAGGTCTTGTGCAGCGCCTTCTCCAGCCGCAGCGCGTGCTCGGGCAGATCCAGCCAGTGCAGCATCATCACCGAGGAGAGGAGCAACGCCGACGGGTTGGCCAGGCCCTTGCCGGCAATGTCCGGGGCGGTGCCGTGGACTGCCTCGAACACCGCGCAGCGCTCGCCGATGTTCCCACCCGGGACCACCCCCAGCCCGCCCACCAGGCCGGCGCAGAGGTCGGAGACGATGTCCCCGTAGAGGTTCTCCATCACCATCACGTCGAACTTCTCCGGGAACCGCACCAGCTGCATGCAGAGGTTGTCCACGATCACCTCGTCGTAGGGGATCTCCGGGTACTCGCGCGCCACCTTGCGGCAGCAGTCCAGGAACAGCCCGTCGGACAGCTTCATGATGTTCGCCTTGTGTACCGCCGAGACCCGCTTGCGGTTGTGCTTCCGGGCGTACTCGAAGGCGAAGCGGGCGATGCGGGTGGAGGCCTTCTCGGTGATGATCTTGATGCTCTCCACCACCCCCGGGACCACGATGTGCTCCAGCCCGGCGTAGAGGTCCTCGGTGTTCTCCCGCACCACCACCAGGTCCACGTCCTCGTAGCGGGACTTCACGTTGGGCAGCGACTTGACCGGCCGCAGCGAGGCGTACAGGTCCAGCGCCTTGCGCAGCCCCACGTTGGCAGACGGCAGCCCGCCGCCGATCTCGGTGGCGGTGGGACCCTTCAGCGCCACCGAGTTGCGCAACACCGACTCGATGGTCTCCGGGGGGAGGTTGGTGCCGTACTTGGTGACCACCTCCGAGCCGGCCTCGCAGGTCTCGAAGTTCAAGGGGACCTTCATCGCCTCCAGGACCTTCACTGTGGCGGAGACCACCTCGGGACCAATTCCATCGCCGAGGAGGAGGGAGACGGTGCGCGGGCTCTGTTGGCTCATGGGCCGGATTACTACCGCACTGGGGCGTCGCTGCCGCGGGTGTTCAACCCCGCCGGGCCGCGCTTGCGGGTCCGGGGCTTCTTCAGCTCGTAAGGCCTGGCGAAGATCTCCCACAGCGCCCGCTTGTGGGCCCGGGGCCGGATCTGCAGCTCCCCCAGCGGGGACCGGGCCACGAAGGAGGAGATGAACAGCGCGCTGGCAAACAGGGTGCCCACCGCAAGGATCACAGTCACCAACAGGCCGGGCACCGGCCCGATGTGGGCCCGGACCAGGAACTCGTCGAAGTCCTGGATCGGACCCGGATGGGAGTAGACCTTCACGAACCAGGTCAAAAGCAGCACCACCAGGATCGGCCCATAGGCCCGGTTCATCCGGGTGGCGATGGCGCTGAACAAAGACAGCTGGATCTGCGGGCGGGACAGCTCCAGGGCCAGCTCACGCATCGCGTCCGGATCCACCGGTTCGCGGCGCAGCAGCGGCGCCCAGTACCCGTCCTCCATCAGCCGCACCCGCCGGTTCCACAGGTCGTAGTAGCGGTAGCGGCGGGCCTCGATCAGCAGGAAGGTCACCACCATCCAGATCCCCACCAGCAGCACGATGTGCGTGGTGGCCGGGCTGGCGAAGCCAAAGGAGATGGTGGCGGCGGTGGTGGTCAGCGCCCAGTTGGTGGTGGTGTCCAGCCGGGTGCGCCAGCGGTCGGAGCGGTTGAGCTCCCCACGGAACAGGTGCGCCATCGCCGTCTCGGAGACGGGGTCGCCCTCGGGTCTGGTCCTTCTCTCTGTCATCTCCCCTCGGCCACAAAGGTGGGCGCGGTCCCCCGCTCTTTCAACGTGCCCCCAGGACGCGACAGAGCGCTGCCTTGCCTGCCTGCTCTCCAGGGGCGGGGACAATGCGTCGCCGGCCGGGCGTGCGCAGGATGTGGCAGGACGTGACCACCATCGAAGCCATCGAAGCTCTGCGTGAGCTGGTGTTGGAGGACCGGGCGAAGATCGTCCGGCTGTGGTCCAAGCGGCTGCGGGCGGAGACCCATGAGATCGAGGTAGCCGGCCGCGACCTGCGCGCCCCGCTGGACGATCTGATCGGTGAGCTGGGGCGGCTTTTGGACCTGCGGGGGGAGGAGGCGCTGCGGCTGTGGCCGGAGGCGATCCGCAGCCACGGCGCCCGCCGCTACGAACAACGCTTCGACACCGACGACCTGATTCGCGAGTTCAAGGTGCTGCAGCACGTGCTGTTGGACCTGGCCTCCCGCCGCCACGGCCAGCTGGACCTGGCCTTCGCCCAGGTGGTGGCGGAGCTGGTAGGGGAGGCCACCGCCTCGGTGGAGGCGTCGTTTGCCCGGGTGATGCGCACCGAGGAGGTCCGCTTCCGCGACGCGGCGGTGATGGAGTCGGTGCTCCACCACATCGACGTGGGGATCATGGTGGTGGAGCTGGACGGAACGGTCTCCTACGTCACCCCCCCGGTGAAGCGCCTGCTGGGGGTGCCGGTGCGGGTCCTGGCCGGAGCTCCCTCCCACCAGGTGCTAGGTGCGATCCTCACCCAGATCCGCGCCCAGCACCCCGGCGGGGAGGCGTTCAAGATCACCGACATGCCCTTCTTCCGGGCGCTGCGGGAGAAGCGCACCGTGCGCCGCTCCACCATGGTGGTGCAGCGCCACGACGGAGACGAACGCTTCCTGGAGCTCAACGCCATCCCCCTCTACGAGGGGGGGGAGGAAGGCGAGATGATCGGGGTGATCCAGACGGTGGTGGATCGCACGGGCACCGCCCGCAAGACCCGCGAGCTCTCCGAGGCCTACGAGGAGCTGCGGAGGCTGCAGGGCCGGCTCCTGCAGCGCACCCGCACCCAGGCGCTGGGAGAGCTGGCCTCTGGGGCCGCCCACGCGCTGAACAACTTCCTCAACGTGATCCGGCTGCGGCTCACCCTGCTGCGCCGGGAGTTCAAGCCCGAGCACCTGGACTCGCTGGATCGCACCGTCCGCAACATCGGGGACATGGTGTCCCGGCTGCAGGAGTTCTCCTCCAGCCGCGGGGAGGACGATCTGCGGGACGTGGCGGTGGACGAGGTGGTGACCGAGGCGGTCCAGCTGGCCCGACCGGACTTTGGCGGGGTGGAGCCGGCGGTGACCCTCCGCGTGACCCCCGGCGCCGGCGGCAAGGCGCGGGTGGACGCGGGCTACTTCCGGGAGCTGGTGGTGAACCTGTTGCTCGCCTCCCGGGACCGGATGGCGGGCACCGGCGGGACGGTGGAGGTCAGCACCCGGCTGACCGAGGGGTGGGTGTACCTGACCATCCGCGACTCCGCCCCCGTCTACACCGAGGACGACCTGATGCGGATGTTCGATCCGCTCAAGAGCAAGTCCCGCCCGCAGCAGTCGCTGCTGCTGGGGGTTGCCCGCCACCAGATCCAGCGCTGGGGCGGCGAGCTGCAGGCCCAGAACAGGGAGGGGGGCACCGAGTACGTCCTCAAGTTGCCGGAGGTCCAGGTCACCGAGGAGGAGGCCCCGCCCCCCGAGCCGCGCCGGCCCCCGGCGCGCCGCTTCCAGGAGACCCGCCGGGTGCTGGTGGTGGACGACGAGCCGGAGAACGCCCGGATGCTGGCCCAGGTCCTCTCCGACGAGGGGTACCTGGTGCAGATGGCCCAGAACGGTCAGGAGGCGATGTCCCTGTGGGACGGCAGCCGCTTCGACGCCGCGCTGCTGGACGTGATGATGCCGGACATCTCCGGCTTCGAGCTGGCCCGGCAGATCCGCGCCCACTCCCCGCAGGCACTGCTGGCGGTGGTCACCGGCGCGGACGTGCGGGGCCAGAACCGCCAGAACCTGGCCCTGGTGGACGCGGTGTTCAGAAAGCCGATCGACGTGGCCGCCCTGGACGACTTCCTGTCCCAAAGCGGCGCCGAACCGGAGGAGCCGCCGCGCCTGGAGCCGGACGAGCCCCGCTGAAGGCTAGTGCTCGCCCTCCTTGAGACCGGCGCTCAGCGACATCAGCGTCTTCTTGGCGTCGCCCAGCACCATCATCGTGTTGGGACGCACGAACAGCTCGTTTTCGATCCCGGCGAAGCCGGGGTTCATGGACCGCTTGAGCACCAGGCAGGCCCGGGCCGCGTCCGCCGCCAGCACCGGCATCCCGTAGATCGGGCTGCCCGGGTTGGTCCTCGCCGCCGGGTTGACCACGTCGTTGGCGCCCACCACCAGGGCCACGTCGGTGGAGGCGAACTGGTCGTTGATCGAGTCCAGGTCGAAGAGGTCGTCGTAGGAGATGTTGGCCTCGGCCAACAGCACGTTCATGTGGCCGGGCATCCGTCCCGCAACCGGGTGGATGGCGTACTTCACGTCGCACCCGTTGCCCTTGAGCACGGTGGCCAGGTCCCGCACCGCGTGCTGGGCCTGGGAGACCGCCAACCCGTAGCCGGGGATCACGATCACCGAGCGGGCGGCGCGCAGGACCTCCACCGCGTCCTCCACCGAGGCCTCGTTGGGGGCCCGGGCGTCCGCTCCCGAGGCCAGCTGCCCCGTCGCGGCGTCCCCGGAGCCGAAGGCCCCGAAGATCACGTTGGCGAACGACCGGTTCATCGCCTTGGACATCATCATCCCCAGGATGAAGCCGGACCCGCCGTCCAAAGCGCCGCAGATGATCAGCACGTTGTTGTGCAAGGCAAAGCCGGTGGCCGCCGCCGCCAGGCCGGCGTAGGAGTTCAGCAAGCAGATCACCACCGGCATGTCCGCCCCGCCAATTGGCAGCACCAGGGAGATCCCCAACAGCAGCCCCAGGGCGCAGACGGCGAAGAACAGCACCGGGCTGTCCGGGGAGTAGATCACCACCCCCACCAGCACCACCGTCAGCCCCAGAAAGCCCAGGTTGATCGCGTTCTGGCCCTTGAAGGTCAGCGGCTTGCCGGTGATCAGCCCCTGCAGCTTGCCAAAGGCCATCAGGCTGCCGGTGAAGGTCAGCCCCCCCAGCACCACCTCCGCCCCGATGGCGGTGATGGTCAGGGTGTCGAAGCCCACGTTGCCGTGCCAGCGGTGCCAGTACTCGCTGATCCCCACCAGCATCACCGCCAGGCCGCCGAACGCGTGCGAGAACGCGATCCGCTCCGGCATCTTGGTCATCGGGATCTTCAGCGAGATGGCGATGCCGATGAGCCCGCCCAGCACCCCCCCCAGGATGATCCACTCGTAGGTGACGATCTCGTGTTTCAGCAGGGTGCCCACGATCGCCAGCAGCATCCCCAGTTCCGCCAGGAACACCCCCTTCCGCGCGGTGGTGGGGCTGGTCAGCCCGCGGAGGCCGAACAGGAACAGCAGCGAGGCGGCCAGATACAGCACCTGGGTGAGGACCTCCTTCACGGCCGGCCTCCCTTGTTGCCCGGCTTGTTGCTCTTGAACATCCGCAGCATCCGGTCGGTGATCACAAAGCCGCCGATCACGTTGATGCTGGCCGCGGTCACCGCGATGGTGCCCAGGATGGTGGGCAGCGCCCCCCACTCGGCGCCGGCGGCCACCATCGAACCGACCAGGGAGATGCCGCTGATGGCGTTGGTGGCGGCCATCAGCGGGGTGTGCAGCAGGTGCGGGACCTTGCTGATGATCTGGTAACCGGAGAAGGCGGCCAGGGTGAAGATGTACAGCCCGAAGACCAGGGTCTCGATCGCGCTCACGGCTTCGCCTCCGGGGACGGGACAGCGGGAACCAGCCGGGGATCCACGAGCTCCCCGTGCCGGAGGGTGACCACCCCCCGGGTGATCTCATCGGGGGCGGAGAGGTTCAGCGCGGTGCCCTCCTTGCCCACCAGGTGCCCCAGCAGCTTCTCCATGTTGCGGGAGAACATCAGGCTGGCGTGGATGGACATCCGGGCCGGCAGGTTCAGCTCGCCCACCACCGTCACTCCCCCCTCGGTGAGGTAGCGCTCGCCCGGACGGGTCAGCTCGCAGTTGCCGCCCTGCTCGGCGGCGATGTCCACCACCACGCTGCCCGGCTTCATCGCGTGCACCATCTGGGCGGTGACCAGGATGGGCGCCCGCTTGCCGGGGATCTGCGCGGTGGTGATGCAGGCGTCCGCCCGGGCGATCCGCTCCTGCAGCAGCGCCGCCTGCTTGGCCTTGTACTCCTCCGAGACCTCCTTGGCGTAGCCGCCGGCGGTCTGCGCGTCCTCGGTGGAATCCACCTCCACGAACCTGGCGCCCAGGCTCTCCACCTGCTCTTTGGCCACACGGCGCACGTCAAACGCCTCCACCACCGCGCCCAGCCTGCGGGCAGTGGCAATCGCCTGCAGCCCGGCCACCCCCGCACCCAGCACGATCACCTTGCCCGCGGGCAGGGTGCCGGCGGCGGTCATCAGCATCGGGAACAGCTTGGGGCAGGCCTCGGCGGCCAGGATCACCGACCGGTATCCGGCCAGGGTGGCCTGGGAGGACAGCACGTCCATCATCTGAGCCAGGGTGGTGCGCGGGATGCTGTCCACCGCCAGGGCGGACAGCTTGCGCGCGGCCAGCTTCTCCAGCAGCGGCCGGTTGGACAGCGGGTACAGATAGCTGACCAGGGTGGTGCCCTCCTTCATCCAGGCCAGCTCCTGGTCGGTGGGCGCCTGGACCTTCACCACCACCTCACTGGTGGAGAAGAGGGTCTGCGCGTCGGGGACGAGCTGCGCCCCCGCCGCCAGGTAGTCGGCGTCGGTGGCCGCGGACTTGAAGCCCGCCCCCGCCTGCACCGCCACGGTGTGCTTCCTGGCGATCAGCTTCTTGATCGTCTCTGGAACCAGCGACACACGGGCTTCGTGCGGCGCCGTCTCGAGCGGCACGCCAATTCGCATGCGAGTTCCCTCCCCTTGAGGCAGAGGCTGCCCGACGGTGAGGTAGGTAACAAGAAATCTACAGGGAAGGGTGGGGCAGGGGGCGCTCGCGTCCGCCGCTGTTCTGACGACGGACGTGGCATCATCTCCCCCGTGGCCGACCCGCTGGAGCTGATCCGAAGCAAGGTCGTCGCCGGGGAGCGGCTGGACGACGCCCAGTTTGCGCTGCTGGAGAAGGCGGCGGCCCAGCAGCGCACCCCTTCCCTGCGGTTGGCGGTGGCGCACGCGCTGATGAACGCCGAGGAGGATCGCCGGGCGCTGGAGCTATTGCGGCCCCTGTGCGCCGAGCGGCCCCAGGATCCCAACGTGCGGCTGGGCCTGGCCCGGGCCCTGCTGGGGCTGGAGCGGTACCCGGACGCGGAGGAGGCGCTGAAGGAGGCGCTGGCGCTGCGGCCCGGGGATCCGGAGGCGCTCAAGGCCCTGGCGGCGCTGACGATGCGCCACGGCGGCCTGGACCGGGCCCGCCAACTGGTGGCCCAGGCGCTGCTGCGCGATCCCTTCGACGGCGAGGCCCGGCTGCTCAAGGAGGAGCTGGAGTCCGCCGCCGCCGCGCCGGCCCAGATCTCCACCCACCCGCCGGTCCCGCCAGCAGAGTTCTCCTTGGCGCTGCGCGCGCAGCTGCGGACCTTGAAGGTGAGCCACCAGCTGCGTGGCACGGACCTGCTCTTGCCGCTGCCAGCCGGCGGGGTGGCCCGGGTGGGCGTGCGCTCCCTGTACGCGGCCTATGCGCGCGGAGGGGACACGCTGCAGGCGGGAGTCCGGGAGGCGGTCTCCCAGCTCCAGGCGCTGCGCGGCGGGCTGCCCCCGACCCGGGAGGACCTGCTGGCCCGGGTGTTGCCGGTGCTGCGGCCGGCCCGCTTCTTGGAGGCGGCTCCCGGCGCGGCGCACCGGGAGGGGCCCGTCGGCCTGCTGATCTTCTACGTGCTCGAGGACCCGGAGCTGCTGCGCTACGTGCCCAGCGCCCAGTTGGACACCATCGGCGTGACCCTGGAGGCGCTGGACGCTTCCGCCTGGACCCACCTCGCCCGGACCCTGGCGGTGCCGATTGGGCTGACGCTGGAGCCGGGCGGCCATCTTGCCCCCAGCGACGCGCCCTCCGGCCTTTGCGCCCTGGCGTCCGGGGACGGCCACGATGCGGCCCGGCTGCTGTTGCCCGAACAGCAGCGGAGGCTAGAGGCCCGGCTGGGACCCGGCCCCTGGAAGGTGAGCCTGGGCCGGCGGGAGCTGGCGGTGGTGGGGCTTACGAACCAGGCGCTGGAGGGACTGCCCACCGCGCCGGACGGGATCGAAGGACTGTTTGAGCTGACCGTCCAAGGGCAACTGCGGGGAGGTTGAGGCTTTGGGAATCAGAGATCGATGATCAGCCCGCCCGAGAGGACCACCAGCAACGGAACGCCGACGTTTCCCGACGTGCCCACGGGCAACACTCCTCCGGCCTGGAGCTCGAACTTGAGGTTCCCGCTTCCCACCCGGGCGAAAGCGAACGGCTCGGCGGTGAGCATCGAGGCGCTCTCGTTGGCAAAGTCGCTGTCCGCGTCGTGCATGAACTGCATTGAGGACAGCCGGGCGGCGACCCCCAGGGCGAAGAACTCCCACTCGTAGCCCACATCCCCCTGGAGCACCGGGCGGAAGAAGGTCCCGCTAAAGGCGTTGACGGTGGAGGAGGGAAGGGTGACCCGGAACTCGCCGCCTCCGCCGGAGCGGCCCCCGTGCAGCTCCAGGTTCACGCTGGCCCGCAGGCCGGAGCCGGAGTCCACGTCCCGGGAGGGGTTTCCGCCGTGGAACAGGCCCACCCCGGCACCCCCCGAGACGAAGTTTCCATAGCCGCGGTTACCACTGGTGGTGCTGGCAGAATCGCCGGCGGCATAACCCTGCGCCGAGGCCCTCACCGCCAGGAAGTCGGTGACCGCGACCGCGCCGTTGAGCTGGGCCCCCTGGGTGCCGCCGCTGACCGCCAGGTGGACGTCCCCGGCGCGCTCCAACATCGGGGCGTGCACCGAAGCGGGCACGTACATTGGCACGCAACCGGAGAGCAGCAGCAGGACGAGGGCGGGTCTGACCATCCGGTCACCCTACCCCAGCTTCATCGCGATGCGCTCTAGCCTGGATGCATCAACGGCGGCAGCGTCTCCACGAAGCGGACCTTCGGATAGCCGAGGGTAATCAGCAGCGCGCGCAAGGACCGCTCGGCGGAGGCCCGGGCCTTCTCCTGCAGCCGGGCGTCCCGGTTCAGCTTGGCCTCGAAGCGGCGCTTGGCCACGTCCAGCAGCTGCATCGTCTGCTGGGAGTCCAGGTTGGAGTCCACCACCAGGGTCTCCTCCGGCTTCAGCTCTACCGTGGTCTGCAGGGGCGGCAGCACCACCTCCACCTGGTCCCCCATGACGCGGACGTGCTGGCGGTCCAGCAAGGAGAGGTCCAGCCCGATCCGCGCGGTGGCGAAGACGATCGCCTTTCCCTCCTCGGGGAACAGCTCGTACCGGGCCCACTCCAGCGCGGTGCCCATCAAGGAGTCGCGGACCTTGGCGTCGGGCTGGAAGTGGACGATCTCATAGAGGCTGACCTCCAGCGTCTCCAGCCGCGCCACCTCGCGCATCCGCTCGATCACCACCGGCCCTTCGGGGAGCACGTCGGCGCGACGCTGCTGCAGGTACCAGCTGGCGCCCGCGCCCACCGCGCCGGTGACGAGGGCCAACAATACGACCAGGGTGACGCGCAGCGGGCGGGACATGGGCCCAATGCTAGCGCGGGAAGCTTGCGCGGCACCGGCGGTCGTTCAGCGACCGGTTGCCCGCCGACTCCCGCCCGGCCGCGGGTGGACGGACCGCCTACACCGTGGTGCGTTGGGCGCCTTGCGCGCGCCGGGCCCGGAACTCGGCCAGGTCGACCACGTTCGAGCCGCGCTGCACCGGCACCGGCACCGGCACCGGCACCGGTTGGGGGAGCGGCTCGGCCAGCGGCGCAGCTCCGGGGAACACCAGGAAGCTGAGCCCCACCGCAGCCGCTCCAAGAATCCAGGGGATCACATCCAACCACTCGGCGTTCATCGGGGCCTCCACGTCAGACAAGGCCAACGTGGAGATGCCGCGCCCTGGTGACAAGTGCGTGGCGACCGACAGCTGATCGCAATCGGACGCTGGCCAACGTCCCCCCAGTCCGCGGGTCAGCCGGTCACCCGCGCCCGCCGGTCAACCGCGCCCGCGGACCAGTCTCACCGCGGCGGCCAGTGGCCAGTAGGAGGCGGCCACCACGACCATCATCGGTCCGGTGGGCCAGGCCAGCAGGAAGGAGAGATAGAAGCCCCCCGCCCCGGCCACCACCGCGCCCACCATCGACCACCCCAGCACCGCGGCGGAGGAGCGGGCCACCCACAGCGCCGCCCCCGCCGGGAGGACCAGAAAGCCGAACACTGGCAGCGCCCCGATCGCCCGGGTGGCCACCGCCACCGTCAGGCCGATGGAGAGGCTCAACAGCAGCTCCAGCCGCGCCACCGGCAGACCCAGCGCGCGGGCCATCTCCCGATCAAACGAGATCAGCACCAGGTCCTTGTAGAGGAACAGCTGGGAGCCCAGCACCAGCACCGTCACCACCGCCAGCTCCGCCAGGTGCTCGGGCCGGACCGCCACCGCGCTGCCAAAGAGCAGGTCCCCCACCTCGTGGGACTCCTGCACGATCAGCGGGCTGGCCAGGACGATCAGCGCCAGCGAGGTGGCCCCCAGGTAAACAAAGGCGATGATCGCCTCCGGGGGGGACCGCTGGGCCCGCGACGCGTAGCCGATCAGCACCGCCACCGCCGCGGTCAGCCCCAGCGCCAGCACCACCGGATCCAGGTACAGCGGGGTGGGCTGGTGGGGATCGATCCCCAGGGACGCGCCCAGCAGGAAGCCCAGGGCGATCCCCAGCCCGGAGATCTGTCCCAGGGCGGCGGAGACGAAGGCCACCCGGCGCAGCACCACGAAGAAGCCCAGGTAGCCACACACCAGCGCCGAGAGCAGGGCGGCGATCACCGCCGGGCCGAACAGCTCCCAGAACTCGGCGAAGGAGATCTCCCCGCTCACGGCGCGGCTCCGCTCTCCACCGTGACCAGGATCCGGCCCTCGCGGCGTTCCAGGTGCACCGGCTGGCCATACAGCGCGCTGAGCCGCTCTGGAGTCAGCAGCGCCTCGGTGGTCCCGCACTCGATCATCCGGCGGCGGGAGTCGATCAGCGTCACCTTCCGGGCATGGGCGGCGGCGGCGGCGATCTCATGGGTGATGAACAGCACCGCCACCTTGGTGGTGGCGGTCAGCGCCGAGACCTCCGCCTGCAGCGCCGAGGAGGCGGCGGGGTCCAGTTCGGAGGTGAACTCGTCCAGGGCCAGCAGCTGCGGTTCGCCGGCCAGCGCCCGCGCCAGCAGCACCCGCTGGCGCTGGCCGCCGGAGAGGCTGTGGAACGGCTGTCCGGCGACCTGGGCCAGGCCCACCCGGTCCAATTGCTGGTCGGCGAACTCGTGGTCCCTCCGGGAGGCGAAGCGGCCCAGGCCGATCCGCCCGTAGCGACCCTGGAGGACCACCTGGTGGGCGTTGAGTGGAAACGCCGGGTCCGCCCGGTGGGCCTGGGGCACATAGCCCACCTGGACCTTCCCGCCCGGGAACACCCGCCGTCCTCCCAGGAGAGGGAGCAGACCGACCAGGGTGCGCAGCAGGGTGCTCTTGCCCCCGCCGTTGGGGCCCAGCACCGCCACCCGGTCGCCGGCGGAGAGTGAAAAGTCGAAGGGCGGCAGCAGCGGCTGCCGGTAGCCGATCTCCACCTGATCGAGGCGAACTAGCTCCACGGCCGGGGGCGATAGCACGCCCTCGTCCCACCGGCGAACCTTCCTCCGCAAGTGCACGCCGGCCGGACACCCGGCGTGGTAGGTTCCGCGCGTGGCCGCACCGAAGGAAAGCGCACCGATTCGTCACCGCAAGATTGGCGCGTACCGCGTCCTGGGAGAGCTGGGGCGCGGGGGCATGGCGCAGGTCTACCGGGGCCTCCACGAACACCTCCAGCGGGAGGTGGCGATCAAGGAGCTGCTCCCGGAGTCGGTGCGGGACAAGGAGACCCAGTCCCGCTTCCGCCGCGAAGCCCTGGCCCTGGCCAACTTCCGGCACCAGAACATCGTCACCCTCTACGACCTGGTGGAGAAGAACGAGTCCCTGTTCATGGTGATGGAGTACGTGGACGGGCCCACCCTGGCCTCGATCCTCAAGGATGGCCCGCTGCCGCCGGACGCCACCGCCATCCTCGGGGCCCGGGTGGCCAGTGCGCTGGACCACGCGCACTTCTCCCGGATCATCCACCGCGACATCAAGCCCGCCAACATCATGATCAACAAGGCGGGCGAGGTGAAGCTGATGGATTTCGGCATCGCCAAGGACGAAGGCCTGGAGCAGCTGACCAAGGAGGGGATCGCCATCGGCACCCCTTCCTACATGTCCCCCGAACAGGTCACCGGCCACCCGCTGGATCCGCGCACCGACATGTTCTCCCTGGGGGTGGTGCTCTACGAGAGCCTCACCGGGCAGCGGCCCTTCGTGGGCAACACCGCCGGCGAGGTGTTCGCCCGCATCCGGGACGGCAAGTACCCGCCCCTGGCCCAGGTGGCCCCGCACGTCCCCAAGCCGCTGCAGAAGATCGTGAAGAAGGCGATGCGGGTGAAGCTGGAGGATCGCTACGACGACGCCGCCGAGCTCCGCCGCGACCTGGAGCTGTTCCTGGCCCGCCACGTGAACATCTCCCACGGCGCCCTGATGGTGGCCTTCCTGCGGTCCCGGAACCGGATCACCGAGACCGAGGCCAAGGAGCGGCTCAACGCCAAGGAGCTGTCCTTCGCCGAGACCTTCAGCACCGGCGGCGGCAACCGGGGCGGCTGGATGGGCTGGGCCGCCGCGGCGCTGGCCGCCGGGGGCACCGCGCTCTACTTCACCCAGCAGCACTGGCTGCCGCTGCTTCTCACGCTGCGCCGCTGAACCTGCTTGGCTTCGGGGTGCTGGTCTACCTCGGCTACCACTTCCTCTACGGCCAGGTGGGCACGGACGGCACCCCCGAGACCCCCAAGGCGACGCTGGACCGGATCCAGGACAAGGCGGACGATCTCGAAGCCGACCTCCAGAAGCGGGCCGACGAGATCGTCCCCGACGGTCAGTGACTACCGCTTCGAAGCGCGAGCAGCGGGCTTCTTCCTGGAAGCCGAAGTCTTCTCATGGCTGGCGGTGACCACGGTCCCGATCCCCCCGCGGACGAAGAAGTCGCCCAACACGGTCATCGACCGGGGGGAGACGGCCTTCACCAGATCGCTGAGGATCTGGTTGGTGACCGCCTCGTGGAAGTGGCCCTCGTTGCGGAAGGACCACAAGTAGAGCTTGAGGCTCTTGAGCTCCACGCACAGCTGATCCGGCACATAGCGGATCTCGAAGTGGGCGAAGTCCGGCTGACCGGTCTTTGGGCAGACGCAGGTGAACTCGGGGCAGTCGAACGCGATCTGATAGTCGCGCTCGGGGGCGGGGTTCTTGAACGTCTCAAGCCCCTTGGCAGGCTGGGATGACATGGCGCGGCTTATTACCGCCGTTGGGTCCCTGACACACGTTCCTGTTGGTGCCCGGAACTCGACGGCTTGAAGGGTGGGCGGGTTGTCGGACCGAAGGGGCGGTGCCTACATCCTGGGCGCCCCAGCCGGGTCCCTGCCATGAAGTCCCAGCCCTCCCTCGACGAACTCCTCGCCTGTGTGCCGCAGGCCTTCGCGCGCCTGGACGCCAGCGGGCGGGTGTGCTGGCTGAGCCCCGGCTTCGAGCAGCGGCTGGGGTTCTCCCCGCGGCTGGGCGCCCCGGTGGAGGACTGCCTCGCTCCCGGGCCCGCCCGCGACGAGGTCTTGCGCAAGGTGCGGGGACGGGAGGCGGTCCGGCTGACCGCGGTGGCCGCCTCGCTGGTCCGGGTCCGGCTCACCCTCCACCCCTCCGCGGAGGGGATGCTGATCGCTCTGGAGCGGGACGTGGACGAGGAGCAGGACCTCTTCGCCCAGGCCCTGCAGGAGATCTCCCGCGCGGTGGGCGAGACCCTGGACGTGGACGCCGCCTGCGCGGCGGCGGTGGTGTCCATGGTCCGCTCCACCCAGCTGGCCCGGGCGGAGGTGTTCCTGCGCCGGGCCGATCCGCCCGGTGGCCTGCGGAAGGTGGCCACCTCCACCCTCACCGCCGAGCCCCCCTCCGCCGACCTGGGGCTGGACCGCCATGACTCGGTGCTGATGGCCATGGCCTCCGGCCAGCCGCAGATCGGCGTGGGTGCCGGGGTGCTGTTCGCGGCGATCCCGGTGATGGCCCAGCGGCGCCCGTTGGGGGTGCTGGTGCTGTTCAAGGCCCAGGGCGCCGGCTTTGGCATCCGCGAGCTGGACCTGTGGGCCTCGGCAGCCGGACACCTGGCGGTGGCGGTGGAGAATGGGCGGCTGTACCACGAGGTCCAGGCCGCGCTGCAGATCCGCGAGGACTTCATGTCCATCGCCTCCCACGAGCTGAAGACCCCGCTCACCGCGTTGAAGCTGGGGCTGCACGCCATCGAGCGGCGGGTGGGGCAGGGCCAGCCGCTGGACCTGGCGCCGGTGCTCAAGTGCAAGCGGCAGGTGGACCGGCTGGCGGCGCTGGTGACCGACCTGCTGGACGCCACCCGGGTGGACCGGGGCCGGCTGACCGTGGACCGCGGCCCGCTTGAGCTGTCCCGGGTGGTGCAGGAGGTGGTGGAGGAGTTCCGCGGCCACCGCGAGCGGACCATCGAGCTTCAGCTCCCGGACCGGCGGGTCCAGGTGTTGGGGGACCGGGAGCGGATCTCCCAGGTGCTGCAGAACCTGATCGAGAACGCGCTCAAGTACAGCCCGCTGGAGTCGACGGTGCGGGTGAGGGTGACCGTCGGGGATGGGCAGGCGCGGATCTGGGTCCAGGATCAGGGGATCGGCATCCCGGTGTCGGATCAGGAGCGGGTCTTCGAGCGCTTCTACCGCGCCAAGAACTCGTCGGCCCGCAACTTCGGAGGGCTGGGCCTGGGGCTGTTCATCTGCCGATCAGTGCTGGAGCTCCACCACGGCAGCCTGCAGGTCACCAGCGAGGAGGGGAGCGGCTCCACCTTCATGGCCCAGCTGCCGCTGCTCTCCGAGTCCGAGACCGCCGCTCTGCGCCGCCGGGTGCTGGTGGTGGACGAGGATCCGGACCTGCGCGCCTCCGCGGGGGACACCCTGGGGCTGGCCGGCTTCGATGTGCTGGAGGCCCGGGACGCGGTGGACGCGCTGGCCCGGCTGGCGCAGATCGACGTGGATGTGGTGTTGGCCAGCGCCACCCTCCAGGAGCGCCCGGCCGAGGTCCTGCGGGATGCGCTCCTCGGCGCGCTAGGCACCCACCCGATCTCGCTGATCGTCACCGGCGCCCGGTTGCCGGGCTGGGCGGAGGCCTCCACCCCCCTGTGCGCGCGCCCGTTCGATTCCCATCAACTGCTGCAGGCGGTGGGCGCCGCGATCAGCGCCCGGGAGTCCGCGGGCAGCTGAGCCGGCCCTGGCTCAGGGCAGCCGGCCAAAGTCGGCCAGCTCCACCCCCGCCTGCTCCAGCAGGACCCGCGCCCTCGGATGGAGGAACGTCGCCAGCTCCACCTCCCGCTGGGCGGAGTAGCCGCTCTTCAAGGTCTGGGGCGCATAGCCGGGATGGCACATCAGCTCGGTGGTCCCCGGCTGCAGCCCGGCCAGGTCGGCCTCCAGCTGCTCCAGGGTCCAATACGCGGTCTTCCCCGCATCGCCGATGAAGTGGTCGGTGGTGCGGACCTTCCCCGCGCGCAGGGTCTGCCGCATCGTCGGGGTGATCGCCCGCACCGGCAGCCCGCGTCCTCGCGCCGCCTCGATCAGCCCCTCCAGGATCCCCGGGTGCTGGTGCAGGTGCTTGTGCACATCCAGGTGGGTGGCGGGACGGCCGGTCAGCGCCTCCAGCCGGTCCAGCTGGGCCAGCACCTCCGGGAGGACCACCTCCCCCGGCAGCTCCCCCGCCCGGGCCTCCACCAGCTGACCGTCCTGCAGCAGCGAGGCGGGAAAACCGGCCGATACCGGAGCGCCGCGGGCCAGGTTGAGGTGGAGGCCAATCGCCAGCCCGGCGCCGGCCTGGGCGGCGGACTGGGAGTCCTCCAGGTTCACCATCAGGGTGGTGGAGGTGACCACCCCCTGGCGCATCGACTCGATGATTCCGCGGGTGACCGCCGGGTCGTAGCCCAGGTCATCGGCGTTGAGGATCAGCAGCTTTCGGTCCACGGCAGCCTCGAAGGTTCAGGATCGTTCGGCGGAGCGCCTGCCCTGCCGGTACAGCCTGATCCCCCGGTAGAGGAACGCCAGCGCCACCCAGCCCAGGACGACCAGCAATGGATAGATCAGCAACCAGGGGATGAAGGCGAACAGCGCGCCCAGCGCCAGCAGCACCAGTCCGGTCATCACCATCAGCCGCGCCTCCACCGGCTCTAGCACCCGGTGGTTGGTGAACGCCGCGCCCAGCGCGTGGCCGATCCGCACCGCGCCCGCGGCGGCCCGCACCGCGCCGGCGCCTCCGCTGGCGCTGGCCCCCTCGGCAGGCCTCCGGGGCCGCTTTAACCGCCGGCGCTCGGAGAGGACGATCTCGGTGGAGCCCTCCAGGTCTTGCAGGTACTGCGCCTCCATCTGCTGGGCGAACGGCTCATCTTCGATCACCGCGTCCAGCTCGCAGTTGCCCAGCCAGCTGGCCAGGTTGAGGTTGGTGGACCCCACCCGCGCCCAGCGGCCGTCTACCACCGCGGTCTTGGCGTGCATCATGGTGCCGTTCCACTCGAAGATCCGGATCCCCGCCTCCAGCAGCGGGCGGTAGCCGGCGCGGGACAGCGGCTGCAACAGCGGGAGGTCGGTGGCGCTGGGCACCAGCAGCCGCACGTCCACCCCCTCCTTGGCCGCCGCCCGCAGGGCCTGCACGTAGGGCGCGGCGCCGGCGTAGTACGCGTCCGAGAGCCACACCCGGTGCCGGGCCAGGGCGGTCACCATCTGGTCCAGCCGGAACATCCCCGAGGTGGCCGGCGCGCTGGCCACGATCCGCAGCGAGACTGTTCCCACCGGGCCGATCAGCGGCGCCACCAGGGTCTCCTCCTCCGGGATCGGCTCTCCGGTCATCTCCCACACGTTGGCAAACGCCCGCTCGATCTCCGCCACCGCCGGCCCGCGGATCTCCACCCCGGTGTCCCGCCAGGGAGCAAGTCCCCGCTGGGGATCCCCCACCCACATCTGGCCCACGCACAGCCCGGTGACGAAGCCGACCTCGCCGTCCACGGCCAGCATCTTCCGGTGGTCGCGGGACAGCCAGCCCAACGGGGCGTCCAGGTGCGGAGGGTTGAAGCACCGCACCTCCACTCCGCCCTCCCGCAGCCGGCTCCAGAACCCGGCGGAGCTCTTCCCCAGCCCGCCCAGCCAGTCGTAGATCAGCCGCACCCGGACCCCGGCCTGGGCGCGGGAGATCAGCGCGTCGGCGAACTGCCTCCCCACCGTGTCCTCATGAAGGATGTAGCTCTCGAAGTGGATGTGCCGCCGCGCCTGGCCAATCGCCTCCAGCCAGGCGGGGTAGTTCTCCGCCGCGTCCTTCAGCAGCCGGACCCGGTTGCCGGAGATCAGCGGCGCCCCGGCGGCGCGCGAGAAGGCCTGATCGGCCAGCGGACGGAAGGCGGTCGCCTCCCGCAGCTCCCGCCGGACCAGCACCTCCTGTCGTCGTTCGCTCAGGTTCGCCATCGTCGGACCGGCACTCTACCGGCAGTGGCGCCGGGGGCGACGACTACGGCGCGCAGCCGGCCAGCAGCCGGGAGGCCTGCTCCGGGAAGCGGGAGCCCAGCGCCTTGCGGGTGGCCTCCGCCTCCTGGGCCTTGCCGCCCTTGGCCTGGACCTCGCACAGCGCCGCCAGGGCGCGGGGATCCTGGGGAGAGAGCCTGTCCGCCTCGCGGTACTCGCCCTCCGCGCCGGCCACATCGCCCTGACGGAAGAGCACCGCGCCCAGGTAGTAGCGGGAAAGGAAGTCTCCCGGATCCTTGCGCACCGCCCGGTTCAGCAAGGTCCGCGCCTCGGCCACCCGGTCCTGCCGGAAGCGCACGAAGGCCAGCTCCGCCGCCAGCGCCGCGTCGAACTCGCGGCCAATCGCGAAGGTCAGCGCTTCGGCGGCGCCCTCCAGATCGGAGGACTGGGACAGCAACACCCCCTGCCGCCCGGCCAGCTCCGCGTCCAGGGAGGGCTGCTTGGACAGCTCCCGGGCCCTGGCCAGCGCGGCCACCGCGGCGGGCACATCCCCCTGGGCCTCGCGCAATTGGGCCAGCAGCACCTGGGGCTGGGGGCTGGCCGGTTCCAGGGTGGAGGCCTGGGTGATGGCGGTCTCGGCGCGCCTGGCTTGCCGCTGGGTGATGGCGGAGCGCGCCTCCAGCAGCGGGCCGCGCACATCGGAGGGGAAGCGCTTCATCAGCGCAGCGGCCACCGGGCTCAGCGCCTCGCCGTCCACCAGCGCGCCGGCCTCCGCCAACTGGTCCGCGGTGGCCCGTTCG
>JALYOC010000150.1 GCA_030857095.1 Myxococcota bacterium | reverse complement strand
GCCCGTGCCTGAACCGGGCCCCGCCGCCAGCAGTTTTCACTGGCGGGCAGATCATCGTCGAACCGGCGGGTGATCCCGTCGGGGGAGAGACTCCCGGTCTGTCCGCTGGATCCGGCAAGAACATTTGCAGCCGGAACCCTCCGAAGCGCTGTGCTACGCACGGTGAAGCCTTCGGGGGAGAAGCACCATTCTCGTCAACCGACATTCTTTGAAGCACCGCCGGTCGGTCCGACTGCTCCTGTTGGCACTGGGGACGCTGGTGCTCTCGGCCTGTCCTCCGCCCTGCGAGGAGACCGGCACCTGCTCACCCGATGCGGCGGTCGTGACGGATGGTGGGACCGCCTCCGACGCCGGTGACTCCTCCGACGCCGGTGACTCCTCTGACGCCGGTGACTCCTCAGACGCCGGTGACTCCTCCGACGCCGGTGACTCCTCAGACGCCGGTGACTCCTCCGACGCCGGCGTCTCCTCAGACGCCGGTGACTCCTCAGACGCCGGTGACTCCTCCGACGCCGGCTACTCCTGTTCCCTCTCCGGCTGTGCGGAGGGTGAGCTGTGCGGCTCCGATGACGCCTGCCACCTTCCCTCGGTCCGCTGTGGCGTCTCCTTCGCCTGTCCCCAAGGCAGCGAGTGCGATCCGTCCGGGCGTTGCCGCGAGACCCTCGCCCGGTGTTCGCGGGACTGGGACTGCGGAGACGGCCGGCTCTGCCAGGACTCGCGCTGCCTGAGTGATCCGCTCCCCTGCGTGGGCGCCAACGACTGCCCGGGACTCTCCGGCGAGTGCGTGGAGGGAAGCTGCGTGGCTCCGCGCCAGGTCTGTGAGCTGAATGCGGACTGCCCAGTGGGGAGCTTCTGCGGCAGTGAGGGGCTGTGCGCCCCGGACCACGGCCAGTGCACCGCCAGTTCCCAGTGTCTGGAGGGCTTCTTCTGCGAGGCCTCCGGCGCGTGCACCCTGGAGGTGGCCAGCTGCCCCGCGACCGGCTGTCTGCAGCGGTGCGACGATGCCTTGTGCTCTTCCGAGGCCCTCCCCTGCTTCACCGACCTGGATTGCCCCGCCCACCTGGGCTGCGGCGCTGAACAGCGCTGCCGCTCTCCGGAGGCCGGATGACATCGCCTGGAGGTCCGACATGCTGAACGTCCGCCGTGCCCTGTTGCTCCCCTCGCTGCTCGCGCTCCTCTCGGCCCCTGTGCTGGCTGCGGAGACAGTCCACCTGACCCTGGAGTCCGACACGCTGGGGGTCATCCCGGGCGACTCTCCGCAGACCTCCCTGGGCAGGGCCAACACCATCACCTGCGTCCTCTTCCGCTTCTCGATGCGGGCCACGCCCAGCTCGGTGGTGGCGGGAACCGTCACCTGCCGCAAGCCGCTGGATCGCGCCACGCCGCTGCTGCTGCAGTCGCTGATCAACCGGCACCAGATGACGATGACCGCCCGCTTCTACCGCCCCAATCCCACCGGGGACGGCTCCACCCAACAACACTTCACCGTGGTCGGCACCCTGGGATCCATCGTGGGCATCAAGCAGCTGACGCCCGACCAGTACACCCAGCCCCTGCTGCCCGACTTCGAGGAGATCAGCTTCCAGTTCAACGCCCTTACCTTCAGCTGGTTCGGCGGCGGCGAGGCGGCCTGGGAGTCCGCCCGGTAGAGAAGCTGCGCGCGTTCAGGCCTCCTGCTGCTCGGCCAAGACCCCGCGCGCTCAGCGCCGCCGTCTGGACTTGCCCCAGTTCCTTCCGCCGCGGCGCTTCTGGCCCGCTGACTCGCCGCGGGCGTCGGCGCGGGGCGCGTGGTCCCGGGTGCCTGCTCGGCGCGGCTTGCGCTCTCCTTTGGCCTGCGCCAACTCCGTCGGGGTCCAGGGGAGATCCAGCAGTTCCTGCAGCTGGGGCAGGGACGCGGCGTGGATCGCACCCCGGCGGCCGCGCTGCACGGTGAAGCGCGCGGGGCGGTCCAGGGACGGCAGCTCCTCCACCACCAGGGTCCGGGCCAGCTTCTCCGGTAGACCGATCCACACCACGCCCTGGGGCGCACCGGCCGCGACCAGCTCCACGTCGTAGGCCAGCGCGAACTCCTGGTCGCGGATCCGGACCGACTCCGGAAGCGCCAGCAGCTCCTCGCGGAGGTGCGCCGGGACCTGCTCTTGCCGCAGCTCCAGCGGGCGGGCCCGGAAGTCTTCGATCGACCCCACTCCCTCCAGCTGGGAGGCATACAGCGCGGTCAGCTCCGGCAGCTCCAGCCGCGCGGTCCGTCCTCCGGAGCGTCGCCACAGCTCCTGCGCCTCGGCGATCATCAGCCGATGGCGGTCCACCGCCGGATGGGCGGCCTCTCCGCGCGCGGTGGCCTCGGCCAGCGCCAGGCGGATCGCGGGCTCCAGCTCCGGGCCCCACTCGCGCAGCACCCGCTCCTCGTGCGAGAGCTTGAAGCCGAAGTACTCCAGCTGCTGCGCGAACACGATCGCCCGGGCGCGGGGATCGTAGCTGGGCTCCCCGCCGGAGCGCCGCGCGTAGCGGTGCAGCAGCGACTGCGGAACCTGGGTCCCCTCTATCGCCGCCTGGGAGGCGCCGGAGCGGTCCGAGAAGTAGCGCAGGTTGCCCGCCACCGCGCCCAGGTTCCCGCACACGCTGCTCTTGGACACCCGGGCCGATTCGCCTCCTGCGGTCTGCTCGTCGATCACCAGATCGAACGGCATCACCCGCGCCAGCAGGTCGCAGAACTGCTGGTAGACCCTCGGGGTGGCGAACGGCATCTTTCCGGGCAGCGGCATCCCCACGCTGCGGTAGATGCTGGCCATCGCCAGCGCCGCGTCCTCCAGCGCCTTGACCAGCACCCCGCGCTCCTCCGCCCACCGATGGAGCCGCTCGGGATCGAACACGTGGCGGGGCAGCCCTTGCGCGGTCCCGATGCTGCCTGCGGCCCCGAAGGCCTCCGCGTAGAGGTTGTACGCGGTGAGGTGGTCGCTGCCGGTCACCAGCACCCCCTCCAGGCTCCGGTCCTCCCGGGTCATCCGGTGCAGCGAGTCCAGCGCGCTGCCCACCGCCAGGTACGGCATCAGCGCGTCCTCGCCGTTGACGATCAGCTCCGCCCACGGGCGGTCCACCGGCAGCGCCTCCACCGCCCGGCCGTACTCGGTCAGCCGGCCGGCGGGGTCCACCAGGTTCCGATCCTGCAACCGCGCCAGCACCCGACGGTAGGCGGCCCGGTCCAGCGGCACCGGCAGCTCCAGCTCCTCGATCTGCACTCCCAGCGCCGCGGCGGTCAGCGCCACCCGCTCCGGCTCGCCGGCCAGCTGGAACTCCGGTTCGGTGGGACGCAGCGAGGCGAAGTGCACCGGCCGGTCGCTGAGGATGAACACCCGGCCTCCCTCCACCCGGCCGTGGACCCGCCCTGCCATCTGGAGCAGCTCGTTGCTGCCCAGGTGCACCCGGGAGAGCACGTTGTGTCCGCCTTCGATCTTGTTGCTGAAGCGGACGTCGTCGATCACCACCGTGTCCAGCCCGGGGACGTTGAGCGCGCTTTGACCGGCGGCCGTCATCGCCAGCAGGAACGGCTTGGGGGTGGTCCCCTCCAGGAAGGGGCGGATGGCGCGGATCGGCTCGCCGCCGTGATAGTGCGCCGCGTGGACCTCGGGCCACCGCTCGCGGACCCGGGCCGCCGTCTGCTCCACCGCCGCCCGGGTGGCCAGGAACACCCCCACTCCCCGGCCATTGCGGACCACGTCGTCGAAGAAGGCGTCGTCCAGGAAGGACAGCGGCTGGCGGCGGTGCACCTCCACCCGGGCCGCCTTCTTGGGGTCGAAGGTGGAGACCTGCAGCACCTCCTCGCTCTCCAGATACTCTGCGTAGAAGCTGGGATCGACTGTCGCCGACAGCCACACGAACAGGCAGCCCACCCGCTTGCCCAGGGCCAGGCACAGCTCCAGCTCGGCGGAGGTCTGGTGGATCTCATCCACCACCAGGATGTCGTTGAAGCGGATCGCTCCCTCCTGGAACCAGCGGCGGGCGATCCCGGTGGTGACGATCAACACGTCACACTCCGCCGTCTCCCCGCTGGCCTCGCGCTCGCGGTTGATCACCGCCACCTTCAGCCCGGTGCGGCCGAGGCTCTCTTCGGCGATGGTGCGGATGGCCAGCGTCTTGCCGGTCCCGGTGCCGGCGACGATCCCGAAGCCCTCTCCGCTCTTGGCCAGCCGCCGGAGCTGCGGTCCGTGGTGGGTATCAAGGTAGGTCGGCAGCTCCAGCCCGAAGGCGAGCTCAATGGCCTCACACGCAGCTCGGGTGGGGGCAATCACCACCATCCGGCCACGCGCCGCGCTGGGGGCGCCTCGGGGCGGGAGAAAACGATCAGTCGGGGTTCGCACCCATCTACTTCCCTCCCGGGCGACGGCGCGGCAAGGCCTTTTCCCGCCGCAGAACGAAACGCCCCCCCGCAAGGTCGGTGCCCGCGCGACGGCCTGTTCGACTGCTCTCTCCACGGGCGGGCGCGCTAAAGACGCCTCAGCGCAGCAACAGCAGGACCAGGGCCACCGCGGCCGGGGTTCCCTGCAGCAGCAGCACCCGGCGGCTGACGGTGACCCCACCCACCACCGCCGCCGCCACCACGAAGCCCAGGGTGTACAGCCGCAGGGTCGGGTCGCCGGAGACGGCCGCCCACAGCAGGCCTATCGCCAAGAACAGGTTGTAGAAGCCCTGGTTCACCGCCAGCTGCGCGGTGGCCTCCGCCCGGGCCGCGTCCATCTGGAAGGTCTTGCGACCCAGCGGCTTCTTCCAGAGGAAGGACTCCAGGACAAAGAAGTACAGGTGTTCGATCCCGGAGAGGACCAGCAGGGCGGTGATCGCGACGTCCATGGTGTTGCCTCGCTACTGCAGGGGGTGACGGATGTAGCTCTCGGCCAGGGCGGTGAACAGGGCCCGGCGGGGATCATCCCGGCGGAACACCAGCCGGAAGTAGTCGAACAGCGGGGTGACCTCGGGGAGGATCCGCTGCAGCCGGCCGGCCTCCAGGTCGGCCCGGACGAAGTACAGGGGCAGGACCGCCACCCCCTTCTCCTCTAGCACCAACCGCCGCATCGGTTCGATCGAACCGGCGCGGAGCACGGTCTTGAACTGCAGCCGGTCCCCACCCCGGGGGCTGTCCCGCCAGTAGCTGAACAACGGCAGCGCGGCGTTGATGTCCACCAGGACGTGCTCGCCTGCGTCCCGGTCCGCCTCCAGCGGCCATCGCCGCAGCAGCCCCGGCGCCCCCACGAACACGTAGTCCTCCTTGTGCAGCCGCGCCCCATCCAGCAGCGGATCGGTCACCCGGTGCGAGCTGAGGCACAGGTCGATCTCCCGGTCCTTCACCCGCTGGTGTAGCTCGCTCCCCGAGCCACCAAAGAAAGCTGGCGCGGGTGGCCGCGTCGAAGCAGTGGAGGTTTTCGATCGAAGGAAGAGCCACGGCGGGGGGACTGTATTCGGTTCTTCGTCCTCAGGCCCCGATCACCACCCGGCGGACGACGATGAAGTGGAGGACGCTGGCCACGATCACCAGCACATGGAACACCTCGTGGTAGCCAAAGACCCGGGGCCAGGGATTGGGCCGCCGCAACGCATAGACCACAGCCCCGGCGCTGTAGATCAACCCGCCCAGCGCGATCAGCAGCAGCCCGGTGGGACCCAGCCCGGTGAGCAGCTCCTTGAACGAGAGCACCGCCGCCCATCCCAGCGCCAGGTACAGCCCGGCGGTCAACCAGCGCGGTGGCTTGGCCCAGGCCATGGCGCGAACCATCCCCAGGCCAGCCCCCAACCACACTGCGGCCAGAAGCTGCGCCCCCAGCGGCTGCGGCAGGGCCAGCAGGCACAGCGGGGTGTAGGTGCCGGCGATCTGGACGAAGATCATCGCATGGTCCAGGCGGCGCATCCGCAGGCGCGCGCGCTGCGACCAGGTGGGCACATGGTACAGCCCGCTGGTCCCGTACATCCCGGCCAGACCGAGGGAGTAGACCAGCGCGGCCACCGCCGCCCGGGGGGAGGGTGCGACCGAGACCAACACCGCCCCCGCCCCCAGCGCGGTGAAGAAGGCCGCCAGGTGGGAGAGACCGCGGAGCCGGGGCTTGATGCCGTGGCCCGGAAGATGGAGCGAGGCTGGCTGGAGCATGCCCTCAGCAGTAGGCACGCGCGGTCACCGCGGTGTCATCCCCGGTCGCTCCGCGGGCCCAGCTTGATGGCAGTCAAACACCGGCGCCCACCCGGGTGAGGCGGAGTGTTGGGCGCGACCGGGGCCCCCTGGCACGCGGCTGGCAAAACCACCCTCCGATTGCGGCCGGTCGGCCGCGAACATCCCCTGCATCGCGACTCTTTGCAGTCACGCCTCTTCTGCTATGCCCAAGGCCGCATGACTCGAGCAAAACTCCTGCCCCTGGTGGCCCTGGCCACTGCCGCCCTGCTCACTGGTTGCCCGCGGCCGTCCGGAGGCGGCCAGGTGCGGCCGGACGGCGACACCGACGGCCAGGGCCCCCAGTTCCCCACCCGGCCCACGGTGGAGGTGAAGCGCAACCCGGAGGCGGATGAGGCGCTGGCCAGGGCCGCCGGGGTGGAGGACCCGGAGGCGAAGGCCGAGGCCTTCCTGGCGGTCCGCAAGGCCTACCCGGAGAGCACCGCCGGACAGGAGGCGCTGTACCGGGCGGGGGTGATCTACTTCGAGACCGAGCAGTACGCCCTGGCCCGCCGCAGCTTCAACGAGCTGCTCTTCGAGAACCCGCTGTTCGACAGGGCCCAGGACGCCAAGCTGAAGCTGGGCCTCTCCGCGCTGGAGATCGGCGCCTACCGCGACGCCTTCCACACCCTTCTCTCGCTGGCGGACCGCGCCCGGGGCGACGAACGCCGGGAGCTGCTCCTGGCCGCCGAGCGCGCCGCCGAGGGCGCCCACCTGTTCGGAGACGCGCTCAAGCTGTCGATCCGGCTGGCGGAGGAGGCCTCCAGCGTCCCGGAGCAGCAGGCCGCCCTGGCCCGCATCGAGAGCCTGATCGAGGGGAAGGTGGGGTTCATCGACATCGCGGCGGTGGCCGAGGACTTGCCCGCCACCAACCCCGCCTGGCCGCTGGTGACCTTCAAGCTGGCGCGGATCTTCTTCCACCTGCGCGACTTCAACCGGCTGCAGGAGACGCTCAACCGCTTCCTCCAGAACGCCCCCAGCCACCCCTTCGCCGCCCAGGCGGAGGAGCTGCTGGCGCGCTCCAACCGGCTGGTGCAGGCCAAGCCGAACGTGGTGGGGGTGATCCTCCCGATGACCGGCCGCTACCAGCCGACCGGGGAGGCGGTGATGCGCGGGCTGCGGCTGGCGCTGGAGGGCAGCAACATCGAGCTGGTGGTGAAGGACTCACAGGGGGACGCCAACATCGCCGGACGGGCGGTGGAGGAGCTGGCCTTCGACGACCAGGTGATCGCGATCATCGGTCCGTTGCTGGGAGACGACTCCCGGCGCGCCGCGCTGGGGGCGGAGGAGCTGCAGGTGCCGATCCTCACCCTCAGCCGCTCGGAGGGGATCACCGAGATCGGGCCCTTCGTGTTCCGCAACATGCTCACCACCTCCGCCCAGTCCGAGGCGCTGGCCCAGTACGGGACCGAGGTGATGGGCTTCAAGAAGTTCGCCCTGCTCTACCCCAGCATCCCGTACGGGGTGGAGCTGGCCAACTCGTTTTGGGACGAGGTGAACCAGCGCGGCGGCGAGGTGCGCGGCGCGGAGAGCTACGGCTTCGACCAGACGACTTTCAGCGGCGAGGCCAAGAAGCTGGTGGGCCGCTACTACCTGGATGATCGCTCGGACTATGTCAGCGGCCACCGGGAGATCATGCAGGGACCGGGGGATGCGTTCCGCAAGCGCAAGGCGGTGGAGGCGCTCAAGTCCAAGCTGGATCCGGTGATCGACTTCGAGGCGATCCTGATCCCGGACGACTGGCGGCGGGTGGGCCTGGTGGCCCCGGCGCTGGCGGTGGAGGACATCGTCACCAACGCCTGCGATCCGAAGGACCTGGAGCGGATCCGCAAGACCACCGGCCGCAAGGACCTGCAGACGGTGACCCTGCTGGGGACCAACCAGTGGAGTTCGCCCAAGGGCCGCAGCGGCCTGCCGGAGCTGATCGAGCGGGGCGGCAAGTTCGTGATGTGTTCGGTGTACGTGGACGGCTTCTTCGCCGACTCCAACCGCAAGGCGACCAGGCGCTTCGTCGACCTGTACCGGGAGCGGCACGCCGACCTGGGCCGGGATCCCGGCCTGCTGGAGGCGATTGGCTACGACTCGGCGGGGATGATCCGCAGCGTGATTGACCAGCAGAAGCCCCAGACCCGGCTGCAGTTCCGCCGGTCACTGGCCGACCTGAAGGACTTCGACGGGGCCACCGGCAAGACCCACTTCTCCGAGGAGCGGGAGGCGAAGAAGCCGCTGTTCCTGCTGACCATCACCTCCAAGGGGGTCCGCGAGCTGGGGCCCACCGAGAAGATCGAGGGCAGCTGAAGCGTTGCCTGGTGGACGGGGACCCGGTCCCCCGCGAACCCCACCCTCGCGATCAACAGGCCAGGAGAGCAGAGCGTCCCTAGGTTTGACACCTATGCACGCTACCGCCGTCATCCTCGCCGCCGGTGAGTCCACCAAGCTGCCGGTCCCCAAGGCGATGCTGGAGTACGAGAAGGGCAAGAGCTTCCTGCGGTCGATCGCGTCGTCGTTCCGCAAGGCGGGCTGCGACGTGGTGGCGGTGGTGGGCTACCGCGGCGACGAGGTCCGGACCCAGAACCCGGACGTGCGCCTGCTGGAGAACAGCGACTGGAAGTCGGGACAGCTGGGCTCGGCGCGGGTGGGGATCCAGGCCGCCCTGGACGACGGCGCCGAGGCGATCATCCTCCACCCGGTGGACATGCCCACCTTCCGCGCCTCCACGGTGAAGTCGCTGCTAGAGAAGCTGGATGGCGCCGAGGCGGTGCTGCCAGAGTTCGAGGGCGTGACCGGCCGGCCGGTGGTGCTCAGCCGGGCCGCGGCGGAGAAGGTCCTGCGGATGGACAGCTCGGGGACGTTGGAGTCGGCGCTGCCCCGGCTGGCGGTGAAGAAGATGGCCACCAGGGACCCGGGGGTGATGGTGAACATCAACTCCGCCGAGGTGTACCAGCGGATCTTCGGTCAGGAGCCGAAGGCCGCCCCGCCGCCGAAGAAGCGGGGCAAGGCCGCGGCCGAGGAGTAGCCGAAAAGCTAGGCCGCGTAGACCCGGTCCAGCGGGCGGATCACCCGCTTGCCGTCGTTGGTCCGCTGCAGGGTGGCGACTCCGCTGATCGCGTCCACCCGCACCACCTCCGCGGAGAAGGTTCCCCGGCCCTGGCGGTAGCTGACCAGGTCCCCGGACGACAGCGTCCCCTTCCGCGTGGCGGTGCGCACAGTCTGGCGCCGGGTCGTCTTGGCGGGCGCGGGCCGGGCAGCCTTGGGGCGGGAAGCCTTGGCCGGAGCGCGAGCCGGACGGGGAGGAGCGGACGGCTCCAGCGTCTTGCGCGGGAAGCGGGCAGCCAGGCGGCGGCCAAGGTTTTCGCCGAGCTGTTCGAAGAAGGCGTGGGCGGTGGGGACTGGAGCCATACCACGGACGTACTACGGGTTCCCTGCTATGCCCAGGAACCATGCGAGCGGGCGTCGCTTGTGCAGGCCGGGCAGCGGGCAGGCGCCATGAACGAGGGTGACGCCGGGCCCACGGGTGCCGATTTTCCAGGGACCATGCCCGAGGCACTGCACCATCCGTTGGTTCCAGAGTTCATCTGTGAGTTCCACCACTCCGTCTCGGACACCGAGGGACACAGCTACCAGGCGCGGGTCTACGGACTGGCGCAGGGCAAGGGGATCTGGACCGCGGTCATCGTCTTCTTCCCCGAGGGACGGGGGACGGTCCGCCGGACCAGCCCGGAGGCCGAGCACGACTCGCGCCGGCACCTGGCCGACTGGGCTTCGGCGATCACCCCCGCCTATCTGGAGACGGCGCTGGAGCGGTCCCACCCGTTCACCGAGGCCGGCGCCACGGGCCCCGAGCACGTGCACGCGGTCCACGTCTGAGTCAGTGGGGGGCCGGTCGCGGTTCGACCGGTTCCTTCTGACGCTCCTCCAGCAGCACCCGCAGCACCCGCAGCGCGTCGGAGCGGGTGAAGATCCCTGCCACCTGTCCCTGCACCGCCACCACCGCCGAACCGCGGCCGCGCGAGAGCATCTCCACCACCACCCAGGCCAACGGGGTGTCCGGGGTCACCGCCAACACCTCGCGGGTCATCGCCTCGTCCACCCCCACCTCCAGCGGATCCACCCCGGCCAGGGTCTCCACCAGGTGGAGATCCCGCTGGGAGACCAGGCCCACCAGCACGCCGTCCTCCACCACCGGCAGATGCCGGACCCTGGCGCCGTTCATGATCCGGTGCACGTCCGCCAGGGTCTGGTCCACCTCCACGGTGCGCACCGGGGTGGTCATGAAGTCCAAGATGAGATCTCGCATACGGCCCCCTTGCAGCAATGGTTGGCATCTCCACCCCGCCACGCAGAAAGTGCGCTTGGCTGCCCAGCTCAACTTGGGTGGAGGGCCGCTTCGGTGGCGAACTCAATCACCTCGCCCACCTCGTCCAGGTCCTTCGCCATCCGCAAGGCGAAGCGCACCCCGTCCTCCTCGGTGAGGATCCCCACCAGCACCCCGTCCCCGTCCACCACCGGAACGCAGCCGTACTTGTGGCGGAGCATCAGCTCCAACGCGTCGCGCAGCCGGGTCTGCGGGGAGACCGTCTGCACCTCGCGGATCATCACGTCCAGGGTGCGCAGCGACAGCAGGTCGTCGCGCTGGGCCTGCGCCCTGGCCAGGTCCCGCTGGCTGACCAGGCCGATCAACGCCCCGCTCCGGGTCACCGGGAGATGGCGGAAGCGGCCAAAGGCCATCAGGTTCTGGGCCAGGGTCAGGTCGTCGTGTTCCTCCAGGGAGAGGACCTTCCGGGTCATGAAGTCTTGCACCAGGTACATGGCTTTATCCTCCCAAAGAGGGGGTGACTCCCCCCTCTGGACGAGAGCATCCGCCGTGCCACCACGCTCTCCTGGGGCGGGCCACCTTGGACCGGCGAAAACCTTGCGTCAGCGGGCCGGCGAGACCCCCAGCTCCTTGAGCAGCCCTTTGGCGCCCTCCACTTCGTCCAGCTGCCAGAGCAGGTAGCGGGCCTCGGCGGTGATGTTCCGGGCGATGCGGGGATCGAACGCGAAGTCGTTGGTGATGTTCTCCCAGACCCGGTCGAAGTTGATGCCTACCAGCCGGCCGCGGCCGTCAATCACCGGGCTGCCGGAGTTGCCGCCGGTGGTGTCCAGGTCCGCCAGGAAGTCCACCGGCACATCCCCCAGCCGCGCATCGCGCCAGCGGGAGGCTGCGGCCCGACTGGCCGCGTCCTTCACCTTCTGCGGCAGGTCGAACGGGGCCTTCCCGGTGTCCTTGGCCAACATCCCGGCCAGGGTGGTCTGGGGCAGCATCAGGATCCCGTCCCGGGGAGAGTACCCCTGCACCTTCCCCAGCGAAATCCGCAGGGTGGAGTTGGCGTCCGGGGCCAGCGGCCGCCCGGAGTGCGCGGTCACCGCCGCCAGCCAGCGAGGCCGCTCCTGGTACAGCGCGCCCTTGCGGCGCTGCTCGGCCAGCAGCATCCGCTCGTAGTCCGCCCGCAGCGCCAGGCCCAGATCCAACAGCAGGTCGTTTCGGGCCCTCAGCTGCTCGGGGGTCTGGGTCACCATCTTCTGGCGCTCGCTGGCGTCCAACAGCCGGGTATTGCCCAACAGGACCCGGATCCGCCGCTCCAGCTCCTTGCCGGTGGAGTCCCCAAAGGCCGAGTCCAGGGCGGCGATCCGCGAGCCGGCCGGCAGGGCCAAGGCGCGCTCGGCGAACCAGGCGATCAACCTCTGCTCCGCCAGCGGGGCCAGCGACTTCTGCTCCTTCTCCAGCTTCTCCAACAGCCGGGGCAGCTCGCGCTCCATCAGCTCCGGGTCCCGCTCCAGGTCCGGCTTTTGCCGCTCGGCGCTGATGCGGGCGATCTGCAGCGCCAGCCACAGCGCCTTGGAGGTGGAGGTGGCGGTGGGGCGGAACTGCCCAAGCAGGAAGTCGCGGTGGTAGGTCTGCAGCTTCTCCTCGGTCAGCGCCCCCAGGGCAGCGCGGGCCTCCAGGGCGGAGGCCAGCTTGGGCCGCTTTTGGGCAAAGGCCACCACCGCCTCCTCCTGGGCGCGGTGCCTCTGCAGCAGCTCCCGCCGGCGGAAGCCCTCCCGCTGTCCCTGGGCGTTCTTGAGCCGGTTGTGCCAGGTGCGCAGGGTGCTGGCGGTGGCGATCCGCGAGGCGTCGTCGGCCTTGGCCACGTCCTCCAGGATCGCCACCCACTCCCCGTACGCCTTCTCCGCAAGCGGGTAGAAGTCCTCCACCCGCTCCTCCATCTCCCGGGCCACCAGCTGCCGGTAGGTGGCGCTGGGGTAGCCCAGCACCGCCACGAAGTCCCCCGGCTTCACTCCCTGGGAGGAGACGGGGAAGAAGAACCGGGGCCGGTAGGGGACGTTGGCCGGATCGTGCGCCCGGGGCGAGCCGTCCGGCGCCACGTAGGCCCGGGCGATGGCGAAGTCGCCGGTGTGCCGCGGCCACATCCAGTTGTCGATCTCCCCGCCATAGTTTCCCACCGCGGCGGGCGGGGCGTAGACCAGCCGCACGTCGGAGAGCTGCACCGTCTCGGTGAGCATGAAGATCCGGCCGTCGTCGTAGACCCGCACGTCACAGCGCAGGTCGGGCGGCCGGTCGCAGGCCGCCTCCAGCTCCTTCTGCTTGCGCTCCACCGCCTGGTAGCGGGCCGAAGGATCGCTGTGCTGCGCGATCAGCGCCGTGAACTGGGCGGTGACGTCGGTGAACTTGCGGGGGACGTAGATCCGCTCCGCGCGCCCGTGCAGTTCGCCCTCCCGGGAGGAGGCCAGAAAGCCGTTCTTGATCAGATCGTTTTTTGGGGTGCTGTGCTGCTGCACCAGCGAGAACAGGCAGTGGTGGTTGGTGACGATCAGCCCGTCAGCGGAGATGAACGCCGCCGAGCAGCCCCCCAGGCTGACCGCCGCCGCCAGCAGCCCGGTGCCCTCCTGGGCATTCCACAGCCGGGAGGCGGGAAGCTGCAGCCCCTGGGCGCGCAGCCACCCGGCGTCCAACTGCAGCACCTGCTCCGGCATCCACTTGCCCTCCACGGCCGAAGCGGAGGTGGCGAGCAGCGACAGCAGGAGGACCGGAAGAAGGAACGAACGCATGGGCAGGGTAGATACCCCAGCCTCGCCGCGGTGACGAAGCGTGGGCCTTCAGTAGTTGAGGAAGATCCGGTCCCGGGGCAGCCCCCGGCGGATCAACACGTCGGTCACCCCGTGGACCATCTCCGCCTGACCACAGAGGAAGGCGGCGGCCCCGCTCAGGTCGGCGGTGGGGACGTGCTCCTGCACATAGCCGGTCAGCCCCTCCCAGCCGGAGTCGCCGGGCTGGCTGACCGTCTGCACCACCTCCATCCCCGCCCGGCGCCACAGCTCCAGGTCGGCGGTGTAGGCGAAGCCATCCGGGGTGCGCACCCCGAAGAAGAGGGAGAGCCGTCCGAACCTCCCGCGGTGCCGGAGCAGCACGCCCACCAGCGACCGCAGCGGGCTGATCCCCGACCCGGTGGCAAACAGCAGCACGTCCCCGCCCTCGGCGCGCTCCACCGGGAAGCCAACCCCCTCCACCTTGCTGGCCAGCACAAGCTCCCCCGGACGCAGCGAGACCAGCGCCTCGGTCAGCGGGGTGCCGGCCTTCACCAACAGCTCCAGCCGATGGGGGTCCGCTCCGGGGGAGGAGGCAATGGCGAAGAAGCCCTCGCCCTTCCCCTCCAGGGTCAGGCGCACGAACTGTCCGGGGCGCTGGTGGGCGCCCTCCAGCGGGGTGCCCTTCACGTCCAGGTGCACCTCCGTTAGACCGGCGGCCGACGCCCGCGTGGAGATGACCCTGGTCTGGTACCAGCCGCCCATGGGCTCAAGCCTATAACCGAAGTGCGGCCCACCCGCCCCTCCCTGATACGCTGCAGTCCTCCGTGCGCGCGCTCCTGATCCTCTCCATCCTGTTCCTGATCGTGATGGTGGTGTTCGTCCCCATCTCCTACTTCTGGACCGCCCGGACACTGCCTGCGTTGAACAGCGAGTTCGACCTGGAGCGGAACCTGCGCGGCTACATCGAGGGGGAGCGGATGGGCGCCCGCGCCGGCCTGGCCCCCAGCGAGCGGGCCCCGGTGGACTTCCAACGGCCGGACCTGACCCGGTACCCCAAGGACCTGGTGGGGCTGTGGATCTCCAGCTGGGATTGCCCCACCTACTTCCAGACCCCGCGGGAGACCGGCGGCAAGTGGGCGTGGCGGATGTTCGTGGCCCAGTTCTTCAACGTCCCGGTCCCGGGAGACGGGCGCTGCGAGCGGATCTTCGCGCTCAGCATCGCCCAGGCCTTGAAGATCAAGGGCGGGCAGGCGCAGGCGATCGCCGCGCACAAGATCCACAACCTGCTGCAAAAGGATCAGCTGGTGGCCTACGCCTTGGCCACGGTGACCTTCGAGCGATCGACCATCGGTGTGGAGGACGGCGCCCTGCGGTTGTTCCGGCGCAACGTGGACACCCTGAAGCTGGAGGAGCTGGCCGAGCTGCAGCTGGCGATGGCCCCCCACTACTACTTCGAGGACATCCGCAACTGCCGCAACCCGTCGCTGATCCGCCAGGCCCGCGACTTCGTGATCAGCGAGCTGGCCTTCGACGGGCTGATCCCCGAGGACCGCGCCCGCGCCGCGATGGCCCAGGCGGTGGGGTGCGGGAAGAGCCGGTAGGGGTTTAGGGCTAGAGCACCTTGCGCTGCGGAGCCAGCACGTTGCCCACCAGCAGCCCGGCAGCGCGGGCAGCAGCGCGCCCAGGCGGGTGGCCAGGGCGGCGCCGTAGCTCTCAGTCCGGTCCGCGATCCACGGCTTCAGGGACCGTAGCCCCGAAGCTTGCGATCCAGCCAACCGATCCGGACCCGCTACGAAGTCTTGAGATCGTCGCGTCGCGGATGGGCGCCGGTGACCTTGGTGATCACCCACTCCAGCCCGCGGAAGAACTTGATCCCGTCCAACGGGCGGTTCATCCAGCCGGTGGTGATGCAGTAGTGCTTGGCGTACGGGTGGGCGTGGTGCACCTCGTGGTGGGAGGGCGAGAGGATCAGCCCCGCCTTCTGCAGGGCGGCCACCATCGGTGGCGGCTGCGCCAGGTGCGCCCACTTGTGGAACTGGTTGGTGGCGAAGACCCCCAGGGTCATCATCACCAGGAAGGTGGTGAGCGGCGCCGACCAGCCGCTGCTGGAGGGTAGGAACAGGCAGCCCACCAAGACCGGGACGCTGACCAGGCAGTTGTGCCCGTTGGTGGCGATGAACCCGTGACGGGTGATGTCCTTGGGCTCCAGGTGGTGGACCCGGAAGGGGATGATGAAGTTCTTCCCCAGCACCGGGGTCCGCGGCGAGCCCCAGGTGTCGAACAGCCAGTGCACCAGCCCGGAGACCAGGTCGGAGAGCACGAAGCCCACCGCGGCGGCGATCACGATGAACCACACCCCGCCTTGCTGCAGCGCCTCCGCCACCCGGCCGGCCAGCACCGAGATCAGGATGAAGAAGCCAATGACCCCCAGGTACTCCAGCGCGTGTGGCTTGCGGGGTCCAGACTGGGTGGCTTCCACCGCGGCGGCGCTGATCAGTGCGTGTTCGGGAGTCATAGGCGGGCGTAGAACAGAGGCAGGAGGGAGAATCTGCCGGGCTTCACTCTCTTAGCCGGTTACCTCTTCGGTCGCTCGGGGATCGGGCGGATGTTGGTCTTCTCGTCGTTCTGCGGGTTTGGCGCGGTCTCACGGGTCGGGCGCCTGACTGGCGGCTGACTCCCGGTGGGAGGGCGGGCCACATTGGGTCCCAGGGGGCGACCGGGCAGCGGCGTCTTGCGCGGAGGCGGGGTGAGATCATCCGCCGCGGAGGCCACTTCGGAGAGCAGGTCCTCGGAGACCTGGACCAGCGGCTCCTCGGCCAAGGGAGGCGGGGCGTCGGCGCCTGCCTCGGGGTGGAAGGGCACGGGGCCGGGCACGGGGCCGGGCGCGGGCGTCATATCGTCCGGCACCGGAGGACGCGCGGACGCCACCGGGCGGGCGGGGACAGTGCGCGGCGGAGCCACCGGGGCAGCCACCGGCTTGGGGCGCGTGGCCAGTGCGGCCGGAGCAGGCGGAGGCGGCGCCGCGGCGGCCTTGGCGCGGGCCTGCTCCACCAGCTTCTTCTCGAAGTCCGCCCACAGGCCCTTGAAGGTCTCCGGATCCGGGATCCCCTTCTCGCGGTGCTTGAGCGACCGGGCCCAGCGGACCTCGTAGTCGCTGCCCAGGTGGAACTGGGGCGGGGGCGGCAGCCCGTAGGTGGCCGGATCGAAGAAGTCGTCGGTGAGGTCCGCGAACCCGTAGGCCCGGGCCTTGGCCACGAAGTTGGGGATGATCCCGGTGGGGGCGTGGTAGCCGAGGATGTTCCCCTGCCCGTCCTTGGCCACCGGCGTGAACACCCACAAGTCCTGGGTGCGGTAGTCGCCCTTGTCGTTGAGCGGCAGCACCTCCGAGACGTGGGTCACCTTGCGGCTGCCGTCGTAGAGACGTTCGCAGCAGATCACCAGGTTGATCGCCGAGGCCACCTGGGCGCGGACCGCCACCATCGGCAGCTCCACTCCGCTCATCAGGCACAGCGACTCCAGCCGGCGCAGGGTGTCGGTGGGGGTGTTGGCGTGGGTGGTGGCCAGCGAGCCACCGTGGCCGGTGTTCATCGCCTGCATCAAATGGAAGGCCTCGCCGCCGCGGACCTCGCCGACCACGATCCGATCCGGCCGCAGCCGCAGCGCCGAGTGGAGCAAGTCCCCCATGTCCACCCCGCCCTTGCCGAACTTGTCCGGCGGGCGGCTCTCGAAGGCCACCAGGTGATCCTGGCTCAGCTGCAGCTCGGCCGAGTCTTCAATGGTCAAGATCCGCTCGTCGTTGGGGATCAACGAGGAGACGATGTTCAGCAGGGTGGTCTTCCCGGAGCCGGTGCCGCCGGCGACGACCATGTTCTGCTTGGTCTGGATCCCCGCTTCCACCACCCGGGCCATGGCCTCGGTGATCGACCCAAACGAGATCAGCCGGTCCACCGTCAGCTTGTCCTTGAAGAACTTGCGGATGGAGATGGTGGCGCCCTGCCGCGCGATCGGCGGCAGCACCACGTGGATCCGGCTGCCGTCGGGCAGCCGCGCGTCCAGCCGGGGGCGCTCTTCACTCAGGGTCCGCCCGACGAACTGGGCCATGTTCCGCGCGGCGCCCAGCAGGCCCTCCTCGGAGAAGCGCGCGTCGGTCTTGTGGAGCTTGCCCTTGCGCTCGATCCAGATGTCCTCTGGACCGTTGATCATGATCTCCGAGACGGACTCGTCGTCGAGGTACTGCAGGACGGGCTTGAGGAAGGCCCGGAGCGACTCGGTATACATCGACGCCATGCGCCGAACGGTACTTGGTCCCCGCGGGTTCACCCAAGTGCTTGCGCTTGATCGAAAGCAAGCTGGGTGGGCGCCGGACCTACTCGTCGTGCTGCCGGGCGTCCGAGGTGTCCCCTATGGCAATGAGAGCCTCTGTACTGATGTGAAGTGAATCGCCGAGCGGTTCCTGTCACAGGGGAAGGCAATGCAGGTTGGGGGCTTTGCCTGCAGGTGCGGATCTATCGGGCGCGTGAAGTGACCGGGTTCGCGCAGGACGACACCGGGGTCACCGTCCAGACGTCCGACGGGAAGCCACTGCGAGCGGAGTATCCCGTTGCTGCGACGGAGGTCGCAGTCTGATCCGCAAAGCCGCCGGCATCGCGTTCCCAGGCTGATACCCGACGATCAGCCACTTGCTCGCCGAACTCGAACTGGCCGAGGAGACGGGTGGTGCTGGCCGGGCGACGCCGCATACGTGCAGGCAAGGCCTCAACATCGGCCTCAGGGCGCGGTGAATCTGGGTTGGAAACGGGCCCATGTCGTCAAAGGGACGTCACGCCCCATTGTTCATATGCATGGCTGCCAATCTTTGCAGTTCATCTGAAATCTTGTCGGGTGGCAGAACGAAATCAACATGACCTGAAGCCTGAGCACTGAGAGGCATGTGGCTTACTTCGGCAGACATGTCCTGAGCAAAAGTCGTCCCTCCCTTTGCCTTGATGTGCCTGCATCCCTCAGAACCGTCGCCATCATACCCAGAGAGGACAATGCCGATCGCACGTACCCCCATGGCCTCTGCCAAAGAAGTGAAAAGCAAATCTACCTGCACGTTCCTCTTGGAGCGCGGGGAAAGGACCTTGAAGGCAAATTTCTCAATCAAAAGATCCGCATCTGGAGGAATCACGTAGACGTGATCCGCCCGGACCGGCATCGCGGTGGAAGCCACCATGACTGGCATCTTCGTATGACGAGCCAGAATTTCAGCCAACTGACTATTGGCGGAGGGATAAAGATGAGCAACGATGACAAAGGCCATGCTCGTATTGGATGGCAGGGCATCCAAGAGCGCCTTGTATGCATTAAGGCCTCCGGCCGAGCCGCCAATGCCGACAATGAGAGTAGGGACTGACTTCTCCATGTCTCGCCTCGTCTCGTCTCCCATCCGGCCCCTCACTTCCGACGCATCTTTTGTTGCTCGCTCCTATTGTCTTTCCCTCCCTGGCCAGTGCCCAGAAGAGCATCCATCGGCACCAAGGCAATTCCATCATCACTCAAAATCATCTCATGGACATCACTGGAGTGACCCATGCCACGAGACTTGACGATATAGAGTCCACGGACGCGTCTTTTGCCTGCATCTTCTTCGAGTTCCCTAACCACGATCCAGGTGTCGATTAGAGACGACACACCAACCTCTCCGCCGCTGTAACTTGGCGCGGTCGACGGAACAAGGCTTGTGAAGAACCCTGTTATGCCATTTGATTTCAGCAGATCAATCATGCGAGTAATCATTGATTGCGTTTCACGCGGACTCCCCTCGCTGATGAGACTTGTCAGGGGATCTATGACGACCGCAGTCGGCCGAAAATCAGCAATGATCTTGTACAAATCCAGCAAATGCATCTCCAAGCCAAAGAAGGAAGGGCGAGTAGATACCATTTTCAGGAGCCCCTTTTTCACATACGGCTCAAGACCAAGGCCGATAGACTTCATGTTCTGAATGAGTTGCCCTGAAGATTCCTCGTAGGACAAGAAGAGACACCGCTCTCCGCGCCTGCACCTTCCCACTGCAAATGCAGCCGCGAGACTTGTTTTGCCGGTGCCTGCGGTGCCCGAGGCGAGCACAGTGCTGCCTCTAGTATAACCTCCGCCTCGGAGCATTTTGTCCAACGATGGAATCCCCGTCGAGACTCTCTCGTCTGTGCCGGGCTGATTGAGCCCCGCAGAGGTGATGGGAATCACAGAGAGCCCATCCTTGTCGATCACGAATGGATATTCGTTTGTTCCGTGATTTGAACCACGGTATTTGACGACGCGAATTCTGCGGATAGAGATCTGATCGCTGACTCTGTTGTCGAGGAAAATTATGCAGTCGGAAAGGTACTCCTCCATGCCGTGACGAGTGTAGGCGCCTTTTCCAGGCTCGCCGGTGACGATCGCCGTCACTTGCTTCTCCTTTAGCCATCGGAAAAGTCTTTTTATCTCTAGGCGAAGAACGCCTTCATCTGAGATGCCGGCATGGAGAGACTCAATGGAGTCCAAGACAACGCGTTTGGCGCCAACGGCGTCTATCGCATGTTCCAAGCGAACAAAAAGTCCTTCAAGATTGAAGTCGCTCCCCTGGATGTCTCCGCGTTCCAGGAGAATGGATTGAAGCAGAATCTTTTTTTCTGAAACAAGCCCCCGTAAATCCATGTTGAGGCCAGAGACGTCCCTATAAAGCTCGTCTTCAGTCTCTTCGAACGACACGAAGACGCCAGGCTCGTTATAGTCGACTGCGCCATTGATGATGAAATCAAGCCCCAAAAGTGTTTTTCCGGAGCCAGCGCCTCCACCAATCAGGGTGATCCGGTTTTTCGGAAGCCCGCCCTTCGTGATTTCATCAAAGCCTTTGATGCCGGTTGGGCACTTGTGCAGTTGATTGTGATCGGACGGTTTCGTTTTCTTGGGGGTTTTCTTGGGGGTTTTCTTGGGGGTTTTCTTGGGGGTTTT
>JALYOC010000137.1 GCA_030857095.1 Myxococcota bacterium | reverse complement strand
TCGTCCTCGTCGGAGTCGTCCTCGTCGGAGTCGTCCTCGTCGGAGTCGTCCTCGTCGGAGTCGCCTTCCTCGTCGAAGTCGTCCGAGTCGCCCGAGTCGCCCGAGTCGCCCGAGTCGCCCGAGTCGCCCGAGTCGCCAGAGTCGCCAGAGTCGCCAGAGTCGCCAGAGTCGCCAGATTCGCCCGAGTCGTCGTCGTAGTCCCCTTCTTCGTCGGAATCGCTCTCGTCGTCCCTGTTGCTCGGGGTGCGCACTCGTTCCGGGCGGATGCCTTCACCGGATCCAAGCTGGTCGGGCGATTCCCCCCGGCCGTACCGGCGCGAGTGTCTGCGGGAGCCGTCCTCCGCCTCCTCCCCGAATTCCCCCTCAGGGAACGCCCCCAGCAGTGGGTCCGCCTCGGGCATCTCATGGAGCGTGTCGATCCGATGTCCGAGAACCGCCCCCAGGACCGAGAGCACGAACGCAGCGATCGCGGACTGGAACGCGAGTCCAATCCCCAGTCCGATCATCGCTCCGAGCAGTTTTCCGAACATCGATGGGACACAGCTTCGCATAGAGTTTGCCGCTTCATGGCGCAGCTGATCGACGGAAAAGCAGTAGCGGCGAAGATCCGGGCCGAGCTCAAGGATCAGGTCCTCAAGCTCCAGCAGGAGACGGGGATCACCCCGGGCATCGCGGTGATCCGGATCGGCGACGACCCGGCGTCCAAGGTCTACGTAGGAGGCAAGAAGAAGGCCGCCGAAGAGATCGGCTTCCGCTCCTGGGAACACCACCTGGACGCAGGCGTCTCCCAGGCCGAGGTGATGGCGCTGATCCAGAAGATCAACGACGACCCGCAGGTCCATGGCGTCCTCCTCCAGCTCCCCGTGCCCAAGCAGCTGGATCCCGACGCGCTGATCTCCGCCGTCCGTCCGGAGAAGGACGCGGATGGGTTCCATCCGGTCAACGCCGGGAACCTCCTGCTCGGTCGGCCGGGCACCAAGGCCTGCACCCCCTGGGGGGTGATGCGCCTGCTCAAGGAGTACGGGGTCAATCCCTCCGGCAAGCGCGCGGTGATCGTGGGGCGCAGCAACATCGTGGGCAAGCCGATGGCGATGATGCTGCTGGCCGCGGACGCCACCGTCACCGTCTGCCACCGCAAGAGCGACATCCGGGCGGAGGTGGAACGCGCGGACATCGTGGTGGTGGCCGCCGGCGTCGCGGAGCTGGTCAAGGGCGACTGGATCAAGCCCGGGGCCGCGGTGATCGACGTGGGCATGAACCGGAACGCGGACGGCAAGCTGGTGGGCGACGTGGAGTTTGCCCAGGCCGCCGAACGCGCCGCGCTGATCACCCCGGTCCCCGGCGGTGTAGGTCCAATGACCATCGCCATCCTGATGCAGAACACCTACGAGGCGGCGGTCAGGGCAGGGAAGTAGGGGCTGCCCGGTGTGCCGCGGAACGTGCCAGACTCGCCCGCGGTGAGCTCGCACACGTCCATCCTCGGAATCGACTTCGGCACCACCAACACCGCGGCCGCCTTCTTCGACAAGGCAGGCAAGCTCCGGCTGGTCCCGGTGAAGGAGAAGGTCTTCGTCCTTCCCTCGGCGGTCTGGTTCCGCGCCGCGGACAAGGCAGTGGTGGGCCACGCTGCCCGGATGCAGATCATCGACGATCCCCGTCACACCCTGTTCGGGGTGAAGCGCTTTTTGGGTCGTCGCTTCCAGTCCAGCTTCGTCAGCCAGAACAAGGACCGGTTCGCCTACAAGCTGATCGAGGGCATGGACGGCTACGCGGCGGTGGAGATCTACGGCCAGATCATCCCGCTGGCAGAGGTGGTCCAGAGCGTGATCCGGCAGATCCTTGATCACGCCAACCACACCGCCGGAGAGCCCTTCACCGAGTGCGTGATCACCGTCCCCGCCCACGCCACCATCCGGATGCGGGAGGCCACCCGCAAGGCGGCGGAGCAGGCGGGGCTCAAGGTCCGGGCGATGATCAACGAGCCCACCGCGGCGGCGCTCTACTACGCCAACCTCCGCAGCCCGGAGCAGACGGTGATGGTCTTCGATCTGGGCGGCGGGACCTTCGACGCCACCTTGATGGCGATCCGGAACCGGACGGTGCAGGTGCTGGCCACCGGCGGCGACGCGTTTCTGGGCGGCGCGGATTTCGACGAGGCGATCGTCAACGCGCTCACCTCCCAGTTCGAGCGGACCCACGGGATCAACCTGCGGACGAACACGGTGGTGATGCAGCGGTTGGTGTTCGCCGCCGAGGCGGTGAAGATCGCGCTGAGCACCCAGCCCACCGCCAAGCTGCGCGTGCCCTGCGTGGCCGAGAAGCAGGGGACCTTCATCGACCTGGACTTCCAGCTGACCCGCGAGGAGCTGGAGCAGATCGTGGAGCCGCTGATCGAACGGGCCGCGGGCGCCTGCGAGGATCTCCTCCAGCGGGCGGGGATGACCGTGGAGCAGGTCGACGAGCTGGTGCTGGTGGGCGGCCAGACCCGGATGCCCGCCATCCGCAGGCGGTTTGCCCACTACAAGCGCTTCTCCAACGAGACCGATGTCCATCCAGACCTGGCGGTGGCCATTGGCGCCGCGGTGCTGGGGCGGAACCTGGCCCGCGGCCTCACCGGGCTGCAGGACGTGGTTCCGATCCCGATCAGCGCAATGTTCCCCGGCGGCAGGGTGGTGGAGGTCATTCCGGCCAACTCCACCGTCCCCACCTCCAAGCGGGTCTCGATCGGCGAGCTGCCCGCGTGGAACGCGCCGATCCCGATCGTGCTGCTGGAGGCGCTAGATCGCACCAGCATCGACCGGGAGGCGCTGGGGATGGTGGCCATCCCGCCGGAGTGGCGCAAAGAGCAGCTCAAGGGATCCCCCCAGCTGGAGCTCACCATGGGGCAGGACTTCGTGCTCACCGCGAAGCTGGTCTCCAGCACCGGAGAGACGATCGCCGCACCGATCTCCGAGCCCAGGCTTCCGCGCTCGGCGTGACCTGGGGGGTCCGCTAGAAGTCCGCCGTCACCATCGTCGGCCCGAACACCAGCTTCACCGGCCGATCCCCGTCGAAGACGAAGAACTCCGGGTGGGGGAAGGAGTTGAGCAGCAGGGTCAACCCCACAGCCGTCAGGGCCGCCCCGCCCGCAGCAGTGATGATTCCGGCAGTGGCCAGTCCCGGTCGGTCCGAAACCCCTGAGGCCAGGGCCAGGGCGCCGCCGGTGATCAGTGCCATTCCTCCCAGACTGGTGAAGGTGATCCCGGTGACCTGGGAGCCGTGGTGGGTGCCCACCGCCCGGATCCGGATCGGCCCCAGGTTCCGGTACGAGTCCACGCCGTAACCCAGCCAGATGTAGTCCTCCCCGGAGCGGAGCATCAGCGGGCGACCGGGCTCCGCGAAGCCCTGACAGGGGCTGGTGCAGACGTGCTCGTTGCCGGCGAACACCTCCCACTCGTAACCGGCGTCGCCGGACAGCACCTCCACCGGGATGGTCCCGGCTGGACCTTCTACCTTCGGCGGACGGATGCGGGTGCGCACGCAGCCGGAGGCCAGCATCACCAACATGGCAAGGTGGAGAGCTCGCATGGGGTGGAGGTTACCAGACGCAAGGAGGGGTCCGCCGCGAAGGTGCCGCGTCCGGAGAGGGGCACCGCAAGGGACTGGGCGCTGAAAGGGACACAGGTGTCTTTCTTGGCAGCCAGTCCTTGGCCCGGTGCAGGGTTCCCCCGGAGCCGCACCCCGCGGCGCTGACTCCCTGGGCGGTCCTAGGAATCACCGGGCCCGGATCGCGCTGAGGATCATCCGCGTCGCGGGAGACCGGTTCAGCGTATAGAAATGCACCCCGGGGACTCCGCGGTTGAGCAGCTCCATGCACTGCACCGTGGCGTGGGCGATCCCCAGCTGCATCACCGCGGTGGGGTCGTCCTTCACCTTCTCCAACTGCAGGGCCAGCCGCATCGGCACCGTGGCGCCGCACATGCGGGTCATCCGCTCCAGCTGGGAGAAGTTGGTGATCGGCAGGATGCCGGGGACGATCGGGATGTTGATCCCCACCCGGCGAGCGCGCTCGGCGAAGTCGAAATAGAACGCGTTGTCGAAGAAGATCTGGGTCACCAGGAAGTCCAGCCCGGCGTCGACCTTCACCTTGAGGTTCTTGAGGTCCAGCTCCCGGGAGGGGTTCTCCACGTGGCCTTCCGGGTACGCGGCGCCGCCCAGACAGAACGGGTAGTCCTGATCCCGGATGTAGGCGATCAGCTCGGAGGCGAACCGGAATCCTCCCGGGGTGGGCACGAACTGCTTCTCCCCCTTGGGCGGGTCACCCCGCAGCACCAGTAGGTTCTGGATCCCCGCCTCGGCGAAGCGGTCCAGGATCGGCTTCATCTCCTCGCGGGTGTGGCCCACGCAAGTCAGATGCGCCATCGGCTCGATGCCGCTGGTCTGCTTGATCCGGGTGACCAGCTCGATGGTCTTGTCCCGGGTGCTGCCGCCCGCCCCGTAGGTGACGGAGACGAACCCCGGGTCCAGGGGCGAGAGCTCCTCGAAGGTCTTCAGCAGCTCGCTAAAGCCCTCCTCGGTCTTCGGCGGGAAGAACTCGAAGGAGAAGCATGGGTTGGACGGATTGAGCCGATAACGCACCTTCATGGTGGGGGGATTGTAAGGCCGCGCGGCGGTTGATTGCGAAGTCCCGATCGCTATAGTCCGCGCGCTTTTTCGCTCTTCGAAAGGACCGCCCCCCATGGCTCGGCAAACGCCTCTCTACGAGGCCCACGTGAAGCTGGGCGCTCGGATGGTTGATTTCGCCGGCTGGGACATGCCCGTCCAGTACACCGGGGTGATCGCGGAGCACGAGGCGGTGCGCACCGCCTCAGGCCTCTTCGACGTCTCCCACATGGGCGAGGTGGAGTTCCGCGGAAAGGGGGCGCTGGAGACCGCCAACGCGCTGATCACCAACGACCTGGCCCGCATCTCCGACGGCCAGGCGATCTACGCCGGGCTGCTCAACGATCAGGGCACCTTCGTGGACGACGTGGTGGCCTACCGCTTCTCCCCCGAGCGGATCCTGATCTGCGTGAACTCGTCGAACACCGAAAAGGACTTCGCCTGGATGAAGGAGCGCGCCAAGGGCGTGCAGCCGGTCAACCGCAGCGCCGAGTTCGCGCAGCTGGCGATCCAGGGCCCCAAGGCGGCGGGGATCGTCCAGCGCCTCACCCAGACCGACCTGACCCCTATCGGCACCTACCGCTTCACCGAGGGCGCGGTGGCCGGCGTCCCCTGCATCATCTCCCGCACCGGCTACACCGGTGAGGACGGCTTTGAGCTGTACTGCCCCTGGAACGAGGCGGAGAAGCTGTTCAACGCGCTGCTGGCGGAGGGCCAGGCGGACGGGCTCAAGCCGGCAGGGCTGGGCGCGCGCGACTCGCTGCGCACCGAGATGAAGTACGCGCTGTACGGCAACGACATCGACGAGGGGCACACCCCGCTGGAGGCCGGGCTGGGGTGGATCACCAAGCTCGACAAGGCGGAGTTCATCGGCAAGGACGTGCTGGTCAAGCAGAAGGCCGACGGGCTGAAGCGGAAGCTGGTCGGCTTCGAGCTGACCGAGACCGGCGTCCCCCGCCACGGCTATGCCATCCTCAAGGACGGCAACAAGGTGGGCGTGGTGACGTCCGGAACCATGGGCCCCTCGGTGAAGAAGGCCATCGGCATCGGTTATGTCCCCAGCGAGCTGTCGGCCGAAGGCTCGACGTTCCAGATCGACATCCGGGGGCGCGCGGTCGGCGCCCGGGTGGTGAAGACCCCGTTCTACAAGAAGGCGTGACCCCCGCAGCACCAGGAGCGCACCCATGAGCAACAACCCGCAGGACCTCAAGTACACCAAGGAGCACGAGTGGGCGCGCGGTGACGCCAAGCTCGTGGTGGTCGGCGTCACCCAGCACGCCCAGGAGGCGTTGGGCGACGTGGTCTATGTGGAGCTGCCCAAGGTGGGTGCCACCATCACGGCCGGGCAACCGTTCGGGGTGATCGAGTCCACCAAGGCAGTCTCGGAGCTGTTCGCCCCGCTGACCGGCAAAGTGGTCAAGATCAACACCGCTCTTTCGGACAGCCCCCAGACGGTGAACCAGGACCCCTACGGCGCAGGCTGGCTGATCGAGCTCGAGCCCTCGGACGGCAAGCAGCTGGACACCCTGCTCACCGCCGACGCGTACGAGCACCTGATCAAGGACGCAGGTAAGTAATTCCGCCTCTCGAAGGTTAAAGCCACCACCATGTCCCTAGACTGGAAGTACCTCGACTCCTTCTCCGAGCGGCACATCGGTCCCGATGCGCGCGAGCAGCAGCAGATGCTGGCCACGCTCGGCTTCGACTCGGTGGAGGCGCTGATCGACGCCACCGTCCCCAAGGACATCCGGATGGGACGCGCCCTGCGGCTGCCCAAGGGGAAGGGTGAGTTCGAGCTGCTGGAGGAGCTGCGGGTGATCGCCGGCCAGAACCAGGTCTTCAAGTCCTACCTGGGGATGGGCTACTCGGACACGGTCACCCCGCCGGTGATCCTGCGCAACATCCTGCAGAACCCCGGCTGGTACACCGCCTACACCCCGTACCAGGCGGAGATCGCCCAGGGCCGGCTGGAGGCGCTGCTCAACTACCAGACGATGGTGATCGATCTCACCGGCCTGGAGGTGGCCAACGCCTCGCTGCTGGACGAGGGCACCGCCGCCGCCGAGGCGATGGGGATGGCCTTCGCGATGAAGGGCAGGGACATCTCCCGCCCGTTCTTCGTCTCCAGCGGCTGCCACCCGCAGACGATCGACGTGGTGAAGACCCGCGCCGCCGCGCTGGGGATCCAGGTGGAGGTCGGCTCGCCCGCCGGGTACGATCTGGGCCGCAAGCCGTTCGGGGTGCTGGTGCAGTACCCGGCCACCGACGGGGCGGTGCTGGATCACCGCGCCTTCATCGAGAAGGCCAAGGCCACCGATGCGCTGGCGGTGATGGCCGCGGACCTCCTGGCGCTGACCCTGCTCACCCCGCCCGGTGAATTGGGCGCGGACGTGGCGGTGGGCAGCACCCAGCGCTTCGGAGTGCCAATGGGCTACGGCGGGCCGCACGCGGCGTACTTCGCCACCCGCTCCCAGTTCGCCCGCCACATGCCGGGCCGGCTGATCGGCGTCTCCGAGGATGCCCAGGGCCGCCCGGCGCTGCGGATGGCGCTGCAGACCCGCGAACAACACATCCGCCGCGAGAAGGCGACCTCCAACATCTGCACCGCCCAGGTGCTGCTGGCGGTGATCGCCAGCTCCTACGCCGTCTACCACGGGCCCAGGGGGCTCAAGCGGATCGCCGAGCGGGTGCACGCCTTTACCCAGATGCTGGCCAAGGGCCTGACCCGGCTGGGCTTCAAGGTCGTCCACCCCGACTACTTCGACACCCTGCGGGTGGTGGCCGAGGGCGAACAGCAGCTCAACGTGGTGATGGCCGCCGCGGAGGCCAAGCGCCTCAACTTCCGCCGGATCGACGCCCACACCGTGGGGATCGCCCTGGATGAGGCCACCCACGCGGTGGATCTGGAGACCATCCTCTCGGTGTTCGCCGCCGGCCAGGCCGCGCCCTCGCTGGAGGAGCTGGGCAAGGATCTGAAGCTGGCGGTGCCCGCCGCGCTGGTGCGCAAGAGCCAGTACCTGCAGCACCCGGTCTTCAACACCCACCACTCGGAGACCGAGATGCTGCGCTACCTGCGGCATCTGGAGAGCAAGGACTTCTCGCTGACCCACGGGATGATCCCGCTGGGCTCCTGCACCATGAAGCTGAACGCCACCAGCGAGATGCTGCCGATCACCTGGCCCGAGTTCAGCCGGCTGCACCCGTTCGCGCCCGTCTCCCAGGCCGGCGGCTACAAGGTCATCTTCCAGCAGCTGGAGGCGATGCTGGCGGAGATCACCGGCTTCGCCGGGGTGTCGCTGCAGCCCAACGCCGGCAGCCAGGGCGAGTACGCCGGGCTGCTGGTGATCCGCGCCTACCAGGCCGCCCGCCGCCAGTCCCACCGGGACGTGTGCCTGATCCCGTCTTCGGCGCACGGCACCAACCCCGCCTCGGCGGTGATGGCCGGCTACAAGGTGGTGGTGGTCAAGTGTGACGAGAACGGCAACATCGACGTGCCGGACCTCGAGGCCCGGGCCACCGAGTACAAGGACTCGCTGGCCGCGCTGATGGTGACCTATCCGTCCACCCACGGGGTGTTCGAGGAGGAGATCAAGCGCATCTGCGAGATCGTCCATCAGCACGGCGGTCAGGTGTACATGGACGGCGCCAACATGAATGCCCAGGTCGGCCTCTGCCGCCCCGGAGACATCGGCGCCGACGTCTGCCACCTCAACCTGCACAAGACCTTCGCCATCCCGCACGGCGGCGGCGGACCGGGGATGGGGCCGATCGGCGTGGCCAAGCACCTGGTGGACTTTTTGCCCACCCACCCGGTGGTGGCCACCGGTGGCGCGCAAGGGATCGGCGCCATCTCCGCCGCTCCCTGGGGCAGCGCCAGCGTGCTGTTGATCTCCTGGGTCTACGCCTCGCTGATGGGCGGCGAGGGCCTGACCGACGCCACCAAGCTGGCGATCCTCAACGCCAACTACATGGCCGAGCGGCTGCACCCGCACTACCCGGTGCTCTACCGGGGCAAGCAGGGGCGGGTGGCGCACGAGTGCATCATCGATCTGCGCCCGCTGAAGAAGACCTCCGGGGTGGAGGTGGAGGACGTGGCCAAGCGGCTGATGGACTACGGCTTCCACGCGCCCACAGTCTCCTTCCCGGTCGCGGGCACGATGATGATCGAGCCCACCGAGAGCGAGGCCAAGGCCGAGCTGGACCGCTTCTGTGACGCGATGATCGCCATCCGCGAGGAGATCCGCGCCATCGAGGAGGGGAGGGCGCCCCGGGACAACAACGTCCTCAAGAACGCCCCCCACACCGCGCAGGTGATCGCCTCCAGCGAGTGGAATCACCCCTATCCGCGCGAGCAGGCCGCCTACCCGACTTCGTTCGTCCGGACCCACAAGTTCTGGCCGGCGGTGGGCCGCCTCAACCAGGTGCTGGGAGACCGGAAGCTGATCTGCTCCTGTCCGCCGATCGAGGACTACGAGTCGCCTCCCACCAAGGCGGGGTAGGCGCTCCAGCCAGACCGTGAGCCGAGCCCGGGACCTTCTGAAGGGTGCCGGGCTCTTCTCTTGCGGGGACCTGACCTATTTCGTTCCCGCCGCCCTGGGGCTTCTCCTCCTTCACCGCCAGGTCAGCGCTCGCCGGATTGCCCTTTTGCCTTCGCCCGTGTCGGTGGATGCTGCGCCGCATGTCGAATGCGCCGGGGGCGGGACGTAGGCAGTGGGATCAGCAGTCACACGAAGCCAAGGTGGAGAAGTTCTACGCGCCGGGAGCGGCGAACTTCTCCGAGATCCACGGCGGGTACCTCAACTTCGGGCTCTGGGAACGCGAGGGGATGACCTACCTGGAGGCGGCGGAGCAGCTGATCCGCACCCTGGGTGAGCGGGCGCAGCTGGACGCGAACTCCACCCTGCTGGACGTGGCCTGCGGCACCGGCGCCCAGGATCTGGTGTTGGCCAAGACCTTCGGCCCCAAGCAGATCAGCGGGCTGGATCTCACCTGGGGCCACGTGGAGATCGCCCGGGATCGAGCAAAGAAGGCGGGGCTCTCGGATCGCCTCAGCTTCCACCACGGCACCGCGGTGATGCTGCCCTTCCCGGACGCCAGCTTCTCCCACGTGATGTCGGTGGAGGGCTGCGTCCACTTCGACACCCGCGAGGCGTTCATGCGCGAGGCCTTCCGGGTGCTTCAGCCCGGCGGCAGGCTGGTGATGGCGGACTACGACCTGCGCCGGGAACCGAAGGGCGCGGACAAGCTGCTGCTCTCTGCGATGTGCGAGGCCTGGCACGTGCCGCTGGCCAACCGGGTGCCGGCCACGACGTTCGCCGGAACACTGGAGCGGATCGGCTTTGTGGAGCCGAAGGTGGAGCAGGTGGCGGAGAAGACCATCCCCCAGTACGTCCGCGAGCAGTACACCTGGCGGCACTTCCGGCAGCTGTCCAAGGTCCGGGGCACCCTGATCTCCGCCGGCAGCCTGGTGATCGATGCCCTGGTCGCGCTGGCCTACAAGCGCGGGATCCTCGGCTACATCCTGGTGCAGGCCGAAAAGCCCAAGGGCTGAGCGGCTACTTCCCGGTGCGGCAGGCCACCTCCAGGAAGGTGGTCGGCTTGCCGCGCATCATCACCACCACGCACCGCAGCAGGCAGCGCACGCCGAACTCCCGTGCGATCAGGCCCGCGTTCCGCAGCACATCCCGGGTGGTGATCACTCCGACCATTGTCTGCTCCTCCCAATCGGCTCCTGTCGACTCGTCGACCAGGAGCCCCGCCTCACCGCGCGACCCGGGGAGCGACACTGCAACGGCTTTGCCAGCCTCAAGCAGGCGAGGTCAGCATGAACATTCGCCACCTTGCGCAGCCGACAGCGAACAGTCACCCCGGCCGGGCAGCGGTCGTTTCCACCCGCGCGATCAACCCACATGAAGAAACTTCTGGGAGCGGGCAACGGACGTCGGCGCCTGGACATTGAGCCGGGCCCCCGGTCCGGAGACCTGGAGCCAGTCCCACTGTCGGTGGCCACACAGGGCGGATGAAGTTGCCGTCTCTTCGCGGAGACGTAGGGCGAGCCCCTCACCCGTCCTGTGGCAGTCATTGAGGCTGGGCTAGGATCCCGCCCGTCGCCCACCACTCAACGGAATCCGCATGAACGCTCTTCGCGCACTCTCGACGTTGTTGCTGCTGGGCGCCCTGACCGGGTGCAGCTGCGGTCAAGGAGGACTCCGGGATTCGGCGGCGCGGCTGACGCTGAGCTGGCAGGGCTTCCAGCCCGGGTGTCTGAAGGTCTCGGTGGAGGACCTGTCCAATTCCGCCCTCCGGTCAGAACAGACCCTGCAGGGCTCCGGGAGATCCGGCGAGCGGGTGGTGGCCATCTTCCGCGGAGAGGGCTGGTCGGATCGGCTCCGGGTGACAGCCACCGCGCAGGAGAAGGACTGCTCTGGGGCGACGGTGGCCAGCCAGACCCAGGAGGTCAGCCTGGTCCGTGGAGAGATCGCCGGGCTGTCCACCGCGCTGGTCGCCGCCGACGTGGATGAGGACGGCTGGGTGGCCGCGGCGGGAGGAGGCACCGACTGCGATGACGCCCTTGTCCAGGTCCATCCGGGCGCGGCCGAGACCTGTGACTACCTCGACAACAACTGCGACGGGGAGCAGGACGAGGGCTTCGGCGTAGGGCTGGTGTGCCCCGCCGGAAACGGTTGCCCCGGAGCCCGGGTGTGCGCGGCCGATGGAAGCTGGACCTGCTCCAGCGAGAACCTCACCTGGTACCCGGACTCGGATGGAGATGGACGGGGCCAGCAGGATGGAACCGGAATTGTCAGCTCCGCCTGCGGGGGGCCTTCCGGGATGTGGGCGCCCAACGCCCTGGACTGCGACGACACCCGCGCCAACGTCTACGCCGACGCGCCGGAGCTGTGCGACGGCCGGGACAACAGCTGCGAGGGCGCGACCGACGAGGGGTTCAACCTCAACGCCGTCTGCACCGGGGAGGGGTCCTGCGCCGGGTCCACCGCCTGCGAGGTGGACGGTGGCACCCGCTGCGACTCGCCCGCCCCCACGGTCGGCTATCCGGACGTGGACCTTGACGGCCATGGGGCCGCGGACGCGGGCACCCTCGCGCTGTGCGGCGCTCCCACCGCTGGTCAGTCCAGCACCAACGACGACTGCCGAGACTCGCTGGCCACGGTTTATCCAGGCGCGCCCGAGCTCTGCGATTCGTACGACAACGACTGCGACGGCACCGTGGATGAAGACCTGGGGCTGACCACCTGTACGGCGGCGGGCAACTGCAGCGGGACGGAGAGGTGCACTCCCGAGGGGGCTGTGTTCTGCGACTTCAGCGGGATGCCCGTCACCTACTTCCCGGACGGAGACCGGGACGGGCGCGGTCAGGCGGATGCGGGAGTGCTGTTCTGCTCCGCTCCCCCGGCGGGACGGGTGCTGGACGGCGGAGACTGCGACGATGGCGACCCGTTCACCTATCTGGCGGCGACCGAGATTTGCGATCGCAAGGACAACGACTGCGATTTGATCGTGGATGAGAGCGGCTGCCCCAGCGGGAGTGATGGCGGGTGGGCCGCCCTGACGGTGGGCGGTTCGGGCAACGACTGGCAGACCACCTCGGCATACGAGCGTGCCAGCCTGTGGATCGCCGGGACCAGTCAGGGGATGCGTTCCCAGTTCGCAGGATCCGGTTTCGGCACCGGGTTCGACGGTTGGTGCGCCGGCGACAACTGGACCGCCTCCTGGTCGTCGCCGACCAACGGCCGGGCCTACTTCGGCGGCTGCGCCCAGAATGCACAGGTTCTCGCGGACGGCGGCTTTGGCTGCACCCAGGGCAAGCTCGCCGTCTTGGACGTGCTGTCCTTCACCTGCGGGGCCAACAAGAACGTGGGAAGCGCCCAGGTCGAAGGCCTGGTGGGCGTCGATGACAGTGGAACCCTGCGGCTCTTCGGGCTCCTCGCCGACGGGGACACCTTCGAGTGGAACGGCACCGCCTCCAATCCCTCCGCCATGAACTCCCTCTCCGGGGTCAAGTTGAGCGACATCCACGGGCTGGACGTCGCCAGCGTCTACGCAGTGGGCACCACCACCGCTCCGCCCGCCCAGCCGCGCGTCTACCAGCTCAAGGCGTCCAACGGCTCCTGGACCAGCCAGGCGGTGGAGAACCTCGCAGGCCTGCCCGCCGGTGCCGGTCTGCACGCGCTGTGGGTGGTCCGAGCGGACCTGATCTACGCGGTGGGCGATGCGGGCCTGGTGCTCAAGTACGACGGCGCCGCCTGGTCCATCGTCCCCGGGCCGCCGGGAGCGGGCGTGCTCACCTCGGTGCGCGCCTTTGGCACCTCCGCGGTCTACGTGACCTCCGGCAGCGACATCTACCGGTACAACGGCACGATCTGGGAGCTGCTCTACCGCCACGAGTCACTGCTGCTGCATGACCTGACCGGCGTCGCCCCCGATGCCTTGTGGGGCGTGGGTGACGACGGGCTGGTGGTCCGCTGGCCCTAGCGGTTGGCGATCAGATCCGACAGCGGCTTCTCCTCGTGAAGCCGCCGCACCGTCTCCGCGATCAGCGGCGCGATCGAGACCCGCTCCACCGGCAGCGGGAAGGCTTCGCGCTCCGGGATGCTGTCGGTGACGAAGATCCGGGCGATTGGGAGTGACTTCAGCCGCTCCGCCGCAGGCCCCACCAGCACCCCGTGGGAGGCGATCATGTAGATCTCCGGCAAGGCGCCCTGTTCCAGCACCGCCTGGGCCGCGGCCTGCATGGTCCCGGCGGTGGTGATCATGTCATCCACCAGGATCGGCACCCGGCCCTTCACCTCGCCCACCACTCCCTGGGCCTTCACGTTCGAGCCGCTGGTGCGGATCTTGTGCACCACCGCCATCGGGACGCCCAGCCGCTCTGCGTAGCGCTCGGCCAGCTTCACCGCGCCCAGGTCGGGAGAGACCACCACCGCGTTGGCGCCCACCAGTCCCTGGATCCGGTCCGCCAGCACCGGGACCGCGGTCAGGTGTTCCAGCGGCACCGAGAAGCAGCCTTCGATGGAGGGGGTGTGCAGGTCCACCCCCACGATCCGGTCGATCCCGGAGGTGATCAATAGGTCCGCCACCAGCCGCGACCCCAGCGACTCCCGGCCGTGCGCCCGCCGGTCCTGCCGGGCGTAGCCGAAGTAGGGGACCACCGCGGTGATCCGTCCCGCCCCGCCGCGCCGGAACGCGTCCACCACCAGCATCAGCTCCAGGAGGTTCTCACCCACCGGCGGGTGGGTGGACTGCAGCACGTACACGTCCCTGGCCCGGGGGCTCTCCACCAGGTCGACCTTCATCTCCCCGTCGGGGAAGCGCTCGATCCGCAGCGGGGAGGTCTCCACGCCCAGCAACCGGGCCACCCGCTCCGCCAGCGGGTGGTTGCTGCTTCCATGGACGAAGGTCAGCTCCACGCGTCCTCCTTCAGCTTCCCAGCGCGTGCGCGCCGACCGGTTCCACGTGCACCACCACATCCACCACCTGCGGATAGGTCCGGGTGATCAGGACCTCCACCTCGTCCGCCAACGCGTGGGCCCGCGCGATGGGCAGGGTCGGATCGACGCGGATCTTCAGGTCCACGTAGATCGACTGCTCCATCCCCCGGCTGCGGATGTCCCGGCAGTCCTGCACCCCGGCCACCCCGGAGACCACCTTGGCCACCTGCGCCGGATCCAGCCGGGCGGAGTCGGACAGCGCGCCCACCGCGTGGCGGACGATCCCGTAGGCCACGTAGGCCACGAAGAACAGCACCAGCAGGGCCACGATCCCGTCCGCCCGCGGATACCCCAGCCGCACCAGCATCAGCGAGAACAGCACCGCCAGGGTGACGAACACATCCGAGAGGGTGTGGCGGGCATCGGCCATCAAGAGCGGGCTCTTGAGCTGCTCGCCGTAGTGCCGCTCCACCCGGGTGACGATCACGTTGATCACCAGGGTGGAGACCATCACCGCGATCATCGGGTTGCTGACCGTGGGGTGCTGGTCGTGCATCAGCGACTGGAAGGCCATGCGGCCCAGCTCCAGCATGGCGATGCCGATCATCGCCCCGATCCCCAGCGAGGCCAGGGCCTCGAACTTGCCGTGGCCGTAGGGGTGGTCCGCGTCCGCCGGCTGCGCGGCCACCGACATCGCCACCAGGCCCAGCACGTTGGAGCCGCCGTCGATGAAGGAGTGCACGCCGTCCGCGGTGACCGCCGCCGAGTCGGAGATCATCCCGAAGGCGATCTTCGCCACCGCCACCGCCCAGTTGGCGCCCAGGATCCAGGCCAGGACCCGCCGGACCTTCTTGGCCCGCTCGAAGCTGTTTTCCGCCATCACCCGGGGCAGGGTACCCCCCACCCGGGGGCGGGGGCGATCAATTCGAGCGACGGAAGATCTGCATCCGGGGCGAGCTCCCCAACTCGACCAGGAAGCCGAACTGGAAGCGGACCATCGCATCGTCAGTCAGCAGGCCGGGGGGAGGGTTGGGGAAGGGCTGGGCGCGCTCGAAGGCCTGCACCGCCTCCAGGTCCAGGAAGTCCACCCCGGAGCTCTTGGCCACAGCAATCTCCGCCACCCGTCCCTCCGAGTCCAGGGTGACGCTGAGCAGGGTGTAGCGGTCCTTGCCGGAGTAGATGTTCCCGGTGGGATCGCGGACCGACAGCTTCTGGTCCGGGTTCCACTGGGTGCCCACCGACTGCTTGATGCGGTTGAAGAAGCCCGCGAACTTGAACTCCCGGGTGTTCAGGTAGGTGCCCTGGCCCTCGTCCTCCTTGAGGTGGTCGTTGGCCGCCGCGCCGGTGATCTGGTCCATCAGCGCGGAGGAGGGCAACAACCGCAACCGAGACTGCTGCGCCTGCCCGGCGGAGGAGGCGGACGGCTCAGCGTCCTCTCCGCCCCGGTTCATCGCGAAGCGCTCCGCGTTGCCCTTCAGTTCCCGGCTCTCCTTGCGGTTCTCCACCGCCAGACCGGGGCCGGGCGCATCGGAAGGGTCCTGCTTGAGGGCCACCGAGGTCCGCCGCTCCACCTTGGGGATCTGCAGCTTGGCCTCCCCGGCGCTCTTCGCCTCCGGGTTGGCCTGGGGAAGTCCCAGGCGGGCCTGCTGCGACGCCTGTTCCCGGTCGCTGTGGCCGGTCTCCGGCGGCGGGGTGGTGGTCGTCCGCTGGGGCATCGCGTTCTTGTAGTTCGCGGTCTGCTCCCGGGCCCGGGTCTGCTTGTCGACCTTGTTGTCGCGCTCGGCCAGGTACTTGGTGTCCTCGGGCGGCTTCTGCTCGTTGCCCGGCGCCACCGCCACGTTCTGCCCCTTGGGCAGCTCGCTCAGCGGTTTGGGCTCCCGGGGCGGCCGCTCACTGGGCTTGCTGGCGGACCGGTTCTTCTCCCAGTCCTCGCTGCTGATCGTCCTCATCGCCACCGACTGCGGCGGCCCTCGGGGCGGCGGGCGGGGTCCTCCGCTGGTTAGCAGGATCACCCCCACCATCACCGCGTGCGCCAGCAGCGTCAGCGCCAGGGCGGCCCACAGCCGCTTGGCACCAGAGCGGCGTCGCCTGGATGGAGGAGGGAGCATCGGGGGCACGATAATAACGGGCTTCCCCGGCCGCCCGCTCCCCGTGTTCCCCAGGAGCCTGCAGACCGGGCGGGGAACCGTCGCTCAGTAGATGGACGCCACCTCGGCGCCATTGAAGTAGTGCCGGAGGATGGCGCGGTAGTCCTGCCCGGCCTCGGCGCGGCCGATGGCGCCGGTCTGACACATCCCCACCCCGTGGCCCCAGCCGCCGCCCCGGAACACCCAGGAGGCCGGCTGCCCGTCCGGCGCCTTCTCCGCGCTGACCACGAACATCGCGCTGTTCAGCATCCCGAACAGCCGCCGGATGCTCAACTCGCCGCGGATCTGGGTCGCCCCCTGGGTCCCGGACAGCGACAGCAGCCGGGCCCGGCCGGAGACGCCGCGGTCGGTGACCGCCATCGCCTGCAGCGCGCCAATGTTCAGGTGCCGGGTCAGCCGGTTGGCCTCCTCGGCGGTGAAGCGCCTCTCCCAGCGGTACTTGGAGGGCTGGGCGAAGCTGGAGACCCGGCACATCGCCGGCACGTCCGCGCCCAGCCACCCGTCGATGCTCCGGGACGGCGTCATCGGGACCCTCACCCCCGGCAGCACGTCCGGCCGCCCGCGCAGGCTGGGGTTGGGCATCCCGCCCCAGACGATGTCGTTGTCCTCGGTGTGCCCGCCGCACACCGCCGAGTAGACCGAGTCCACCAGCCGCTCCTCCTGGGAGAACAGCGCCTCGCCGTGGGTGGCCTGCACCGCGGCGTTGGTGGAGGCCGCCTCCCCCGACAGCCCCTTGTAGACCGCGCAGTGCTGCTCCGAGCAGAGCAGGTACGGGTCCGCCAGGTGCTTGGTGCCCACCTTGGCCAGCACCTCTCCTCGCGCGGTCACCGCCTGGGCCTTGAGCGCCTCGGGATGCGCGCGGGCGAAGATCTCGGAGGGGACCAGCCCGTAGAGCAGCTCCTCCAGCGGGACCAGGTTGATCACCGCCAGTCCGCCCTCGCGGTCCACCGCCAGCATCAGCGATCCGCGGTAGCGGCGGTCCTCGAAGCCGTGGAAGTCGTAGCCCACCCCGTACTCCACCTGGTCCACCGCGAAGCCCGAGCCATCCACCGTCTCGGCGAGGATCCGATCCTGCGCCAGGGCCACCGGGTTCCGGTCCGCGTCCAGCAGCTCCAGGATGCCGCTGGCCGGACGGGACAGGGTCTCCGCCAGGAACGTCCGCAGGCCGTGCTGCCGGAGGATCTCCGCTTGTCGCTTCTTGGCCTCCGCCAGCGGCTGGGACTCCTCGGTGACCAGCAGCAGCTTGCGGTTGTCGATCACCTTGCCGGCGATCCCGTACACGCTGCCCAGCGTCTGCACCCGGGTGGCCACCCCCCGCGCGGTCCAGACCGCCTGTTCCGCCTCCACCCCCGCGCGGTCGCTGCCGGAGAACTCCGCCAGCTGCACCCGGGCCAGCAGCTGGGCCGGGCGCCCCTCGGTGAGCCGTACATGCCACCGCGAGCCGGCCGGCGCCTCCACCAGCTTCTCCACCGGACCGTTGACCCGCATCCGCAGCTGTCCGCGGGGGGAGAAGGCCACCTCGTGGCCCCCCTCCATCAGCCGGATCGCCACCATCGGATCGCCGCCGCGGAAGTCCAGCCGCTTGGAGTACATCGCCCCCATCGGATCGTCCGGCGGCGGCGGCAGCTCCATGGCCACCGTTCCCGCGTCAGGTTCCGCGATGGCCAGGCCGCCCTCCGGTTCCTCCTCCCCTGCGTCGGGATGCCCGGCGTCGATCACCGGCGCAGCGACCACCGGGGACGAGGGCGCCACCACCGGGGTGAGGCGACAACCGCACAGGAGCAACAGGATGGCAGCGAAGGACCGGCGCACGGGGCGGCGCAAACTACCGGAGAGCCATCGGTTGGGGAGAAGAAAGGGAGGCCTGACGGGAGCTTCCGTCAGGCCTCACCGGAAAGAGGCGCCACCCGGATTCGAACCGGGGAATGAGGGTTTTGCAGACCCTTGCCTTACCACTTGGCGATGGCGCCGGAACCAGGGGCTTATTCGCACGGGGACCCGCGGTGGGTCAAGGAACGAGGAGACCCCCATGGCATCCTCCCCTGCCCAAGGGGGTACGCATGCTGGCCGGTTTCGGATTGTACGGCGAGGAGCACGAGGCCTTCCGCGCCACCGTGCGAGCGGTGGTGGACCGGGAGCTGCGTCCCCATGCTCAACAGTGGGAGGCGCAAGGAGAGTTCCCGCGCGAGCTGTTCCGCCGCTTCGGGGAGCTGGGCTTTCTGGGGCTCAAGTACCCGGAGGTGTATGGGGGCACCGACGCAGGTTTCCTCTACGAAGCGGTGCTGCTGGAGGAGCTGGGGCGCTGCGGCTCGGGCGGGGTGGCCGCGGGGCTGGCTGCGCAGTTCGTGATCGCCACCGGGCCGCTTCATCTGTTCGGCACCGACGCCCAGAAGCGCCGCTTTCTGACCCCGGCGATCCAGGGCGAGCTGATCGGCGCGCTGGGCATCACCGAGCCGGACGCAGGGTCGGACGTGGCCGGAATCCGCACCCGGGCGGTGCGCGACGGCGCGCACTACGTGGTCAACGGCAGCAAGACCTACATCACCAATGGGGTGCGAGCGGACTTCGTGGTGCTGGCGGTGAAGACCCGGCCGGAGGCTGGCCACAAGGGCCTCTCCTTCCTGATCGCCGAGCGGGGCACCCCGGGCTTCACCCTGGGCCGCAAGCTGGACAAGCTGGGCTGGCGCGCCTCCGACACCGCCGAACTGCACTTCGAGGACTGCCGGATCCCGGCGGAGAACCGGCTGGGGGAGGAGAACCAGGGCTTCGCCCAGATCATGGGCAACTTCCAGTGGGAGCGCCTCTCCCTGGCGCTGGGCGCGGTGGGCGCGGCGGAGGACATCCTCCAGGGGGCGATCACGTTCACCCGGCAGCGGCGGGCGTTTGGAAAGAACGTCTCCGAGTTCCAGGTGGTGCGGCACAAGCTCGCAGACATGGCGACCGAGCTGGAGGCCGCTCGTCAGCTGACCTACCACGCGCTGCGGCTGCACGCGGCGGGCGAGTGGGCCGTGGCGCAGACCTCGATGGCCAAGAAGGTGGCCACCGAGATGTGCTGCCGGCTGGCCGATCAGGCGCTGCAGCTGCACGGCGGCGCCGGCTACATGATGGAGTACGACATCCAACGACACTGGCGGGACGCCCGGCTGGGTCCGATCGGCGGAGGGACCAGTGAAATCATGAACGAGATCATCGCCAAGCAGCTGGGCCTGTAGAGGGTGGGGAAGAGGGGGGCTCCTCCCCGCGGTTGAGGTGATTGGGACCTATGGAGGACCGCGTGGAGCCGACCATCGACTGTCGTGATCTGTTCCTGCGGTTGGGCGACGACGAAGTGGTGGTGGTGGACTGCCGGGAGGACGGGGACTGGGACCGCTTCCAGTTCCACGTCCCCGGCGCACTGCGGATGTCTCCCCGGGAACTCAAGGAGGCCGCGGACATCCTCCCCGACGACGAGCTGATCGTCTTGTGCGGGGTGGCCGACGACGGCTCCGACATGCGCAAGGCCTACCGACAGCTCCAGGTCCGCGGAATCCAGGCGGTGCTGCTGACCGGAGGCTTGCGGGAGTGGATCTCCTACGGCTTTCCCATCGAGCGGATGCAGGCCGCGGGGATCTCCTACGGAATCGCGCACGGCTGACCGCTGAGGGTCCGGTCCTTGCTCCTCACGGCCTGCGCGGCTATCTAGCCGCTCCTTCGTTCGCTCAGAGGAGCCCATGTCCCAGAAGCTTCGCGCCGTGCTGGTTGGCGCCACCGGTCTTGCAGGTCAGCAGTTCATCGCCGCGCTGGAGAACCACCCGCTGATCGAGATCACCGGGCTGGCCGCCTCGCCGCGCAGCGCCGGGAAGTCCTACGTGGACGCCCTGCGGACCGCCAACGGGATGGTGGCCTGGTTCGTCCCCGAGGCGGTGCCCAAGCGGGTAGCCTCGATGGTGGTGCAGAACGGCGCCGACGTGAAGGCGGACGGGTACGACCTGATGTTCTCCGCGGTGGAGGCCGACGTGGCCCGCGAGCTGGAGCCCCGGCTGGCCAGGGACATCCCGGTGATCTCCGCCGCCAGCGCGTTTCGCTACGAGGAGGACGTGCCGCTGATCATCCCTCCGATCAACGCGGCCCACACCGCCTTGATCAAGGAACAGCTGCGCCGCCGCGGCACCCGCGGCTACATCGTCCCCATCCCCAACTGCACCACCACCGGCCTGGCGATAACCCTGGCGCCGTTGGAGCAGGCGTTCGGCGTCCAGGCCGTCTTGATGACCTCAATGCAGGCCATCTCTGGGGCCGGCCGCTCCCCGGGGGTGATTGCCCTGGACATCGTGGACAACGTGGTCCCGTACATCCACAAGGAAGAGGGCAAGGTGGAGGTGGAGACCAAGAAGATCCTCGGCCACCTGGAGAAGGGGGCGATCACCCCGCACGCCGCCCGCGTCTCCTCCACCTGCACCCGGGTGGCGGTGCTGGAGGGGCACACCGAGTCGGTGTTCGTGTCCCTCAAGAAGAAGGCCACCGTGGAGCAGGTGGCGCAGGTGATGCGCGAGTGGCGCGGTGACGAACAGGCCCGCGCGCTGCCGTCCTCGCCGCCCCGGTGGATCGAGGTCCTGGACGACCCCTACCGCCCGCAGCCGCGGCTGGATCGCGACACCCACGGAGGGATGGCCACCACCGTGGGCCGGATCCGCGAGGACAGCGTCCTGGAGAACGGGATCAAGTACGTGCTGGTCTCGCACAACACCAAGATGGGCGCCGCCAAGGGGGCGATCCTGGTGGCGGAACTGCTGCACACCCAGGGGCTGCTCGGCGCGCAGTAAAGGTTCAATTCAGCGAGGGCGCGTGTCATAGGGTGCCCGCAAGGAGCGAGAGGAAAATGGCTTACGTCGTCGCCGACCCCTGCATCAAGTGCAAGTACACCGACTGTGTCGAGGTGTGCCCGGTCAACTGCTTCTACGAGGCGAACAACTTCCTGGTGATCCACCCGGACGAGTGCATCGACTGCGGTGCCTGCGAGCCGGTGTGCCCCACCAAGGCGATCTTCCCCGAGTCGGATCTCCCCGATAAGTGGAAGGAGTACCAGCAGCTGAACAACGACCTCTCGCGCAAGCTGCCGAACATCACCGAGAAGCGGGAGGCGCTGCCCGAGGCCGAGGAGTTCAAGACCGTGGAGAACAAGCGCCAGCTGCTGGATCCCAACGCGCCGTAGTCAGGCGATTCGCACCGAGGTCAGCCGCAGTCCCCTGGCCTCCAGCGCATCACGCACCGCCCGCACGTCCGAATGGGAGGGCGGTCCGTGGTTGCCTCTCAGGGCAAGTGAGACCCGGCCCGGTCCGGTCCGCTCCACAGTCACCTCCGCTGCCAGCGGGCCTCCCACGGTGAGCGCCAGGGTGGGGCGGCTGGACTTCACCCACACCTCGATCTTCTGGACCAGCTCCACCGCGCTTGTGGCCGAGGTTCCGGCCGGGGCCTGAAGCGGCGCCGGTCCCCGCTCGCCGACCGCCTGGGCGCCGTTGCGTCCCTCTGTCGGCGGCGTTCCTCTTGGTGGTTCTGCGGGAGCCGCGGAGGGCGTCCGCTCCGGGTCGGCCTCCAATTTCAGCCGCTCCAGGATCCGCTCCTCGGCACCGCGCTGGACCCGTCCTCCCAGCTCCTCCCGCCGGGTCACCAGGGTCTCGGCGGTGGCCTCGTGCTTGCCCCGGGCCTCCTTCAGCGCCCGGTGGGTCCGGTCACCGGCGGCCAGGATCTGCACCGCCGCGGAGTGCGCCCGAAGGCCGGTGGCCACCGGCTGGGGACGCGCCTCCTTCCCTTGCCCCGGGCCTTGTCCCTGGACCGCGGGCAGCGGCTTCTTCTGTTCGGGACGATGCAGCGCTTCCTGAAACGACTGCTTGGGAGCAGGGGAGCGATCATTCTCGGGGACGCGGGCGCGGTCGGTCTTCATGGGAGGTCTCGGGGGTAGACCTCCCGGGCAAAGCAGCCGCCGTGCCACGCCTAAATCTGGGTCTTTCCTCGGGTTGGGGCCAAGGGCCCCGGGGTAATCGAGGACCCCTGGGTCCGCTGGACCGGATGCTTCTTCAGTGCTGCCCGAACGCCCCCGGCTGGACCGGCGCGGTCCCGGTCAGCTCGTTCATCGCCGCCGGGCACTGCGAGTAGACCTGCGGATCCGCCAGCAGCGCGCCCATCGACCAGTCGCGGTCCTCGAAGATCAGCGCCTCGCGCAGCTCCAGCTGGGTCAGGTCCTTGTTCAGCTCCCACAGCCGGCCGCGGACCAGCACCCGCTTGCCCTTGGGGAACTTGAACAGGTCCACATACTGCCGCTCGGAGAGCTCGGCGATCACCCGGGTGGTCTTGGTCTTCACCTTGGGCATGAAGATCTGCAGCTCGGAGTCCGCGGAGCGGCCCTCGATCAGCTCCAGGGTGGCGTAGAGGGTGCCGTCGTCCACCGCCTGGCGGCCCTTGCCCTTCTTGCGCGGCCCCACGTCGATCAGCTGGAAGCTGCCCCAGGCCACGGTGCGGTCCAGGTACGCGTCTCGAAACGCCAGATATGCGGTGTCCCGGGACGCCGAGGTCGCCCGCTGCACCTCTACCTCGTGGCGCTGCTTCAGCATCTGCACCGTGAAGTACATGCTGTCGATCGGCTTGATCCCCTCTGCCAGGAACCGCAGCTTGGAGAGGTCGATGATCCGGACCGTGGGGTTGATCCGCTCGGCGGTGTCCAGCCACTGCCGGGGCAGCTTCCCGTCGATCAGCACCCGGCGGACCATCGCCACCAGATACGAGGTCCCGGGGAAGGCCTGGGTGTTCAGTTGCTGGTTGAAGGTCTGCATCAGCGCCGGGTCCAGGGTGAAGTTCTCGTCGCGCTTGTGCAGGGTGGGGGCCACCTCCGCCACCGCGGTGAGCATCGCCCCCGCCAACTGCAGGCAGGGGCCGTCCTGGGGGCCCTGGTGGAGCAGCTTGTTGAGCCTGGACTTGAAGAAGCGGCGGTCCGGCTCCTGCTCCTTGAAGATGGGGCGCTTGCCCGTTCCGAAGATCTGCTCGGCCTGCCCGAGGGCGGCGGGTCCGAAGCTCAGGGCGATGGCGAACAGCGGAAGGATCAGGCGCATGAGGTAGGTGCCCAGGAGGGTATCACGCACTGCGAACCTCCTCGGGACGGGGAGGGGTGGGGGGAAATTCCCGGGCGGAATCGGCCGGCCTCAGCCTCAACACCATGACCACGGTCACGATTTGCAGCCCGGCCGCCACCAGGAACAGCCGGTGCCCCCCCAGCAGGTCGTACGCAGCCCCCGCTCCAGGGTAGCCAATCAGCCCACCCAGCCCGAAGGTGATCGCCACGTACAGGGCTTGGCCGGAGGAGCGCAGGTGCGCCGGCACCCGATGGGCGATGTAGCCCACGCTGGCCACATAGAAGGCCCCGAAGCTCAACCCGTGCAGGGCGGTCAGGCCGATGATCCAGGCCGAGGAGCTGGCCCAGGCCATCCCCAGCCAGCGCAGCACGGTCACAGCGAAGGAGAACGCCAGCACATGGCGGGGAGCGAAGCGCTCGGCGATGCGGGCGTAGAACAGCATCACCCCCACCTCGGCGATCACCCCCAGCCCCGCGGCCTGGCCCACCACCGAGGGAGGCAGCCCCAGCGCCAGCACGTGGATTGACAGCATCCCGTTGAAGGGCGCGAACGCCACCCAGTGCAGACAGCTGGCGGCCAGCAGCAGGGCCAGATCCCGGTCCCGCAGCAGCCGCACCCCCGCCAGCAGGCTGCGCACCGGCGCGGGGGCGTGCTGCGAGCGCAAGGTCAGGCTCCAGAGGGTAAACAGCCCCAGCCCGATCAAGATGACGATCACCGTCCGGCCGTCGATCACCTCCACCCACTGGCCAAATGCCACCGAGGAGATCACGAACCCCACCGAACCCCAGACGCGCAGGTCCGCGTAGCTGCCGCCCCGCACCGACACCCGGTGCAGGGCCAGCGAGTCCACCGCCATCGTGATCGACGAGGCGAAGAGCGCGTAGGCTGCCATCGCCCCCAGCACCGCCGGGAAGGAGCGCGCCACCAGCAGCGGGGAGAAGCCCAGCAGGGCGCCCAGGGACAACAGGGTCAGCACCCGGTCAGGGCGGCCAGTGCGGTCCGCCAGGTGTCCGAACAGCGGCGGCGCTACCAGGGCAAACAGCGGCGAGAGCGCCAGCAGCAACCCCACCTGTCCTCCGCTGAACCCCAGGCCACCGAAGTAGGCGGGCAGGAAGGGGAGGGTGATCCCCACCGTGCCGAAATAGAGCAGGTAGAAGCCGGAGAGGGACGGCGCCGAGGGGATGCGCGGGGGAGTCAGGACGAAACCAGGAGGGCAGACAGGGGAGTTCGGCTTTAACACGCACCCCCTGGATTGAACCTCGCAAGGTCCGCGGCTTTTCCGGTAGGGTGCCCCGCGTCATGTCGGAAGATTTGAAGCAGCAGCTGACCATCACGCCCATCGCCAACGAGGGCGAGCTTCTGCAGGCGCTCGCCATCCGCGAGGTGGTGTTCATCGAGGAGCAGCACGTCCCCGAGGGCATCGAGCGCGACGACGATGACGCCCGCGCCTACCACCTGCTGGCCGTCCGCGGTGGCCACGCCATCGGCACCGGCCGGCTGGTGAAGCTGCGCGAGCCCCCTCCCGGCGAGACCGGCCACTGGGGCAAGGTGGGCCGGATGGCCGTGCTCCAGGCGGAGCGCAAGGGTGGGGTGGGGTCCCGGATCCTCACCCAGCTGGAGGAGGAGGCCCGCCGTCAGGAGCTGGCCGGCATTGTCCTCCACGCCCAGACCACCGCGCTCAAGTTCTACGAGAAGCACGGCTACCGCGCCGCCAGCGCCGAGTTCGAGGAGGCGGGCATGCCGCACCTCAAGATGGTCAAGAAGCTGTAGACACGCGAACGGCCGGCCCCCGTTGAGAGGACCGGCCGCCCGGGTTCAGTTTCCGCCAGCGGCGATTAGAAGCGGAAGGCCTTCTTCTCGCCCTGCGTCTTCACCGACTTGATCAACGCGGTGTCCAGCGTCTCCGCCTCGGGGGCGGCCGGGGCCTGGCTGGCCACGAACTTCTCCCGCTCCGCGTTGAGTTCCTTGATCCGCTTCTGGATCTGCTCGCGCTCCTGGGCCTTCTTGGCCACGAACTCGCGGCGTCCGGCCTTGTCCAGGTCCTTCATCTCCGCGGGCAGCTCGTCGTCCGCCAGCTCTTCCACCTTCTTGCCGTTCTTCGCCGCGTCCACCACGTCCCAGCCGGCGTTGTTGTAGAAGGCGCCGGACTTGGAGACCGTCCGGCTCAGCGCCGCGGAGGGCGCGGCGGCGGCGGCCTGGGCGTCCTGCTTGACCTGCAGCTCCTTGCGCTGCCGCCCCTGGGTTCCGTAACCGACGTAGGTCTGGTTCAGGGCCTGACCCAGCCGGGCGATCTCCGCGTCCTGGGGGGCGGGCACGTACGCAATCGCCGCGTTCTGGTTGATCACGAAGTGGTCCCCGGCGGCGAACAGCGCTCCCTGCCGCCAGCTGGCATCCTCCCCGCCGCAGTGGATGGTGTTGACCACGATCCCCTTCTTTTTGGCCTCGGCGATCGCGGTCTTGTAGTTGACCGGCCCCTGGGTGAACGGCTCGTTGCCGGCGATGTAGATCAGCTTCAGATCGTCGGGGTTGCCGCTCCACTCCAGCTCCCGGGTGGCGGAGTGGATCACCTGGCCGCAGTACTCGTCGCCGCCGGAGATGCCGATCCCGAACAGCTTCTCCGAGACCGCGTCCAGATCGTCGGTGAAGGCCGCGTGCCGGCGGACCCCATCCCCGTACTCATAGAGCGCGATCTCCAGCCGGGGCCGCACCCCATCCCGCCGCGCGGTGGCGAAGGTGTTGACGATCTTCCAGATCTGGGTGCGCGCCTGGTTGAGCAACCCACCCATGCTCCCGCTGTTGTCCAGGAGGATGGCGATCTGCACCTTGGGGACCCGCTGCTGCTTCACCGCGATGGGCGCCGGCTCCGCCGGGCGACGGACCTCCTGGGCCACGCTGGGGGCGGCCAGCACCGCGGCCAACAGCGCCAGCAGCTTGGTGGTCTCTGAGATCTGCGACTTGGGGGCCTGACGGGTCGTGGGCTTCATGCTTCCTCCGGGACGGTTCGCGTCCGCTCCTGCGCGGCGCGGCAGTCCTGGAAACGGGCGAGCTTCCCGGAGGATCTACGGGGAATTTATTCTTCCAAGGTGGGAGCGGGACCTTCAGCGGCGCCTCAGTCGTCGTGGTCCTCGGCGGTCCGGGCCTCCGCCTTGATCCGAGGGGCGGACGGGGTGGCTCCGGGGGCATCTTGCTGGGTGCTGTGCGCTGCTCCCGCGTTGTGGACGTAGACCAGCTTCCCGCCCTCGTGGCCGACCCTCAACCCCAGCAGGAGCACAGCCACCGAGGCCACGGCGGTGGCCGCGGAGCCGATCTTCAGCCAGCGGTCGGATTTGCGGACCACCCCCAGCCCGGCCAGAACCAGGGTGACCACCGCGGCGAAGGTGAACTGCTGCGCGGCCTCCTCGTGTTCCTCGATGGCGGCCTCGGGGACCACCGCCTCCACCACCTCCTCCTCCTTCTCTCCGGTGTTCAGCGCCACGAAGGCGCCACCCACCAGCAGGGCCTGCAGGCCGACCATCGCCAGCCAGCCCGTCCGTCCCAGCTTCCCCTTCCAGATTGCCCAGGCGAGCCCAATGGCCAGGATGGGAAGCGCAACCGCCAGCCCCATGGGCAGGTGGACCAGGGCAGGGTGAAGCGGCAGCGAGTTCATGATGTTTCTCCTTCAGGCGGCACGGTCGCCGCGAAGGAAAGATGCGCAGCGGCCCAGGCGTGGGCCATGCATCAAATGACCCATCATGGAACTCGCTTCGAAATCCGGAGACTTGCGCGCGGATGATCGGTCGGACGACGCATCGGTTGCGGGTTGGCTTCGCTGGCTGCCTCCCCTGCTGTTTGCCGGGATTGCGGCGGTGATGCTGATCGACGTGGCGCTGGACGCGCGGGCGGGCGCCGACGCCACCCACCTCGGGCTGGAGTTGTTGGTGGTGGTCGGCTCCCTGTCGGGTGCGGTCCTGCTGATGCGCGAATTGCGCGCGGCCAGAGGCAGGGCGAGCGAGCTGGGACACCAGTTGATCCAGGTCAACTCCGAGGCCGCCCGCTTCCGGAAGGAGGCCGAGCTCCACCTGCGTGGGCTGTCGGAAGCCATCGACCGGCAGTTTGCCCTCTGGTCGCTGACGGCCTCCGAGCGGGAGATCGGCTTTCTGCTGCTCAAGGGATTGGCCCTCAAGGAGATCGCCGACGCGCGTGGGACCAGCGAGCGGACGGTCCGTCACCAGGCCCTGAACCTCTACAAGAAGGCCGGGGTGGGAGGCCGGGCGGAGCTCTCCGCGTTCTTCCTGGAGGATCTGCTGGCCCCCGCCGGCAACGGTTGAGGCCTTCCTACCGGGGACGTCCGCCCTGCGGAGGGGCGGCGGTGCGCGGATCCTCCGGCCAGGCGTGACGCGGGTACTTGCGCATCAGCTCCTTGCGGATCGCCGGATAGTGCCGATCCCAGAAGCCAGCCAGATCGGTGGTCACCTGGACCGCGCGCTGGTTGGGCGCCAGCAGGTGCAGCACCAGCGGGACCCGGCCCTTCATCACCGAGGGGCCCTGTGCCATCCCGAAGAAGTCCTGCAGCCGCGACTCGATCCACGGCGGCTTGGCGGGTTCGTAACGCACCCGGACCTGGCGTCCACCGGGGAGGGTGACCCGCTCCGGGGTGGAGGCGATCAGCAGCTGCGAATGGGAAGGGGTGAGCTGGGCCATCAGCGCGTCGGGGATGGAGGCGTCCTTCAACTCCTCCACGCTCCGCAGGTTGGCGCACAGCGCCTCCACCACCTGGCGCACCAGTGGCTCATCCGCCGCGGGAAGTCCCGCCTCCGGAAACGCCTTGGACACCAGCTCCAGCCGGATCATCCAGGCGGAGATCCGCTCTGCGTCGGGCAGCTCGCCGATCCCGCGCGCAAGCGCCTGCTGCGCCAACACCCGGCCCGCCTCCGCAGAGGGCGGGGCCGGGGCCCGGGTCTCCTCCAGCGCCAGCTGATCGTAGGTGATCCGCGAGACCCGATCCACCCTGCGGGCCTCGGCGTTCCACAGGAACTCCTCCGAATCCCCCAGCCGCTCCGGATAGAGATCCAGCAGCCAGTCCGCCTCCACCTTGCTGGCCAGCCTCACCCAGACCGTGCCGCGGCGCTCTTCCGCGTCCACCGCCACCATCAGCTCCGGCTCGTGCAACACCGAGGTCTCGGAGAGGGTGGCGGTCCCGCCTCCGGAGAGCACCAGCTCCGGCGCCCTGGGCCGGCGCCGGCGGGCGACCCGGTCCGGATACCCGGAGAGCACGCTGATCATCAGCGCCTCATCGAACGCCTTCTCGCTGCCCGGGCGCATCCCGCCCTTGTTCACCTCGCGCGCCAGCTGCCGCCAGGCCTTGAGCGCGGACTGGGTGGCCGCAGGCTCCAGCCCCAGCGAGGACAGCTTCCCCGGCGATCCCTCCTCGGCCTGCTGCAGCCGGGCCAGCATCTCCACCAGATCCGAGTCCGCGCTCAACCCGCCGGTCGGCCGGCCGCGGTTGGGTCCCAGCTGCACCCGGGTCTCCTTGCGGATGTCCCGCTCGCCGATCAGCGCCGCGATCCCGGCACCCTCTCGGCCCACGCCCCGGCGCTCCGCCTCCACCACCACCCGGGCCTGCCGGGGGTGGACCGCAAAGCGCATCATCGCCCGGCCGGTGGCGGTGACCTTGCCGTCGGCGCCCACCGCGCCCAGCCGGCGCAAGAGCTCCTCGGCGGCGGTCAGCGCCGCCTCCTGTGGACGTTCGAAGAAGGGGAAGGCGGCCAGATCCGTCTCGCCGCTGGCCCGCAGCGCCAGCACCGTCTCCGCCAGATCCACCCGGCGGATCTCCGGGGCGTCCTGCGCGGGGCGGGTCTCGAAGTCATGCTGGGTGTAAAGCCGCAGCGCCTTGCCGGCGCGGGTCCGTCCGGCGCGCCCCGCCCGCTGCACCGCGCTGGCCTTGCTGGTCTTGGCCAGCTCCAGCACCGAGAGCCCGGACCAGGGCGAGTGCGACGCCACCCGGGCCAGCCCTGAGTCCAGCACCGCCGCCACCCCCTCGATGGTGACCGAGGTCTCCGCCACGTTGGTGGAGAGGATGATCTTGCGTCGGGAGGAGGGGGTGACCGCGCGGTCCTGCTCCCCCGGTGAGAGCTCGCCGTGCAGCGCGTGCAGCTCGATCCCGTGACGCTGGGCGAACTCGGCCAGCGCCTCCTGCGCGCGGCGGATCTCGCCCGCCCCGGGCAGGAACACCAGCACATCGCCGTCCAGCCCGTCGGCGGTCAGCCGCTTGATCCCCGCCAGCACCTGCTGGTCCAGGTAGCGGGTGTCCGGCGTGGGGAGGTGTTCAATCGCCACCTCGAACCGCCGCCCCTCCGAGCGCAGCCGCGGCGCCTCTCCCAGGTAGGCGGCGATCGGCCCCGCCTCCAGGGTGGCGGACATCACCACCAGCTTCAGATCCGGGCGGCGGCCCAGCTGCAGCCGGCGCAGCATCGCCAGGGCCAGATCGCTGGCCAGGTGGCGCTCGTGGAACTCGTCCAGCACCACCACCCCCACCCCGCGCAGCTGGGGATCGGAGAGCAGCCGGCGGGTGAGGATCCCCTCGGTGACGAAGCGCAGCCGGGTCTTGGGGCCGCTGACGTCCTCGAAGCGCACCTGGTAGCCGACCCGGTCTCCCAGCCGCTCGCCCAGCTCGGAGGCGACGAACCTCGCCGCCAGCCGGGTGGCGATCCGCCGAGGCTGCAGGACGATGATCTCCTTGTCCCCGGCCAGCCCCGACTCCAGCAGCGCCAGCGGGACCCGGGTGGTCTTGCCCGCGCCCGGGGGCGCCTCCAGGACAAGCGAGGGCGAGCCCCGCAGCGTCTGGACGATCTGGGGGAGCAGCGGATCGATCGGCAGCGGGACACGCTCGCCGGAGTGGCGGGGACCGGCCGTGTCAGACCTCGGGGGTGGAGGCGGGCGCCTCGGCGTTCAGCTCGGGGGGCGCATCCGGGGCGGAGACCCCAGGGTCCGTCTCTCCGGTGGCGCCCTCCGACGCGTCGGGCGCAGCGGTGGCCTCCGCGCGCTTCTTGCGACCCTTCTTCGGGGCCCCTGCCTCCGGTCCCTCCGGGATCTCTCCCTCGGCCGACCTGCGTCCACGCTTCTTGCCCGCTGCGGGGGGCTCCCCAGTCTCGGCCGCGGCCCTCTCGGTGGGCTGGGCCTCAAGCTCTTCCGCCTCGGCCACCCCCTCCTCCTCCTCCGGCGATGGCTGCCCTTCGCCGGGGGACTCCATCGCGTCGGCCAGCATCGCCAGCTCCGCGGCCACGTCTCCGCGGGAGGCCCGCTTCTTCGGCTTGGCGTGCAGCCCCAGCTCCTCGAACGATCCCTCGAAGGCCAGCAGCGCCGCCTCGGCCAACAACCGAGACTGCCGGACGACCAGATCCACCCGCTCGGCGGCAGCGCGCAGCTCGGCGCGGATCTCGTAGGCCTCCGCGTCGCCCAGCGGGGCAGGGGAGAAGCAGGCCAGCCAGCGGGCATAGGCGGCGGAGACCTGCTCCATCACCGGACGGACGACGGTCAAATCGTCCGAGCCCAGCATCCGGGTCACGTAGCCTGTCTTGGCCCGGCGCTCGAACTCCACCTGGAACCGGGTCACGTCCTCACGCGCCGCCCGGCGGAGCGCCGGCCACTTCTGGTTCGGCAGCAACGCCTCGATCAGCGGCGAGCGGCTGCTGGCAGTGAAGGTGATCCCGGCCACCAGCTTCTCCAGCGTGTCCACCCACCGGCCCTGATCCTCGACCGCCAGCGCCTGAACCGTCTCCGCCAGATCCGGCAGCGCCCGGGCCCGCTCCAGGACGGGGGGAACGGTGCGCAGCTGCTCGGCGAGGCGGGAGAGGGACTGATCCAGCCAGGCGCGCTCCACCTCCGGCGCCTGCTTCGTCTCCAGCAGATCCGCGGCCTGCTCCAGGCGGGGGGAGTACGCTTGTGCGAACCGGAGGATCTCGAAGGCTTCGGATGCGGTGAGGGAGCTCATCGGGTGGGGCCCCATACCACGGCCCGCCCAGGGCCTTGCAGCCCTGTTGCGGGTCGTCAGGAACGGTCCAGCAAGGCCTCCAGCGCACCCGGCGCGGTCAGGTCGGGAAAGGCGCAATCGGCACCCACCGCGATCAGTTGCTCGGCGGAAAAGGCCCCGGTGCCCACCCCCACGCACTCCGCGCCAATCCCCTTGGCGGCTGCCACATCCTTGGGCGTGTCGCCGATCACCACCACCCGGCACTCGGTCAGCGGCATCCCCAGCTGTTCGGCGCCACGCTGGGCGCCGCGGCGGATCAGCTCCATCCGGTCCTCGTGGTCACACCCAAAGCCGCCAAAGGCGAAGCGATCATAGATGCCCACCCGGGCCAGCTTCACCCGCGCTCCCTCCCGGATGTTGCCTGTCCCCAACCCCACCGCGCAGCCCCGCTCCATCGACTCGTCCACCGCGCGAACCATGCCCTCATGCAGCCGGTACTCCCTGGCGTCCGCCCGCGCCACGTTCTCCTCCAGTACCTGGATGTAGGTGGCCAACAGCGCGTCGACCTCCGGCGGAGTCGGCTCGTGACCGATCGCCCGCAGGGCGCCACGGACGATCGCCCGGTCGGTCATCCCGTCCAGCGGGAAGGTCAGATACGGGGCTGACTGCTTTCCGTGGGCCCGCTCCAGCGCCTCCTCCAGCGCTCGCCGGCCAACGCCGCCAGTGGTGATCAAGGTGCCGTCGATGTCGAAGAGGAGGACCGTGGGCCGCATGCAACTGCTCTAACGCGGGACATCTCGCCCGGCCAGGAGTCCAGCGTCATCAGCGCCGGGCCAGGCGCTCGGTCAGGGGTTCATCCGGGTCAGGTGGTGCTGCATCGCCTCGCGCACCGGCGGGTCCGGCTCGCGGGAGAGCCGCTTCTCCAGCGCGGCACGGGCCTCGGGGTTGGAGATCACCACCAGCGCCCGGGCGCTGCCCAACCGGACCTCCGCCGAGGGATCCTCCAGCAGCGCGGCGATCTCAGTCAGTGCCTTGGCACCCGCCCGGTGCGCCAGCGCCACCGCCGCCGCCCCCCGGAGGAACCCCGCGGTGCCTTCGGCCTGCACCAGTGCCCGGAGCCGCGCTTCGGCGACCGGGACCCGCATCATCCCCAGCACCTCCACCGCGCGGCTGCGCCGGGTCTGGGTCTCGGCAGGGGAGTTGAGGACCTGCTCCAGGATCACCACCGCCGCCTCGCCGGCCTCCATCACCGGCGCTGCGTCTCCCCGACGGTCCAACAGCTCCACCACAAGCGCTCGCAGCGGCTGCTGCTCCGCCGCCGCCAGGCTGCGGGTCGGCACCTCCAACGCAGCGGCGGGCGCCCGGGGAGCCTGGGCGCAGCCGGCCACCGCCCAGAGGAGTCCGACGCTGGCCACCACAGTTCGGGAGGGGAGGGACATCGCCCCGGAGTGTGCCCAAGCTTGCGGTGGAACGCATCCACCCCGACGGCGCTTCTTGAGCCCCGGGCCGATTCGCGTCTACCTTGGGGCCCATGCCCGGGCGCGTCGTCTTCTTCCTCAACAGCGGCACCTACGAGCCGGCCTACCAGGCCGCCTCGATGGGGATCACCGCCACCGCGATGGGGGACGAGGTGTACTTCGTCTTCGCCTTCGAGGCCCTGCGCCAGCTGGCCCGCGGCAGCTTCGGGCTGCCCCGCACCGAGAGAGAGTCGGTGGAGAGCGCCCGCGCCCAGGGGCTGAACGTCCCCACCCCGCTGCGGATGTTGCAGGAGTCCCGGGCGATGGGGGCCAAGCTGATCGCCTGCGAGACCACGGTGAAGATCTGCGGCTTCTCCCCCGACGACTTCGCCGAGAAGCTGGACGAGGTGATGGGCCTGGCCTCGATCTGGCGGCTGACCGACGGCGCCCGGGTGATGACCCTCTAAGCCGCCTTGGGTTACGGGACCATCTGCCGCAGCACCGCCGCCGCCTGGAACGGGGGAAGCCGCACCAACTCCTCCTTCACCAGGATCATCTCGTCGATCACCTTGTAGCGGTTCTGCCCCGACTGCAGCACCGGCCGCAGCGCCCGCTTGACCAGCTCCTCCGAGGAGGCCCCGTCCTTGAGGCCCTCGGTGATCTGCGCCTCCGCCTCCCGCCGATCCGGCTTGGAGATCTCGTTCCCCATGAAGGTGCGGATCTTCTGCACCGCGTCCGCCAGCGCCGGCTTGAGCGTGGGCATCTGCGACTGGGCGTTGGCCTTCCGGGACTGCTTGCCACCGAACCGGCTCTTGGTGAGGGGAGGGGGCTTGCGCTCGTGCGCCGGAGGACTGGCGAACAGCGACTCGGAGGTCATCGAGGGGCTGAACATGTTGGCGGTGGAGTCTCCGCCATGCAGCGACTGCGCGGTGTGCGAGGCCGCGGAGGTCAGATCATCTGGAACCGAGAGCTGGGTGGTGACCGAAGGCATGGTCACCGAGATCGCCTGCCTCTCATACGGCAGCACCTCCGGGAGGGACGGAGCGCTCAGCTGCTGCACACTCATGCCCCCAATGGCGGGTAGCTCCTGGACCCGGGGATCGGTCAGCTGGGTGGGACCGGACTGGTAGCCGCCCACCCCGCCCTGGGACTGCGCCTGCCCCCGGGCCACCCGGTACTTCTCCCCGTGCTCCACCAGCACCAACTCCCCGGTGGTCTCCTCCAGGTGTCCCAGGTGGACCAAGAACGCCTCCGGCAGGTAGGCACACCGGCGCAGCGCCTCCACCGACATCCGCACCGCCTCCCGCGGGTCCTGCCCGGCGCCCACCAGCTCCCGCAGATCCATCGGCACCGCGGAGCGGCTGACCCCGTGGCGGGCCAGGGCCTCGATCAACGTGGAGGCGGAGAGGTTGTACAGCGAGCAGCCAGAGTGGCTGAGGACCAGCACCTCATCACACCCATCCACGTAGACCGCCTTGGCCACCGCCCGCTGCACCACCTCGGTGGAGAGCGCGCCCCCACCGGCCGGCAGGCGCAGGATCACCGCGTCCCCCGCCTGCAGGCCCAGCACCTGCTCCAGCTGTCCGGTCAGCCCGGCGTCGTCGCAGGTGACGATGCACAGCTTTGGCCACGAGGCTCCGGCGAACGCCCTCTGCGCGCTCCGGTTCCGCTCCAGCAGCAGCTCGATCGCAGCCATGGCGGGCCTCGACTACTTCGCGCCCTTGGCGGCCATCTGCACCCGCTCGGCGGCGGTCTCGGTGGGCGAGGGCGCCGAAGGGGACTGGGAGACCAGCCCGGGGATCCGCCCCACGATGTCCTTGAGGCTGATCCCGGACAGCGACTCCACCACCGCCGGAAGCTGCGCCATGATCGTCGCCACATCCTGGGTGATTCGCGCCGACCCGGTGCCCTGGTTGGCGCCATCCCCGCCGGTGGAGATCACAGTCATCCGGTCCAGCTTGGACAGCGGCTCGGCGACCGCCTTGGCCAGCAGGGGCAGCATCTGGGTGAACATCTCGGTGACCGCCGCCGCGCCGTAGTTCTGGTAGGACTCGGCCTTCTTCCGCATCGACTCCGCCTCGGCCAGACCCTTGGCGCGGATCACCTCCGCCTCCGCCTCACCCAGCAGCCGGGCGGCCTCGGCCTGCGCCTTGCCCCGGGCCAGGATCACCTCCGCCTCCGCCAGACCCTGGGCGCGCTGGGCCTCGGCGCGACCCTGCGCCTCCGCGGTCAGCTTGTACTTCTCCGCGTCCGCCTCCGCCGCCATCGCCGACCGCTTGGCCTCGGCCGGCTTCTGGACGGTGGCCTCCAGCTCCTTCTGGCGGCGCAGGATCTCGCGCTCCTGGACCTGGATCTGCTGCTCCTTCTCCACCGTAGCGACCTGGATCTCCTCCTTCTTCACCAACTGGTTGGTCTTGTAGCGCTGCAGGTCGTACGCCAGATCCGCGGTGGCCTTCTTCTCGTTCACCGCCGCCTGGTAGTCGGCGCGCTTGAGCTCGAAGTCCCGGGAGGCCTCGGCGATCTGCGCCTCCGCCTTGAAGCGCTCGATCTCGCCGTCCTTGCGGGCCTGGGCGCTCTTGATCGACGCGTTCCGGTTGGCCTCCGCCTGGGCGATCTGCGCCTCGGACAGCGCCATCGACTCGCGGACCGCCGCGTCGCGCTTGACCTCCGCCAGCCGGGGCTTGCCCAGCGCGTCCAGGTAGCCGTGGGCGTCCTTGATGTCCTTGAGCGTGAAGGAGACGATCTTCAGGCCCATGTTCTTGAAGTCAGACGCGGAGACCTTGGCCACATTGGCCGCGAACTGTTCGCGGTCCTTGTAGATGTCCTCCACCTCCATCGTGCCCAGGATGGCGCGCAGGTGGCCCTCCACCGTCTGCAGCGCCACGTTCATCACGTCCGCGCCGCTGCGCCCCAGGAACTGCTCGGCGGCGGTGCCGATCAGCGCCTCATCCGAGCTGTCGATCTTGATCTGGGCGATGCCGTCCACCTGCACCGGCACCCCGCGCAGAGTGTAGACCTCCGGGGTGTGGACGTGGATGGTCATCACCTCCAGGGAGAGGGTCTTGGCCTCCTCCAGGAAGGGCATCACGAAGGTGCCTCCCCCCTTGCGGATCCGGAAGCCGCGCCCGCGCTCTCCGCGCCAGCCGGAGATGATCAGCGCCTCGTTGGGGCCAACCTTCCGGTACCGGGTGAGCAGCACATAGAGGAAAAGGGCGACAGCGCCGCCGGCTCCTCCGGCCATCAGTTCCCAGGGTAGGTTCGTAGGCATGGTCGTAGGTTCCCTTCGAAGGCAGTCAACGGGTTTTCTGCTGGATTGAATGAACGGGAGTGCCGGTGGCAACCGGCGAGACTGCGGATTGGATCAGGGACTCCGAGCCCACCGGGCCGACCAGGGCGGTGCCGTCCACCACGCTGGCCACCTGCACGAAGGCCCCCTGGTCGAAGCTCTCCTCATGGAGGCTCTTGGCGATCAGCGTCTGCCGCGCGCCGCCGGCCAGATACGCGATCTCGCCGAACTCCTTGCCGCGGATCGCCTGGGTGACCTCCACGGTGGAACCCACCACCGAGGCGTGGCTGGAAAAGGAGTTGGTCTCCGCCACCTGCATCAGCTTCATCATGAACCAGGCCACCGAGAGGCCGCTGGCCAGGGAGAGGGCGCTGGCCCCGGAGACGTGGAGCAGCGGATCGGTGACGCCCAGGTGCTGGGTGAGCACATAGCCGCTGGCCCCGAACACGGTGACGAACACCGCCAGCACCGAAGGGGAGAAGACGGGCAAGTGCGCGCCCTGGACCCCATCCGACATGTCATGGGCCAGGTCGCCGGCATCGGCATCTCCGTGGCCTGCACCGTCCCCCCCGCCGCCGAAGTGGCCAAGCAAGGTGGTGGTGGCCACGAACATCAGGCCGAACAGGAAGGCACCTAGATACGCAGTGGACCAGGCCATCAGCCCCTCCCCTCAGCGCCGATGCCTTCGATCACGGTGTCCTTGATCGGCGCCAACGCACTTTCGATCTCATTGGCCGCGTCCGCCGCCCGGGAGGAGGCCACCAAGGCATAGAGCTGCGCGATCCCCGCGCACCGCTCGGCCGCATCCACCGCCGCATCCGTGAGCTTGGAGCGCAGCGCCTCCAGCACCTGATCCAGCTCGGTCAGCTCCCGCAACGTGGCCGGGGTCTCCCGCCGCCCGTAGCCCGCCTCCGCGGCGTCCCACAGCAGGTCCCTTATCGACCCCGCATGGTCGCCACACAGGGTGTCCAGCTTCCCGGTGGCCTGCCGGATGTAGGAGGCATCCGCCAGCCGGCGGAGCACGAAGGCGATCCCCTCCGCCAGGCTCTTTGGCTCGTTCCCCAGAACCGCCACGTCGGAGACCGAGTACAGCCCCAGCGCCCGGCGGTGGGTGGTCCGCTCGGTGTCCCGCAGCTTCAGCGAGGCGCAGAACCGATCCAACTGCGTGACCGACTGCGAGACCCGGGTCACCAGCTCCGCGATCCGCGCCCCGTTGGGGGTGGGGGAGCGCAGCACCTGCTCCCGGGTGAAGGTCCGGGCCAGCAGCGCCTCCCGCCGCAGTCGATCGCTGGCCTCCGGGGTGGCCATGCAGCGGGGGGCCAGCGCGGAGATCCGGAACAGCCGATCCCGCAAGGAGAGCAGGGCGCCGGCGCGAAGCAGCAGGCCAGAGTCCCCGTAGAGGTGCTGCAGCAGCGAGTCCAGCCGGTCCCTCTCCAGCCGCTGGGGCCCCGAGAGGCGGAGGTCCTGCCCGGCCAGATAGCAGTCAAAGCGCTGCCGCACGTCAGCGAGCCGTCGCGCGCTCGACGCATCGAGCCCGGACAGGATCGCTTCCGAGGAGAGCCCCACCGCGGCCTGGAGTTCGGCCTCTTCCCGCTCGAAGTTGATCAAGGACCCGTCCCTTATAGCCGACCGGGTGGACCTCTTGAAATCCCCCTGGTTGCGTCCCCATCCATTGCCGAAAGGGGCGCTGCGCAGCCGCCTCCGGGGGCCGACCAGCGGCGACCTTCCACTCCCCATCATTGCCCCAGAAGAGTGCTCGGGGACCGGCGCGAGCTGAGCTACGTCTGGGAGCGCCCGAATTCTCGGGGAGAAGGGAGCGGCCGATGGACGAGGTGTTTCGTCTGGTAGGTCCGAACCGGGCGGTGGAGCTCTTCGGCGTGAAGCTGGTGGGAGCCAACCGCGAGAACGCGGCCAAGCTGCTGTTCACCCTCGCGCTGGTGGTCCTGTTGTTCAGCGCGGGTCGTCTGCTGCAGGCCGTCGTCGGGCGGCTGCTCCAGCGCCGGGCTGAATTGCGGACGGTCTTCTGGGCCCGGCAGGCGATCCGGCTGGGCACGGTGCTGCTGTTGCTCGTCGGCCTGGTCTCGGTCTGGTTCGACGATCCCACCCGGCTCACCACCGCGCTGGGGCTGGTGACCGCGGGCCTCGCCTTCGCGCTGCAGAAGGTAGTCAGCGCCCTGGCCGGCTACTTCGTCATCCTGCGGGGAAAGAACTTCAACCTCGGTGACCGGATCACGATGGGAGGCGTGCGCGGCGACGTGATCGCCCTGGACTTCATCCAGACCACCATCATGGAGATGGGCCAGCCCCCACCCGTTCAGGGCGCCGAGCCGGCGATGTGGGTCCAGAGCCGCCAGTACACTGGCCGGGTCGTCACCGTCAGCAACGCCAAGATCTTCGACGAGCCGGTCTTCAACTATACCCGGGACTTTCCCTACATCTGGGAGGAACTCAGCGTTCCGATCAAGTACCGCTCGGATCGCGACCGGGCCGAGCAGATCCTCCTCGAGGCGACCAGGAGGCTGACCGTTGACGTCGCCGCCCTGAGCAACGTCGCGCTGGCGGAGATGCAGCGCCGCTACTTCGTGAAGGCCTCGGAGCTAGCGCCCCGGGTGTACTACCGGCTCACCGACAACTGGCTGGAGCTGACAGTCCGCTTCATCGTCGAGGACCACGGCGTCCGCGAGGTCAAGGACCGCCTGAGTCGGGAGGTGCTCCGGGCGTTCGACCAGGCGGAGATCTCAATCGCGTCGGCCACGGTGGAGCTGGCCGGGTTGCCACCACTGCGCCTGGAACGGTCACCCCGATAACTGGAGCCGCCGCCTCGCCCAGGCGCGGATGGGGTCAGGAGCGCCGGCTCGCAGCGGTGGTTCATCCCCAGACGGCTGGTGTGAGCACTGGGGCGAAGCCCTGGTGGGGCCCTGCTGGCAGGACGAGGGTTCAGGCTGAGGCCGCGGCGGGCACCTCGACATGGAAGAGAGGCTGCCGCGAGAGCCACCCCTTGGCCTCCTCGGCATCCGCCGTGGCGGCGAGCAACACCAGCTGAGCGTCCCGGGGCAACGTGGTCTCGGTTCCCACCAGGTCCACGCGGGAGCCCGCGCGCCAGCAGAAGGCGAGAAACAGCGACTCCGGCGCCTCCTTGAGCCAGGGTTGGAGCGCGCCCTCGTGGGTGGTGGTGAGTTGGAACGAGGTCAGCTCGCCTCGCTGGGCGCGCGCGGCCCAGTCGTCCAGGTCAATGGGCCGCCCGAAGAGCACCTCCGCATGCGCTGCCCGAACGTCCTCGATCCGCACCCCCAGCCGGTCGCGGTGGACCAGCGTCAGTGTCCGTCGGACCTTGAACAGCCGGCGCAGCGTGCGCGCGAAGAGCAGGTTCACGCTCTCGTTGCCGGTCGCGGCCACGCAGGCCCTCCGCGTGTCCACCTGGGCCCGGAGCAGGGTGCGCTCGTCCATCGCGTTGCCGAAGACCACCTTCAGCCCGGCGTCCTCCGCGACGCGACAGTGCTCCGCGTTCAGATCCACTAGCACCACCTCCTCGCCAAGCTCCTTCAGCGTTTTGGCGAGCAGACGGGAGAAGGGGTTGGCTCCCAGGAGCACCACCCCGAAGTCGTCCTTTCTCAGGACATGGAGCCAGCGCGCCACCAGCCCCCCGGTGGCACCCTGCACCACCACCGTCATCGCGATCACCAGGAACACCAGCGAACGGAGGGCCGCGCCTCCCTCCATCCCATTGGCCTCCAGCCGCTGCGCGAACAGCGACGCCACCGCAGCCGCGACGATTCCGCGAGGTCCCAGCCAGGAGATGAAGAGGCGCTCGCGGGTGGAGAGGTAGGATCCGGCGGTGCTGGCCAGGACCGCCACCGGCCGCACCACGAACATCAAGACCAGCACCACTCCCACCGCCGGGAGTCCCAGGGCGGTCACGTCGGTGAGCTTCACGTCGGCGGCGAGCAGCACGAACAGGAGCCCCACCAGGAGCACGCTGAGCTGCTCCTTGAAGTCGAGGAGCTCACGGTGCTCCTCCACTCCCAGGTTTCCGACGATGATCCCCGCGGTGATCACCGCCACGATTCCGCTCTCTGAGGCGAAGTGGTTGGAGGTCGCGAACACTCCGGTCGCGAACGCCAGCGCGAACGCGTTCCCCAGTCCCTCCGGAAGGACCCGGGTGCGGAAGGCCAGGCCGATGAGGCCCCCTCCCACTGCGCCGACTCCCAGACCCACCGCCCACCGCTGCGCCAACCCGGCCACCCCGCTCACCACCGCACCTTCACTGGTCGGGCCCAGCACGAACTCCAGGATCACCACCGCGGCCAGCGCGCCCACTGCGTCCACCAGGATCCCCTCGGCCTCCAGCACGGTCTGCACCGGCGAACTCACCCGGATCCGCCTCAGCAGTGGGTTGATCACCGTCGGGCCGGTGACCATCACCAGGGCGCCGAAGGGTTCGGGGGTGGGTCGGCGACCCGTCCCGGCAATCACGTCAAAAACAGCAATAACAGCGACTCGCCCGCGCTCGTCGCAGATGCGGGGATCCCCCAGCCGTTTGCCGGCAGTTCGGCTATGGTGCGCGGCAAGACGTACCTCTTGGAACTCCGGCAACAGGAAGAATCGCAATGCGCTCGTTCAACAAGGCAGTGCTGGCAGCTTTCGGCTTCGGCGCGGTGGTGGGCATCGCCGCCGGTTGCCAGGTCTACGACTTCGAGCCGGTGGTGCCGCTGACCTTTCAGCAGTACTCCGAGACGGATACCCGGTTCGGAAGGGCGCTCAAGCCGAACTTGATGCTGATGGTGGACAAGTCCGGGTCGATGGACTTGCCCGCCGACAGAAGCGACCCCGATTGCGGGATTGCCGATGGAGGCACCTGCGGAGTCGGCAAGACGGATCCCTGCAACACCTCCACCTGTCCCACCCGGTGGAGTGAACTGCAGGGGGCAATGGACATCTTCCTCAGCACCCGTGGAGACGTGGCGCGAATGGGGTTGACGGTCTACCCCACCAACGCCACCTGCGGCGCGGTGGAGGGAGTGTCCAAGGTAATGGTGCCGATCAACCAGTCGGACGACGACGCGGCGTCGATGATCGCCACCGCCAGCCAGATCAACAACGTGATCCAGGGAATCAGCTCCGTCGGGGTCAGCGGCAGCGACACCAGCACAGGCGGTGGAACGCCGACCGGAGGCAGCGTCAGCGCCCTGGCCGCGCTGTCGGACCTGAACGGCCTGGATCGGGAGGACCTGATCCTGGTGCTCACCGATGGGCTTCCGAATTGCAATCCGAACCACGCCACGCCTGCCCCGGATCCGGCCTGTCGTTGCACCCTGTCCGGCGGGGTCTGCAGCGGATCCAACGCCACCCGAGGCTGCCTGGACCAGACGGCCACCGTGCAGGCCATCATCGGTGCCCGCGACACCGACCGCGCCACCGACATCCGTACCGTGGTCGTGGGCTTTGGCGCCGACCTGGTGGGGGGGAACGCGCCCGAGGTGCTCAACGCCATGGCCGTGGCCGGTGGCTTCCCCCGCTCCTGCAACACCGATGGAGGTTCTCCCGCCTGTCCGGGCGGAGAGACCTGTCAGGCAGACGGAACCTGCAGCGTGACCAAGTACTTCCAGGCCAGCAACCGGGCAGATCTGGCCAGCGCCCTGGCGGCGATTGCAGACACCTTCGGCAACCCCTGCGAGTACACCATCGAGCAGAACCCGGAGAACAACGACGAGCGGCTGATCGTGGTCTACCTCACCCAGGGAGAGTCGCTCCGGCGGCGCCTGAGCGTCGGGCCGGACACCTTCACTTTCACTCCCGGCATGGTGACCCTGGTGGGCGAGACCTGCTCGATTGTTTCGAACGCCACGCCCGAGAACAAGGTGACTGTCGAGATTCGCGTCCTGCAGTCGCTGTAGAAGGCGCCCCGTGCGCCTCACCATCCTCTCCCGGGCCCCTTCCATCCCCTCCACCCGCCGCCTGGTGGAGGCCGCGGTGGCGCGTGGTCACCGGGTGCGCGTCTTCAACCCGCTGGAGGTGGAGATGCACCTCGACGGGCGGGCGGCCAATCTCTACTACCGCCGCAAGAAGATCCCCGGTTCGGACGTGATGATCCCCCGCATCGCCCAGTCCATCTCCGCCTATGGCCTGGCGGTGGTGAACCAGTTCGCGATGCAGGAGATCCCCCAGTTGAACACCGCCCAGGGGATTGCCCAGGCCCGCAACAAGATGCGCTGCCTGCAGTTGCTGTCCGCCAACGGGATTGACATCCCGGCCACGGTGATGGCCCGCAACGCCGCCGACCTCAAGGCGATGGTTGGCCTGGTGGGCGGCGTTCCGGTGCTGGTCAAGCTGCTGCAGGGGCAGGAGAAGCGCGGGGTGATGGTCTGCGAGAGCCTGCAGTCGCTGGAGGCTGCCCTGGAGGCGATCCTGGGCCTGGGGCAGAACCTGATCATCCAGCAGTACGTGAAGAAGTCGGGACAGGACGTCCGGGTACTGGTGGTGGGGGGCAAGGCGGTGGCCGCCGTCCGCCGCCGTCCGCGGGTGGGGCGGCTGAGCCAGACCCTGCAGCGTGGCGCCCGGCTGGAGAAGTGTGAGATCTCCGCCGCCCAGCGCGTCGCCGCGGAGAAGACCGCCGCCCTGGTGGGGTTGGAGGTGGCCGCGGTGGACCTGCTGGACGTCAAGGAGGGCCCCAAGGTCTTCGAGGTCAACAGCTCGCCCGCCCTCCCGGAGATGGAAGAGGCCTGCGGGATCGACCTGGCCGCCCTGGTGATTGAGCGGGCCGAGGAGCTGGCCACCCAGGCGAGCACCGGTTCGAAGCGGCGGGGGCCCGGACGGCGGGCGGCCTCCTCGTAAAGCTTGTGGGGTAATATCCCGTCCACCGTGCGTTCAAGGCCCCCCATGCACCTGCTCTCCCGCACCCTTCTCCTGGCTGGTACCGCGCTGTCCCTGGCTGCCTGGGCAGGGGACGCGCCCGATCCGGCCTCGCTGTACGAGGTGAAGACCGAGGTGGCTTCCGCCCGGGTGGAGGCAGGTGAAAAGGCCAGGCTGCTGATCTCCATCACTGCCAAGCAGGGAGCCCACGTTTCCGACGAGGCCCCGCTGCGGCTGGAGTTGTCCGGCACCAACGCCACCCCGGAGAAGGCCCGGCTGACCCTGGCGGACTCGCTGGAGAAGCCCACGCCGGGGCAGAAGTATCCCAATCCCCGCTTCGAGGCGGTCTACACCGCGGTGACGCCGGGGCAGGGGACACTGGACGCCAACCTGACGTTCTTCATCTGCACCGACACCTTGTGCGCTCGGCAGGTGAAGAAGCTGTCTGTGCCACTGACCATCACCGCCGCCAACAAGGCGTTGTAGGTAGGCGCCGCATCAGGCAGAAGGCTCGCCATGCGTTCAGGGCGAGGAAACAAGGGCAGTGATCGGCGGGCAGGCGGCAGCTCCGGTGACCGGGCGCGGCCTCCCAGGGCTGGCGATCGCGCCGGACGCGACGAGCGTCCTCCCCGGGGTAGCCCCCGCACCTCCCGCGACGAGCGTCCCGCTCGTGGGGCTCCCCGAGGAGGCCGTGACGAGCGTCCCGCACGCGGCGCCCGTGAAGAGCGTCCCGCACGCGGCGCCCGTGAAGAGCGTCCCGC
>JALYOC010000132.1 GCA_030857095.1 Myxococcota bacterium | reverse complement strand
CGTCCAGGGCCAGCGCGGAGAGCGGCGGCAGCGGGGCCGGGTCCTCCTCCGGCGCCAGCGGCTCGCGGAAGGGCGCGTTGAGGTGGACCGGCCCTCGGGGGGCGCGGTGGGCGGTGGCGAAGGCCTGGGCGGCTGTGGCCCGCAGGTGCAGCACCGACTCGGTGCGGGCCTCCGGGACCGGGAGGTCGGCGAAGAAGCGGGAGTACCCGCCGTAGAGGTCTTGCTGGGGGATGGACTGCTGGGCGCCCCACCCGTGCAGCTCCGGGGGCCGATCCGCGGTCACCACCAGCAGCGGCACCTGCCCCATCGCCGCTTCGATCACCGCCGGGAAGAAGTGGGCGCCGGCGCTGCCGGAGGTGCACACGACTACCGCCGCGGTGCCGGTCTGCTTGGCCAGCCCCAGGGCGAAGAACGCCGCCGAACGCTCATCCACCACCGACCAGCAGCGCAGCCCGGTGGCCTCCGCCAGCGCCAGCGCCAGCGGGGTGGACCGGCTGCCCGGACAGATCACCGCGTGCTGCAACCCGGAGCGGACCCACTCCTCCACCATCGCGCGCGACCACAGCGCGTTGAGCCCCTCACGACGCACGCCGGACCTCCACCACGCCCAGGGCGGAGAGCGCCACCTGGGCCTTGACCACCGTCTCGTTCCACTCGGCGGTCGGGTCGGAGCCGGCCACGATCCCCGCGCCCACGAACACCTGGGCAAGGTCGTTGCGCACCAGCACGCAGCGCAGCGCCACCCGCAGCTCGGCGCGACGCGCACCCACCCAGCCGACCGCGCCCGCGTACCAGCCGCGCTCCAGGCCCTCCTGCTCGCGCAGGAACTCCAGCGCCCGGGCCCGCGGCGCGCCGCCCACCGCAGGAGTGGGATGCAGCGCGCGCACCACCTCCGCCACGCTGATCTCCGGCCGCAGCTTCCCGCGGATCGGGGTGTGCAGGTGGCTGAGGGTGGGCAGGCGCAGCTCGCGCGGGGCAAGGGAGACGTTCAGCTCGGCGCACAGCGGCCCCAGACCCAGGGAGATCCCATCCACGATCGCCCGGTGCTCGCGCAGCTCCTTGTCGGTGGGCCAGTTGGGATCCTCGCCCAGCCGCGATCCCCCCAGGGCCACCGTCTCCACCCGCTCCTGATCCACCGCACACAGCAGCTCCGGGGTGGCGCCCAGGAAGGCCGAGCCATCCTCCCCGCGGACCATGAAGGTGGTGCACCCGGGCGAGGTCTGGCGGAACCGGTTGAGCACGGTGGGCACCGGCACCGGCCCTCCACACTCCAGCCGCACCGCGCGCGCGGTGACCACCTTCTGCAGCCGCTCCCCGTTGATCGCCCGCAGCGCCGACTGCAGGAGCTTCTCCCAGCCGGACCGGTCCTCACTCTGCACCCGGACCCCGGGGGTATCGCGGAAGCGCGCCGGACCCGACAGCCGGGGCGCCACTGCCCCGAGCTTGCTTGCCAGGTCCCGGAAGGTGCCCGACAGCGCGTCCGGTGGGCAGGCGGCGAAGCCCACCAGCTGGACCCGGTCCCCACTGCGGACCAGCAGCAGCTCCGGCAGGATCCAGCGGGAGACCGGGAACCCCGCCCAGGCGCCGCTCGGAGTGCGCCCCAGATCGAAGGCCACGCCGCCAAACCACGGTCCCAGGTCGGTGGGAGTGCCCTGCCAGTGGACCTCGTCGTCCCCCGCCAGCCGCGCGATCAACGAATGGGTGGAGGCGGCGTCGGCGGCGGTGCGCACCGCGACGCAGCCCAGCGCCGCGGCAGCCAGCCCTGTCTGCGGCTGCTCCCAGTAGGCCATCAGCTCGAGTCCAGAAGCGACGCTCGCGGAAAGCACGTCCAACCCGGCCGCGACGTCCATCGTCACTGCCGCGAAGGAGCCCTTTTCTGCTGAGAGCGCGTCCGCCATTCGGGTTGTGTTCTAAGGCATTCCGGCTATACATGCATCAAGGAGTTCAAAACGTCTTGAACTCCGTTCGTCTGGAGACCGCATGATGCGCAGGTTGCGCCCGGTCCTGGGCGCGGTGGAACGCGAACTGTGGCAGCCGGCGGCGTCAGGAGTGCGGGGATGAGCGTGGAAGTCCGTCAGATGTTCTCGTCGATCGCGCCGAAGTACGACGTCACCAACTCGGTGCTCTCCTTCGGCATCCACCATCTGTGGCGCCGCAGCGCGATCCGGCTCTCCGGCGCCCAGCCGGGGATGGCGGTGTTGGACTGCGCCACCGGCACCGGTGACCTGGCGATCGCGTTCAAGAAGACCGTGGGCGCCTCCGGGGAGGTGACCGGCACCGACTTCTGCGCCGAGATGTTGATCCCCGGCCCGGCCAAGGCCCAGGCGGCGGGGGTGGAGGTGAAGTTCGAGGTGGCGGATGCAATGGCGCTGCCCTACCCGGACCAGACCTACGATGTGTCCTCCATCTCCTTTGGAATCCGGAACGTGGACGATCCGGTCAAGTGTCTGCAGGAGATGGCCCGGGTGGTGAAGTCCGGAGGCCGGGTGATGGTGCTGGAGTTCGGCCAGCCGCGCGGAGTGTTCGGCTGGGGCTTCAAGTTCTACAGCCGGGTGGTGATGCCCTTCATCGGCGGGTTGATCACCGGCAACCGCGCCGCCTACGAGTATCTGCCCAGGACCGCGGCCCAGTTCCCCGCCGGCAAGAACTTCCTGGCGCTGATGGAGCAGGCGGGCGCCTTCTCCCGCTTCGACGCGCACCCGCTGACCTCCGGGATGGCCTATGTCTATGTCGGGGTCGTCCGCTAGAGCGCGCCTCGCCCAGCGCATCCTCCAGGCGCTGGACCCGGCGGTGGTCCCCGAGACCCTGCGCCGGTTTGGTCGGCCCCCTTCGGTGGCCCTCCCCTCCTCCTCCCAGCAGCTGGTGCTGGTCGGCCAGCGCGGCGCCGGAAAGACCACCCTGCTCCCCCTGGTGGGTGAACTGCTGGAGCGGCCGGGGGTGGACCTGGACGAGGAGATTGCCCGGATCCACGGGCGCGCGCTTTTGGACTGGGTGCGCGAGGATCCGGTCTCCTTCCGCTCTGCTGAACGGTCCACCTTCCAGGGCCTCCAGCCTCCCGCTGTGGTCGCCGCCGGGGGCGGTTTCCTCTTCCTGCACGGCGAGCTGCTCCTGCCCCACGTGGCGGTGCTGGTGCCGATCAGCTTCGAGACCTGTCGGTCCCGCTTGCTCCAGGACACGACCCGGCCCAGGCTTCGTCCCGAACTCACCTTGGAGGAGGAGATCCGGTCCGTGTTCTTCGAGCGGGAGGCGGCACACCTTGAGTCCCCGGCCATCCACCTGGGGGACTTTCTGCGCGCGGCGGTCGACGCGTGACCGCCCGCCGGGTGGTGACCCTGCCCCCGGGAGTGATCGGCGAGGCCGCCCTGCAGTTCGCCCGCGAGGCGCGAGCGAAGGGGGCGCAGCTTTTGGAGCTGCGAACCGACCTCCATCCCGGGCCCGCGGTGGAGGCCGCGGCGCTGGCCGCGCACCTGCCGCTGCTGGTGGCCGAACGGGGAGTCCCGATTCCGGAGTCCTGGCTGGCGGTGGCCCACCTGGTCGATCGCGAACTTCCCTCCCAAGGATCACTGGTCTCGCTGCATGCCCCAGGTCCGCTGACTCCCGGGGACGCCGAAGCCCGTTGGGCGCAGGCGCCGCTGCCGCCGGACACGCTGATCAAGCACGTGGAGCCGCTGGGGGAGGTTCCGTCCGCCGGCCGCCTGCTGGAGACGCAGTCCCGGCTGATCGCCCGCTTCGGGCCCCAGCGGGTGACTGTGCTGGCCACCGGCGCGCTGGCCCTCCCCTTCCGCGCCGCCCTCTCCGAGCGCAACGCGCTGGACTACGTGGCCGCCACCCCGCGTTGGCGGGCGGCCTCCGGGCAGCGCCTGCTGGACGACGCAGTGCGGGCCACCAGGAACACCCGCCCCGGCGGCCGGCTGGGGATCCTGGGCACCGTGATCGACGGCTCGCGTTCTCCGCGGATCCATACCCAGCCCTTTGATCGGGTCGATCTGCCGGAGGACGCACCGGTAGAGGCGCTGGTGGACGCGCTGCGCCCCCACTACCGCGGCTTCGCGGTGACCAGCCCGTTCAAGCTCCGGCTGGCCCGGCACCTGGGTTCGAAGCTGGAGGCTGTCAACACCCTGGTGCGCACCGGGTCCGGGTGGGAGACCTTCAACACCGACGTGGACGGGGCCCGCGCGGTGTTGGAGCGGCTGGGCGCCCGGGTCACCCTGCTGGGGGACGGCGGCGCCTCGGCCGCGCTGCGGCTGGCGGCGCAGGGGCTGGGGATCAGCGCGCTGACCGTCAAGCGGGAGGAGGCGGGCCACACCCTGCGCACCCACTGCGTCTGGACCTGGCCTCCGCGGGTGGCTCCGCCGCAGGGGTTGAGCTTCGCGCCGGGAACCCAGGTGGCGATCATCGCCTATGGCGCCGCCGCCCACGTCATCTCCGCGGCGATCACCGCCTGCGGAGGCACCCCGCTGCGGCTGGGGGCACGCTGGTTCATCGCCCAGGCACGGGCACAACGCAGCCACTGGGAGAACGCGGTTTGAACACCTTCGGAGAGCTGTTTCGGGTCACCACGTTTGGCGAGAGCCACGGACCCGCGCTGGGAGCGGTGGTGGATGGCTGCCCCGCGGGGGTGGTGCTGGCCACCGAGCGGATCCAGGCGGCGCTGGATCGCCGCCGCCCCGGTCAATCCGCGCTGACCACCTCCCGGCAGGAGAAGGATCAGGTGGAGGTGCTCAGCGGGGTGTTCGAGGGCAAGACCCTGGGAACCCCGATCGCCGCGCTGATCCGCAACCAGGACCAGCGCTCCGGGGACTACGACTCGCTCAAATCCACCGACCGTCCGGGACACGCCGACCGGGTGTGGCGGGAGCGGTTCAAGCACCGCGATCACCGCGGGGGCGGACGGACCAGCGCCCGGGAGACGGTGGCCCGGGTGATCGCCGGAGGGATCGCCGAGGCGCTGATGGAGCGTGAGCTGCCGAAGCTGCGCACGGTGGCCTGGGTCTCCCAGGTGGGGCCACTGAAGAGCCGCGCACCGGCCAACCCCACCCGGGAGCTGGTGGACCGGCACCTCACCCGCTGTCCTGATCCGCTGGCCGCGGAGCAGATGGCAGAGCTGATCACCGCGGCCAAGGCGTCGGGAGACAGCTACGGCGGAGCGATCGACGTGCGGGTGGAGGGGCTGCCGGTCGGCCTGGGGGAGCCGGTGTTCGGCAAGCTCAAGGCGCGGCTGGCCTCGGCGGTGGACGGGGTGGGCGCCACCTGCGGGGTGTTCTTCGGTCCAGAGGACCTGATCGAACGGCTCACCCTCTCCGGGCGCGCCTTCCACCAGGGCACCGATCCCTACGGCGGCATCCAGGGCGGGCTCTCCAACGGCGAACCGCTGACGATGCGGGTGCTGTTCAAGCCGCCCGCCACCCTGGGAGACACCGCCAAGGCCGGGCGCCATGATCCGTGCGTGCTCCCCCGCGCAGTGCCGATCCTGGAGGCGATGGTCTCCCTGGTGCTGGCGGACCTGTGGCTGCTGGCGCTGGCGAGGCCGCACCAGGCATGAGCTCCCGCGCTGTGGAGAGGTCCGCCGCCATCCCGGAGGACGCTTCGGCGAACCCGCCCCCCGCGCCGGGTGCCCACCGGCCCACCGTCGATCTCACCGGTTCCTTCGTGTCCCTGGCGCGCAAGCTGCCGCCGGGCGCGATCGTGATCATCGATCGCAAGGTGGCCCGGCTGCATCCCCAGGTGCTGGCAGCGGTCCGGCCCCGGGCCGCGCTGGTGATCCCGCTGCCGGCCGGAGAGCCGACCAAGTCCACCCCGGTGCTGGAGAGGCTGGCGGCGCGGACGCTGACCGTGCCCCGGACCACCACCGTGCTGGCGATTGGCGGCGGGACGATAGGAGATCTGGCCACAGTCTTTGCGCACCTGTTCAAGCGCGGGGTGCCGCTGATCCACGTCCCTTCCACCCTGCTGGCGGCCGTGGACAGCAGCCTCGGCGGCAAGGGCGCGGTGCATGCGGGGACCGGACGCGCCCTGGTGAAGAACGCGCTGGGCGTCTTCCACTACTGCCACCAGCGCTGGATCTGCCCGGAGCTGTTCGGGACCCTCTCCGCGCGTCAGCACCGGGAGGGCCTGGCCGAGGCGTACAAGATGGCGCTGACCCTCGACGCTGGGCGCTGGGCCCGCTACGCGGAGCGGACGCCGCCGTTGGTGACCCTGCTGCAGGATGCCCGGGAGTTGAAGGACGCGATCTGCGCCCAGGATCCCTACGAGCAGTCCGGGCTGCGCCGGGTGCTGAACTTCGGGCACACCTTCGGGCATGTGATCGAGACGGTGACCGGCTTTCGGGTCAGCCACGGGGAGGCGGTGGGCCTGGGGATGCGCTGCGCCCTGGAGGTGGGCGTGGAGTTGGGGATCACCCCGCTGCCCCTGTCCTTGTCCACCCAGGACGCACTCACTGCCCGCGCCGGGATCCTTCCCCACTCCGCGCTTCGCAGGATCTTCTCCCGCACCACCCCGGCCCAGGTGGCCCGGGTGCTGGCCGCAGACAAGAAGGCCGCAGCGCCCGGTCAGCTGAAGATGGTGCTGCTCTCCCAGCCGGGCACCACCACGGTGACCGACGTCCCGCTGCCGGTGTGGCGCGCCCTGCTCACCAGGTGGCGCGGATGAGCACCGCTCCTTCAAGAGTGGCGCGGATCCTCCCCACCCGACTGACCGCCACCGACCTGGAACCTCCGCTCTCCAAGTCGGACGCCCAACGGGCGCTGATCCTGGCGGACATCACCGGCGCGCCTCTCTCCCTGCCCGCAGACGACCAGCTTCCCACCGACGTCCGGGTGCTCCGGGCCGGGCTGGCCACCCTCCGGCACGCGACCGGCCCGGTGGAGATCGACTGCGCGGACGGAGGAGCGCCGCTGCGCTTCTTGATCTCCCAGGCGGCGCTGCCGCCCTCCCGGACGGTCCGCTTCACCGGCACTCCCCGGCTGGGAGAGCGGCCCCGCTCGGCGCTCCTGGGGGCGCTGGCCTCCACGTTGGGCCCGCACGGCTTCTCCTTCCAGGATCACCAGCCCTGGCCGCTGGAGCTTCGCGGCGCCCAGCGCACCGGCCAGGCCGGGTTCCAGGTCGACGCCTCGGAGAGCGGCCAGTTCGCCTCCAGCCTGCTGCTGGCGGCGGCCCGGCTCTCCTCCCAGGAGGACCGGCCCTGGACGCTGACCCTCACCGGAACCTTGGCCAGCGGCGGCTATGTGGACCTGACGGTGGACTGGCTGCGGCGCGCCGGGTTCACGGTCGAGGGCGCCGGGCGCAATTGGACGGTGCGCCGGCAGCAGGCGCCCTCCTCCTTCCAGGTCCCCGGAGACTGGTCCTCGCTGGGCTACCTGCTGGCCCTGGCCTGGAAATCCGGCGGGCGGGTGCTGCGGGTGGACCTGGACTCGGTCCACCCCGACCGGGAGATGGTGGAGGTCCTGCGCCGCGCCGGGGCCCGGGTGGAACCGGACGGCCCCGGGACGCTGCGGGTGCAGGGCCCCCTCCAAGGTCCGCTGACCGCGTCCGGGCGCCACTGCCCGGACCTGCTCCCTACCGTCGCCGCGCTGGCGGTGGGCGCCGGGGTCCAAGCCCTCCTCTCTGACGTCTCCTTCCTGCGCGCCAAGGAGAGCGACCGGGTCGCCGGGATCCAGCGGTTGGTGGAAGCGGCCGGCGGCACCACAGAGTTGGAGGAGGACCGGCTGCGGGTGCTCCCGCCCGCGCAGGCGCCCGAGGGGATCGCGTTTGATCCCACCGGCGATCACCGCCTGGCCATGTCCGCGGCGGTGGTGGCCTGCCTCCTGGGCGCCGAGCTGTCCCTCTCCTCGCCGGACTGCGTCTCCAAGAGCTTCCCCGGCTTCTGGACGCAGCTGCGCCGGCTGGGCGTGTCCATCGACTGACGCGGCTACCCCTGAAGGGGCCCGCGGCGCCACGGGCTGGATCAGCGCCACCCCCGAAGGCTCGGTGGCGGGGCCTCAACTCCCGGAGTCAGGGGGGGCCGTGGCCTTCAGCCCCGCCGCCCGCTTCACCCGCGCCGCCCACAGCCGGGGGACGATCGCCAGCACCAGGATCACCACTGCGGCGATCCCCCCCTGGAAAAGCGCCCTCTGCTCCGCGCCCGCCACCCCGTCGGCGATGGCGGCGGCGAACCAGGTGTAGATCAGGATGTAGGGCAGCGCGCCGATCCCGGTGCCGATCACGAAGTCCCGGTAGCGCATCCCGGAGACCCCGGCGCTGGCGTTGACCAGCATCGAAGGCAGCGGGATGGCGCGGATGGCGATCATCGCCCGGACACCGTGCTGCTGCGCCCCGCTGTCCAGCTTGAGCAGCCCGTACCGCCGCAGCAGCGACGCCACCTGCTCCCGCCCCAGCGTCCTGGCCAGCCAGAACTGCAGCGAGGCGGAGAGGTTCATCAACAGGACGTTGACCACCGAGGCCAGCGGAAAGCCCCAGGTGGCGCCCGACGCCAGGTGGAACACCAGCCCGGGGAAGAAGACCGTGGTCAGCGACAGATAGAGGCCGGCGTAGGCGGGCAGCGCCCACCACTCGTCCCGGATCGACCGCAATCCCGCAATCGCCGCCTGGGGAGATGCCTGGTCCCGGACAGCCCACCGGAGAGCAAGCAGGCCCAGCGCCAGCACCAAAAGCACCAGGATCCGCACGGTTCGGGCGGAGGGAAGGACGACGGGTCGGTGGCGCTGTTCCAAGGCAGTGATTTCGCTGATTTGAGCGGGTTCTTTTTAGTTGAAAGCGGGAGGCGGCCCATGCAATTCCGCCCTCTATGGCGAAGGACACCCTTAGCGTCACCGACAACCGTACCGGCAAGACCTACGAACTCCCCATCCAGGATGGGTGCGTCCGCGCAATGGACTTCCGGAAGATCAAGACCGACGAGAAGGACTTCGGTCTGATGACCTACGATCCGGCCTTCTTGAACACGGCGAACTGCAAGAGTTCGATCACGTTCATCGACGGTGACCAGGGCATCTTGGAGTACCGGGGCTACCCCATCGAGCAGCTGGCCGAGAAGTCGACCTTCCTGGAGGTGGCCTACCTGATCATGAACGGCGAACTCCCCACTCCGAAGCAGTCGGAGGAGTTCGTCTTCACCATCACCCACCACACCTACGTCCACGAGAACATCAAGTCCTTCATGGAGGGGTTCCGCTACGACGCGCACCCGATGACCATGATGTGCGCCACGGTGGCCGCGCTCTCCGCGTTCTACCCGGAGGCCAAGGACATCAAGGACCCCGCCAAGCGCCGCATCCAGATGTTCCGGATGATCGCCAAGATGCCCACCATCGCCGCGTTCTCCTACCGGCACCTGATGGGGCTGCCCTACGTCTACCCGGACAACGAGCTGAGCTACGTCGGCAACTTCCTGGCGATGCTCAAGAAGATCGGGACCAAGAAGTACACGGTCAACCCGATCCTGGAGAAGGCGCTGGATGTGCTGTTCATCCTCCACGCCGACCACGAGCAGAACTGCAGCACCACCGCCACCCGGCTGGTGGGCTCGTCGGAGGTGGATCCCTTCTCGGCCGTCTCCGCCGGCGTCTCTGCCCTCTACGGCCCGCTCCACGGCGGCGCCAACGAGGCGGTGCTGCGGATGCTGCGTGAGATCGGCCACGTCTCCAAGGTCCCGGAGTTCATCAACGCGGTGAAGTCGGGCTCGGGCGAGAAGAAGCTGATGGGCTTTGGTCACCGCGTCTACAAGAGCTACGACCCGCGCGCGAAGGTGATCAAGCGGGTGGCCGACGAGGTGTTTGAGGTCACCGGCAAGAACCCGCTGCTGCACATCGCCCTGGAGCTGGAGCGGATCGCCCTGCAGGACGACTACTTCGTGTCCCGCAAGCTGTACCCCAACGTCGACTTCTACTCCGGCCTCATCTACGAGGCGATGGGCTTCCCGGTGGAGATGTTCCCGGTGCTCTTCGCCATCCCCCGCACGGTCGGCTGGCTGACCCAGTGGGAGGAGATGGTGAACGATCCGGAGCAGAAGATCGCCCGTCCCCGTCAGATCTACCAGGGCAGCACCCGGCGCGATTACAAGCCGGTCGCCGCCCGGTAGTCGCGCCCTTCCCGGTGGGCAGCGGGGAGTCTCCTCCGCTGCCCCCGGTCGCTTCCGCTCAGCCTCTCTGGGCTTCGGAGATCGCGGTGGGCTCCACCGGCGTCCCGTACAGCCCGTCGATCTGGGCGCGGTACTTCTCCTCCACCACCTTGCGGCGGACCTTGAGGGTGGGCGTCAGCTCGCCTCCCTCCACGGTGAAGTCGTGCGCGAGCACCGCGAAGCGCTTGATGGTCTCGAACTTGGAGAGCCGCGCGTTGACCTCGGTGCGGATCCGCTCGTCCAGGTAGGCCAGGAACTGCGGGGCGGAGGAGAGGTTGCGCAGATCCTCCGGCCAGCCCTTCTCACGGGCCAAGCCGGGGGCCTTCTCCGGATCCAGCGCCAACAGCGCCACCAGGAAGTTCCGCTTGTCCCCCACCACCAGCGCGTTGCCCACCGGTGCGATGGCCTTGAGCAGCCCCTCGATGTGCGCCGGCGCGGTCTTCTTGCCCCCGGAGGTGACGATGATCTCCTTCTTGCGGCCGGTGATCCGCAGATAGCCCTCCGGGTCGAACTCCCCCACGTCGCCGGAGTGCAGCCAGCCGTCGGAGATCAGCTCCGAGCTGGCCTCCGGTTCCTTGAAGTAGCCCAGGCAGACGTTCTCGCCCCGGACCAGGATCTCCCCGTCCTCGGCGATCCGGACCTCCACCCCGATCATCGGCCGGCCCAAAGACCCCAGCCTGGTGCTGTCCAGCGAGTTGAGGGTGGTGGGCCCGGAGACCTCGGACTGGCCGTAGACCTCGCGCAGCACGATGTCCACCGAGGCGAAGAAGTCCAACACGTCCCGGCCGATCGGCGCCGCGGAGGTGATGAACACCCGGGTGCGGTCAAAGCCGATCCGCTCCTTCATTGGCGCGAACACCAGCCGCTGGGCCAGCCGGTACTGGGCGTCCAGCGTCCAGGGGACCCGCTCATTGCCCAGGCTCAGGGCGGTACGAAGGGCGGCGGTGCGCCGCGCCCACCGCAGCAGTCTGGCCCGGCGCGGCGGCAGCTGCGCCATCCGCTCCTCGGCGCGCCCCTTGAACTTCTCCCACACCCGGGGGACCCCGAAGAACACCGTGGGCCGGACCTGCTTGAGGTTCTCCGGCATCTTCTCCACGCTCTGCGCGAAGTACACCTGCGCGCCCTGGACCAGCGGCAGGTGGATGGTGGCCAGCTGCTCGGCGATGTGGGAGAGCGGCAGGTAGGAGAGGACGATCTCCTCCTCCCCCAGCTCCGCCGCCTGCGCCAGCTTCTGCGAGGTCCAGGTCAGGTTGCGGTGGCTGAGCATCACCCCCTTGGGGTTCCCGGTGGTGCCGGAGGTGTAGATCAAGGTGGCCAGGTCGTCCGGTTGGGCATCGTTGAGCGCGCTCCAGTAGGGGGCCTCGTCCTGGTTCCGGCCCCGCTCGATCAGCTGCGCGTAGGGGATCGCCCCCTCGGGCAAATCCCCGCCGTCCACCTCCAGCAGGATCAGGTGGCGCAGCCGCGGCAGCTGGGGGCGGACCTCCAGGACCCGCTGCAGCATGGCCCGGTTCTCCACCACCACCGCCTTGGCCTCGCTGTGGTGCAGCACGAACTGGATCTGCTCCGGGCTGAGGGTGGCGTACAGCCCCACCGGCACCGCGCCCAGGGCGATGGCCGCCAGATCGGAGACCACCCACTCCTCCCGGTTGAAGCTGAAGATCCCCACCGCGTCGCCCTTGGCGATGCCCAGCCCGTGGAAGGCCAGCGCCAGCCGCTTCACCCGCTCGGCGTACTCGCGCCAGGAGATCGGCAGGTAGTACCCCTCCCTCCTGGACCAGAGCGCCGAGCGGTCCGGATGGCGCGCAGCCTGATGGTGCAACGCATGCAGGACGGTCTTGGGCAGTTCCATGGGAGGAAACGGTAGTCGCGCCTGCCCGCCCAAGTCGATTGACAGGCACAACGAGGCTGGTTAATTCGCGCCCGCCCATGACCATCGACTTCATCTGCCAGAAGTGCGAGGGGAGCTTCGAGCTCGACGCCCAGGATCTCATCGACGGGACCGAGAAGCTCGTTTGCCCCCACTGTGACGCAAAGGCGCCCAGCGCCCTGGTGGAGGACTTCACCAACGCGCTCACCGAGATGCTGGCCCAGGCTGCCGCCCTCTCGAAGAAGTTCGCCGTGAACATGGCGATCGAGTCCGAGGAGGCCGACGAGGACGAGGAGGAGCCGGAGGAGGAAGAGGCCGAGGACGACGACGAGCTGGACTTCGACGACGACGCCGATGAGGACGAAGACGAGGACGTCGAGGACGAGGACGAAGACAGGTAACGCTCTGGCGTTGCTGGATCTTTCAGGCCGCCTGTTTGCCCTCCGGCCAGCCTCGAAGCTGGCCGCCTCCCCCCCGGACGCCATCCCTAAGTTGAAAGGGTGGAAACCTCCTCCAAGTTGACCCTGTGGTTGGCGTCGCTGGTCGCGGCGCTGCTGGTCGGTTTCACTGCGCTGCTGCTGCCGAACCTCACGTTGGGCGCCAGCGCAGTGGCCGCGCAGCCCCGGGGCGTGATCCCCGTCGGCAACGAGAAGCCTTGCGGCGCGGAGGGCGGTATCCCCTGCGACCGGCTGATGGAGATGGAGGTCCGGGACGTGGTCCCGCTGCACTCCGCGGCGACCCACGCGGTGGTGCTGGTGGCCAAGGAGACCGGCGCGGTGCTGCCGATCTTCGTGGACGAGAGTTCGGCGGTGGCGATCGCCTTGAGGCTGTCGCACCAGCAGTCCCCCCACCCGTTGGCCCAGGATCTGTTGGACCGGTTGGTGGAGAAGCTGGGGGGCCAGGTCACCGAGGTCCGGATCGACGACGTCCGCGAGGATGTCTTCCACGGGCGGGTGTTCATCTCCCAGGGCAACAAGAAGCTGGAGCTGGACGCCCGGCCCTCGGACTCGATCGCCATGGCCCTATCCCGGGGAGTGAAGATCTTCGCCAGCCAGAAGGTGCTGGCCCAGGCGGGGATCACCCGCCAGGAGATCGATCAGCTGCGGGAAGGTGCGCCCCCCGGACTACCGGGCGAGGACGGACCGGGGGTGGGCGGCTCCGGCCCGCCGGACCAGGACGACGGGATGCCGCTGATCCCCCCCGGCAAGGGCACCGAGATCCACCTCTAGCGACCCGACAGTTCAATAAAGGGGACAGGCTACATTTCGGACGCGGTGCGTCTGAAATGTAGCCTGTCCCCTTTATTGGCTCACTGCGCCGAAGAGGACGCGGCGGCGATGATGATCGCCAGGAAGATCGCTCCCCCCAGGCAGCTGAGGAGCAGGTTGGAGTAGCCGGTGATCAGCCCGCCCAGGGCCATGCCGTCCCCCTCCATCCGCCCTCCGGAGGCGCGGATCTCCTTGCGGGCCATGTGCCCGGTGATGATCGCGGCTATTGCCCCCAGCAGCGGAATCAGGACCCAGGACGCGATTCCCAGGCTGAGGCTGGCAATGGCCAGGTTGCTGGTCAGCCGCGGCTGCACCTGCTGCTGGATGGGCCCGCTGCCCGGCAGGGTGGACTGCAACGGCGTGCCCCGGTGCAGCTGTCCGGTGGAAGGGGCCATCTGGGCGCCGCAGTTGGGGCACATCAACACCCCGGGGCCGATCGGGGTTCCACAGGTCGGGCAGTTCATGAAGGTCGCGTCTCCTTGCCAAGAGGAAAGCCCGGCCCCCCCTCCCAGGGGATCGCCGGGCTTTCTTCAGGCTACGAAGGTTGAGGTCTAGAACTTCTCGGCCAGATCCGACACCACCGGGATCCGCCACCGCTCCCCGTTGAGCGACTTGATCATCGCCATGATGTCCACCACCAGCAGCGCCGGTCCCAGCAGACAGGTGACCAGGCCGATCACCGGGATCGCGCCCAGGATCGAGATCAGGATCCCGCCGCCGAAGCCCAGCACCAGGCCGTTCTTGGCGTGCCACTTCACGTACTCGGAGTCCTTCACCGTCAGCAGCGGGATCAGCGCCAGCAGCCCGAGGTAGGACAGCACCAGCATGATCTTGTCCTGCTCACGGACGGTGTCCTTCGGAGCATTGACGGTCTGGATGGGTGCGCGAACCTGATCTTCGGGCTTCATTCGTTCTCCGTGTGGTGGGGCGAAAGGCGCGGGTGTCGTATTCCGGGCTTCAGATCGTGTCAAGGCGACTAGGATCTCTCCTCATGGCCTTCGTCTGTCCCCAGGGACACGCCAACCTCAACCCGACCGCGCAGTTCTGTGTTCAGTGCGGTCTTCCCCTGGTCCAGGCCGATCAGGCGCCGCCTCTTGCGCCCAGCTCCGCCGGTCCCGCCCGCCCACCGCTGGCCTGTGCCCGCCACCCGGAGAGCGCCGGCGTCCCCTGCCCCCGTTGCGGGACCTTCTCCTGCTCCCAGTGTCTGGTCCGCCTGCCGGACGGCAGCGAGCTGTGCGGGGACTGCGCGGCGCGCCAGAGCCAGCTGTTGCCCTGGGACCAGCGGGCGGAGTTGGGGACCCTGCGCGCCTTCTGGCAGACCTCGATCCGGATCCTCTCCCGCCCCACGGTGACCTTCGGGACCGCGTCCCCCTCGGGGACGATCGGCAGCTCGTTGGGGTTCACCGTGCTGGCCACCCTCACCGCCTGGGTCACCACCTTCGCCCTCTACGCGATGCTGTTCGGGGTGATCGGCGTGGCGGCGCTGATGAACCGCGGCGCCGACTCAAAAGGGATGGGCGGTGCCGAGGCCGGAGTGGTGATCCTGATCGCGGTGGCCAGCACCCTGCTCTTTTTGGGGATGAGCGTGGCGGGCGTGCTCTTCAACGCCGCGCTGGACCACCTGGTGCTCAAGCTGGTGGGGGCCAGGCCCCGGTCGTTCTCGGTGACCTTGCGCGCCTCGGCGCTATCCTTGGCCCCCTCGCTGGTCGGCCTGATCCCGGTATGCGGCCTCTACGTGTGGCCGATCTGGACGGTGGTGCTGCGGATCTTCGCCTACCGCGCCTTCCACCAGACCACCTTGGGAAAGGCGGTGCTGGGGGCGCTGTTGGTGCCCGGGGTGTTGGTGGTCCTGGGCATGGTCTCCTACGTGGCGCTGATCCTGGTGGCCCAGGCGGGCATCCTGGATCAGTAGCCGCGGTCAGATCGTCTTGTTCTCGAAGTCGTAGAGCTTCTCGACCGCGATCTGCCGGTAGCGGTCCACCTTCAAGGCGCGCTTGCTGCAGTCCCAGGTCATCTCGCGGGGGGTGCGGTGCGGCTCCTTCTTCTTGCGCCGCTTGATCTCCTTGAGGATGGCCTTGGTGGCCGCCTTGGGGTGGTAGCAGAAGGCGTTGGAGAACAGCAGCATCCCCCCAAAGGGGACCAGCCGGGCCTCGATCAGATCGCCCTTCTCCAGCCCGGCCATCTTGCGGCGCTCGGTGACCTCAAGGTCCTTGCCGGAGAACAGCTCCCGCAGCCGGAGCTGCTCGGTCCCCATCTTCTTCACCTCGAAGAGCCCGTGCTGGGTCTCGGTGAAGCCCCGGTAGACGTGGGCCCCATCCGCCCCCAGGGTCTGCAGCTTCTGATCGTAGAGCTCCTGGGCCGGCGTCTTGCCGTCGGCCCCGGCGCGATCAAACAGGTAGTAGTCCAGGAAGGAGGCCATCCTCATCTCGAAGGCCTTGTCGTCCTCGAACACCTCACCGGTGTGATCGAAGTACTCCGCCTTGGCCGCGATCAGCGCCGGGGTCCGGTCCGCCGAGGAGCCAAAGGCGATCAACTCATCAAGGTACGGCTGGTAACTGACAGGGCTGTCCATACGCGCGGCCTACCGGGCCTCCGCCATCAGCTTGGAGAACCGCGCGAACAGGTGCCGCGCGTCGTGCGGTCCGGGCGAGGATTCTGGGTGGTATTGCACGCTAAAGGCCCGCGCCGAGGGGATGGAGAGCCCCTCCACGCACTGGTCGTTCAGGTTCAGATGCGAGATCTCGGCCTTGCCCTGCACGCTGGCCGCGTCCACCGCGAAGCCGTGGTTGTGGGAGGTGATCTCCACCTTCCCGGTCTCCAGGTCCTGCACCGGTTGGTTGGCGCCGCGGTGGCCGAACTTGAGCTTGTAGGTCTTGGCGCCCAGGGCCAGGGCCAGGATCTGGTGCCCCAGACAGATGCCGAAGATCGGCACCTTCCCCAGCAAGGCCGCCACCGTCTTGTCCGCGCCCACCACCGCCGCCGGATCCCCGGGGCCATTGGTGAGGAACACCCCGTCCGGCTTGCGGTCCAGGATCTCCTGGGCGGAGGTGGAGGCGGGCACCACGGTGACCTTGCAGCCCTCGTCCACCAGGAAGCGCAGCATCGACTTCTTGAGCCCGTAGTCGATGGCCACCACCTCGAAGCGGGGGGCCTTCACCTCCGGCGCGCCGCCGAAGAGGTGATTCGAACCCTCGGTCCAGCGGTAGGGCTTCTGGGTGGAGATCCCGGTGGCCAGATCCAGCCCCGCCATCCCGTGGGCCGAGCGGGCGCGTTCCACCAGCGCCTGGGTGCTGACCGACTCGGTGGAGATGATCCCCATCTGCGCGCCGTGGGTGCGGAGGTGACGGACCAGCTTGCGGGTGTCGATCCCCTCGATCCCCAGCACCTTGTAGCGGGCCAGGTACGCGTCCAACGACTCCTGGGACCGCCAGTTGGAGGGCACCGCGGAGAAGGACCTGACCACCATCCCCACCGCGTGCGGCCCGGTCCCCGACTCCTCGTCCTCGGGGTTCACCCCGACGTTCCCCATCTCCGGGTACGCCATGGTGACGATCTGCCCCACGTAGGACGGATCGGTCAGGATCTCCTCGTAGCCGAAGGGAGAGGTGTTGAAGACCACCTCGCCCAGGGTCTCACCGGTCGCGCCAAAGCCGCGCCCCTCGAAGAGGGTCCCATCCGCCAGCGCCAACACCGCGCGGTTCATCATCCCTGCTCCTTCCACGCGAACACCTGCCGGCCGCCCACGAAGGTGTGGGTCACCCGGCCCTTCACCTTACGGCCATGGTACGGGGTATTCCGGCTCTTGGATTCGAACCGCGCGGAGTCGATGGTCCACTCCGCTGCCGGGTCCATGATCGTCACGTCCGCCTGCCCACCAACCGAGAGGGTTCCGCCGGGAAGACCGAAGGCGGCTGCCGGGCCGTGGGTCAACAGCGCCACCGCCCGCGAAGCGGTCAGCTTCCCGGAGTGGACCAACTCCAGGGTCAGCGGCAGCGCCGTCTCCAGGCCCACCACCCCGTTGGCCGCCTTGTCGAACTCGAAGTCCTTGTCCTGCGGCCCGTGCGGCGCGTGGTCGGTGGCGATGGCGTCGATGGTGCCGTCGGCCAGCCCCTCGCGGATGGCGTCCACGTCCTCCTGGCTGCGCAGGGGCGGGTTCATCTTGGCGTGGGTGTTGTAGCCCTCCAGCGCCACGTCGGTGAGGATGAAGTGGTGGGGCGCGGCCTCGGCGGTCACCCGCAGGCCACGCTGCTTGGCGTCCCGCACCAGCCGCACGCTCTCCGCACAGGAGAGGTGGGCAAAGTGGATCCGCCCGCCGGTCTCGTGGGTCAGCACCACATCCCGGGCCACCATTGAGACCTCGGCCGAGCGCGGGATCGGCAGGAGCCCCAGCCGCGCCGCGGTGGGGCCCTCGTTCATGATCCCGCCGGCGGAGAGGGTCAGATCCTCCTCGTGGACCATCACCGGGATCCCGAACAGCTGGGCCCACTGCAGCACCCGGCGCATCAGGGAGGCGTTCATCACCGGGCGTCCATCGTCGGTGACACAGACGCAGCCGGCGGCGACCAGCTCTCCGATCTCCGCCATCTCCTCCCCCTTGAGCCCGCGGGTGATCGCCCCCGCCGGGTAGATCCGGCACAGGTTGGCCGCGGCCGCCCGGCGCAGGACCAGCTCGGTGACCAGCGGGGTGTCATTGACCAGGGGGGTGTTGGGCATGGCCACCACCGCGGTGAAGCCCCCCGCCACGGCAGCCCGGGACCCGGTGAGGATGGTCTCCTTGCGCTCCTCCCCCGGCTCGCGAAGGTGCACGTGCAGGTCGATGAAGCCGGGGGTCACCCACTTGCCGGCGGCGTCCAGCACCGTGGCGCCCGCGGGGGCGGTCAACGCGGAGGTGGAGACCTCCACGACCTTGCCGTCGGCGATCAGCACGTCGGCCACGGTGTCCAGCCGGTTGCCCGGATCGATCACCCTGCCGCCTCGGATCAGCAGAGCCTCCCTCACGCGCACGCCTCCAGGATGGCCATCCGCATCGGGACGCCGTTCGCCACCTGCTGCAGGATGGCGCTGCGCGGCCCGTCGGCCACCTCGGAGTGGATCTCCACCCCGCGGTTCATCGGCCCGGGGTGCAGCACCGGCACCTGGGGTCCCAGGCGCGCCGCCCGGGCCGGGTTGAGGCCGAACAGGCGCGCGTACTCGCGCGCCGAGGGGAACATCGCCTGCGACTGCCGCTCCATCTGCACCCGAAGCATCATCACCGCGTCCGCACCTTCCAGGGCGCGGTCAAAGTCATGGCTCACTGCGCAGCCCAGCGTCGCCATCTCCGGGGGCAGCAAGGTGGGCGGGCCGCAGTACACGACCTGGGCGCCCAACAGGGTGAGGCAGCGGGCATTGGAGCGCGCCACCCGGCTGTGGAGGAGGTCGCCGGCGATCACCACCCGCTTGCCGGACAGGTCCCCCAGCCGCTGGTGGAGGGTGAACGCGTCCAGAAGCGCCTGGGAGGGGTGTTCGTTGGTCCCGTCCCCGGCATTGATCACCGCCGCGCGGACGTGGCGCGAGACCAGGTGGGGCGCGCCGGTGGAGGAGTGGCGGATCACCATCGCCCGAACGCCCAGAGCGTCGATGTTGCGGGCGGTGTCCAGGAGCGACTCCCCCTTGGAGAGCGAAGAACCCGACGCGCTCCAGGAGAAGACGTCCGCCCCCAGCGCGCGGGCGGCGAACTCGAACGAAGAGCGGGTCCGGGTGGAGTCCTCGAAGAACAACGTCCCCACTACCGCCCCCGCCAGGGTGGCGACGCGGCGCCCTTCGGCCAGGGCACGCTTGTGTCCGGCCGCCCGCTCCAGCAGCCGCTCGACGTCGGCGCGCTGCAAGGAGCCGATGCCCAGAAGGTCGCCCAGGTAGCGTTTCACTGGCTCAGCGACCCGACTTCCTCCACCACGAAGTGGACCCGCTTCTCCTTGTCCAACGGCTTGAGGATCCGCAGCCGGTCGTACTCCACCCGGATCCTCAGGGTCCCGTTCACCTCGTCGCGCTCGACGCTGATGTGCTCCGGGGTCAGGCCCAGCCCGGTCATCCACACCGTGTTGCCGGACTCGTCGTCCGCGAGATGATCCCCCACGTTGCGGGTCTGCTGGATGATGTGGGAGGCCGCCGCCTCGTCGCTCTTCCCGAGACGGATCTGGTTTCCGGCCTCGGCGACTGCCTGCTTGACGTCCAGGTTGTCCATGTAGGTGGGGCCGATGATGATCAGCCACCAGATCCCCAGCACCACGCCCGCCAGCAGCAGGAGCCCAATGATGTTCACGCTGCCTGTCGGTCGTGGAGGGCTCATGGGGCAGGTGCGATAACAGCCCCATCGGCCGCTGTGCAAGCGGCGCGAAGGAGGAGCAAGGAGGCTTGACTACCTGACCGGCGTGAACAGCCGGTCGGTGCGCAGCCCGGTCCCGCCGAAGACCCCGCTGCCCAGCCCAGCCCGGGAGAGGGACAGCCAGATCACCATCGCCTTGCCCTTGATGTTCCCGTAGGGAACGTAGGCCGGGGGATGGCCCTCGCCGACGAAGCCATAGCGGCTGTCCGCGCTGCTGTCCCGGTTGTCACCCATCACGAACACCTGGCCCTCGGGGACCACGAACGGTCCCTGCCGGGCCCGCGGACGCCGATCCGGATCCTGGAGGACCGCGTGCGGCCGGCCGCCCAGGTCCTCCTCGAAGAGGACCCGCTGCTCGGTGAACCAGTTGCCGCCCTCGTAGCGGTTGTTGACGGTGAAGGCCGGGTCCAGCACCTGGCGCGGCTGCTCCTTGCCGTTGATGAACACCACCCCTTCGATCAGCTCCACCGTGTCGCCCGGCACCCCGGCCACCCGCTTGATGAAGTCCACGCTGGTGTCCACCGGGTTGTTGAAGACGATCACGTCCCCCACCTGGGGGCGGCGGACAATCGGGAACAGCACCACGTTCACGAACGGGATCCGCACCCCGTAGATGAAGCGGTTGACGATCACATGGTCGCCCAGGTTCAGGGTGGGAAGCATCGACCCTGTGGGGATCCGGTACGGCTCCACGAACAGGGTCCGCAAGGCCAGGACCGCCAGCAGCGTCCAGAAGAGGCCCTTGACGCCCTCCACCGTGCCGCGCTTGCGCCAGTTGGGCAGCGCCTTGTCCGCGGCAACGGTCAGCTTGGTCAGCGCGCCCTCCACCGCCTCCGGATCGTCCTGCAGCCGGGCGGCCTCCAGCCCAGAGGCCAGGGTGAAGATCTTCAGCCGGGTGCTCTCATCCGGGCTCTTGCGCCGCAGCTCGCGGTCCATCTGGCCCAGCATCTCGCCGGTCTCCACCCGCAGCCGACGCAGCTTGCGCGCCCTGGGGACAGCCAGCCGGTAGACCAGGGCGCCCAGGAACCACAGCACCATCAGCAAGCCAAAGCCCTTGATCGCCGGCTGGGCCCACGCCGCGGTGGAGGGGGCCAGCTCCACCAGCAGGATGTAGGGCGCCAGTGCAATGGCGAACACCAAGAGCGGCGACCACAGGCTGGTGGCGCGCTCCAGCCACGCCACCTTCGCGTGGGCGCGGTGCAGCTCGGGAGAGGCGGCCCGGGCCGCGGCCAGCTGCTGAAACAAGGACTGGGGCTTGGCGCTCACCTACTCCTCCGTCTTGAGGACGGCCAGGAAGGCCTCCTGGGGGATCTCCACGCTGCCCACCTGCTTCATGCGCTTTTTGCCCTCCTTCTGCTTCTCCAGGAGCTTGCGCTTGCGGCTGATGTCGCCGCCGTAGCACTTGGCGAGCACGTTCTTGCGCATCGCGGAGACTGTCTCGCGCGCGATCACCTTGGCGCCGATCGCGGCCTGGATGGCCACCTCGAACATCTGCTTGGGGATCACCGCCTTGAGCCGCTCGGCCACCTCGCGGCCGCGCTGGTAGGCGCGATCGCGGTGGACGATGATCGCCAGCGCGTCCAGCGGTTCGCCGTTGATCAGCAGGTCCAGCTTCACCAGGTCCGCCTCCTGGTAGCCCTTGAGTTCGTAGTCCAGCGAGGCGTAGCCACGGGTCACCGACTTGAGGCGATCAAAGAAGTCGAACACCACCTCCGCCAGCGGCATCTCGTAGGTCACCTGCACCCGCTTGCCGGAGGTGCCCAGGTACTTGAGATCCTTCTGTACCCCGCGGCGGTCCTGACAGAGCTTGAGCACCTGCCCCAGGAAGTCATTGGGGACGTGGATGTTCACGGTCAGGATCGGCTCTTCCAGCAGCTTGATGTTCTGGACCGGGGGCAGCTGCGCCGGGTTGTCGATCAGCAGGATCTGATCCTGCTGGTTGGTGACCCGGTACACCACCGAGGGCGCGGTGGTGATCAGCGAGAGGTTGTACTCGCGCTCCAGCCGCTCCTGGACGATCTCCATGTGGAGCAGGCCCAGGTAGCCGCAGCGGTAGCCGAACCCCAGGGCGGTGGAGCTCTCCGGTTCGTAGGTGAAGGCCGAGTCGTTCAAGGAGAGCTTGGCCAGCGCGTCGCGCAGGTTCTCGTACTGCTCGGAGTCGATGGGGAAGATGCCGGAGAACACCATCGGCTTGACTTCCTTGAACCCGGGGAACGGCGCGTCGGTGCGGCGGGTCAGCTCGGTGAGGGTGTCACCGACCTTGGCGTCGGAGATGTCCTTGATGTTGGCCACCAGCAGGCCCACCTCGCCGGCCATCAGCGCCTTCACCGGCCGGGCCTTGGGGGTCATCACCCCCAGCTCCTGGACCTCGACCTCCTTGTTGTTGTGCCACAGCTGGATCTTCTGCTTCACCGAGACGGTGCCTTCCAGCACCCGGATCAGCATCACCACCCCGCGGTAGCTGTCGTACCAGCTGTCGAACACCAGCGCCTTGAGCGGCGCGGCCGGATCGCCGCTGGGCGGGGGAATCTGATCCACCACCGCCTGGAGGATCTCCAGCACGCCGATCCCCTCCTTGGCCGAGGCAGGCACCGCGCCGGAGGCCTCGATGCCGATCACGTCCTCGATCTCCGCCCGGGTCCGTTCCACGTCCGCGGAGGGAAGGTCGATCTTGTTGATCACCGGGATGATGCTCAGCTCGTGGTCCAGCGCCATGTAGACGTTGGCCAGGGTCTGCGCCTCCACGCCCTGGGTGGCGTCCACCACCAGCAAGGCGCCCTCGCAGGCGGCCAGCGAGCGGGAGACCTCGTAGGCGAAGTCCACGTGTCCGGGGGTGTCGATCAGGTTCAGGACGTAGGTCTTGCCGTCCTTGGCCGTGAAGTTCATCCGGACCGTCTGGGCCTTGATGGTGATCCCGCGCTCGCGCTCCAGCTCCATGTTGTCCAGGAACTGGTCCTGCTTCTCGCGGTTGCTGACCGTGCCGGTCTTCTCCAACAGGCGGTCGGCAAGCGTCGACTTGCCGTGGTCGATGTGGGCGATGATCGAGAAGTTGCGGATGTGCGCGTTATCAGCGGGCATTTCGGCGCGCGAAGTAGCACCTGGGAGGGGCGAAAGCTACAGGGGCGAGGGGCCGCGGGCCGGGACCGGACGTCCCCCACTGCAAGCCCCCGGCAGGACGCCAGGTGGCCCTGGGGAGGCCTACGCCTGCCTTCGGAGGCGATCCCCTGCGTGGTGCTGCCTTTGGGTCACAGGGGCGGCGTCCGGTTGCTACTTCCAGGGAGCCTCGGGAGGCCCCCGGCTGGCCTCAGTGTTGAGCCTTCTCCCGGAAGAACCCGACCGTCTGGCGCAGGCCCTCTTCCACTCCGACCTTCGGCTCCCAGCCCAGGACCTTCTTGGCCAGCGAGTTGTCGATGCAGGAGCGCAGCTGCTCGCCCGGCTTGCCCTCGGCGTGGGTGACCGGCGCGTTGGAGCCGGCGGCCTTGGCCAGCAGCTCGTACAGCCGGTTGATGTCGGTCTCCACCCCGGTGCCGATGTTGACCGGGCCGACGTAGTCGTTCATCGCCGCCAGGTAGTTGGCGCGGGCCACCTCCGGCCCGAAGACGAAGTCGCGGCTCTGCTTGCCGGTGCCGAAGATGGTGCACGGCTTCCCGCTTACCAACCGCTGGCTGAAGATCGCCACCACGCCCGCCTCGCCATGCGGGTTCTGACGCGGGCCGTAGACGTTCGCGTACCTCAGCGCCACGTACGGCAGCTTGTACTGCGCGCGGTAGTAGCCCAGGTACAGCTCGCCGGCGGCCTTGGACACCCCATAGGGGGAGACCGGGCGGGTGGCGTGGTTCTCCTTGGCGGGGAACTCGTCCTGCTCGCCGTAGATCGCCCCACCGGTGGAGCTGAAGATGAACTTCTTGAGCTGCACCTGCCGGGCGGCCTCCAGGAGATTGAGCATCCCCAGGATGTTGGCCTCGGCGTCGAAGCGCGGGTCCTCCACCGAGCGGCGTACGTCCATCTGCGCGGCCAGGTGGCAGATCACTTGCGGCTTCTCGGCCAGGATCAGCTTCGCTGCCTCCGGCGAGCGGATGTCCAGCTCCGCCAGGCGGACCTTGGAATGCAGGTTCTCCTTCTTGCCGGAGGAGAGGTTGTCCAGGGCGATGACCTCATGCCCGTCGTTCACGAACTGATCGCACACATGCGATCCGATGAACCCTGCTCCGCCGGTAACCAGAACCTTCACGTTGAGACTCCCTGTGTGGAATGCGGGGCAAGGTAGGGACGGACGGATCCCTAGGCAATGCTTTGGAAGTAGCGAATGGTCTCCTGGAGACCCTTTTCCAGGGAGACCCGGGGCTCCCAGCCCAGCAGCGCCTTGGCCCGGGTGATGTCCGGCTTGCGCTGCTTGGGATCATCCTGGGGATACGGCTTGTAGGTCAGCCCCACCTTCATGTTCAGCGCCGAGCGGATCGCATCCGCGAACTCCAGGATGGTCATCTCGCGCGGGTTGCCGATGTTCACCGGCCTCCAGCGCTCCTCCGCCGGGCCGTCGTAGAGCGCCAGGCGGCAGATCCCGTCGATCAGGTCACTGGCGTAGCAGAAGGACCGGGTCTGCTTGCCGTCCCCGAAGATGGTCAGGTCCTTGCCCCGCAGCGCCTGGCCCACGAAGGCGGGCACCACCCGCCCATCTTCCAGCCGCATCCGCGGGCCGTAGGTGTTGAAGATCCGGACGATGCGGGTGTCCACCCCCAGCTTGCGGTTGTAGGCGCAGGTGATCGCCTCCCCGTAGCGCTTGGCCTCGTCGTACACCGAGCGGGGGCCGATCGGGTTCACGTTCCCCCAGTACTCCTCGGTCTGCGGATGCACCGTGGGATCGCCATACACCTCGGAGGTGGAGGCCTGCAGGAAGACGGCCTTCCGGGCCCGGGCCAGCTTCAACCCGTTCTCGGTGCCAATCGAACCCACCCGCAGCGTCTCCAGCGGGATCTGCAGGTAGTCGATGGGCGAGGCCGGGGAGGCCATGTTGAAGACGAAGTCCACCGGGCCTTCGACCGCCAGCCCCTCGGTGATGTCCTGCTTGAGAAAGGAGAACCTGGGGTTCTTCTTCAACTCCGCGATGTTCCGCTCGCTGCCGGTGAGCAGGCTGTCCACCGCGACGGCGGCGGCGGCACCATCCGCCAGCACGCGATCGATCAGGTGTGAGCCCAGAAATCCCGCGCCGCCAAGGACGACGACACGCTTCCCTTCAAAAGTACCCGCCATGATGCGGGCGCTCATAACCTACAGGTCGTCGAAGGTCACCTGTCCAGGCAGCAGGCCCTTGTACCGTTCAAGGACGAGATCAATCCCCTGGCGGATGTACTCGGCGACCGGCACCTTGGTCTTCTGGTTGAGCAGCTTCAACGCCTCGTTCTGCTCGGGCGTAATGTAGATGGTGGTGCTGATCTTCTTCCTGGCCATGACAGTACGTGAAAATATGTCGACCTACGTGCGTCGTCAAAAACGCGACTTTATTGGCGTTCTTGTTCTGTCGGCTTTGCTTGCGGGGTGCCCGAAGCGACCGCCCGCCGATCCGGAGATGCCGCAGTCGCCGGTGCCGCAGACCTCCCGGCCACTCCCCTCGCCCACCCGGCCCGACGGCTCGGAACAGGTGACCACCTACGACCTGGATCAGGACGGGCGGATCGAGCTGTGGGTGTACGCCGCCGCCGATGACGCCGGCCGGATCGTCCGCAAGGAGCTGGACATGAACGGCGACGGAGAGGCGGATCTGCGCAAGGAGTACGACGCGGCCGGGGTGCTGACGCTGGAGTCCTACGACGCCGACTTCGACGGCCAGCCGGACGCGATCAGCCACTACCGCGAAGGCAGGCTGGAGACCTCCGAACGCGACGAGGACGGCGACGGCAAGCGCGAGACCCGGGTGGTCTACGGTCCTGACGAGGAGATCGTACGGGTGGAGTTGGACCGCAACGGGGACGGCCGGGTGGACTACCGCGAGGAGTGGGAGAACGGCGCGGTGGTCCGCCGCTTCGTCGACGACGACGGAGACGGCACGCTGAGCCCGGTCACCGAATAGCCGGCGCGCCGACCCACGCGGCCTCCCGGAGCACGGTGGCCATCCTCACCTCCGGGTAACAGTGGATAAGCCCGCTGATCCTCAGCGGCCTCCGAAAATCCGGAGCGCCTCGGCTACTGCGCGGAGGCCACGAAGGCGTCCAGCTGGGTCTCGCGGCGGAAGTCGGTCAGGTAGCGCTGCGCGGCGTCCTTGGACGGGAACCGGCCCAGGCGCACCCGGTACCAGGTCCCCTTGCCCGGGACCTCGGCGGTCACGATGTAGGGCGCGTAGCCCTTGGACTTGAGCGAAGAGGCGAACTTGTCCGCCTCGACGCGGGACTGGGCGGCGGACAGCTGCAGGGTGAAGTTACCCGAGGACGGCACCGCCGCCTGGGGCTTCTGCGCGCCGCGGGCAAAGGCCTCGCTGAGCGCCGCGGTGCTGGTGCGGGTGGGGACCGCGGCCACGGTGACCTTCCCGGTGGGCTCGCGGGTGGACGCGGTGACCGTCTCCACCTTCGGGGCGGGGGCACCGGCCAACGCCGGCTTGTCCTCGGCGACCGGCTCGGGCTCGGGCACCACCGGCTCTGCCTTGGGCTGCTCCACCGGCTTGGGCGGGGCCAGGGTGACCACCCGGACCTCGGGCTGGCTGGCGGTGGCCTCGGTGAGGACCTTCTGGAAGGTGAGCTCCGGCTGGGACTCGGCCTTCTCCATCGCCTCCTTCTTCATGTCCAGGGCGGCCAGGATGTCGGTGGCGTTCTCGGTGCGGCCGGACTCGGAGAGCTTCTTGCCCACCACCACGCCCAGCACGAAGACCGCGCCCATCACCACGATCACCGCCACCAGCAGGCTGACGATCTGGCGGTTGTCCAAAGAGAGGTCCAGCTTCTCCTTCATCCGGTGTGCGTCCCTCATCGTGTCGTTTGCTCCGCCGGCTGCGCCGCTTGTTGCGGCCTGTAGCGGCCAATTCCGACCGTACGCTCCGGGGGATCCTCGGTCAAATTCGCGGCCCCTCGCCATCCTCCCGGGCGACCGTGTCCCATTCGCCACAGGACGGACAGCGGTGCGCCCGCTGCGGCTGCTTCTGTCCGCAGGCACGGCAGACGAAGCCCAGCGGGGCCTGGCCCAGGGTGCCCAGGATCTCCTCGTAGTCGGCACGGACCTCCTCGCTGCGATCCAGTGCCAGCAGCAGGACGCCCAGCTCCTTGCGCGCCTCCCAGAAGCGCGGGCGTTGATCCACCAGTTGCTTGAGCCGGGCCACCGCCGCCTCCACCTGCCCGGCCCTGGCCTGGCAAAGCGCCACCGCCAGCTCGTACGGGCCCTGCCGTGCCCCACCCTCCCCCAGCATCCCCCGCAACGCGGCATCCAGTGTCGAGGCTCCCATTGCCTGGCACAGCAGCCCAAAGTGGGTCACCGCCAGCTCCGGATCCAGCCGCACCGCCTCCACCAGCGCCTCCGCTCCCTTCCCAGGCTCTCCCTGCTCCACCCGCAGCTCGCCCAGGGTCAGCTGAGCATCCGCGGAGCGCGGCCACAGCTCCACCGCCCGGGCGGCCAGGGCCAGTGCCTCCGGTGGCGCGTCCTTGCGCTGCGAGCGGGCCAGCGCCGAGAGGTGGTGGGCCAGGATCCTCCGTCCCCCCTCCGGGTCGCGCTCCAACAGCCGGTGCTGGATCCGGGCGGCCTCCTCCCACTCCCCGGTCTCCTCTCGGATCCGCCGCAGCTCGATCAGCCCCTCGGGGTGATCGGGCGACTCCTCCAGCAGCTTGTCCAGCACCTCGGCGGAACGTCCCAGGAGCCCACCTCGGCGGTAGTCCTGGGCCAGCGCCAGCTGCGCGCGCCGGCGCACCTCCGGGGCCAGCCCCGGCCGCAGCAGCATGTTCTGGTGAAGCCGCAGCGCCCGGTCCAGCTCGCCCTTGCGTCGGAACAACGCGCCGAGGGCGAAGTACGTCTCCAGGGTCTGGGTGTTCAGCTGCGCCACCCGAGAGAGCTCGGCGATGGCGGCGTCCGGATCCCCGGAGAGCACGTAGTTGACGCCCAGCAGGTAGGCGCGGGCGGCGGTCTCCGAGCGGCCCTTCCGGGAGAGGGTCATCACCAGCGCCACCAGCGCCACCACCGCGGTGACGCCCAACACCGAGACCAGCGCCAGCGGGGCCCACTCCATCACGGGTGCGAAGGGCTCAGGGCGCCCGGTCGAAGCCGGCCTTGAGCTTCTCCCGCGCCGCGCTGAGGTGTTCGATGATCACCTTGGTGTTGCCCAGCACCGGCATGAAGTTGGTGTCCCCGCCCCAGCGGGGGACGACATGGTAGTGCAGGTGTGCGGCGATCCCCGCGCCCGCCACCTCGCCCAAATTCATCCCCACGTTGAAGCCCTGCGGCTGGTAGGCGTCCTGGACCACCCGCACCGTGCGCCGCAGCAGAAGGTGCAGGTCAGCGAACTCCTCCTCCGGCAGCGCGGTCAGCTCCCCGGTGTGCCGGCGCGGGATCACCATCACGTGGCCGCTGTTGTAGGGGAAGCGGTTGAGGATCACGAAGCTGTGGGCGGTGCGGGCCACGATCAGGTTCTTCTGGTCCGCCGCCTCCCCCTCTTCGGAAGGGAACTCACAGAAGATGCAGCCCTTCGGCTTCTCCGAGCCGATCAGCTCCATCCTCCACGGTGCCCACAGTGGCTGTTCCATCTAGTTGAGGGTGTAGCGCGGCCCGCCCGGGCCGGACGCCGCCAGGGGTTGGGGGCCGTGCCCTCCGGAGGGAGCGGGCGCCGGAGCAATCGACACCGGGGCCCTCACCGGCTCTGGCTCCTGGACCGGGCGCGAGCTGGGCGGGCTGTCCGGGTTGAGCCGGTCCCGCAGCTCCTTGCCCACGGTGAAGGTCAGCGAGCGCCGCGGGGGCACCACCACCTTCTCCCCGGTCTTGGGGTTGCGGCCCTCCCGCGCCGGCCGGGTCTTGACCGCGAAGCTGCCAAAGCCGCGGATCTCGATCCGCTCTCCGCGCTCCATGGCAAGTGACATGGCGTCGAAGGCGGCGTTCACGATCGCCTCCACCTTCTGCTTGGGAATCGACGGCAGCTGCTCCGCGATCCGTTCGATCAACTGGCTCTTCGTCATGCTCCCCCCCTAGGGTCTACGGCGACGAAAGCGGAATCCGGTACTCCAGTGACGGACCTTCCAGCCGGCCCAGGGCGCGGGCCGCGCCACCCATCAGCGCGTTGGCCTCCTCGCCCAGCAGCTCCTCCAGGAACTTCCGCTTGCGCGCCGGATACTCCACCTCCGGGGTGCCCTTCATCCCGGCGCTGCGCCCCAGCTCGGTGACCGCGTCCTGCAGTCCGCCCAGCTCGTCCACCAGCTTCATGTCCTTGGCCTGCCGGCCGGTGAACACCCGACCATCGGCGTGGGGGCGGACCTCCTCCACCTCCAGCCCGCGCCCGTTGGCCACCGCGGCGATGAACTGCTCATGCACATCCTTGAGCATCAACTCCAGATAGGATCGCTCATCGGAGGTCATCGCCCGGAACGGGCTGCCGGAGTCCTTCAGCTTGCCGGCGGTGAGGGTGTTCATCGACACCCCCGCCCAGCGCAGCAGCCCCTCCACGTTCGGCTGCTGCATGATCACCCCGATGGAGCCGGTCATCGTCCCGGGGTTGGCGTAGATCTTCTCGGTGGCCGCGGCGATGTAGTAGCCGCCCGACGCCGCCAGGCTGCCCATCGAGGAGTAGATCTTCTTGGTCTGCCGGGCCCGCTTGATCGCCTCGTACATCTCCTGCGAGGGGGCTACCCCGCCGCCGGGAGAGTCGACCCGGATCACGATCGCCTTGATGTGACCGGCCTCCTCGAAGGCCCTGAGGTCGTCCAGGAACTGGCGGGAGTCCATGATCGGTCCCACCACCTCGATCACCCCGACCCGCGCTCCCACGCCCAGGGACGCGCCCGAGCGCGAGCCACCGCCCTGCACTGCCATGAAGATGAGGGCCAAAAATCCGAAGAGGCAGAGGAACAGCCCGCCAAAAACAATCCCCAACACCCAGGTCGCGCGCCGATCCATTTCCACCTCGTGAGACCGGCCGACATTACAGAAAGGGACCCGTTGCACAACAGGGGTCAGCGGCACAGAAATCCTGCACCCCGGACGCGGGGCGCCTTGACGTGCATCAAGCCGCGTGGTCGCGCCGGTCAGGCGATGTAGCCGCCGCCCAGCACCCGATCCCCGTCATAGAAGACCGCGGCCTGACCGGGGGTGATCGCCCGCGCCGGCTCCTCCAGGTGCACGGTGGCCTTGCCGTCCGGAGCCAGCTCCACCCTGCCCCTGGCTCCGGCGTGGCGGTGGCGGATCCGGACGCTGATCGCCTCCCCCTTGCCCGGCGCGTGGTCCACCCAGAACGGGCGCACCACGTGGAAGCTCTTGCGCTCGGTGGAGCCGTCGGTGCCCACCACCACCCGGTGGGTGTCCGCCTCGATCCGCTGCACGTACAGCGGCAACGGGAAGGAGACGCCCAGCCCCTTGCGCTGTCCGACGGTGTAGTGGTGCACCCCGGGGTGGCTGCCGATCACCTTCCCCTCGGTGTCCACGATCTCTCCCTGCGGCTGCGGACCAGCGACTTTTTCCACGAAGCGCGCGTAGTCCCCGTCCGGCACGAAGCAGATCTCCATGCTCTCCGGCTTGTGGGTGGTGGGCAGCTGGTGCCGCTGGGCAATGGCGCGGACCTCGGCCTTGGGCAGGTGCCCGATCGGGAAGAGCACGTCCCTCAGCGTGTCCTGGCCCAGCATGTACAGAAAGTAGCTCTGGTCCTTGGCGACATCCGCCCCGCGCCGCAGCAGGTACCGGCCCTGGTGCTCTTCCACCCGCGCGTAGTGCCCGGTGGCCAGCTTGGCCCCCAGCGAACGCGCGCGCTTGAGCAGAAAGTCGAACTTCACGTCCTGGTTGCAGGCCACGCAGGGGATGGGGGTCTTGCCGCCCAGGTAGCTGTTCACGAACGGGGTGATCACCCGGTCCTTGAACAGCTCCTCCACGTTGGCCACGTAGTGGGGGATGCCCAGCGCCTGGGCCACAGCGCGCGCATCATCGATGTCGTCCGGGCTGCAGCAGCTGCCGCATTGGGCGGCGCCCTCGTAGCTCCAGACCCTCAAGGTGATGCCGATCACCTCATGGCCCTGCTCCTTCAGCAGGGCTGCCGCGGCGGACGAATCCACCCCTCCGCTCATGGCCACCACGACTCGCATCGTTCCCTCTCTACACAGCTTCTCCACACCCGCCAACAGCCCGGGGGGTCCGTCTAAGTCCGCAAGACAACACAGCTCAGGGTTCTCCTGAGTGTCCCTAAGTCTTCGGAATCATGAAGATTTTTCGGATCCGGTCCGAAATGCAGCTTTCGGGAGGCGCTCCGGCGGCCGGCGATGTGGGACAGCCTGTGGAAAAACCTGTGGATAACTTTTACCCCCTCGAACGCGCATGCCAGGCAAGCAAAATTTCTTCGAGACTGGACGCGGAGTTGCGGGTCGGCTCCTCTATCACCTGGTCCAACAGGAAGCGGGTGGCGTCACCGATGATCCGGGACGGACCGACGCCCAGAAGCCGCATGATCGCCGCGCCATCCAACGCCAGGTCGCGGGAGCTGACCGGCGGCGGGGACGCGATCAAGGCCTCGATTCGGGGCTTGACCTGCTCGGGCTGATCCACTCCCTGGGCCAGCGCCAGCTGCAGTCCCTCCGCCGCTGCCTCCAGCCCGATCCGCGAAAGCCAGCGGCGCAGCTCCACGTCCGACGCCCCGGCGGCGGGCAGCGGCTGTCCGATCAGCAGCCCGACGCGATCAGCCACCTTGTTGGGGAAGGTCAGCTTGCGCAGCAGGTCGCGGACCGACGCCCCGGAAAGTCGCGAGAGCCAGGCGGCCAGCCGCACCTCCAGGATCGCCGGCGCCCGCCCCGCCGCCGCGGCCCGGCCGTCAAAGCCGTCCGAGTCGGCCTCGGGAAGGAACTGGCCCAGCAGCCCGGTGGCGCGCAGCAGCTGAAGGCCCTTCGGGGCCTCCCTGGCCAAAAGCAGCTTCTCCAACTCCACCCGGATCCGCTCCCGGGAGACCTTCCGGAACACCGGCAGCGTGGGCGGGATCGCCGCCAGGGTGTCGGGGTGGATCTGGAAATGGAGCACGGTGGCGAAGCGGACCGCGCGCAGTGCCCGAAGCCCATCCTCCGAGAAGCGATCGTGGGCCTGGCCCACGCACCGCAAGATCCCCTCTGCCAGATCCTTCTCTCCCCCGAACGGGTCCACCAACCCACCTTCGGCCAGCGGGTTGAGCGCCATGGCGTTGATGGTGAAGTCGCGGCGGGAGAGATCGTCGCGGATGTCGGTGCGGAACTCGACCGTGGAGGGCCGCCGCCCGTCCAGATAGTCCCCCTCGGTGCGGAAGGTGGTCACCTCCACAGCGTGCCGCTGATGCATCACAGTCACCGTCCCGTGCTGCAGCCCGGTGGGAAGCACCTTGGGGAACAGCCGCTGGACCTGCTGGGGCAGCGCGCTGGTCGCCAGGTCGAAGTCCTTGGGCGCCATCCCCCGCAGCATGTCCCGCACACAGCCGCCGACCAGATACGCCTGGTGACCGTCCTGCTGCAGCCGCTGCAGCACGTGCAGGACCGCAGCGGGGACGGCGTCAAGGTTCGCGGGCGACAAGAGCAGTGACCCCGGCCTGGCTCGAACAGGCGACCTACGGTTTAGGAAACCGTTGCTCTATCCAACTGAGCTACGGGGCCGAAAAGCGGCGGCACCATAGGGTGTCCGCCGGGGGCCATGCAACGCTGCAAATGGACGAAGCGCAGGGGTCCTAGCTGACCTGCGCCAGGGTCTGCGCCACCTGGGGAACCGCCGCGGGGACGGCCGCCAGATCGTCGATGCTGACCACCCCCAGCAGCTCCATCTTGCGCCCCAGCACCAGCAGCCGGCGCACGCCCTCCTCCTCCATCCGGGTCAGGCCCTCGGTGACCGTCTCGTCGTCGAAGCCGTAGACCACCTGTTCGGACATCACCTGCTGGACCCGGACCTCGGGGCCCAGGCCCTCCGCCAGGCCGCGGATCACCAGATCCCGATCCGTCAGCGCGCCCACCAGGCGGCCGTGGTGCACCACCGGCAGAAAGCCGATGTCGCTCAGCCGCATCAGCTCTGCCGCCGAGCGCAGCGTCTCTTGCGGACCAACGGTCCGGGCGTGGCGGGACATGACGTCTCGGATCAGCATCGTGATGAACGGCTCCTTTCGGTTCGGTCGTGCAAGTTGGCGATACCGAGCCCGGCTCGCAAACCTCGCCCGGCTAATCGCCCGGAGAGCGGGCGATTAGCCAGGGCGCAGCTCCAACGCCACCGCCGCGGCGTGCAGGGTGGCGGCCACCCGGACCGCGTCATGTACGTGTTCCTCGGTCAGCCCGCCCTCCAGCACCGCGTGCTCGTGCGAATTCACGCACGCCTCGCAGTTGTTGATCGCGCTGACCGCCAGCGAGAACAATTCGAAGTCGGCCTTGTTGGTGGCCGGCTTGATCAGCCGGTTCATCCGCAGCCGCGCCGGCTTGGTGCCGTAGGACTCCTTCCCCACGATGTGGCGGAACCGGTAGTAGACGTTGTTCATCGCCATCAGCGAGGCGGCGGCCTTGGCGTCTTCAATCACCTCCGGCCCCACCTCCTTGGCGGCGTCGGAGAGGACCGCCGCGGTCAGCTCCGGGTCTGCAGCGCGTCCAGGGTGCGGATCACCTCGTCCACGTTCCGGCCCACGCTCAGGTCGTTGACGCTGGCCCAGCGGATGATCCCTTGCGGATCCACGATGAAGGTCGCCCGCAGCGCCACCCCGTCCTGCTTGTGGAGGATGCCCAGCGCGGAGGCCAGCTCGCGCTTGGTGTCCGCCAGCATCGGGAAGGTGAGGTTGGTGGCCGAGTCCTTCCAGACTCAGGCCTTCGCCACTGCCGGGCGGAGGGTCTTGAGCACCCGCTCGGCCACCGCCATGGAGACCGCCCGCTGCAGCTCCTCCACCGAGGGGAAGTGCGCCGGGTCGTGGGCCGACCCCAGCTGGATCTGACGCTCGTGCCCAGCGGCCAGGAGCCTGGCCGTCCCCACGTGCAGCAACAGGGCAGGCAAAGCCGGATGTCTTTTCCGCAAGAGCGCGGCGAAGAACATCATGTCCTCGTTGCTCTCCCGCAGGTCCACCACCACCAGGCAGGGCGAGCATCTGGCCATCAGCGCCAGCGCGTCGTCCCCATCCCCCGCGGTGACCGCGCCGTAGCCGGCCTTGCCCAGCAGCAGGAACAGCAACCGCTGGGCGGCGGTGCTTTGGGAGACGACGAGGACGGGCGCGGTGAACAACATCTGGGGTGCAGCAAGCCTAACCCGCCCCGCGCCCCAACGCGCGCCCGGCCCGTCTTGAAGGAGGCCCGCACAGGAAAAAGCGCCGGAGACCTGTCGATCTCCGGCGCAGTCTTTTTCAGTGGGCGCAGTAGGGATTGAACCTACGACCCCTGCCGTGTGAAGGCAGTGCTCTACCGCTGAGCTATGCGCCCCAACCCGTTGAAGGCGGCGCAAGGTGCCAAACCCATTGCTGACTGTCAACCGCCCTTTGCATCCAACTTCTCGTCGAGATCCCGCAGCCGGCGCTTGAGCGAAGAGAGCTGCTTGCCGACCGCCTTGAAGTCCGACTGGGTGGCCAGGTTCAGCGCCTTGAGCAACTGCTCCTGCCCGCGATCCAGGGTCTGCTTGCCGCGCTGGACGCTGCCAATGGCCTCGGCCACCTTCATTGCCCGCTTCTCGTCGGCCATCAGCCTCTCCATGGCCTTCTGCGAGAGGTCCAACGCCTTCTGCTTCAGAGTCTTCCTCAGCCCCATGACTGCCCCCTTTTCCCAAGGCCGGCCAGGTGGGCCGGCGGCGAGGGTCAGATATCAGCGCTCGTCGGCGAAGGTAGTGGGAATCTGGGCCAGGACCCGGTCGGAAATGCCCTTGTAGCGGGCGCGCTCGATCAGTGGCTGGAGATCACCCTCCACCTGGATCCGCCGCTTGAGCACCGCCTCCACCGGGTCCAGCTCACCCTTCATCAGGGCCTTCCACACCGAGTAGGGGGCGCGGGCGTAGTAGGCGGGCTCCAGCTCCTCCAGCTCGTCCTTGTCGCGCAGCACCTTGTAGCGGGCGATCTTCCCGCCCCTGGGCTCGAGGTGGATGGAGAAGTCCTTCTCCAGCTTGCCCTTCTCCGCCTCGATCACGATCCCGAAGTCGTGCTCCCAGTCGTCGGCCGCCGACGCGACCTCCGGGTCGGCGTTGGTCAACCGGACGGCCTCGTCGGCCCACTCCCTGGACGGAAACAGCAGCATGCCTAGCGGCCCCACATCTTCTTGAACCGGGAGAACAGGCCTCCCGCGTCGGTCGGTTCACCGCCCACCTGGCGCTGGGCCTCCCGCCGCTGCGCCTCCTCCTCCAGCACCCTCTTGAGGGTCTCGGGGGTGTCGCGGGTGGCCAGGGCGATCTGCTTGGGTCCGGTGGCGTCGTCCACGATCACCTGGAGCAGGCACTCCTCGTTGAGCTTGAAGTCGATCTTCCGGCCGGCGGCGGACGCGGGCACCTTGAGGGTGCCCAGGTACTCGTTGTCCACGATGTGTTCGCTGTCGCCCTGGAAGATCTCCAGCTCGATGAACTGGGCGTTGGGCTGGCTGGGGTTGGGCAACCGGAAGCTCTTCACCAGCGGCAGGGTGGAGTTCTTGTCCACGATCTTGCGGAAGCGGCCATTGGGAAGCGCGTAACCGATGGGCATGGAAAGCGCGTCCAGCAGGGTCACCGCGTCGATGCTGTCCAGCGAGTCCGCCAGCAGGGCGGCGCCCAGGGCCACCACCTCGTCCGGGTGCACGCCCTTGCGGGGGGGCTTGCCGAAGTGCTGCTGGATCCGCTGCTGGACCAGCGGCATCCGGCTCTGTCCGCCGACCAGGATCACCTCGTCGATCGCCGAGCGGGGGAGGCCCTTCTGCTCCAGGATCTGGTCGCAGATCTGGAAGGTGCGGTCCACCAGATCCAGGGTCAGCTCGTTGAGCTGTTCGCGGGTCAGCGGGATGCGCAGGTCCATCGGCTTGCCCTTGCGCTCCTCGATGAAGGGCAGCTCGATCATCACGTTGGGGATCAGGGTCAGATCGATCTTGGCGGACTCGGCGCCGTTCTTGATCCGCTGCATCGCCACCGTGTTCTGCGACAGGTCGACCTTGGTCTCCTTGCGGTAGGTCTCCAGCACGTAGTCGATGATCCGGTTGTCGAAGTCCACGCCGCCCAGGAAGGTGTCCCCTCCGGTGGCCAGCACCTCGAACACGTTGCCGGTGAGGCTGAGCACCGAGACGTCGAAGGTCCCTCCGCCCAGGTCGTAGACCAGGATCTTCTGATCCAGGCCGCGGTTGAAGCCGTAGGCCAGCGCCGCCGCGGTGGGCTCGTTGACGATCCGCTTCACGTCCAGGCCGGCCAGCCGCCCGGCCTCCTTCACCGCCTGCCGCTGGTTGTCGTTGTAGTAGGCGGGGACAGAGATCACCGCCGCCTCCACCGGTCCGCCCAAAAACTGCTCGGCGATGGTCTTCACCTGCGCCAGCACGTAGCTGGAGATCTGCGGGAGGGTGATCGTCTTGCCCCCCAGCATCACCGCCGCCTCGCCGTCCGGGCCGGGGACGATGTCGTAGGGGTAGTAGTGCTTCAGCTCCTGCACCACCCGCGAGTCGAACTTGCGGCCGATCAGCCGCTTCGCGCCCCAGATGGTGTTCTTGGGGTTGGTGACCATCTGGTCCTTGGCCACCCCGCCCACCAGGAGATCCCCCTTGGTGGACAGCGCCACCACCGAGGGCAGGATCAGATTGCCCCGGTCGGTGGGGACCACTTTGGGGATGCGATTGCGCACGGACGCCACGCAGGTGTTCGTCGTCCCGAGATCGATCCCGACGATGCGCGGTTTCTCAGCCATGGAGCCCTGACTACCTACCACGAGCGCCCGCAGGCGCGGAGTTTTCCCGTCCCCTACCCGCGGGGGTGGCCGGCCAGCAGGCCGCTTGCCTTGGCCCGGATCTGCGGTGAGGGGTCCCGCTCGCTGGCCAGGCGGAGCAGCGTGGGTGCCAACCTGGGCACCTGGGTGCGCAGCCGCTCCAGCGCCGCGGCCCGGGTCCCCACCGCCTCCTCCACCCGGTCGGTCACCCGGCGATCGCCGCAGGACAGGGCGTTGGCGTCCACCCGGCGCAGGGCCTGCTCCGCATCGGAGAGCCGGGCCTGGGACAGGCGGCGGGCGTCCACCGCGGTCACCCGGAACGCCTCCAGGTCCTCGGGGAACTCGGTTGCCTCCCGGGCGGCGCGGGTGATCGCCTCTTCGGCGACCTGGGCGTGCTCCACCGCCGCGCACAGCGACCGGGAGGACCACAGGGGCGAGAAGTCCGGACCGGCCGGGTCATTGAGCTGGGCGATCTCCTGGGCCCACACCGCCAGTTGGCGGGCGGCCACCGCCGAAGAGAAGGGCTGTCTTTGCTCCCAGCGAAGTCCGATCCACCGGCGGAGGATCAGCGGGTCCGGGGAGTGGGGTTCAAAGGCCTTCTGGTAGAGGGCCGCCGCCTCCGGGACCTTGCCGGTGGCGTCCAGCAAGACCGCCCGGGAGAGCAGCACCGGCGGGGTGTCTCCGGCGGAGGCCAGCGACTCCAGCCGTCGGGCCACCTCGTAGTCCGCCAGCCGGGGGGGCATCGAGGAGAGGACGGCCACCAGTGACTCGAAGGCGCGCTGGCGGATCAGCGGATTGCGGGCGCTGCGCACCGACTCCAGCAGCGGATCGAGCGAGTCGATGCTGACCTGCTGCCCCAGCTCTTCCGCCGCCTGCCAGCGATCCAGCGGATCGGGGGCCTGGAGCGACTTGCGCAGATCCTCCACCGGCCGCAGGTAGTTTCCGGGCAGCGCCGACTGGACGGCCAGGGTCTGGTTGCCCAGCGCGGCCACCTCCGCCTCGCCGCGGTCCAGCCGTGCTTCCAGATCCGGCAGCCGCTTGAGCAGGGGCAGGTTCCGGGCCGCCTCCTCGCGAGCGGCGATCAGCTGGCCGGAGAAGATCAGCGCGTCCAGCTTGAGGGACAGCAACTGGGTCTGGGCCTCCTCCCGGTGGAAGCCGGCGGAGAACTCCCGCAGATAGTCGTACAGCCCGGCCGCCCCCTGGCGAGTGGCCTGGGCGAAGGCGGTGTCGTCCAGCTGTCGGGAGGCCTGGGCACCGGTGGCGGTCCCCTCCTGCTGCTGGACCAGCTGGCGCAACTGCGCCGGGTCTGTCACCCCGGGGAGCTCCGTCAGCTGGGCCTGGGCCAGCAAGTCCTTGGCCTGGGCGGCGTGGGCGCCGTCCGGGTGGTCGATCAAGAACTGGGTCAGGGCGGCGACGGTGCCCCGCTGCTGGGCGCTGTTGAAGCGCAACGCCTCCAGCCGGGCGCGGACGTCGTCCGCCTGGGCGACCCGGGGATGCGCCTCCAGGAAGCGCTTGTAGGCGAGCACCGTGTGGAGCCGGGTGGCCTGCTGGTACTCCAACTCCACCAGATCCTCCTGGGCGTCGTCCGCGCGCTGCGACCCGGGATCGGCGCTGACCGCGGCGCGCAGCCGCTCGGCGCGCTCCTCCGGGGAGGGACGGTGGGCCGTACAGGCGCACAGAAGGACCAGCGGGAGGAGGTGGCGGCGCATCCGGGGCGAACCTACCACGCGATAGTTGTGTGGCCGCGCCCACTTGCCGGGGTGGGAATTTTGACTACATCCCGGACCGGGCAGACGCTCTCCCTCTTTCCGGAGGTGGTGCATGGCGATCCGTACCTGCGTGCTGGCGATGGTCCTGGGCCTGCTTGGATGCGCCACCGGCGTCCCCCTGGGCAGCCGGGCGGAGTTGCACAACGGACGGCTGCTCCCCTTCGCGCCCGCGGGGATCCGCCGGGAGCTCCCGGTGGAGCCCACCTCCACCTCTCCGCTGACCGCCTCCCCCCAGGTGCGGCTCAAGGCGTTGGAGGTGGCCCGCTCGCTGGTTGGAGAGGACCGGGTGAAGGTCGGTCACAAGCACTACCCCCAGGACTGCTCCGGGCTGGTGCTGGCCGCCTACGGGGAGGCGGGGGTGAATTTGATGGCCGCCGCCCACCCGGAGGACAACGCGGTGACCGCCATCTACCGCTTCGCCCGCGAGCACGGCCGGGTCTACGCCGGAGGCTGGCCGGTGGCCGGCGACCTGGTGTTCTTCCGCGAGACCTACGACCAGAACCGCGACGGCCGGCAGAACGACGGGCTGACCCACATCGGGCTGGTGGAGGGCGTGGATCGCGACGGCACCATCCGGGTGATCCACCGGGTCAAGCGCGGGGTGGTGGTGTACCGGATGAACCTCAACGCCCCCGACCAGCGGGTGGAGAGCGGCACCGGCCGCAAGCTCAATGACTACCTGCGCTCCGGCAGCGGACCGAAGGAAGCGGCGCTGACCGGGCAGCTGTTCGCCGGGTACGCCACCCTCTTCCCGGGGAAGTAGGTCCCGTCCAAACGCTGACGGGCCGCCCTCTCGAGCGGCCCGCCGGGTTCTGCCCTGCCCTCCCCTGGGTTACGCCGGGCGCGCGGTGCGATCCCAGGCCGCGCGCTGGGACTTGCGCAGGAACCGCCAGAAGCCGACCGCCAGCGCCACGTTCATGGTCACGAAGTAATAGGCGATGGAGCAGGCCCTGCGCAGCTTGCCCTCGAAGAACTGGGCCTTCCCCGCCAGCGCCAGCCCATAGAAGAGGATCTGCGCGGAGAGGACCAGACGGTAGAAGGTGGAGTCCAGCAGGAAGAGGTTGGTCAGCAGCACCAGCGCCAGCAGCGCCGGAGCGGACCAACGCAGGACCTTGTGGGACCAGAAGGCGAAGGCCCGGAACCCCGCGGTCGGGGAGAGCAGCCCCGGCACCAGCCGCAGACTCTGGAAGTTGCCGGCGGCGATGCGCGCCCGGCGACCGAACTCCTGGCCGTAGTCTTCGGTGGTCTCCTCCATCGCCACCGCCTCCGGCTCGTAGACCACCTTGTAGCCGTGCTCCAGGATCCGCATCGGGATCACGAAGTCGTCACAGACGGTGGAGGCCGGCAGCTGGGTGAAGAGCCGGCGGCGGATGGCGTACAGGCCTCCGTTGGCGCCCAGCACCGCGCCGCGCTTGCCCTCATACAGCTTGATCAGCGACTCGTAGGACCAGTAGGCGCTCTCCTCGAAGTCCTTCTTGGTCGGGTTGTAGAGCCGCAGCTTGCCGCACACCGCGCCCACGTCCGGATCCTCGAAGTGCCGCACCAGCTTGCGGATCGCGTCCGGCTCGATGTGGGTGTTGGCGTCGGAGAGGATGATGATGTCTCCGCTGGCGTTGGGGATGCACCGGTTGAGCACGGTGGTCTTGCCTCCGCGCGGACCGGGCGAGAGCTTTACCCGCTTGTCCCCAGCCCCGCGGATGATGTCGTCGGTGCCGTCAGACGATCCGTCCGAGCCGACCACCAGCTCCAGCTTGTCCGCCGGGTAGTCCAGCGCCAGGGAGTTGCGGAGCTTCTGCCCGATGCAGGAGGCCTCGTTGTAGGCCGCCACCACCAGACTGATCTTCGGCAGGTTCCCCTGCGGTAACGGTTTGGCCTTCTCCACTCCCGAGCCAATGGCGCGAGCGTTCAGCCGAACCTGATGAATGCCTTCCCACGCGAACAAGACGAGTGGGTAAAGAAAGTACGTGTGGAGGAGAAACAATGCCCCACACCAAAACAGAACCTCAGCCATCCCCATCCTCCCCGTCCCCGGTGAAAACCGCTTCACCGGACCCTGTAGCAACGAGCGTGCCCGGGGGGAGCTGTCGGGGACTGGACTAGGGAGATGCCTCGGCGGCGCGCTGCGAGGCCAGCGCCCACTCCAGAAGGTCCTGCGCCGCCTGGTGTTCGGGGTTCAACGCCACCGCGGCCTCCAGCATGGTTACCGCCGCCTCATACCGTTCCTGACGGATGGCGATGCGGGCGGCCAGCACGTAGGGGCGAATGAAGGAGGAGTCCGCTTCCACCAGCTCCTCGATCGCGTTCCTCCCCCGATTGACCACGTCGGTGGAGGAACGGGAGTTGAGCACGAACTGAGCCAGGGCCACCTTGCCCCAGCCCTCGGTGCTTCCCGTCGCCTCGTAGGTCTGCAGCGCGGTCAGCGTCTCCTCGGAGGGCATCACCGAGCCATACAGTCCCTGGGCGCGCTGGTGGATGCTGATTGCGGAGGGGTCCAGCTTCTTGCGGGCGGCGACCGCCACCTCCAGCCGCTCGTATTCCTGGCGCAGCCGGCGATCGTAGCCGTTGACGCTCTCCTGGAGCTGCGGGCCTTCGGTGCGAAGCTTGGCGACCTCATCGCTCAGCACGTAGACGCGGTTCTGCCAGTCGCTGGGGGACTGGGCGTTGGTCAGCCGCTCGATCTCCTTCTCCAGGACCCGGACCTCGCCCAGCGCGCGCTCCTGTTGGGCCCGGGTGTCGTCCAGCTGGATGGCCAGCGCTGAGACCAGATCCGCCTGGGCCTCCAGATAGGTTGGATGCTGGGCCAGCACCCGCTGCAGCTCTTCGATCGATCGGCGCCGGGAGGCGGGATCGTCCCGGCGCAGCAGGACCACCGCCGCTTCGCGGGCCGCCGCCGCCGCCGGCGGAACCGACGGGGCACGGTTGGCGAGCAGCAGGTAGCCGACGCCGGCCACGGCGAGCAGCCCCAGCACTCCGAGAAACAGCGGGAGGGAGCTCTTGCGGGCCGCCGCGGAGCCCTCTTCGGGGGACTCGAACTGCTCCAGCTCGGGCGCCTCCGGGGGGAGCTCCACCCGGGCATAGCCAGGAGAGCTGGGGCGGGCCCGGGGGGCATCCAGATGCAGTTCGGCGGTCATCCCCGGACGCGGAGGCAGGTGTTGGCCGCCCATCTGGAGCTCGGCGGTCATCCCCGGAGGCGGCGGCAGATGCTGGCCCCCCAGCTGGAGCTCGGCGGTCATGCCCGGACGTGGCGGCAGGTGCTGGCCGCCCAGCTGCAGCTCGGCGGTCATCCCCGGACGAGGCGGCAGGTGCTGGCCGCCCAGCTGCAGCTCGGCCGTCATCCCGGAGCGCGGGGCGCGCGTCTGCAACTCCAGGGGCTCCGCGCCGGGCGGTATGGCCCCTCCAGCAGGAAGCCGGGTGACCTCCGCCGAGCGGTAGGCCGCCATTGCCTTGGCGAGCTCCGAGGCCTTCATCTGCTGGGTGGAGGCCATCGCGGGATCGATGTCGCGGGGATCGGAGAGCGGGAACGCGGCGGGAGCGTCGCCCTGGGTGGTCTCCGGGGGCGGATGCGCAACTACGGCCTCCCCTCCGAAGGTGATCTTCGGGAGCGAGGGAGAAGATCCGCCCGGCTGGACCGCCCCGAACATCGCCGTCGGACTGCGCGGCTGAGTCGGCGCGGCGACAGCTCCGAACATCTGGGTGCTGCTGCGCTGCTCGGGCTGCGCTGGAGGTGCCGCAGGAGCACCGACTGCCCCGAACATCTGGGTGCTGCTCCGCTGTTCGGGCTGCGCGGGAGGCACCGCGGCCGGCGCCTTCACCGCTCCGAACATCTGGGTGCTGCTGCGCTGTTCGGGCGGAGCCGGCGGCGTCGCGGGAGCTCCCACCGCGCCGAACATCTGCGTGGTGGGGCGCGGGGCGGCCGGGGGAGGCGGAGGAACCCGGCCGAAGATCTGCGTGTTGCCGCTTCGCTCCTCGTCCTCATCCTCAACATCGTCTGGGAGTCCGGCGGGCGCCTTGACCCCGAAGATCTGGGTCCCCGACCGCTCGCGGCGCTCGTCGGCGGCGCTCAGCGCGATGAAGACGTGGCCACAACGGGTGCACTGGACCGGGGCTCCGCCAGGGGGCAGGAGCTTCTCGTCCAGCGAGTAGGTGGTTGAGCACTTTTCGCAGGCGATCTGCACGGCGCCGGGTCTATCACAGACCCGCCGGGGCCCCCCCCGCGTCGAAGGTACCAAGCTGACCGAAGCCCTGGAGGGTCTCCAGCTTGGCCGCTCCCACGCCAGGAACCTCGTCCACCTGATCCCAGTCAGCGAAGCCGCCCAGCTCGTCGCGCCGGGCCACCAGCGCCCGGGCCAGCGACGGGCCCACGCCCGGCAGCAGGGCCAGCTCCGCCTCGTTGGCGGTGTTCAGATCAAGCTTCCGCCCCAGGGTCAGCTGGGCCCCGGCCGGCGGAGGCCGACCGACCTCGGGGGCTGCGCAGGCGGCCAGCTCGCCCCCTCCCGGGGCGGGAAGGTAGCGGACCTCCTCCCCTTCCGGACACTGCAACGACGCCACCGGGCTAGGCCAGGACCACCGCACCGCTGCGCCGGCCGTGGCCAGCACCAGCAGGACGATCCCCAGCCAGCCGGTGCGGGTCACTTGGCGGCGACCAGCGAGGTCTCCTGGGAGTCCAATCCAAAGGCGGTGTGCAGCGCGCGCACCGCCAGCTCGGTGTACTTGGAGTGGATCACACAGGAGACCTTGATCTCGGAGGTGGAGATCATCTGGACGTTGATCCCCTCCTCGGCCAGCACCCGGAACATCTTGGCCGCCACGCCGGAGTGGTTGCGCATCCCCACCCCCACGATCGACACCTTGGAGACGTCGTCGTCGGTCTCCATCCCGTCGGCCTTGATCGCCTTGACGATCTTCTTCACCACGTCCCGGGCCTTGACCAGATCCGCCTTGCCCACGGTGAAGGTCAGGTCGGTCTTCCCGTCCTTGGCCACGTTCTGGACGATCAGGTCCACGCTGATTGCCTTCTCGTCCAGGGCGCCGAAGATCTTCGCCGCCACCCCCGGCAGGTCCGGCACGCCCCGGATGGCGATCTTCGACTCGTTCTTGTCCGCCGCGATCCCGCTGACCACCACATCTTCCATCGACGCATCCTCCTCACACACCAGCGTTCCCGGATCGTCGGAGAACGACGACTTCACCCACAGCGGGACCTTGTACTTCATCGCGAACTCCACCGACCGGATCTGCAGCACCTTGGCGCCCGAGCCGGCCAGCTCCAGCATCTCCTCGTAGGAGATCTTCTCCAGCTTGCGCGCGTGCGGCACCAGGTTGGGATCGGCGGTGTAGACGCCGTCCACGTCGGTGTAGATCTCGCAAGCATCCGCCTTGAGCGCCGCCGCCACCGCCACCGCGGTGGTGTCCGATCCCCCGCGCCCCAGGGTGGTCACGTTGCCGTGCTCGTCCACCCCCTGGAAGCCGGCGATCACCGCGATCTGCTTCTGCTTGAGCGCGGCGTGGATCTTCTCCGCGTCGATGCTCTTGATCCGGGCCTTGGAGTGGGTGCTGTCGGTGACGATCCGCACCTGACTGCCCAGGAAGCTGGTCGCCTTGCCCCGCTGTGCCTGGATGGCCATCGCCACCAGTCCCACCGACACCTGCTCGCCGGTGGACACGATCTGGTCCTGTTCGCGCTCGTTGGGACGGTCGGTGATCTGGGAGACCAGCTTGAGCAGCCGGTTGGTCTCACCGGACATGGCCGAGACCACCACCACCACCTGGTGCCCCTTCTTCTGGGCGGCGAGACAGCGACGGGCGACGTTCTTGATTTTCTCGACGTCACCCACTGAGGTGCCGCCGTACTTCTGGACGATCAATGCCACGGAGAAGCGCTACCTCCCGATAGGGGGCGCGCACCGTAGTGACGCGCCGCGGCGCTGTCAAAACCCTCTCGGAAGCTTACCCATTTTGTGGGAAAGGCAGGCCCCATGAGCAAGACCCGAGTGCTGATCGATGGCGACACCCTCCGGCTGGAGGAGATCCTCCAGGTTTCCCGCGACGAGGCGGTGGTGGAGTTGGCCCCCGCCGCGGCGGAGAAGGTCCGGGCCTCCCGGGCCATGGTGGACCGCGTCGCCCAGGGGGACAAGGCCGTCTACGGGATCAACACCGGCTTTGGCACCCTGGCCGAGGTGCGGATCGAGAAGAAGGACCTGCGCGAGCTGCAGCGCAACCTGATCCTCTCCCACGCCGCCGGGGTCAGCTCGCCGCTGCCCATCCCCGAGGCCCGGGCGCTGTTGCTGCTGCGCTGCAACGTGCTGGCCAAGGGCTACTCCGGGGTGCGGGAGGAGACCCTGGCCCTGGGGATTGAGCTGCTCAACCGCGGCATCACCCCGGTGGTCCCGGAGCGGGGCTCGGTGGGCGCCTCTGGAGATCTGGCGCCGCTGGCCCACCTGGCCCTGGTGCTGATCGGCGAGGGCGAGGCCTTCTACCAGGGGAGGCGGATGAAGAGCCGCGAGGCCCTGTCCCAGGCCGGGCTGGCGCCGGTGGTGCTGGAGGCCAAGGAGGGGCTGGGCCTGATCAACGGCACCCAGGCGATGTGCGCGGTGGGAGTGACCGCGCTTTTGCGCGCGGAGCTGCTGGCGGACATGGCGGACGTGGCGGGGGCGATGACCCTGGAGGGCCTGCTGGGCAGCCACAAGCCGTTCATGTCCCGCATCCACGAGGTGCGCCCCCAGGTCGGACAGCTGGAGGTGGCCGCCCACCTTCGCCGCATCCTCCAGGGTTCTGAGTTGGTGGAGACCCACGCCAACTGCGCCAAGGTGCAGGATCCCTACTCGCTGCGCTGCATGCCCCAGGTGCACGGGGCGGCGCGGGACGGGATGCGCTTTTGCCGCTCGGTGCTGCAGATCGAGGTCAACAGCGCCACCGACAACCCGCTGGTGTTCGTGGACACCGACGAGGTGGTCTCCGGCGGCAACTTCCACGGCCAGCCGGTCTCGCTGGCCCTGGACATCCTGGCCATGACCCTCACCCAGCTGGCGTCGATCAGCGAGCGCCGGGTGGAGCAGCTGGTGAACCCCTCGCTGTCCGGGCTGCCGGCGTTTTTGGCCAAGAACTCGGGCCTCAACTCCGGGTTCATGATCGCCCAGGTCACCTCCGCCGCGCTGGTGGCCGAGTCCCGCATCCTCTGCCACCCCGCCTCGGTAGACTCCATTCCCTCCTCCGCCGGCCGGGAGGACCACGTCTCGATGGGGATGACCGCCGCCCTCAAGGCCCGCCAGGTCTCGGACCATGTGCTCAGCTGTCTGGCCATCGAGATGCTGGTGGCCGCCCAGGCGCTGGACCTGCGGATGCCCACCCAGGCCGGCCGGGGTGCGATGGCCGCCTACAACCTGATCCGGGAGCACGTCCCCACCATGGAGCGGGACCGGGAGCTGCACGTGGACATCGAGAAGGTGGCCCGGCTGATCGACTCCGGGGAGATCCGCCGCCGGGTGGCCTCCGCCACCGCCTGAAGGCCGCTCTCTTGCCGGGCAGCCAGTCCGGCATCCCTTTCATCAGGGAAGTCGGTACGTTGTGGGGCCAGGTGGGCGCGTGATAAACCGCCCTGTCCGCCGCGAGCCATTTCTGGAACGCGCCGCAGGGAGCCGCCCACCAATGAACGACCACAACGAGACCCCGGTCTCGCCTTCGTCGTCCCCTTCCGTTTCGGAGATCCCGGAGGCCGAGACGGCCACCGTCTCCGTTGAGTCCGCCGCCGAGATCCCGGAGGCCGAGACCGTCGCTGCGGTGATGGGCGAGAACCTCCAGGCGCTCCCGCCGCCGGCCACGCTGGAGGAGGAGGCCCGGGCGCGGATCGCGTCCATGGATCGGGAGGCCAAGGCGCTGGGCACCGACCCGTCCGCCGCGCTGCTGTTCCACGAGATCGGGCTGCTGTGGGAGGACCCGCTCAAGAACCCGCGCAACGCGGCGGTCGCCTTCCAGAATGCCTACAAGGTCGCGCCCCGCTTCCTCTCCAACATCCGCGCCGCGCGCCGGCTGTTCGCCGACGTGGGCAACTGGCAGATGGTGGTGCAGTTGCTGGACGCGGAGCTGCTGGTCTGTGAAGACGCCCGCCAGCGCCCGGCGCTGTTGCTGGAGAAGGCCGCCATCCTCGAGGAGCGGCTGTCCCGCGAGGACGACGCGGCCCGGGTGTACGCCGAGTGCATGGCGGCCAAGCCGCGCGATCTGTCCTTGCTGATCCAGCTGGAGGGCGTCTACGCCGGCAAGCAGGACTTCTCCAACCTGGTGGAGGTGCAGCGGCTGCTGGCCGAGGCCCTGGAGGATCCGGCGCTCAAGGCGCACTACCTGACCAACGCCGGGTTCATCCTTGAGGAGCGGCTCAAGGATCCGGACGGCGCCAGCGTGGCCTTCCGCGCGGCCTTCTCCCTGGATCGCCGCGACATCCTGCTGCTCTCGGCGATGAAGCAGGTCTCGGATCGCAGCGGGAACACCGAAGAGCTGCTCTCGGTGCTGGCCGCGGAGGCGGATCTGCTGGGGGCCCAGGCGGCGCCCACCTTCCTGCAGATCAGCAAGGTGTACGAGAAGCTGGACCGCAAGGAGGACGCCCTGGCCGCGCTGCTGGCCGCTCGCCGCGCCTCCAACGATCCGCTGGTGCTGGCCGAGCTGGCCCGGATCTACGAGGCGCAGCGCCGCTTCGAGGATCTGGCGGACGTGCTGCTCTCCTGGGTCAACGCGATCAACGACGAGAGCGAGATGGTGGCGATCAACCTCCGCCTGGCCGCGCTCTACGAGGAGGAGCTGCGCCGGGACGAGGACGCCATCGCCCGGTACCGCGCCATCCTGACCCGGGTCCCCAACCACGTGCAGGCGCTGGCCGGGTTGGGCAAGTTGTACTTCCGCACCCAGAACTGGGAGGGCCTGCTCAACGCGTTCGAGATGGAGGTCCAGTCCTCGGACGACAACAGGCTCAAGGCCGCCAAGACCTACAAGGCAGCCGAGGTCCTGGAGGAGCGGCTGGGCCGGGTGGAGGACGCGATCAGCAAGTACTCCGAGTGCCTCCTGCTGCAGCCAGGCTACCTGCCGGCGCAAAAGGCGCTGTCCCGCCTCTACGAGAAGCAGCACCGCCACGCGGAGCTGGTGGCGATGTACGAGCAGGATCTGCTCCAGACCTCGGATCGGGATCAGCAGATCTCCACCCTGAACAAGATCGCGGTGATCTACGAGGATCGCCTCAGCGATCTGGAGCACGCCATCGACTGCATGACCCGGATCCTGGATCTGGCGCCCGATCACCTGGGCACGATCCGCAACCTGGCCCGCCTCTACGAGCGCGCCGGCAAGTGGCGGGAGCTGATCGAACACCACGAGCGCGAGGCCGGCCTGGTGGGCGACACCAAGCAAGTGCTCTCCCTGCACCACCGCAACGCGGAGATCCTGGAGGAGCAGCTGCAGGATCGCGCAGGCGCGATCGGTGCCTACGAGCGGCTGCTGTCGCTCTCTCCCTCCTATCTGCCTGCGCTCAAGGCGCTGGGCCGGCTGTACGCCCAGGAGTCGCAGTGGGAGCAGCTGATCAAGATGTACCGGGCGGAGTCGGAGATCGCGTCTTCTCCCGAGGCGGCGGCCGGCCTGATCTACAAGATCGGCGAGCTCAACGAGCACAAGCAGAAGAATGAGTCGGAGGCGATCGCCTCCTACCAGGAGGTGCTGACGCTGGCGCCCAACTATTTCCCCTCCCTGCGCGCACTGGCCCGCATCTACCGGAACCAGCAGGCCTGGGAGAGCCTGATCGAGGTGCTGCGCGCGGAGGCCGCCAACCGGACCGACCCGGTGGAGCGCGCCAACGCCATCTTCCACGCGGCGGCGATCTGGGAGGACCACCTCAACCGCCCGGACAACGCCATTGACGGCTACCAGGAGTGTCTGCGGCTGACCCCCGGTCACTCCACCGCCATCCGCGCGCTGGAGCGGCTGTACACCTCCCAGGGGAACGTGAAGGAGCTGATCGCGGTGCTGGACCGCGAGACCCAGACCGCCACGACCCCCAACGGGAAGGTGGCCGCGTACCTCAAGCTCTCGCGGCTGTATCTGGAGAAGCTCAACGAGCCCGGCAAGGCGGCGCAGTGCTGCGAGTCGGTGCTGGCGCTGGAGCCCAACCAGCTGGTGGCGCTCAAGACCCTGGAGCGGGTGCGGGCCTCGGATCGCACCCGGCGCGCGGAGGTCCGCGCGCGGATCGCCGAGCGGGTCACCGACCGCCGGCTGAAGACCGCGCTGCGGCTGTCCGCGATCGCCGACGGCGACCGGTCCAACAGCGCGGCGATGGTGGGCGAGCTCAAGCGCGCCTACGCCGAGGATCCGTCGGATGTCCGGCTGGGCTTCGCGCTGGAGCGGGCGCTGCGGCAGGCGGGCGACTTCGCCGGGCTGATCGACTCCTACGAGCGCCGGCTGGAGAAGGCCGAGGACACCACCGGCAAGCTGGAGCTGTCGCTGCGGATCGCGGACCTGGCCGAGCACCGGCTGTCGGACCCGTCCCGCGCGGCCCGCTACTACCGGCTGGCGCTGGAGCAGGCCCCGGCGCTGATCCCTGCGTTGCAGGGCGCGCGGCGGGTGGCGATCAAGATGGAGGACTGGGCCACCGCCCGCTCGGCGCTGGAGGCGGAGGGCCGGTCCTCGCGCGATGTGCGCGCGGCGCTGGAGGCCTTCGTGGCCGCCGGCAAGGCCTGCGAGAAGCTCCAGGACCACGAGGGCGCGGTCGCCAACTACCGGCGGGCGTTGGAGCGCGACCCGCTCGATCCCCAGGCCAGCGCCGGACTGGAGGAGCTGCTGTCCCGCAGCGGAGACGCGGCCGACATCGCGGCGATGCACGAGCGGCGCGGTGAGGCCAAGCTGGCCCAGCGGGATCTGCCCGCTGCGGCAGCCGAGTTCCTGGAGGCGGCCAAGACCTGGCTGACCCGGGCCAATGACAAGGAGCTTGCCCTGGCGGCGCTGGAGCGCGCCCTGGCCGCCCAGCCCACCAACCCGGACGCCCTGGATCTCAAGGCCAACCTCTGTCTGGACAACCACCAGTGGGTGGAGGCGGCCACCGCGTTCACCGCGCGGGTCCAGCAGGGCGGAGACGCCCGCGCGCTGTCCGCGATCCACCTCAAGCTGGGGCGGATCTACCTGGAGCAGCTCAACGACGTGAGCCGGGCGGCGGCGCATCTGCAGACCGCCATCGCCGGAGACGGGGAGAACCTGGCGGCGCTGGAGCTGCTGGCGGGAATCCACAGCACCTCCCGCAACTGGACCGGGGCCGCGGACTGTCTGCGGCAGCTGGTCGAGCTGGTGCAAGATCCCCCTGCCCTGGCCCGCCACACCCTGGCGCTGGCGCGGATCCTGGACGAGGGGTTCGGAGACTCGCAGCAGGCCTCCGAGCTTTACCGCCGCGCGCTGGAGCTGGCGCCGGGAGATGCCGCGGTGATCGAGCGGCTGGTGGCGCTGTACGAGCGGACCGGCAACCTGCCGGAGCTGGTGGCGGTGCTGGAGACCCAGGCCAACGGGGCGCAGCAGGCCGGCGATCTTCCCCGCGGCGTGAGCCTGAAGATGCGGGTGGGCGAGATCTACTCCCACCAGTTGCAGAACCCGGCCCGGGCCATCGCCACCTTCCGGCAGGTGGCCGAGCAGGATCCGTACAGCGTCCAGGCCCACGCCTCGCTGGCGGACCTGTACATGCGCGACGCGGCGGCCGGCCCGCTGGCGATCCAGGAGCACCTGGCTGTGCTGCGGCTGGATCCCACCCGGGTGGAAAGCCTCCACGCGCTGTTCCGGCTGTGGGACGGCCTGCGGCAGACCGACAAGGCCTTCTGCGTGGCGGGCATCCTGCAGTTCATGAAGGCCGCCAACGAGGTGGAGGCCGCCTACTACAACGAGGCCAAGAACCGGCTGCCCAACGAGCGGTCAGAAGTCCTGGCCCCCTCGGAGATCGACCTGCTGCTGCACCCCGCGGCCCGCACCGCGCTGGTGGAGGTGCTGCGCGCGGTGGGCGATCAGCTCTCCAAGCTGTACCCGCCGGCGTTCGAGACGTTGGGGATCGACAGGCGCGCTGATCGGCTCAAGCCGGACCACGCGGTGTTCAAGGCGGTCCGGGGCGTGACCCAGATCCTGGGGGTGGAGGAGTTCGAGGTGTACCAGGCCCGCCGCGGACTGGTGACGCTGGAGACCACCGAGCCTCTGTCGATCTGCGTGGGCAGCGATGTGATCCGCAAGTTCCAGGCCCGCGAGCAGAAGTTCCTGTTGGCCCGCGCCGCGATGGGGCTGGTGAACAAGACCGCGGTGCTGGCCAAGCTCTCCAGCGGCGAGGGCGCAGATCTCCTGGGCAACTCGATCCGGATCCACCAGCCGAACTTCAACGGGCTGGGCCGGCGCAACGACGAGGCCACCAAGTCACTGCGGAAGGCCTACTCGCGAAAGGCGCTCAAGGCGCTGGAGGGACCGGCGCTGGCGCTGGCCGGGGCGCAGCAGCTGGAGCTCAAGGAGACGATCCAGGCGCTGCAGTACTCCGGCGACCGGGCGGGAATGTTGCTGTGCGGCGACGTGGCGATCGGTCTGCAGATGGTGCTGCGCGACGACCCCAACTTCTCCGCGGTCCGCCCAGACCAGGCCGAACCCATCCTCCAGGCGATGACCCTGCGCGACGATGTCCGCGCGATGCTCAACTATGTGCTCTCCGAGGAGTACTTCCGGCTGCGGGCGAAGATCGGGTTGGCGGTCTAGGGCGCGCGCGGTTCAGTAGAACCGCTTGTAGTTGCAGGGTGCGATCACCAGATCCAGCACCCTGATGAGCCGGTTGGGAGCGGCGAGGGTCCAGAGGCGGAGCGTCACCCCTTCGTCTTCAGAGAAGGTCAAGGTACCGACCTCCCAACCTTCCTCGACGCGGCGTCCCCGCATGCCGGTGGGGTAGCTGAGGAACTCGCTGCGATCGTGGACGTCGAGGTTCTGCAACATCTTGAGCCGCGACTCCACCGTCAGCAGCAGCTGGACCTCTTCGTACCGGGCGTGCCAGTACCAGAGGAAGTGCGGAACCTCGTGCACGAAGATCGCCAGCTCCGCAGCGCCCCCGAGAGTGTCCGGAGCAACCACCGCGGGAAGGAACGCCGACGGGTAGCGAGGAGCGTACCCCTCCAGCTTGACCTGGAAGCGTGCGGCGAAGGCGTCCGCGGACTCCAGCGGCGCCTCCTCCTCGCGGCGCGCATAGAGCAGCGGCGACCCCTGGTGGTGGTCACCCTTCCAGACGTAGTCCAGGCGGTACCCGTCCCTGAGTCGGAGGTGCTGGAACCCCGCCCCCAACAGCCGGTTGGGATCGAACGCCCCGGGAACCTGGTGGGGTGACTCGGTCCGTCCCTGCAAGAAGGCCTCGGGGATTGCGGCCTCCGCCCTGAGGCGAGCCAGCTCCGCCAGCAGCAGGGTCAGCGGACCGGGCGGCTGACCCCGCTCCCTCAGGATGGACGGCCGGCGCGGTGGGGGCGCGCCCACCCCGGCTGGCGACGGCGCGGAAGCCGCCGTCTGCGAGGCCGGAGTGACCGTCGACGGCTCCGGCGGCTTCTTCGTCCGGGGACTGGTGGGCTGCAGTCCGCCGTGCAGCCGGTACATCCTCCCGCGCCAGGCGTCGTAGACGTCCAGCTCATCGAGCTCGTCGTCGAAGGTCTGGTGGTCGCGCTCGGTGTCCTGGTGGATGCGCCACACGCGGAGGGCCGCGGCCTCCAGCGAGTCCACGAAGCGCTTCACCTGGACTGGGGTCGCGCCAAAGGCCAGGTGGGGGCAGGTCTCGTCGCAGAGGAACGGAGCGTTGGGTGTGATCAGCTCGTGCAGCAGCGCCACCACCGACTCCGCGGTCTTGAGCGAGATCTTCGCCGAGTAGCGAGAAGCGAAGAGCGCCTGGGTGTTCCCGGTGCCGCTGGCACGGACCTCGTCCAGCCTCCGATTGAGCGCGGTCCGGCGCTGGCCAGTCTCCAGACAGGCGCAGATCAGCTCGCTCCAGTAGAGGGTCAGCGCCTCCGGCACCAGCCCCTGCGCCGGGAGCGGCATGGTCGCCTCCACCAACTCGATTCGGTAGCTGCCCATTCGTTGAAACCGTCCACTGCGCAGGTCTTCCGACATCCTTCGCCTCCCGTGGCCCTGGGAGGTAGGATACTTACACACACCCCTGACGTTCGCCCGGGGGTGCCAGAAATGACCATGTTGACTACAATGGTCATCGGAGGAGTTCCCCATGAGGACCGAAGCTTGGACGGTGGCCGAAGCGAAGGCGCGCTTTAGCGAAGTCATCGAGCGGGCGCTCAAGGAGGGCCCTCAGACGATCACCCGCAAAGGGAGCAAGGCGGTGGTCGTCGTCTCCACCGAGGAGTGGGAGCGCAAGACGCGCAGGGCGGACAACCTTGCCGAGTTCTTCGCCAACTCCCCCCTGAGGGACTCGAACCTTGAGGTCGAGCGTCGGACCGACGCCCCTCGTGATCTGGACCCGTGAACTTCCTCCTCGACACCAACGTGGTCTCCGAGTGGGTTAAGCCGCAGCCCGATGCCAGGGTCGTCCGCTGGTTCGGTGAGCTCGACGAGGACCGCGCCTACCTGAGCGTCGCGTCGCTCGCCGAGATCCGCCTGGGGGTGGAAAGGATGGCCCCAGGACGCCGCCGGGAGCGCCTGAGGGACTGGCTGGAACACGACCTGCCAACCCGCTTCGAGGGGCGGCTCCTGGTCATCGACGCCCAGGTCTCCCAGGCGTGGGGGGAGCTGATGGCGCGTGCGCTGGCCATCGGAAACCCATTGAGTGTCATGGACGGGTTCTTCGCCGCGACGGCGCACACCCACCAGCTGACCCTGGCCACTCGAAACACCAAGGATTTCGCGCAAGCCGGGGTGGCCCTGTTCAACCCTTGGGTCTCCTGACGCGCGCTTGTACTGTACGCCTCCCAAATGACTCCCCAGCTACCCGTAACGGGTTCCTTTGTGGATGGGCACCCCGAAGTTCCTGTCCCGGGAACTCTGCCAGGCGATTCGCCGGGTGCTGGCGGAGGACGTCGCCTATCCGGCCTTCGACCCCGGGGCGATGCTGGAGCTGTCCTCGTTGCGCCAGGGATACGAGGGGCTGACCGACGAGGGAACAGCGTCGCTGGAGACCGCAGGAGACGGGATCACCTGGCACACCTTCGCCGGGGGAGCCATCAACCGGCTCCTGGCCGCCGCCCTGGAGAGAAGGACCGGGAAGCGCTGGATGAGCGGCAACCTCTCGGTGAGATCTCGAGAGTTCAAATCGATGGTCAGCGTGTCCTCAGCGATCGAATCGCTTTCACGGGTGGAGTTGGTCGATGCTGCCGCTGACCTTGCCGGCAAGTCTGAGGGGCCGCTGCTCTCCAAGTTCGAACCCTGCCTCCCCGACCGCTTCAATGAGGAACTGTGGGCGTCCCGGATGGTAGATGAAGAAGGCGCTGAGGCCGTGCTGGGCCACGGAACCAGCCTCCGCCAGGTGATCGATTAGCGCGGACCGGCCCTTCGCGTTCGTTGATTCTCGGCAGGCCCTCGTGGATTCTTCGGCCAGATTTCGCGACGCAGCGCCCGCCGCCACGCGCTCCGCGGCATACTGAACCGAAGTCTTGGAAGGCAGAGCAGATGCTTGAGTCCATTCACCTAAAGAACGTCGGGCCGGCTGTCTCGATGGAGATGTAATTCGAGCCGCGGCTCAACCTCATTACCGGCGACAATGGACTCGGCAAGAGCTTCCTGCTCGACGTCGCCTGGTGGTCGCTGACACGAACCTGGGCACGCCAGCCGGTGGTGCCCTTTCCGACCGCGAACGCCCCAACGATTCGGTACAGCTACACAAAGAAGACGCCCGGAAGCTACGTCTTCACCAGCAAGTACGATCGATCCCGGGAGACCTGGTCGGTGAAGAACAGCCGGCCCGCCATCCCGGGTCTGGTGCTCTACGCGCAAGTCGACGGCGGATTCTCTGTCTGGGATCCGGTGCGCAACTACTGGAGAAAGGAGGCGCCCGACCGCCCGGCCTCGTTTCTCTTCGCTCCGCAAGAGGTCTGGGACGGGAACCAGCATTGCGAAGGCCTCGTGCGCGATTGGGCCTCGTGGCAGCGCGAGGAAGGAATGCCCTTCGAAGAGCTGAAGAAGGTCCTCGATGCCCTCTCTCCTTCAGACGAAGAGCGGCTGGTGCCGGGCAAACTGCGGAAGCTGGCGCTGGACGACCCCAAGCGATACCCGACCCTGGCGATGCCGTACGGTCAGGACGTAGCCGTCATCCACGCCTCCGCCGGCATGCGGCGGGTGATTGCGCTTGGCTATCTGCTGATCTGGGCCTGGCACGAGCACCTTGCCGCTTCCGAACTTCTCGGTCGGCCGCCCGCGAAGGAGATCATATTTCTGGTCGACGAGGTCGAGGCGCACCTGCACCCGAAGTGGCAGCTCCGCATCGTTCCGGCGCTCCTCGCGGTCATGGGTGCGCTGACGGGAAAGAGCGGCACAAAGGTCCAACTCATCACCGCGACGCACTCTCCGTTGGTGCTGGCATCGACCGAGCCTGTATTTGAAGCAAAGCGCGACGCTTGGTTCGACATGGACCTTAGTGACGAGCACGAGGTCGAACTCCAGAAGCGACCGTTCCTTCGGATGGGAACCGCGGGCCGGTGGCTGACGAGCGAAGCATTCGATTTGCCCTCAGAGGGCCGACCCGTTCAAGCGGGACAGCTCATCGAGAAGGCGGCGCAGGCCCTGAGCGACGCGTCCTTCGACAAGAAGAAGGCGCGGGTGTTGGACGCAGAGCTTCGAGGCGTTCTCGGTGATACGGACCCTTTCTGGATCCGCTGGCGCTTCGTTGGAGAGAAGCGGGGATGGCTCCCCTCCCCGGAGGAGAACCCTCCGAGAATGGTGCGGAGGGAGACGAAGTGATCCCCGTTTCACCCCAGCCTGAACCGGCTTCGTTCGCAAAGGATGTACGTACGCCCGGAACCAAGTGGCTGATTGCCAAGGGCCTTCATTCAAGCGCTCCTCTTCGACCAAAGACAAAGGCGCCCCCACACTGGCGCGAATGCCTGAAGGACCTGCACCGCAGCTACGGCGGTGTCTGCGCGTACCTGGCCATCTACCTCGAGCGCTGTACTGGCGGAGTCTCGGTGGACCACTTCGTCGCAAAATCGAAGCGGGGCGACCAGACCTATGAATGGGCGAACTATCGGCTCGCTTGCACGACGATGAACGCGCGGAAGCGCGACTTCAGTTCGGTGCTGGACCCGTTCACTCTTGCTCCGGGCACATTTCGTCTCGAACTCGTAACGGGACGAATCTATGCGGATCCCTCCCTCTCCGGTCCTCAGAAGACGAGCGCGGAGGTGACGATCAAGCGTCTCGGGCTTGACGATGCAGGCAACCGCGAGATGCGGGCGCGACGATTCACGGAGTACCTCGAGTTGAGAGGCACCGCGCCGACCACAGCGCTACGGGAGCAACTGAGGCGCTACTGCCCCTTCATCCATTCGGAAGCCTCGAGGCAAGGCCTGCTCTGAGGCACCAACTCGGTCACATCAGCGAGCTGCAAGGCTACCCGGTCCGCAGGATGCAGCCCGCCGGCAGGGTCGCGGTCAGCTTCGCCACCGCCTCCTCCACCGGCTCGAGTTGGGAGTGCTCGATGGTGAGCTTGGTGGCGTAGTCCCGGCCCCGGTCGAAGTTCGGATACGAGCCGATTGCCACGTGCGGCATGGCCAGGGCCACCGCGTCCAGGGCGGCGGCGATCGCCGGCTCCTCCTCGGAGAGGTACAGCACCCGCATGTGGATGGTGCGGCGCTCCAATCGGGAGACCACCACCTCCAGCTGGGCGCGGAACAGCTGGGGGACGCCGGGCAGCATGTAGATCCGGTCGCAGGTGAGCACCGGGAGGAACAGGCCCTCCTCCATCCACAGCGCTCCGCCTTCGGGCGAATCCGCCAGCCGGAAGGTCTCCGGGGGCAGGGTCCGGCCGGCGGCGGCGGCGTGGTCCTTCAGCACCTTCTCCATCTGCGGCAGGCGGACCACCCGGCGGCCCAGGGCCAGGGCCACCGCGCGCACAGTCACATCGTCATGGGTGGGGCCGATCCCGCCGCTGGTGAAGACGTGGGTGGCGGTGGCGCGGGCCTGGGCCACCGCGGCCACGATCGCGTCCACCTCATCGTGGACGATCACCAGGCTGCGCAGCGGCATCCCCACCTCGCGCAGCCGCTGGATCAGCAGCGGTCCGTTCTGATCCGCGATCTTGGCGGTCAGGATCTCGGTGCCGATGATCACTGCTGCTGCGCCAGGAGGTGCCATTCCGGGGACCAGCTTACGACCGCTCCTTAGCCTTGCGCGGCCTTCTTGATCATCGGACGGAGGGTCTTGAGGATCGCCTCGGTGACCTTCTCCGGGGTCAGGGTCCCGTCTACCTTGACTAGCTTGTCGCCCTTCCGGGCCCGGATCGCCGCCTGGTACTCCTTGGCGATTCGCTCCTGCTGGTCGTCCTGCTCGAACAGCTCCGGGTTGCCGCCGCGGTCGGCGCGGCGGTCGGCGGCGATGGCCGCGTCCACCTGCAGGAAGACTGTCAGGTCCGGCGGGGTGGCAAAGGCGTTGATCCCCTGCACCCAGTCGGTGGGCAGGCTGATCCCCTGATACGCCAGCGACGAGAGCACGTAGCGATCACAGATCACGATCTCTCCGCGCTCCAGCGCCGGGAGGATCTGCGCCTCCAGGTGATCCACCCGATCGGCGGCGAACAGCAGCGCCAGGGTCTGGGGGTTGAGCGGGCCTGCCCCCTCCGGGAGCACGAACCGGCCGGTCAGCGCCTGTCGGATCAGGGTTCCAATCGGACCATCCGACGGCTGCCGGGTGGTCAGCACCTTGTAGCCGTCCTCCCGCACCGCGCGGGCCAGGCGCTCGGTCTGGGTGGTGGTGCCGGCCCCGTCAATTCCCTCCAGGACCACGAACAGCCCCGGGTAGCTGCGGGCGGGCTTCTTGGTGCTCATCGGTTGGGCAACAACGCCGGGGGATCGTCCACCTGCAGCTCGCGGCGCAGGGCCTTGAGCTCCTCCAGACGGATCAGCTCGCCCTTCAGTGCCTTCATCCCCTGCAGGTACTGGGTCACCGCGTACAGCGCCATCAGCGCGGCCAGGGTGGCGACTCCGGCTGCGATCAGTGTGCCGCCCTGGTTGATGGCGTCGTAGGCCAGCTTGGCGCTGGCTCCGGCGACGATCATCCCGGCGAGGATGGCGATGGCGCCGCGCGCAAAGTAGGTGGTGCTGCGGCGACTGGAGAGCTCGGCCTGGACGCGGTCGAGCCTTTCGCGGGTTTCTGCTGTGGTGGCCATCAAAGTGGCGCGGTTTCTACGCGAAGCCCACCGCCGAGTCGAGACGCTGGCAAGGCCCGCCTTTGGACCGTGCCCGGCGACGCCAGCGCCAGCAGGCGGAAAGTATCATCCGAAAGCGGAGGCGGAGAGACAACTTTCCCAAGGGAGGGTCGGAGAATGTAGGCCTAGGTCGTCCAACACCTGCCGGGATCGCGCCCTTCATGAAGATCGACAACCGCAACCCCCTGATTTCGCAGCCCTCCGCCGCTCCCGAGCCCAAGCCCGAGCCCCCGGTGGCCAAGGCTGGTGCTCCCTCCGTCGATGATCGGTTCGTCCCGCCGGGAGAAAAGCCGTACGCCTACTCGAAGATCGAGTCGCCGCAGCCGGGCCTTCGGAACGCGGCGCTGGATCAGGCGCTGAGCGAGGCGTTGGCGGATGGTTCGGTCACCACGGTGGAGTGGAACACGCTGATCAAGCCGGCGGCGGACGCCCTGCCGCTGCAGGCCTCCGCGGATGCCCGAAAGCTGGCTGCCGTCTACACCGACACGGACGTCCAACTGGAGTCGGGGGCGGCGAGCGAGGTCGTCAAGTTCCTGATCTCGCGCGGCTACGACGCCAAGGGGACGCGCCAGACGGGTGAGGCTGCCCTCCACAAGCTCGTCTCCAGCAACGTCAGTGAGGTCGACGCGACCTTCGCGGACCTGGTGGCACGCGCAGGGAAGCAGGGCGCCGAGGTGACCGTCGGGGTCCTGGATTCGGGGTTCGACTCCACCCACGTCGCCTTCAAGGACAAGCTGTGGGTGAACCAGGGAGAGATCGCCGGGGACGGGATCGACAACGACAACAACGGCTTTGCCGACGACATCAACGGCGCCGACTTCGTGGATCGCGACGGCAACCAGAACAACGGCAGCGAGTCCTCCGGTCACGCGACGCACGTGACCGGCATCGCGACCCGCGGCACCGATCAGGTCAACGCGATGCTGCTGCGTGGCTTCGCCAGCTCGCTGGATCCGAAGGACATCGCGGATGCGATCGACTACGCGGCGGCCAATGGCGCGCGCGTGATCAACATGAGCTTCAAGGTCCGCACCCCCGAGGCGGTGGAGCTGCTGAAGGCGGCGATGGCGCGCCACCCGGACGTCCTCTTCGTCAAGAGCGCCGGCAACGACAACCGCGACCTCAACTCCTACGACGCGCTGGCGTACCTGCCGACGAACGAGATCCCCAACATGATCGTCTCCTCGGCGGCGACCAAGGACGGGAAGAAGGCCAGCTATTCGAACTACGGCCTGCCGTGGTCCACCCACGCGGCGGTCGGCGACGTCCTCTCGACCCTGCCGGGCAACCGCTTCGTGGAGTACGGCGGCACGTCCATGTCGTCGCCCAACACCACCGCGGCGGCGGGGAAGATGCTGGTCCTCGACCCGGGCCTCAAGCCTGCGGACCTGATGGGGATGTTGGAGGACACCGGCACCCCCTCCGAGACCTGGGAGACCTTGACCCGCTCGGGCGGCCTGATCCACGAGGAGCGTGCCTACAAGCTGGCCGGCCTCACCGGGCTGGTGCGGGAGAACCCGTCCATGACGGGCGACCAGGCCGCGGATCAGCTGGGCCTGGCCGGCGACGAGCGCGCGCAGTTGCTGGCGCTGCTGCCGAAGTACCTGCCGGCCCAGTCGGCGCGCGTGGCGTAGCGACCGGATTGAGGTTTCGGGTGCGGCCCCCTGCGGGAGGCGATCAGAAGATCGCCTTCGCCGCGCCCTCCGCCGCCGGGTCGAGACGCTGGCCCAGCGCGTCCTGCACGGCCTGCACATTGGCCGGCAGCTCAATGGGGGCGTTGGCCAGCCGGGAGGAGATCCCCTCCAAGGTGCCACGGTGGTAGCCCACCTTGAACTCGGTGAACTTCAGGCCGTGCGCGGTGGAGATCACCGCCACCTTGCTGCCTTTGGGGATGGTCCCCGCGCGGGTCAGCTTGATCAGCGCGGCCAGGGCCACCCCGGTGTGGGGATCGGCAAACGCCCCCTCCCGGTCCGCCTGGGCCGCGGCGTCCGCCAGCTCCTGCTCGCTGGCCTGCTCGACGACACCGTCGAACTGCTGGAGCACCCGCATCGCCCGGCGGGCGGAGACCGGATTGCCGATCTGGATCGCCGAGGCCAGGGTCCGCCGGGCGGCGATGGGCGTGACCTCCGCAGACCGGCTCTGGAAGGCGCGGTACAGCGGGTTGGCGTTCTCTGCCTGGGCCACCGCGATCCGCGGCAACCGGGAAATCAGCCCCAACTCATGCATCAGGGCAAAGCCCTTCCCCAGGGCGCTGGCGTTGCCCAGGTTTCCCCCCGGGATCACCACCCAGTCGGGGACCTCCCAGCCCAGCTGCTGGCACAGCTCCACCGCCACGATCTTCTGCCCCTCCAGGCGCAGGCTGTTCATGGAGTTGGCCAGATACAGCGAGGTGTCGGAGGTGACCTGCTGGACGATCTCCATGCAGCCGTCGAAGTCGGTGTCCAAAGACAGCACCAGGGCACCGTTGGCCACCGGCTGGATCAGCTGGGCCAGCGACACCTTGTCCCGGGGCAGGAACACCACCGAGGGGATCCCGGCCGCGGCGCAGTAGGCAGAGAGGGCGGCGGAGGTGTCCCCGGTGGAGGCGCAGGCCACCGCCCGGATCTTCTTTCCCACCGAGCGCATGTGCTTCACCGCGGAGACCAGCACGGTCATCCCCAGGTCCTTGAAGCTGCCGGTGGCGGAGATCCCACACTGCTTGACGTCCAACTGCTCCAGTCCCAGCGACCGTGCCAGCCTGGGCAGCGGCAACAGCGGCACCCTCCCCTCGCCCAGACTGACGATGTCGGAGACCGGCAGCTGCGGGTAGACCCACTCCTGCTTGCTCCAGATCCCGGAGGCCTGCGGCAGCCGGGGTGCAGACCAGGCGGCGGTGAAGCGGGCCTTCCACTCCGTCCCCGAGGTGGCCTTCAGAGCGGCCAGATCGTGCGCCACCTCTAGCAGCCCCGCGCAGGTGGGACAGCGGTAGACGACCTCGGTGAGGGCGGCCTGGAAGGCGCAGCCTTCGCTGCACACGTAGCGGGCGGAGGGCGCGCTCACGCCGGGACCTCATTGCCACAGTTGCTACAGCGGCTGGCCCGTCTGGCCCGGCTCCCGCAGTCCTTGCAGCGGGTCCACTCGCCCTCCCCGGCGGTGGCGGTCTGGACGGAAGCAGGGGCCGACGGGACCCGCGACAGGCGCATCCCGCACTTCTCGCAGAGCAGGCCGGTCTCCTGGACGTTGCGGCAGTAGCGGCAGATCACCGCCCCCACCGGCGCGGCGGTGCGCACCCCGTCATCCTGTTCCCGTCCCAGGTCCAGCTCGGGGACGGCCTGCACCGGGACCGCGCCCACGGTGGGCACCGAGGTGGACTCCAGGTCCACCACCCGCTGGGCGGGAAGATCTGGCCCGGACTGCATGCGGGTGCGCTCCAGCTCCGCCATCGGTTCGGAGGCGACGTTGAGGCCGGGGCGGACCAGACGGGTCTGCTCCAGCTCCAGCATCGGGGCGACGGGGACCGCTGCGGTGGTGGGCTTGACGAACTGCTTGCCGCAGTTCTCGCACTCGAAACCGGCGGCCTGCTGATGTTCGCAGACGGGACAGACGATCATGGGGGGCGGAGGTTACCCCACCCAGGGCTCAGCTGGCGTGGTCGCTCTGATCGCTCAGCCCACATGGGCCAGGGCCAGGCGACCCTCCCAGCGCTCTTCAAGCGCGGACACCAAGGTGCGGTGTTCGGGCTGCTCCAGCCGGGGGTCCGAATCCACGATCGCCCGCGCCTCCTGCTGGGCAAGCTCCAGGAGATCCACGTCCCGCGCCAGGTTGGCCACCGCCAGCTCCGGGATGCCGCTTTGCCGGGTGCCCAGAAACTCGCCCGGGCCGCGCAGCTCCAGGTCCTTCTCGGCGATCACAAAGCCGTCGCTGCTGCGGGCCATCACCTCCAGCCGTTCGGAGGCCTCCTTGGACTTGGCGTAGCCGGCGAGCAGGAAGCAGAAGCTGACCGCCGCGCCGCGCCCCACCCGGCCCCGCAGCTGATGCAGCTGGGAGAGCCCGAAGCGCTCGGCGGACTCGATGGCCATCACCGAAGCGTTGGGGACGTCCACCCCCACCTCCACCACCGTGGTGCAGACCAGGATGTGCGACTGGCCGGCCCGGAACTGCTGCATCACCTGATCCTTCTCCTCGGCCTTCATCCGTCCATGGAGCAGTCCCACGGTGTGCTGGGGGAAGAGCTGGCGGATGGTCTCCGCGCCCTGGGTGGCATCCGCGAGGTCGATCTTCTCCGACTCCTCCACCAGTGGGTAGACCACGTAGCACTGGTGGCCCTTGTCCAGCTCGGCGCGCATCGCCTCGTAGACCCTCTGGCGCTGCTTCTCGAAGAACACCTGGGTCTTCACCGGGGTCCGTCCGGGCGGCAGCTCGTCGATGATCGACACCTCCAGGTCCCCGTACAAGGTCATCGCCAGGGTGCGCGGGATGGGAGTGGCGGTCATCACCAGCACGTCCGGGCGCACCCCCTTCTGCATCAGGTTCTGCCGCTGCAGCACCCCGAAGCGGTGCTGCTCGTCGATCACCACCAGCCCCAGGCGGTGGAACTGCACGCCTTCCTGGAGCAGCGCGTGGGTGCCCACCGCCAGGTGGGTGCGACCCTCGGCCAGCGCGGCGCGGGCGTCCCGGCGCTGCTTGGCGCTGCCCCCGGCGGTGAACAGGTCCACCTGGTAGCCCATCGCCCCCAGGACGCGGGAGAAGGTCCGCTGGTGCTGCTCGGCCAGGATCTCGGTGGGGGCCATGATCGCCACCTGGTAGCCGTCCTGCAGGGCCAGCGCGGCCGCCGCCATCGCCACCGCGGTCTTGCCCGAGCCCACGTCTCCCTGCAGCAGCCGGTTCATCGGCTCGGGCTTGCCCATGTCCCGGGCAATCGCCTTGAGCGACCTTCCCTGCGCGGCGGTGAGCTGGAAGGGCAGCGCCGCCCTGGCCTTCTCCACCCGCGGCTCGCCCACGTCAAAGGCGATCCCCGGGTCGGCCTTGATCCCCTGCCGCTTGAGCGCCATCCCCAGCTGCAGGAAGAACAGCTCGTCGAAGGCCAGCCGGCGGTGGGCGGGGCTGAGGTGGCGGTCCAGCTCGGAGACCTCGGCTTTGTCCGGCGGGAAGTGCAGCCCGCGCAGGGCGGCGGCCAGCCCGGGGACGTCCAGCCGTTCCCTCAGCCCGGCGGGCAACGGCTCCTCCAGCGAGTCGGCGTAGCTCTCGCAGATCTTGAAGGCCAGCTCGCGGAAGGCCCGCTGCTCGTGGCGTTCGAAGCCCGGGTAGATGGGGACGATCCGGTTGAAGTGGATGGACGAGCTCTCCAGATCGTCCGCAGGCTCCACCTCCGGGTGCGCCATGTCCCGGCCGGTGTAGCTGGCCCGCAGCTCGCCGGAGACCACCAGCCGCTTGCCAAGGGGGAACTTGGCCTTGAGCCAGGGTCCGGATTGGAAGTAGGTGACGCTGATGCTGCCGGTGGCGTCGGCGATCACCGCCCGGAACTGACGGCGGCCTCCGCGCACCGGCACATCCCCCGCCGAGCGCACCACGCCGATCGCCACCCCGCGCTCCCCGGGGATCAGCTGGGCGATGGTCCGCATCTTCCGGCGGTCTTCGTAGCAGCGCGGCAGCAGGAACAGCACGTCCCCCGCCCGCTTCACGCCCTTCTTCTCCAACGCGGTCAGCAGCCGGGGGTTGATTCTCCAGGGCAGTCCCCGCAGCGGCGTGGCCAGCGGGCCCGACCGCGGGGCGATGGAGAGCAGCCGGGCCTCGCTCTTGGACTCGCTGAGCCCCACCGCCTTCTTGCGACCCTTGGCGGCGGGATTCTTCGGCTCCGGGGCGGAGAAGCCGTCGTCGTCCTCCTCCTCCTCCAACGCCGGAGGTTCGGAGGGCTCCTGCGCCCTGGCCGGTTGGGCAGCAGGTGCGGCGGCGGCCGGCCTGGCGAACAGGGGCCCCGCGTCGGCGACCACCACCGGGGCGCCTACCAGGCGTGAAAGCTCCGGCGGCAGGGAGACGCCGGCCTCATGCAGGTGCCCCACCACCCGCAGCAGCGCTGCCTTTCGCTCGGGGAGCGAGGGCGCGTCCACCTTGCCAGCCTCCCGGGAGAGCGCGTCCAGCCACTTCGGCTCCAGCCCGGCGCCCTTCCCCGCGGCCACCGCCCCCAACACCACCCCCTTGAGGTCGCGCACGTTGGACAGGTGCGCAAAGTCCCGCTGACACGCGTAGCGCAGTGGGGTGACCAGGAGGCTGAAGGGGTGAGACACGGTGCGAATCCGACGATCCTAACCGCCGACGCTGACGCGCGCGGCCATCAGTCCGCCGACTCCTCCGACTGGGGATCCTCGAAGCGGATGTCCTTGATCTCGTACTCGCGCGCGCCGCCGGGGCTCTGGACCGTGACCGAGTCCCCCTTGAGCTTGCCGATCAGCGCCCGGGCCACTGGAGAATTGACCGAGATCCAACGCTTCTTGAGGTCCGCCTCCAGCTCACCCACCAGGCGGTAGTTGACCTCCTTCTCGGAGTCCAGGTCGACCAGCAGCACGGTGGCGCCAAAGACCACCTTGTCCCCTGCCAGCTTGCGCATGTCGATCACCTCGGCGCGGGCGATCCAGTCGTTGAGGCTGAGGATCCGGCCCTCGATGTGCGACTGCTTCTCCTTGGCAGCGTGGTACTCGGCGTTCTCGCGGAGGTCGCCGTGGGCACGGGCCACCTCGATCTCCTTGGAGATCTTGGTGCGCTCCACGCCCTGGAGGTGCTTGAGCTCCTCCTTGAGCTTGCGAAGGCCAGACGCGGTCATCGGGATGTTCCCGTCGCTCATCACTTCTCCCAAAGGCTCCAGAAATGAAAACCGCGCCGCCCCCCGAACCCTTCCAAAGGGCACTGGGGAGACGGCGCAAGGAACGACGACTATACCGGTGGGATCCGGAGGGAACAACGACTCAGGAGCAGGAAGCGCCCAGCTGATCTAGGCTGCCCCCCGTGCTGTCAGTCAAAGACCTCCGTGCGCTGGCCTCCCGCCTGTCGGGCCCCGAATTCAAGCGGCAGCTGGGGCCGTTCGCCCTGGTCCAGCGCCCCCCGGACGAGGTGGTCCAGAAGATGGCGGTGGACCTGGGCGCCCAGCGCACCATGGCCAACCTCCACCGTCAGACCCAAGAGTCGGTCCAGGCGCTGATGTTCGAGTTCGAGGACCTGGTGGTGGCCACCCTCCCCGACCTGGGCGGCGAACCGCTGGTCGTCGGCCGGCTGCCGGACTGTGATCTGGTGATCGACGACCCGTCGGTCTCCAAGAAGCACGCGGCCCTGGAGTGGGACGGCACCCTCAAGAAGTGCCAGCTGGCGGATCTGGGCTCCACCAACGGAACGCTGCTCAACGGCAAGGCCCCCGAGGCCCCGGAGATCAACCTCAAGGACGGGGACGTGATCAGCTTCGGAAATGCCCAATTCGTGTACCTGCTCAGCGACACCCTCTACGCCCGGGTCGGCGGGGGTCGGAGCCTGAAGAAGGGCTGAGCTGTTCGGATCGGATTTGGGGCGGACGCAAGTGCGCCGGGCTTGAATGCCCGGTACGCTTCGGTCCGTGCTTTCAGTGAAAGAGATGCGCGGGTTGGCCCAGCGGCTGTCCGCGGAGAAGTTCCGACACCAGATGGGCCCCTTTGCGCTGGTCCAGCGGCCGGCGGAGGAGGACCTGGACACCACCCAGAAGATGGGGCTGCCCTTCAACGCCGCCCACACCGCGATGGCCAAACCGGAGGACATCTCCCGTGGGATCCTCTCCCTGTTGTTCGAGTTCGAGAACCTGGAGGTGGCCACCCTCCCCCCGATGTCCGAGGCGGATCCGGTGCTCAGCGTCGGCCGGCTGCCGGACTGCGAGCTGGTGATCGATCACAAGAGCGTCAGCAAGCGCCACGCGGAGCTGCGCTGGGACGAGAAGACCAAGCGCTGCACAGTGCGGGACGTGGGCTCCACCAACGGGACCTTCCTCAACTCGTCCCTGCTGGTCCGTCGCGAGGCCTCCTTGCGCGACGGAGACATCATCAGCTTCGGCGAGGTGCAGTTCTGGTACCTGGCCACCGATACGCTGCACCAGAAGCTGGCCAAGAAGGCCGGGTTCTTCTAGCGGGCCAGACCCTCTCACGGGCCACCCACCCCTTGCCGGGCCCCCAGCCTCACGCCTGACGCCGCGCCGACTTCGTGAACACCCTTTCCGCTGGGAGCGTGTGTCTCCCCAGACAGCGGGCACATGGGGTCATCGGTCAGACGTCGTACGACCCTATCGGGCCCAGGAGCGGTAGGGTGGGCCTCATGCTTCGACCCCTGAGCGCGATCCTGGTGTTGCTGGTGACCCTCCCCTCGGCACGCGCAGATGAAGTGGAGATCGTCCGCGGGGGGCGCCAGATGGTGCCAAAGGTGATTGAGATCGCCCCCGAGGAGAGCTCCCAGGAGGACACCGCATCCAAGCCCGCGACCGAGCCTGAGCGGGCGTCGAAGCCCTCCTCGGAGGAGAAGGACCGGAAGAAGGCCGAGGAGGCCCGGGCCACCCAACAGCGGATCATCGAAGAGCTTGCCCGCCAGACCCAGGGCGAATGGCGGCGCGCGGGGAACGCGCTGGCTGGCGAGTAGCGGCGAAATCCCGGACCATCGCTGATGGGCGGAGCGATGGCCGCACCCGCGCCCTACTCCAGGAACCAGCGGAACTCCTTGCGGGGTGGTGGCGGTGCGGGGTCCCTGAGCTGCTCGAACAGGTGCTGTTCCATCGCCCGGAGCCCCTCGGGAAGACCGCGCTTCGCGGCATCGAACCAGCGGAAGAACCCGTACACCAGCGGAGGACGGTTAGAGCGGTGAGTCGGAGGTGACCACCAGGCATCGCGTGCCCGGCCAGCTGGCTCGCGCATCGAGAATGAGCGCGCGCCGCCGGAGCCATGCCGACATCCCGTACAGCGCAGGAATCGCTGCGACAATCAGCAGCAGGCCCCAGACCCGCCACCCCACCCCGACGAGCAGCAGCGCCACGGAGCCGACCAGGACTGCCACCGACAGCGCTGCCGCACACCCCGCGCCGGTCGAGACCTCCCGGGGAAGTGGCTCGCTCAGTCTCCCCTTGTAGTTCGCGGCCGTCATCCCACCACCAAGGGGTACTGGCCTACCTGACCGGCAGCCCCAGGTACTCCTGCAGCGGCTTCACGTTCAGGTCGGACCTGGCCAGCACCTCCAGCGCGGAGATGGCCATCCGGGCCTGTTGCACGGTGGTGTAGTACGGGATCCCGTGCATCAGTGACTCGCGGCGGATCGAGAAGCTGTCCGAGACCTCCTGCTTGCCGAAGGTGGTGTTGATCACCAGGGCGATCTCCCCGTCCACGATCTTGTCCACGCAGCTGGGGCGGCCCTCGGTGACCTTGAGCAGCCGCTCGGTCTCAATCCCCTTGGCGCCCAGGTAGCGGTGGGTGCCGCCGGTGGTGGCCACGGTGAAGCCCAGCGCGCGCAGCCGGCGGGCCAGGTCCACCACCCCGGGCTTGTCCTCGTCCTTGACCGAGATGAACACCTTGCCGGTCTTGGGCAGCCTCACCCCGGCGGCCAGCTGGCTCTTGGCGAACGCAGCGGGGAAGGTCTCATCCAGCCCCATCACCTCGCCGGTGGACTTCATCTCCGGTCCCAGGATCACGTCCACCCCGGCGAAGCGGGCGAACGGGAACACCGACTCCTTGACCGCCACGTGCTTGTGCTCGGGGTCCTTGGTGTGGCCCAGCTCCGAGAGGGTCTTTCCCACCATGCACTGCGCGGCCAGCTTCGCCAGTGGCACCCCGGTGACCTTGGAGATGAAGGGCACGGTGCGCGAGGCCCGCGGGTTCACCTCCAGGATGTAGACGGCCTTCCCCTGGATGGCGAACTGGACGTTCATCAGGCCGACGACGCCCAGCTCGCGGGCCAGCATGATCGCCTGGTCCTTCATCCGCTCCACCAGCTCCGGCGGCAGCGAGTGCGGCGGCAGGGTGGCCGCGGCGTCACCGGAGTGCACGCCCGCCTCCTGGATGTGCTCCAGCACTCCGCCCACCAGGACCTTGCCCTCGCGGTCGGCCACCAGATCCAGGTCCACCTCGATGGCGTCCTTGAGGAAGCGGTCGATCAGCACCGGGTGCTCGGGGGAGGCGCTGACCGCCTCGCGCATGTACCGGTCCAGGCTGACCGAGTCGTAGACCACCTCCATCGCCCGACCGCCCAGCACGTAGGAGGGGCGCACCATCACCGGGTAGCCGATCCGCTCGGCGACCTTGTGCGCCTCCGGGTGGCTGCGGGCCACGCCGTTCTCCGGCTGCTTGAGCCCCAGCTTGTCGATCAGCTGCGAGAACCGCTCGCGGTCTTCCGCACGGTCGATGGCGTCTGGCGAGGTCCCCAGGATGGGCAGCCCGGCCTTCTCCAACGCCACCGACAGCCGCAGCGGGGTCTGGCCGCCGAACTGGACGATCGCGCCCAGCGGCTTCTCTCGCCGGGCAATCTCCAGCACGTCCTCGATGGTTAACGGCTCGAAGTACAGCCGGTCCGAGGTGTCGTAGTCGGTGGAGACCGTCTCCGGGTTGCAGTTGACCATCACCGTCTCGTAGCCAGCCGCCCGCAAGGCGAACGCGGCGTGGACACAGCAGTAGTCGAACTCCACCCCCTGCCCGATCCGGATCGGGCCGCTGCCCAGGATCATGACCTTTTGCCGGTCATCCGGCGGCGCCTCGTCCTCCTCCTCGTAGGTGGAGTAGAGGTACGGGGTGTAGGCCTCGAACTCGGCGGCGCAGGTGTCCACCCGCTTGTAGACCGGGTGGATCCCCCGGGCGGTGCGGTGGGCGCGCAGCTCCCCCTCCGGCTGACTCAGCAGCTGGGCCAGGTAGCGGTCGGAGAAGCCCTGGGATTTGAGGTCACGCAAGGTCGCGTCCGGGATCTGCTGGACCTTCCCGAACCCGGCGACCTGGGCCGCGGTCTCCACCAGCTCCTTGAGCCGGCGCAGGAACCAGGGGTCGATCCGGGAGAAGGCATGCACGTCCTCAATGGTCATCCCCTCCCGGAAGGCCTGGGCCACGTACCAGGGGCGGTCCGGCCGGGGGACGCGCAAGGCCTCGTGCAGCGCCACCTTCCGCTCGGTGGGATCCTCCGGCAGCGGCGGGACCTCCAGCGCCAGCATCCCGGACTCCATCGAGCGCAGCGCCTTGAGGTAGGCCTCCTTGAAGGTCCGGCCAATCGCCATCGCCTCGCCCACCGATCGCATGGTGGTGTTGAGGGTGCGGTCGGCGTGGGGGAACTTCTCGAAGTTGAAGCGGGGGACCTTCACCACCACGTAGTCGATCGCCGGTTCGAAGGACGCGGGCGTGTCGCGGGTGATGTCGTTCTTCAGCTCGTCCAGGGTGTAGCCCAGCGCCAGCTTGGCGGCGATCTTGGCGATCGGATAGCCGGTGGCCTTGGAGGCCAGCGCCGAGGAGCGCGACACCCGGGGGTTCATCTCGATCACCACGATCCGCCCATCCTGCGGGTTGACCCCGAACTGGATGTTGGAGCCGCCGGTGTCGACGCCGATCTCGCGGATGATCGCCAGCGAGGCCTGGCGCAGCTGCTGATACTCGCGGTCGGTCAGGGTCTGCGCGGGGGCCACGGTGATCGAGTCACCGGTGTGCACGCCCATCGGATCGAAGTTCTCGATCGAGCAGACGATGATCACGTTGTCCTTGCAGTCCCGCACCACCTCCAGCTCGAACTCCTTCCAGCCCAGCACCGACTCCTCGACCAGGATGGTGGAGTTGGGGCTGGCCTTGAGGCCGGAGAGGCAGATCCGCTCGTACTCGGCGCGGTTGTAGGCGATCCCACCGCCGGTGCCGCCCAGGGTGAAGCTGGGGCGGATGATCGCCGGGAAGCCAATCTCCTCCACCAGGCCCATCGCCTCGTCGAAGGTCTTGGCGTAGCCGCTCTTGGGAAGGGGGACGCCGATCTTCTGCATCGCCTCCTTGAAGAGGAGCCGATCCTCGGCCTTGTTGATCGCCTCCAGCGAGGCGCCGATCAGCCGGACGTTGTACTTGGCCAGGATCCCCTTCTCCGCCAGCTCCTTGGCCAGGTTCAGCGCGGTCTGCCCTCCCATGGTGGGCAGCAGCGAGTCGGGGCGCTCCTGCGCGATGATCCGTTCGGCGGCGGCGACGGTGATCGGTTCGATGTACGTCCGGTTGGCGAACTCCGGATCGGTCATCACCGTGGCGGGGTTGCTGTTGAGGAGGACGACCTCTACCCCCTCCTCCCGCAAAGCCTTGATCGCCTGGGTGCCGGAGTAGTCGAACTCCACGGCCTGCCCGATGATGATCGGCCCCGATCCGATCACCAAAACCTTCTTCACATCCGCGCGCTTTGGCATCGGGCGGCCGACTTACATGCGTTCGCACCGGAGGGATAGTGCGTTCGAAAGGGCCTCATCGGGCAGTTCCGGTTCGCCACGGCACACATCCTCCAAGATGGCTTCGAGCGGATTCGGTACCCCTCGGTCCACCTGTGGTTCTTCGCGGGGATTTCAGTTGGGCTTGAGCAGCCGGGGCTGACAGGCATTCAGGGATAGCCCGTCAGCGCTTGCGGGTGGGGCCCTTCGCGGAGGCCGCCGCGGCCTCCCGCAGCTTGTCCTTCTTGCTCTTCCGCTTTCCCTTGATGCCGCCGTGCGGATCGAGCACCGGGGCGGCGACCTCGGTGGGCTCGAAGGCAGGAATCGTCTCCCGCTCCAGCCGCAGCCCGTGGCGACGTTCGATGACGCGGAAGTGGGCCTCGGTGTCCGCGGTGACGAAGCTCAGCGCCGTGCCTGGCTCACCTGCACGGCCGGTGCGGCCGATGCGGTGCAGATAGTCGGTGGGAGACCGCGGCAGGTCGTAGTTCACCACCGCCGGCAGCTGCGCGATGTCCAGGCCCCGCGCCGCGAGGTCGGTGGCGACCAGCACCCGCACCCGCCGGGCCTTGAAGTCCTCCAGCGCCTGGGTCCGGACGCCCTGGCTCTGATCCCCGTGCAGCGCGAGCGCCGCGACGCCCGCGCGCTGCAGCTTGAGGGCGACGTGATCCGCGCCGTAGCGACTGGCGACGAAGACGAGCGCGTGCGACCAGGGGTGGGTGTCCAACAGGTGGCGCAGCAGCATCGTGCGCTTGTCGGTATCCACGATCAGGGCGCGTTGGCGGATGTCCGGCGCGGGCGCGGACTCGCTTGCTTCCACCGTGATGCGCACAGGTTCGCGCAGGAGCCCCGCCGCCAGCGTTTGCACCGCGGCCGGGAAGGTGGCCGAGAAGAGCAGGTTCTGCCGGCGAGCAGGAAGCAGCGCGAGCAGGCGGTTGAGCTCGTCGGAGAAACCAAGCGAGAGCAGCCGGTCCGCCTCGTCCAGCACCAGCATCTCCACCGCGGAGAGGCGCAGCGCGTTTTGCTCCACGAGGTCCAGCGCGCGACCCGGGGTCGCCACCACCAGGTCCGCGCCACCGCGCAGCGCCAGCATCTGTGGATTCGCCGAGACCCCGCCCACCGCGAGGACCGCCTTGAGCGGCCGCGGCAACAGTTTCGCGTACTGCTCCACGGCCTCGTGCACCTGGGCGGCGAGTTCCCGCGTCGGCACCAGCACCAGCGCGCGCACCGGACGCGGGGAGCGGGCCGGGGGCGCGCTGAGTCGATGGAGAATGGGCAGGAGGAAGGCTGCCGTCTTGCCCGAGCCGGTCTGCGCCGAGGCCCACACATCCTGCCCGCGCAGCACGGCGGGAATCGCGGCGCGTTGCACCGGAGTGGGCTCGTCGTAACCGAGGTCGGCGACGGCGCGGGTCAGCGGCTCCGAGAGGCCGAGCGAGAGGAAGGTCATGAAGGGAGGCCTATACCCCGGCGCGAGGGCCCACGGCGCCAGGACTTGCGGCCTGAACCTCGGAGCTGGTGGCCTCATTGCAGGACAGTCGAGCGGGTGAGCCTCTCGTCCGGACAGGACCGCAGGGACCGCGCCGCAGTCGAGCAGGGGTCCCGGAACGGAAAGGTCAATCGCGCAAGCCCGGCCCTGAGGCCTCGAAAGCCGAGCCCGGGGACAAGTGGATCATCTGATCCACTTGTCGCGCAGGATCGGCTCTCGGGCCGCGAAAAGTTGATCATATGATCCACTTTTCGCGCAGCCACGGTGGCCAGCGTTCAGGCGCGCCCTTCGCGGCCCAGGCCACCCGGAATGAAACCGCCCGCGTACGCGTCGCGGAAGGCCTGCACCAGCCGGCGGACACGTCGGGCGTCCAGCCCCGCGGCTTGCCCATTGCGGCAGCTCCCAGACCTACTCACCCGTCGGCCAGAACCCCATCATCATCTCGATGTTGCGATCCTGCGCGAAGGTGGGGAACGCCTCCTGCAGACGCGCGGCGACCTGCTTTGCCTCCTTCAGGCGATGGAGCCGGGCCAAGGCCTCGGCCCGCGCCCAGATCGCGGTCGGCAGGAAGACCGTCTGGTTGGTCTCCTCGCGGTCCTGCTTCCACGCGGCCTCGTAGGCGGCGCACTGCTTGACCACCTCCGCCTGATCCATCGCGGTCTGCGCAGCGGTGCAGCGCCGGAAGCCGTAGCTCATCAATTGGAGCTGGCGTGCCTGTGGATGCATCGAACCGTCCGCCTCCAGCCTGGCCCGCTCCTCCTCCAGCGACTTCAGCTCCGCCTGGTACTTCTCCTGCCGGTGGGCGCCCTGCCGTCGCGAGGCGATCAGCGACTTCATGCAGGTCTCCACCGCGCCGAAGTACATGCTGCGCGGGTAGTCGGCCAGGAACTGCTCGCCGGCGCGCAGCGCATCGTCGGTGTGATCGGCGCTGCCCATCACCGCCTCGGTGTAGTCGGCGTTGAAGACGTAGTAGCGGGCGTACTCCACCGGGTCCATCGAGTCCGCGCGCGGCAGCTTGAGGGCGATGATGTGACGGGCGACCTCCCTGAGCCGCTGGTTGCGACGCAGCGTGGCCAGCTTCGCCAACAACTGCACCGACGCCTGGGCCCGCTCCTGCAGGGTCCGCGAAGGATCATCAATCACCGCCAGGGCCTCACCCTCGGTGTCGATCGACCGCTGCCGAAGCGCCATCATCCGCTGCTCCAGCTTTGCCAGGTCCTCGATCGCGTAGCTGAACTCGGGGTCCACCTCCACCGACTGCCGCAGCAGGCCGACCCGGTCCGCCTCCGAGCCGGTGGTCAGCGCCATCGAGTACAACCGATAGGCCTTCATCCGCTTCGGCGGGGCTCGCCGCGCGGCCACCGCTTTGGGCGGAGGCTTCCGCACCTCCCCCAATAGCTTGGCGACGATCTGATCCTGGAGCACGAACACATCGCCCATCGCGCCGGTGGTCTTGGCGGTGTCGATCACCTCGCCCGTCTCCACGGCGATGAAGCGCGCGGTGATCCGCAGCTGGTTTCCGGCCTTCTGGAAGGCGCCCACCACGATGGTCTTGGCCCCGGTCAGCCGCCCTACCCTCGCCGCCACCGAGTCGTCGGCGAGCTTGCTGCCCTGCAACATCACCTCCGCCAGCGCGCGGTCTACCTGGTCGCGCTCCACCACCGTCATCCCCGAGCGCTTCTTGAGGTCGGAGACCAGGGTCTCGGCGATGCCAGCGCGCATCCAGTCCAGGTCCGGATCGATGTTGAGGTTCTTCAGCGGCATCACCGCCACGGGTCCCTGCACCGGGCCGGCAGCCACGGCCATCGCCAGCAGGACCCCCAGCATCACTTCCCCTCCGGGCGCAGCGCGGTGCGGACGTTCGCGTAGCCCTTCGCCACCGCCTCGCCCACCGCGTCCTGGAAGCCGAACGCATCGTTGGAAGGGCGTTCCAGCTTGATGGACTCCAAGATCTCGCCGGTCTCCACCACCACGAAGCGGGTGTTGGCGCGCAGCAGCTCACCACTGCGCTGGAAGCTGCCCATCACCACCACCTCGGCGCCGGTGATCTTCCCCCTCCAACTGCAGCCGAAGGAACTCCAGGCGGGTCTCGCGGAGCCGCGCGCGGGCGCGTTCGGAGAGGGCCCGCTCGAACAGCGCCCGGCCGCGCTCCTCAATCTCCGCCAGGTACGAGCTGGCCGCGGCGCCACCGAGGAACGCCGAGAACTGGTTGGCCGTGCCCTCCAGCTCCTCCAGGGACACCGAGGTCTCGCCGTACGGCTTCACCGTGTCCTGATCCGCGCTGCCTTCGATCGCCGCCACCTTGAGGCCGGAGGGGCCCCGCTGCAGCTCGAGGACGAACAGCTCCGCCGAGGCTGGGGCGGTGGCCCCCGGGGCCGGTGGCGACTCGGGGCTGGCATCCCGCCAGGACACTGCCACCAACGACAGCGGCTCGGCCTTGCCCTTGAGCGCCACGCTCCCACGGGGCTTGAGGCTGAACCCACCGCGTGCAGCCAACAGCTCCGCCACCCCCTGGCTGACTACGATCTCCTGCGCCTGCGCCTCATGCGCCACCCGCGCCGCGGTGTTCACCGTGTCGCCGAAGACGTCCTTCTCGGTGGTGAAGGCGCGGCCAAAGTGCAGCCCGATCCGGATCCGGATCGGCTCCACACCCGGGGCACGCTCCTCGGAGGCCAGGGTCTGCTGCATCGCCTGGGCGCAGCGGACGGCGCTCTCCGCGTCGTCGAACACCGCCATGATCGCATCACCGATGGTCTTGATGATCCGGCCACCGGCATGATCCACCCGAGGGAAGAGCAGCGCGTTGTGGCGCCGCAGCAACTGCATCCCGGCGATGTCTCCCTTCTGCTCGAAGTACTGGGTGGACCCGACGATGTCGGTGAACATCACCGCCAGCTCGCGCTGCTGCTCAGCGAGGTTGCGATCGATCTCCGCGCGCTGCGCGAAGAGGGCCTCGAGGTCGTCGTTCGCCATGTGGCCAGCAGCGTATCCTGAGCAGACAGTCCGGAGCGTCAATCCGACGCCTCCGCGGAACTCCTTGGTCAGTTTTGGTGAAGCTCGGTTCCTAACAGTGGCTCGAGACCTGGGCGCTAGCCCAGCGGATCAATAGACCGCACTCGCTTGCATGCCCAGCTTGCCGCGTCCCAACAAACAGGCGCGATCAAACTGAGTGCGGGCCCTCGCGGCCAAAGGACTACCCCCAATGAGATTCACTGTCGCTGCGCTTCTCTTCGTCTTCTGTGCCGCCGGCTGCGGTGAAGCCCCGGTCGAGGAGAACTACAAGACTCCCAATGCCAACCAAGTGACGATGCGGTTGCTGGGTGTTCGCGCGCCCGGACCCGTTCTGCTTCAGGTTGCCTCGGTGGCGGTCGTCGTCGATGGGCAGGCAGTCTCGGTGGCTCTCGAGCCAGGGGCAGTGGATCTCGGCACTGCGGACCACGCCTGGCCCGTCGCGACCGTTGAGATCCCCGAAGGTGCGCAACAAGTTGCGATGACTCTGGAGTTCCATCCTGAAGGTTCTTTGGAACGAGCTGGTGTCCCCGAACCGCTGGATCTCCGAGGTGCGCCGATCTCCTGGATGTCGCCGGCGACGCTGTTGCTTGAGCGCCGCAAGGTCGTCCTCGAGGTGGACATTGAGCGTTCCTTGGCGGAGCGCGACGGCCAGGCCGCGTTCTTCCTGCCCAGCTTCGTCGTCCGTTACTGAGACCCGTGCCGACGTTCCGTTGTGAGTGAGAAGCGAATCCAAGTAGCTCGATAGGTTCCAAATTTTCGGAGGCGTTATGCGTTGGGGTTGGATGCTTATGGCAGTGGCCGGACTCACAGGACAGATGGCGCATGCGCATGAACTGGCTTGCGACAAACGGGTGAATGGGAAGCATTTTTACGAGGTGCAGTCGTATCCAGCGACGCTCGAATGGACGATGACGGTCCAGAACGTCCATCCAAAGGATGCTTCGGACGTCTTGAGAGTGGCGGATCCGCTGCTTGCTGAGAAGTTCGGGTGGACCCCCTCCCGCGCGACGCCATACACGCTTGCGCTTGGCGAGTCGCACACGGAGACCTTCTCGGTCACTGTGCAGTCATACGAAGAGTGCAAGCGACTGGCGTACGCAGATCGCGTCAGCGACGACTTCATCGACAACGTTTTCTCCACGGGCTGGGACACTGGAGAGACGCAGTGCCGCGCGCGCGTCATCTGCTTGCCGGTTTGCGAGGAGACCTGCGTCGGAACGCCTGGCGCTGAAGGTCCTCCCGGCCCTCAAGGTGCAACTGGCCCCGCGGGACCCGAAGGTCCTACCGGCGCAACAGGCAATCAGGGCCCCGCGGGACCTTCGGGTTCGCAGGGTCCCGCTGGGCCCGCAGGCGCGACCGGCGCGACCGGCGTCCCGGGCGCCGTCGGTCCCCAAGGACCAGCCGGAGACACTGGTCCCCAAGGACCTGCCGGGCCTGCCGGAGACACTGGTCCCCAAGGGCCTGCCGGAGCTACTGGAGACACCGGTCCCCAAGGGCCTGCCGGACCTACTGGAGACACTGGTCCCCAAGGACCTGCCGGAGACACCGGCCCCCAAGGACCTGCCGGACCTACTGGAGAGATTGGTCCCCAAGGACCTGCCGGACCCGGCGGAGACACTGGTCCCCAAGGACCTGCCGGAGCGACCGGTCCTGCTGGAGCTACGGGCGCGACAGGACCCGCAGGTCCTACGGGCGAAACCGGTCCCGCTGGCGAATCCGTCTCAGGCGCCAGTGAGCCTCCCGGTGCAAACTGCCTGTACGGCGGGGCGGTCTTTACCACCAGCTCGGGTGACACGTACGTCTGCAACGGCGCGCCGGGCGAGGATGGCAGCGCCGGACCTCAGGGGCCAACTGGGGCCACGGGACCTCAAGGTCCTCAGGGTGAGTCGGGCACCGCAGGCGGGATTGCGGCTTTTGGCTACTTCTATGCGCTCATGCCGCCTGACAATGCTGACACTGTTGCCGCCGACAGCGCGGTGGACTTTCCTCGAGACGGTGCAGCCAGCGGAGGCATTGTCCGGCTTACTGCAAATGAGTTCGTCCTCCCGGCCATCGGCGTCTACGACATTTCCTGGCAGGTGAGCGTCACTGAGGCTGGGCAGCTCGTCCTCGGACTCGACAGTGGCGCGGGAGTTATCGAGCAGGTGGATACGGTGGCCGGTCGCGCCACAGGGACGTCGCAGATCTCCAACCGTGTGCTACTGAGGACGACGTCCGCCTTCTCAGTGCTCACTGTGCGGAACCCTGCGGGGAACAGCCCTGCCCTGACTATCACGCCGCTGGCCGGTGGCACGCGGCCCGTCTCGGCTTCGCTGGTCATCCTGCGGATCCAATAGCGGCTGTGGCCCGGCTCGGCGAGTTGCCCGCGTGCTTTCGCGCGGGCACTCGCCGCCAGCTGGCGCTGGCTGCTTAGTTCTATGGATCCCGGAATGTGGGCGCTGGGTGGTGGCTGGCGCGTCTGCACCCTTGAAGAGGCCGAGATCTGGCAGAGGCGCTCGCCCAGGTCCCCTACTCCGTCTCGCATCCCTGTGTCGTCGAGGTCGACGGTGAACCCAACGAGATCCAGATCGCCGAGACCGATCACTGCTGCATCGGCTTCCGGAAGGCGGACTCGTGGCTGCGTGATCGCGGGCTCCAGCGCGAGGGGAACGTCGGCAACGCGGACGCGCGGCTGGTCGACTCCCGGGACGTGGTCAGCGTCGCGGTGGAGCACCTTCTGAGGGACCCGTTGGTGTTCCTGTGCGACGCGGGGGCAGGTTGTGAGGAGTGTGATGCGGCTCGCGCCAGCATCGCTGCGACCTAGACTCATCCGCTCGTCCGCCTCGATGGGCGCCCTTGCCGGGGGGAATCGGGTGTGTCGCGGGGGAACCTGCGGCACAATGCCCGGACCCGTGAGTTCCCTCTATCGCCTGGTCCCAGCCCTGCTCGTCCTCTCCCTGCCCGCCCTCGCCCAGGACGGCGGAACCGCCGCGGTGCCGGCGCCTTCTCGGGCTCCGGCCCCGCCCTTGGTGAACACCCCGGACACCGAGGCCCTGCGCGGGGTGGCCAAGGCCTTCTTCCAGGCGCTGCTGGCCCTGGACTCCCGCGGGGCCACCCACCTCACCTCCTCTCCGTTCTATCTGGAGGGCGCGAGGCTGGAGGGCGAGGAGGCGATCTCCCAGGCGCTGATCCGCCAGCTGCGCTCGAAGCGGACCGATCTGCTGACCCTCTACTCCATCGACGTCTACAGCCTGGAGGAGATGGAGCAGAAGTTCGGCAAGCTCCCCGGGCGGCTTTCCGGGATGCCGGTCCAGGAGCGGGGGGCGATGTTCGCGGTGGGCAACATCTCCGGCCGGGCCACCGTCGCGATGCTCAAGGTGGTAGGCGGCAACTGGCGAGTGGTCGGCTTCCACGACTGATGAAGGAGCCCATCCGCTGCACCTGGCCCGGGACCGATCCGGCCTACGTCCGCTACCACGACGAGGAGTGGGCCCGTCCCCGGATCTCCGATCGCGAACTCTACGAGCGGATCTGCCTGGAGGGCTTCCAGGCCGGGCTGGCGTGGATCACCATCCTGCGGAAGCGGCCGGCGTTCCGGGAGGTGTTCCTGGACTTCGATCTGGAGAAGGTGGCCGCCTTCGGAAAACGCGACGTCCAGCGCTTGATGGGCGACGCCCGGATCGTCCGCAGCCAGCCGAAGATCGAGGCCGCGATCCAGAACGCCCGGGCGGCGATCGGCTTGATCGGCCTGGAAGGTTCGCTGGCCAAGGTGATCTGGGCCCACGCGCCGGGCAAGCGGACCGTCCGCAAGACCTCGGCGGACATCCCGGCGATCACCGCGGAGTCCACCGCCCTCTCCAAGTTCCTGCGCAAGGCTGGCTTCAACTTCGTCGGCCCCACCACCCTGTATGCGCTGCTGCAGGCCGCCGGGGTGGTCAATGACCACCTCGCCCGGTGCCACGTCCGCCTCGAGGTGGAGGCGGAGCAGTTGGAGGCCAGCGCCCGGGTGCACCGCATGGGTCAGGGCGGCGCTTCGAGGCCTTGAACGGGCGGAAGCCGCGGCGGCACAGGGGTGGCTCCGAATCGGGGCTCGGGCCCTCGCGGCCCCTCCAATGAAGCCACCGACCGGTTCACGCCTGCCGCTCCATTCGTCCGCTCCATTCGCACCTTAAGGAGAACCGGAGAAGAGAGGTCCGTCATGGCAGGTCTGTCGAAGAAGAGGTTGGGGTCCGCGGATGAACATCGGAGGTTCGAGGGCCACGGTGGGGTCGAGATCTACAAGTTGGGTTCGGACGTGGTCATGCGCGCCACGTTCGAGCCGGGGTGGCGGTGGTCAAGCGACCTCCAGCCGATCGCGGGCACCCGCTCCTGCGAGGTCGCCCACTCGCTCTACGTCGAGGCCGGGCGGATGAGGATCCGGATGGACGATGGACAGGAGGAGGAGGTCAGCGCCGGCGACCTGGCGGTCATCGCACCAGGCCATAACGCCTGGGTGGTGGGCGACGAAGCGTGCGTCATGCTCGACTTCGGTGACGTCAGCCGGTACGCCCAGCGGGCACCGCCTGCTCCTCGCCCGGAACAAGAGGCGCGCGTGCACTGAACCGCGCTCGGGCTCCGAACAACTCGGAGAGTTGGAAGTGGAGTTCGGGGATCAACTTCGATTGGAACTCCGTCCCGACACTCAGCGGGGCACTGTAGCGCCCGTCCTGGAGGGCGAGAGGATCTCAGCCACACGCTCGGGGACGACCTGAAGATAGCCCCCCGGGCTGGGCGCAGGACCTGCCGTCCAACGCGAGGCGGAGACAAACGACAGGTCTGGGGCGAGGGTGTCTCCCGAGGGGAGTTCAAAGCCCTGACTGGAGCCGAACACCCGCCCCAGCCCGCTGGGAAGAACCGCCCTTCCCACCAACCACTGCAGCCGGGCCTCCACCTCGCCATGCGGCCATCCAGCCGGTGGGTTCATGACCACCCTCGCGTTCAACAACTCATAGCGATGGGCGTCTCCCGCAGGTCGCGCCGCCGCCCATTGGGCGAAGGCCTCCTGGCTCAGCTAGGCGCTGGATTCGAACGAGAGCTCCATCACTCCCTGAATATAGCCCCGGACGATGGGAACGGCTTGAGCGCCTAGGCCAGCGCCGCCACCAGATCCCGGATCCGCCCCAGGCCCTTCTGGATGTTCTCCCGGGAGGTGACGAAGCTCATCCGGATGTTGGCGTCGGCGCCGAACGGCGCGCCGGGGACGGCGGCCACCCGGAACTCGTCCAGCAGGATCTCCGAGAGCTGCACCGAGGAGTCGATCCGCTTGCCCTGGAACGACTTGCCGATCAGCCCCTGGATGTTGGGGAACACGTAGAAGGCGCCGTCCGGACGGCGGCAGCGGATGCCGGGGATGGCGTTGAGGCCGTCCACGAACAGCTCCCGGCGCGCCACGTACTCCTTGACCATCGCGTCCAGCGCATCGGGCGGACCGCGCAGCGCGGCCAGGGCGGCCTTCTGGGTGATCGAGGAGCAGTTGGAGGTGGACTGGTCCTGGATCATGGTCATCGCCGCGATCAGCTTCTGCGGACCGGCCGCGTAGCCCATCCGCCAGCCGGTCATCGAGAAGGCCTTGCTGGCGCCGTTGATCACCACCGTGCGCGGGAACAGGTCCGGCGCGGCGTTGGCCAGGTTCACGAACGGCTGGGGGGTGTAGAGCAGCTTCTCGTAGATGTCGTCGGTGACCACCAGGCAGTCGTGGTCCCGGATCGCGGAGGCGATGTTGGCCAGCGCGTCGAGGGAGAGCACCACCCCGCTGGGGTTGCTGGGGCTGTTGAGGATGATCGCCCGGGTGCGGGGGGTCAGCGCCGCCTTCAGCTTCGCCGGATCGGGGACGAAGCCGTCCTCCTCCCGGGTCTCCACGATCACCGGCTTGCCGCCGGCCAGCAGCACCATGTCCGGGTAGCTGACCCAGTAGGGCGAGAAGATGATCACCTCGTCGCCTTCGGAGAGCAGCGCCTGGAACAGGTTGTAGAGGGAGTGCTTGGCGCCGGTGGAGACCAACACCTGCTCCGGCTTGAACTCCAGCCCGTTGTCCTTCTTCAGCTTGTCGCAGATCGCCGCGCGCAGCTCCGGGATCCCGGCGGTGGCGGTGTACTTGGTGAACCCGGCGTTGATCGCCTCCACCGCCCCGTCCTTGATGAACTGGGGGGTGTCGAAGTCCGGCTCGCCGGCGGCGAACCCGACCACGTCGATCCCCTGGGCGGCCAGGGCCTTGGCCTTGGCGTTGAGGGCCAGCGTGGGAGAGGGCTTGATGGCTTCCAGACGGCGCGCGAGCTTCATGACGCGGCGTGTAGCAGCGTCCCCGCGCCCGGTTCAAGCCTCCACGCAGCTTAGGTCTGCCGGCCGAAGCGGGCGTGCAGCTTCTCCAGGACGTTGCGGGGGACCAGGCCCTCCACGTTGCCGCCCAGGGAGGCGGCCTCCCGGACCAGCTGGGAGGAGATGTAGAAGTAGTCCTCGCCGGTCATCATGAACACCGTCTCGATCCGGTTGCTGGCGAGCTTGCGGTTCATGTTCGCCATCTGGAACTCGTATTCGAAGTCGGAGACCGCGCGCAGTCCGCGCAACACCACCGGGACCCCGCGCTTCTCGGCGTACTTCACCAAGAGGCCCTCGAAGGCATCCACCTCCACCCGGGGGTCGTTGACCGCCTCGCGGATCATCTCCAGGCGCTCGGCGGTGCTGAACAGCGGGGTCTTCTTGGGATTGACCGCGATCGCCACGATCAGCTTGTCGAACAGCTCCAGCCCCCGCTTGACCAGGCTCAGGTGGCCGTTGGTGATCGGATCAAAGGAGCCTGGATAGATCGCGGTTCGCATCGCGCTTCGGAGTGTCGGCGGCGGGGGGAAGGCGGGTCAAGAAAGCGAATAGAAGCTGACCGCGGTGTCCCCGAACTCCCGGTGGTCGTACCGGGTCAGGGTGGGCCCCGCTCCGGCCTGCTCGGGAGAGGGCTCTTGCGAGCTGTGCTCGATCACCAGCACCCCGCGCGGCCCCAGCAGGCCGTTGTCCAGCACCGCGGTCAACAGCTCCGGGACCGGGGCCTTCTCGTAGGGCGGGTCGGCGAAGATCAGCTCGAAGACCCGCTTGTGCCGGCCCAACTTCTCGCAGGCGCGCAGGGCGGGGATGGGGAGGATCTCCACCCGGTCCTGGACCTTGAAGCCCTCCGCGTTCTGCCGGCACAGCGCCAGGCCCTCGGCGGAGACGTCCACCAGCACCGCGTGGGCGGCGCCCCGGGAGAGGGCCTCAAAGGCCAGCGCCCCGGTCCCCGCGTAGAGGTCCAGCACGTTGAGGTCCTCCAGCCACTGACCCAGGATGTTGAAGATCGCCCCCCGCACCTTGTCCGAGGTGGGCCGCACGTTCTGCGACTGCGGCCCGGGGGTGGCCAGCGTCCTGCCCTTGAGACTGCCTGCGATGATCCGCATCGGGGAGCCTAGTACCCGGCCTGGTCCGCCAGGAAGCGCGCGCAGCGGCTGGCGGTGCCGTTGCCCGCCATCGCCTCCAGCACATCGCTGGCCTCGCCGTAGCAGAGCGCCTCTACCTTGTCCCGCTGGGCCGGGGTGACCGCGGCCAGCGGATCTCCCAGCTGGGCCAACAGCTCGCCTTGGCCCATGCGGGCCGACTGGGCCCGGGCCCGCAGCGCCGCCTGGGTGTCGGGGGGCAGGACCTGGAGGACCCGGCGGGCGAAGGGCTCGGAGAGATCGACCTTCTTCACCCCCGCCGCGGCCCAGGCGGACAGCCGGCGGATCGGGGTGCCGTGATCCTCCAGCGCCAGGAAGGCGCCCTGGTCGCGGACCGTCTGGGAGATCTCGCGCAGGTACTCGAAGTCCGGCTCCGGCTCGGCGGCGCCGGGCAGCGCGTCGGGGACCACCGTCCGGCTGGAGATGCGCACCAGGTTCGGCCGCAGCCCGGCGCGGGCCAGCGAGTCCAGGAAGCGGCCCAGGTCCTCGGCGGCACCGTGGCCGGAGGCCCCCCGGGGCGGCGCGACCTCGATCGCCAGCTCCCGCTCGATGGCCGGACGGGCCACCTCCGCCACCTGCAGCGCCTCCTCCGGCTCAAGCATGGAGACGTCCAGGCTGATCAGGGTGAAGCCGGCGTCAATGAACCGGAACACGTCTCCGGCCGCCGCCTCCACCGCCCTGCCCTCCAGCGAGGTCAGCCGCAGCGGCCCGGCCTGCAGGAAGATCGGCTTGCGGTGGTCGGTCTCCTCGGCGGCCACCCGCAGCGCCTCGAAGGACCGGGCCGGCGCCTCGCGCTGGGCCGGGCGGTAGGGGATAGACAGCCCCAGCACCGAGTCCACGTCCCGGGCGGCGCGCAGCACCGCCGCGAACACCGGATCGGCCGGGATCTGCAGACAGGCCACCGCGGCGGGTTCGGTCTCCAGCGACCGGAGCACATCCCGCGGGTTGAGCAGCGGCAGCGCCGAGTCGTGCCCCAGCCGCGCGGCGGCGTTGGTGGGGCGCAGGGCCAGCAGTCTCTCCAGGGTGTCCAAGACGGGGCCGCTCTAGCAGATCCAAGGGGGGCTGCCGTGCGTTTTCAATTGGGCGGTATGTTCGGCAAGAGGAGGTTCCCGATGCGGTCCCCATGCGTGACGTTGGTGCTGTCCCTGCTGGTCCCGGTGGCGGCCCTGGCCGCCGAGGTCGGGCGGGTGGAGGTGATCGCGGGCAAGGCGGTGCGCCTCTCCGCGGACGGGAAGAAGTCGGCGTTGCGGGTCGGCGCCAAGGTGGAGTTGGGCGACACCCTGCGGGTCGAGCGCGGCAACCTCAAGCTGCGGCTGACCGACCAGAGCGTGCTGATGCTGGGCGAGAAGGCGCAGCTGCGGCTGGATGCGGCGCAGTTCCAGGGACTGGAGCGGAAGCGCTTTGGCGCCACCCTTTTGGCAGGTTCAGTCTGGGCGCGCGTGAAGAAGGCGCTGGCGGGCTCGGAGCGGAACTTCGAGGTCGCCACCGAGCGGGCGGTGGCTGGGGTGCGCGGGACCGAGTTCCGGGTGGATGTGCGCTTCCTGGACGGGCAGTCCTTCACCCGGGTCTCGGTGTGGGAGGGTTCGGTGTATGTGCGGGGACAGATCCAGGCGCCGCGGATGAGCGTGGCGATGGACACCGGGGCCCTCCGCGCTCCGGATTCGGTCCCATCCCCGGCGCGCAGTGCGGCGGCCCCCCAGCGCAAGGCGGCCAGGGAGGAGGCACCCTCCGTGTCCGCAGGCATGCCTGCCGCGCCTCCTCCTCCTCCCCCGCCAATGGCTGCCCCGGCTGCCGAGGCCGCCTCTGCCGGGGCCTCGAAGGTGGAGCGGGTCCTGGAACTTTCCACCGGAGATGCCGTGCTGGTGGGTCCCAACGACGACTGGGAGCCAGATCGGGCGCGCGAGGGATTGGATCCGCTGGCGAAGTTCGCCGCCGCGCAGAAGAAATAGCACCGTCTTTCCGGATGCTTGGCCATGGCTGGAGCTGGAAGCGTTGCGCTCTGAGCAAATCACTTCAGGTGGCTACAACTTGGTCCTAGCTTCCTACATGCCGGATGATGGAAAGTTGCATTTATGGCGCAACCGACCGACGAAGACCGCTGCATCTGCGTCCGCAGCCGAGCGGGCAAGGAGCTTCGGTGCGAGCTGAACGAAGGTCACTCCGGACCGCACTACAACCGCTCCGATGCGCAGGGCCCCTTCCTCTGGACCCAGTCGGCGCGTCCCTTCGGCTCTCCCCGGACCGGCGCACCTCCGGCGACCTCCGCCGCGTAGGCCGGGTCTGGGCCCCGGGGCCAGTGGCCCCTGCTGACTCAAGGCCCCACCCTCCACGCGTCACCTCCTTCGAGGAGCCGCATGGACTTCCGGGTACCGCTGTTGATGGCTGGTGTGGTGTGGAGCGGTTCAGCCCTCGCGCAGGATGCGGCGGCCAAGGAGGCCGAGCGTCACTTCGCCACCCTGTGCGTCACCTGCCACGGGCCGCAGGGCAAGGGCGATGGGCCGGCGGGCAAGGCGCTCAAGCCGCCTCCGGCCAACTTCAGCGACCCGGCCTTCCAGAAGTCGCGCACCGATGAGCAGCTGGCCAAGGCGATCCTGGAGGGTGGGGCCGCGGTCGGGAAGAGCCCGGTGATGCCTCCCAATCCCCAGTACAAGTCCAGGCCCGAGGTGATCAAGGCGCTGGTGGCCAAGGTCCGCTCCTTCGGAGCCAGGTAGGGTCAGCCCCGTCCCAGGGCCTGACGGATCGCCTGACGATCGGGCGCCTGGGGCCCGGCGCGTTCCAGGTAGGTCTCGAAGGCGCGCCGCATCTCCTCCTCCTGCCCCAGGTGTCCGTAGGCCAGACCGAGGTTCTTGAAGTAGGCCGCCGGCGCCGACGGGTGGGCCCCGATCAGCGCGCGATACCGGGCCACCACCTCCGCCAGCGCGCGCCGATCTCCTTGGGCCAGCGCCCGCTCCAAAAGGGTGAACACCACCCGATGCCGCGCCTCCCAGTACTCCTGGGCGACCGCCACCGCCCACGGATCGGCGGCGGTCACTCCGGCCACCGAGCGGTCCGCCAGCGGGGTCCGCGCCAAAGCCTCGAGGACCTGATCCGACCGGCGAAGCGCGCCTTCCCCGCTGGCCTCCTGCGCCGGGAGCAGCCGACGTGCGAGGCCGTGGGGCAGCAGCCGGTAGCCACCGGCCAACGAGTCATCCCCAGGCTTGAGCTCTCCGGCCAGGAACGCAGGTCGGCCCGGGTTGGCCGCCAGCAGCGCCCCCAGCGAGAAGCTTCCCGGGGTTCCTGCGTGCAGCCTCTCTCCGGGGAAGGAGAGCAGTGAGCGTCGGCGGGCCACGTACCAGGGGTAGGTCAGCAGCTCCTGATCCAGGGCGACGATGTCCGCCCGCCGGCCCTCCACCTCCTTCACGTAGCTCACCGCGTTGGTGATCAGATCCCCACGGGTGAGCAGCAGCGCATTGGGAGGAAGCTCGTCCAGGAGCGCGCGCCCGTAGTCGGTGGCCATCGGTGGAGCGGGCCTGAAGTGGGCCTGCAACTCCCCTGCCCCGCGCGCGAGTTGCACCAGCAGCAGCACCCCCGTCCCCACCGGGACGCCCCAGCCGCCGATCTGGGTCCGCGCCCCTCCGAGGGCGGCCGCGCCCACCCCGGCCAGCAGGCATCCCACCAACAGCGGGAGCTGCCAGAAGCGGGCGAGCACCGAGGCCAACAGCGGCCCCTCCGGTGGAAAGCGTCCCAGCAGTTGGAAGCCCGGGCCGCAAAGGAGCCACCCGATCAGCACGGCTGCGCCCAGGGCCCTCCCCCGGGGCCCCTGCCGGAACAGCAGGGACCACAGCCCCAGCAGCGCCAGCGGCACTCCCACCCAGAGCAGCGCGCCTCCCTGATGGCCAAGGAGCGCGGAGGCTCCGGAGAGTCCATCCTCCCACCGCGCCTCTCCCGCCCGAAGCTGAAGCGCGCCGTAGTCCAGCCGCAACAGATGCCGCGCCAGCCCGCCCAGGTTCCGGGTGTCTCCCCACGCCACCTCCGGCGCCCACCAGGCGCCGAACACCAGCTGGAGATTCACCCCCAGGGCGGCCAGGAACAGCCCCAGGGCGATCAGCCCCACCCGCCCGGTCAGGAGCTGGGCGCGCCGGGCCTCCCACCCCATCGCCCCCAGCAGCGGCACGCCCAGCAGCAGGATCGTCTGGTGGTTGCCCAGCCCCAGCCCCAGCAGCGCCGCGGCGGCCCACAGCTCGCCGCGCTTAGGCATCTGGAAGAAGCGCACCGCCAGCAGCGACAGCCCGGCGGCGATCAGGTGGTTGAGCGCGAACACCTCCGCACGGGTGGACCAGATCCAGACTTGCGACGAGAGCCCGAACAGGCCGCCGGCCAGCAGTCCCGCCCAGGCACGCCCGGTCCACTGGCCCACCGCCCGGGCCAGCAGCGCCGCCGCGCCCGCCCCACAGAGCGCCGAGAACATCCCCAGACGCCAGGCCACGGTCTCCACCGCCAGCAAATGGGCGAAGGCCCCGCCCAACAGCACGTAGAGGGGATAGCCGGGAGGGTGCGCCACCGAGAAGCGCCAGGCCGCCACCGCCAGCTCTCCGGAGTCACCGCCGGGGAGGCCGGTCGGGATGGTCAATCCGTACAGCCCCAGCAAGGCCAGCCCCAGCGCCGCTGGCCAGCCCCAGCCGTAGGCACGCCGACGGGCGACTTTCGGGACGCGCGTCCGGGAGGGAGGGCTAGAGTGACGCATTGGGTCTGTCGCCCATTTGACCAGAGGTCTCCGGTGCGCGCTCTTGTCCCGCTGCTCTTCGTCTTCCCGTTCGGCGCCGCCCTGGCCGCCAACCCGCTGATCTCCAGCTTCAGTCCGAGCACCGGGCCCACCCAGGGCAGCGTTCCGATCACCATCGTCGGCACCTCCTTTGGGACCGCGGAAGCGGCCTCAGTCTCCGTCGGCGAGGGGACCTGCCCGCTGATCAGTCAGGCGGACACCCAGATCGTGTGCGCCCTCCCTCCCGGGACCGGCCTCGAGCAGCGGGTGATGGTCACCGTCGCCGGGACCACCGCCCTGGCCCCCAGCCGGTTCAGCTACCAGGCGCCGGCGATCAGCTCGATCACCCCTCAGACCGGGCCCACCTCGGGGATCCCGCTGACCGTGGTCGGCGCCAACCTCGGTCCTTCGGGCAGCGCCGCCCTCACCGTCGGAGACCGGGTCTGTCCGGTCACCAGCGGAGGGCACACCCAGGTGATCTGCATGATCGCGGAAGGCACCGGGACGTCCCTGGCGGTGAGGCTGGTCACCGGAGGGCAGGCCGCTACCGCCTCGTCCAGCTTCAGCTACGCGGCGCCACAGCTCACCGGCCTCGCGCCGTCCTCCGGCCCGACCCCGGGCGGAGTGACCCTCGTCTTGACTGGATCGAACTTAGGGCCCCCCGGCCGCGCCTCGGTCTCGCTGGGCGGTTCCCGCTGCGAGACGATCGACTCGGGCCACACCTTTGTGGCCTGCCGGTCGCCCGCGGGCGCAGGGCTAGATCATCCGCTCACCGTGGTGGTGGACGGGCGATCCGCCTCGCTGCCGGCGGCCTTCGACTATCTGCCTCCCCAGCTTGCCGACCTCACCCCCGCCTCCGGGCCTACCAACGGCGGCACCCTGCTGACCATTGTCGGCTCCAACTTCGGACCGACTGGAAGCGCCCGGGTCAGCCTCGGCGAGGCGGACTGCCCCCTGCAGACCCACGAGCATGGCCGGCTGATCTGCACCCTCCCGGCGGGCACCGGCCCGGGCCATGCGGTCCAGGTCTCGGTCGCCGGTCAGACCCATTCGCCAAGTCTGGCCTTCAGCTACGACCCGGTCCTGCTGGGCGGGGTGAGCCCTGCGCGGGGGCCCACCTCCGGGGGAACCTTGTTGACCGTGACCGGCGCCAACTTCGGCCCGTCTGGGAACACCCAGGTGACCGTGGGCGGAGCGCCGTGTCCGATTCAGGGGCAAACGCACTCCCAGCTGACCTGCGTCGCTCCGGCGGGAGTGGGCGTTGATCATCCGGTGGTGGGGCTCTCCGCGGGCCGAACGTCCACCCTCACCTCGGCCTTCTCCTACGCCGCACCCGCGGTGAACTCGGTGACTCCCTCCCGGGGGCCGCTGGCCGGCGGCGTGGCGCTGACGATCCGGGGCGAGAGCTTTGGTTCCGGGGGAGCCGCCGCATCGGTGGGTGGCGCGCCCTGTTCGGTGATCGGCCAGACCCAGACCTCGGTGGAGTGCCTCGCTCCGGCAGGAACCGCCTATGGAGATGCCCCGGTGAGCGTGACCGTCGGAGGGCAGTCCTCGCCGCCGACCTCCGGCCTGTTCGAGTACCGCTCGTCGGCGCCCACGCTGGAGGACCTCGCGGTCCAGACGGACGAGGACACCTCGGCGACCATCGCCCTGCAGGGGCAGGATCCCGACGGGGACGCGTTGACCTACCTGCTCGTGGCCGGCCCGCCCACTGGACAGGGGTCGGTCACGATCGAGGCCAACTCCGCCCACTACACCCCGCCGCCGGACTTCTCCGGCAGCACCTCCTTCCAGGTGGCGCCCTTCGACGGCACGATGACCGGCGCCTTTGCCACCGTCAGCGTGGCGGTGCAGCCAACTCCCGACGCGCCGGTGGCCACCCCGGCCAGCGCCGACACGGGAGAGGACACCCCGGTCACCCTGACGCTGGGCGGCGTGGATGCCGATGGAGATCCGCTGACCTTCCGCATCGAGGGCGCTCCCTCCGCGATCCAGGGGACCGTCACCCTGGCGGGGGACCAGGCGACCTTCACTCCAGCGAAGGACTTCGTGGGGATCGCGCGCTTCACGTTCACCGCCAGCGATGGAGTGCTCTCGTCTTCGCCCGCGCCGATCACCCTTTCCGTGGCGGGGCGGTCGGATAGCCCCTCCGCCGTCGCGCAGGAGATCTCGACCCCCGAGGACTCGGTGGCCTTGATCGCCCTGAGCGGCTTTGATCCGGACGGAGAATCGCTCAGCTTCTCCCTGGTGGCGCAGCCCCCCGCCGGAGAGGGCACAGTCACCCTGGAGGGCGCGCGGGCGCGGTATGTCCCGCCCGCGAACTTCTCCGGCACCACCGGGTTCACCTACCAGGTCAGCGACGGCACCCTGGTCTCGGAGCCCGCCACCGTCTCGCTGCAGGTGACCGCGGTGAACGATCCGCCGGTGGCGTTTGGCGGCGTGGCCACCGTGACCAGCGGCGGCGCGGTGACGATCGCCCTGACCGCTTCGGACGTGGACGGCGATGCGCTGCAATTCGCGGTGGTGGAAAATCCCGAGGCCGAGACAGGCACGGTGACGATCAGCGGCGCCGGGGCCACCTTCGAGGCCAGCTCCGGGTTCACCGGCAACGCCTCCTTCACCTGGAGCGTGAGCGACGGGGTGGCCTCCACCACGGCCACCACCCTGGTCCAGGTGGATCAGGCTCCGGCCAGCAACTGCGCCGCGATCCCCGCCGGCCCCGGAGGCTGGTTGGCGCTGCTGACCCTTGCCGGCCTGCTGTTGCGCCGCAGGGCGCAGTAACGCGCCGCGCCGATAAAGGGGACAGGCTACATTCCCGACGCACCGCGTCGATAATGTAGCCTGTCCCCTTTTTAGTCTCCGGGGTCCAGCAGGTCGATCCGGACGCCGGTGAATCCGCCGATCGCGTCCACGGTGATTGGCATCGGCGCGGTGAGGCTTCCCGAGGCGCCGCCCGGATCCACGGCCGGGCGGAAGCGGTCCCCATCACCCTGGTTCACGTCCAGCACGGCGAGGACGAAGTACCGGCCGGCAGGCACTCCCCGGACCACGAACGGCTGGGGGAAGACCGGTGCGGTGAACTCCTGGTAGGCCACCGGCGCTCCTCGCGGCGGGAAGGAGGCGAAGACCGCGATCTTCAGCGGGCCTTGTCTGTTCCCTTCGTAGTGCACCTCCCCCTGCACTGCCCCCGGAGTGCCTGCGGACTCGGCGCCACTTGATCCGGCAGTCTCACAGCCCAACCACACCGCCAGGGCGACGGACAGCCACACGCCTCGGTTGCTCATGGTGTCTGGATCCTTCCTGCAGGGTCGTTGAACAGGTAGTCGGCCGCTGATCGCGGCTGCTGCAGCGAATGGACGAAGTGGGCCAGGTCCCAACGCTGGGCGTCGTCGAGGATCGGGCCGAAGGACGGCATCGGTGTTCCGTTCAGGCCGGTGGAGATCGCCCGGAAGGCGACCACCGCGCCCTTCCCTCCCTGGAAGCCGACGTGGAAGTTGGCGGGCCGGATCGGCGCGCCGTTCTCGTCCACCAGCGCCGCGGAGGCAGCGCCGTCTCCCCGGCCTTGATCGCCATGACACGCACTGCAGCCGTACTCGGTGAACAGCGCGCGGCCCCTCGACCGGGACGCGTCGTCGTCGGCCGGCTCGGGTGGGATCACCAGGGTCGGGCCGGGGACCTCGGTGAGGGTCCGCGCAGAGAGTGCCAGCACGTACCGGGAGAGGGTCCGGCGCTGCTCATGGGAGAGCGCGTCCTTCCAGCCGGGCATCGCGGTCCGCAGCACGCCCAGGGAGAGGGTCCGGTACACGTCCTCTTCCCGCGCCAGACTGCCCAGCGGAGTCATCCGGAAGTTGTAGCTGCCGGTGAGGAAGTTCCGCGGCGGATGATCCAGGAACTGGGCGGAGGGGCCCTGCCCGTCTCCCTCCACCCCGTGACAAGTGGCGCAGTGGCGCAAGTAGAGCGGCCGGCCCTCGGCCAGCAGCTGCTCGCGGCGCGCGGCGGTGAACATTCCAGTCGGAGCAGGTTCAGGGGATGGTGGCGCCTGGGACGGTGCGACCGCTTCCTGGGCCAGGCCACTCAATGGGATCAACAGGACGCAGAGGAGCAGTCTCATGGGTGCGCTCACATGAACAGGTGAAGGAACAGCACCAGGTCCCAGCGGGGGCCACCGGGGACGGTTCCGAAGGTTCGTCTCGCCATCGCCCGGACCTCGGTGAACGGGAGCGGGAAGAACTCCACCACCAGCCCGCCGCGTTGCTGGCTGGTGCCGGCGATCTCCAGATCCGAATCCATGAACTCGTGGGTGGCCACCAGCTCCAGGCCCTGGACCGGCACGAAGCTCAGCTCCTGATAACTGGCGTAGCCGGCCAGCGCGGCCACCGAGTCGGAGTTGAAGGTGTCGCGCACCCCGACCAGGTCGCCCAGGTAGGTGAACCTTCCCCGGTTGAGGGTCAGGAACAGCCCGGCCCTCATCTCATTGACCCCGCGCTGGATCTCGCTGGCCAGGGAGGTGGGCAGCGCGGAGGCCAACAGCGGGTTGGGGCCGTTGTTGTTGTCACTGAAGTAGAAGGACCCGCCCAGCTGGGCGCGGATCCCCAGCGGCTGGCCCCTGACCGCCAGCCGGGCGGCGACCGCCTTCTCGAACAGCCGCCGCTCGGTGCCGGTGCTGTCAAAGGCGGTGTCGCCCAGGGTGCCGTTGAGCAGCGCCACGCTGGCGGAGAGGGCTCCCCAGTAGGCGTCCAGCTCCAGCCCGGTGTCCTTGTCGGTCTGGCCAAAGCCCACCGCCTCCCGGGTGAACAGCTGGTGCTCCACCTCGCGGATCCCGAAGGGGGGCAGGAAGCGGCCGGCCTTGAGGTACAGGTCGAACCCCGCCGAAGGGCGGGTCAGCCGCAGTAGGCCCCACGCCTCGAACCCTGTGTACACCCCCACGTCCAGGTAGAGGGTGACCGCGTCCCCCAGCCGCGCCGAGTGGTACAGGTCGGCCTGCATCAGGAAGAAGGAGTTCACCAGCGGGCGGGTCCCATCCGGGTTGAGCCGCTGGGGACTGATCAAGATGTAGGCGGCCCGCAGGTCGGCGCCCACCGCCAGCCACTCGGTGAGGTCCGGGGAGAAGCCGGGGGTGATCTTACCCACCTCCTCTTCCTTCGGCTCCTGTGGGAAGTCGGAGGCGATCCAGGAGTCCGGGGCCGGCTTGGCTCCCCAGGGGAGAAAGACGTTCTCGAAGACGTTGCGCCCGTATGCGTTGCGCATCCCCCCGCCGGTGGGGTTCACGTGGCACTGGATGCACTCCATCCCGTTCCGGGCCGCGAAGCGGGGCAAGGCGACCGCCGGCAGCGAGGACAACAGGCCCAGCAGCAGCAGCATCCGGCAAACGGTGCGTCTCATTGGACCACCACCTGGTAGCCGGTCATCTGACCGGGATGCTTGGCGCAGAAGTAGAAGGCGCTGCGCGGTTCACAGAACCGGTAGGCCCAGCTGGCCCCGGGCGCGAGATCCGGAGAGCTGAACCCGCCGGCGGAGGCCGGGGTCTCGGCGCCGGGCGCGCCCGCGTTCACCGAGTGGACCATCGAGTCGTCGTTGATCCAGGTGACCGTGTCCCCGGCGACGACCTGCACCTGGCGCAGGTCCACGTTGAGGCCAATGAACCTCACCTGGAGTCCGGTCCCGGTGGCCGGGACCTCCCCCTCCTCGCACGCGCCTCCGTCCCCTCCTCCGCCCCCGCTCGGCGGGCGATGGAGGGAAGGGAGGTCGTAACCAAAGTCGATGCAGGCCCCCCCCAGGGCCAGGTACAGCGCCAGCAGGACGCATCGACCCATCAGCAACCCTCCGGAGGACAGCCCGGTGAAGCGCCCTGGTTGATCCAGGCCCGGATCAGCGCCCGCTGCGAAGGGGTCAGGCAGGCGCGGGTGGAGCAAGCCTGGGCGGAGGTATCCAGCGGCATCTCGCAGGCATCCACCACCTCCACCAGCTTGCCGGCGGAGGGATCGCAGGCCTCCGCCTCGCCGCTGGCCAGCGCGTGCTCGTAGCTGTCCCACTGGATCCCCTTGGGGGCCGTGGGGCCGCTGTGGCACTGGATGCAGCGGGCATTGAAGATCGTCTGCACCCTGGCCCCGTACTCCACGCAGCCGGCGGGTGCAGTCAGGCAGCGCTCGGTGGTGTTGAGGTCGCGGTTGCCCTTCAGATCCCGCGCGCGGACCACGAAGCAGCTGCGCTGCCCCGGCGCCACCGGGATGTCCTCACAGGTGCTGCCCGCCTTGGCCGCGTAGTGCGCGGGCACAGAGAAGGGCTGCCCCCCGGGAGCGGAGGCCTCCCAGATGTCGTAGGTGATCTGCGAGGCCCCGCTGGTGTTGTCGGTGGCCGCGTTCCAGCACAGCCGCGCGGTGGCCGGATCCAGCGCGGTGACGCTGGTGGCGCCAAAGAAGGACGGAGCCAGCGCGTCCACGCACGGGCTGGGCTGGGCGCAGGTCTCCCGGGCACCGGAGGCGATCCAGGTGTTCAGCAAGGAGAGCTGGGAGGGCGAGACCCAGGGCGGACCATCGAACGGCATCCGCCTGCCGCAGACGTTCCCCCCCAGCTTCTGGAGCAGGAAGCTGGCGCCGGGGTCGCAGGCCCGGACCTCGTTGCGCAGCGCTCCGGCCGCCAGCAGGCCCCCGTAGCTGGAGAGATCCAGGTAACGGCGGCCCTCGAGCGCGTTGTGGCAGTGGTTGCAGCGGGCGGCGAAGATCGGACGGATGTGCGGCTCGAACTCCACCGCGCAGTCGGCGGCCGGGGTGGTGACGCAGCGCTCCTCGGTGTTGCTGGAGAGGTTGCCCACCAGATCCCGGGCCCGGGCCACGAAGCACAGCTGGGTGCCGGGGCCGGCAGGGACCTCCAGACAGCTGGCGTTGACCACGCTGTGCGGGGCAGGGTCGCCCAGCGCCTGGGCCCCGGGGGTGGTGGACTCGTAGACCTCGTAGCGAAGGGACTCGGGCGGGGTGCCCTGGTCGGAGCCCGGGGACCAGCAGACCTGGACGGTGGTGGCGTTGACCGCGGTGGCGGAGGTGACCCCGCCGAAGCTGGGCGAGGTGACGTCCCCGCAAGGAGAGGGCGCAGCGCAGGACTCGGTGGCACCGTTGTCGATCCACTGGTTCACCAGCGCAAGCTGCTGGGCGCTGAGGTACGGCGGACCATCCAACGGCATCCGCTTGCCCAGCGGAGGGTTGGGCCCCAGCTTCTGCGCCAGCAGGCTGCCAGATGCGTTGCAGGCGTCGATCTCGTTGCGCCGCACGCTGCCGGCCAGCGCCTCCGCGTAGCTGGTCAGCCGCAGCGACTGTGGCGCCTGTGGACCGCTGTGGCAGCGGACGCAGTGGCGGTCGAACAGCGGCTGCACATGCTGCGGGTAGTCCACGCAGCCGGGGGCCAGCGCCGGCTGGGTCAGACAGCGCTCCACCGTGTTCCCGTCCCGGTTCCCAGCGCCGTCCCGGGCCCGGACCACGTAGCAGGAGCCGGTGGCCGCAGAGAGCGCCTGCAGGGTCAGACAGGTCTCCCCCGCCCCGCTGGTGGCCACCGGGGTGGAGAAGCCCTGCCCGCCGCTGCCCGGCGAGGCGAACACGTCGTAGAGCAGCTCTGCCTGGGCGGTGTGGTTGTCGGTGGCGGCGGTCCAGCACAGCTGGGCGCTGGTCGCCGACTGCGCGGTGGCGGAGGTCAGCCCGCCAAACTGCGGCGGGGTGGGATCGGAGCACACGTCCGGCTGATCGCAGGCGCTGCGCGCCCCCTCGGCGATCCAACGGCGGATGAGTTCGACCTGGCCTTCGCCCAGGAAGGGCGGACCATCCGCCGGCATCCGGGCCCCGAACGGAGGGGAGGCGCCCAGCTTCTGGTGCAGCAGGCTGTCTTCGGGACGGCAGGCCACCACCTCGTTCCCGGTCAGCCCCCCGGCGATCACCCCCGCGTAGGTATCCAGGCGCAGCTCGCGGGGCGCGGTGGCGCCAAAGTGACAGTGGACACACTCGGCGTTGAAGATCGGCTGCACCAACGACGCGTAGTCGATGCAGGCCGCCTCCGGCGTGGTCAGGCATCGCTCCACCGTGTTCGCATCCCGGTTGCCGGCCAGATCGCGCGCCCGCACCGTCCAGCAGTGCTCCTGGCTGGGAAGCAGTCCGCCCACCTCCAGGCAGCTGGCGCCCGCGCTGGAGGTGGCGGTGGGCAACCCGGCGAAGTCCTGCCCGCCGGGGGTCAGCGATTGGTAGGCGTCGTAGACCAGCTGCTGGGGGGACGCGGAGTCGTCGCTGCCCGGCGCCCAGCACAGGGTGGCCCCGGCGCCGATCGCGGTCACGGTCGCGGAGCCGATCCCTCCGAAGCCGGGCGGGGTCTGGTCGTCGCAGATCGATCCCGGATCTGCGCAGGAGTCCGGTGCGCCCACCTCGATCCAGCGGCGCAAGGTCTCCTGCTGGAAGGCGGTGAGGAACGGCGGCCCATCCAGCGGCATCCGCGCCCCCACCGGAGGCGTCTCCAGGGCGACCTTGAGATAGATCAGGCTGGAGTCCGGCTGGCAGCGGATCACCTCGTTCCCGGTGCGGCCGCCGGCGTGGACCCCAAGGTAGGAGTCCAACCTCAGCCCCTGGGGCGGCGAGTCCCCGGTGTGGCAGCGGGTGCAGTTGGCCTCCAGGATCGGCCGCACCCCCTGCTGATAGTCCACGCACTCCGCCAGCCCGCGCGGGGTGGCGGAGACCACCTGCCGGTTGCAATCGCTGAGCCCGCCGGCGTCGCTGGCCCGGACCAGGAAGAAGTACGGCTGGCCCTCCTGTAGTCCTGTCTGCCGGTGCTGCACCTGCCCCACCAGGGTGGCCAAAGGCGCGCTGAAGTCGAACTGCCCCTCCACCGTGCCTTGGTAGATCCGGTAGGTCAGCTCGGATTGGACCGTCTCATCCGCTGCCGGGGCCCAGTTGATCACCACCGCGTCCGGGCCATCGGAGATCGCCGCGGTTGCGCCACCGAACAGCGGCAGGGCGTTGTCCGGGGCGTCCTCGCAGGCCACCACCCCATCGGGGCCCACGCACCTGCCCATCCGGCAATGCTGATCCGGAAGCTCGCAGCCCACCTCCTCCCCGTCCTGGACGGAGCAGGCGTCACCCACCTCGCCCCCCTGGCGGATCGCTACCCCGATCGGCGCGCACTGGTCATCCGGATAGCAGACCTGATCGGGAGGACAGTCCCCGTCGCGGGTACAGCTCTCCCGGGGATAGCGCAGGGTGCAGGAGGTCCCCGCAGCGGCCAGCAGGCCCAGACACGCGACAAGGCGGAGACGACGGCGGACCCGGGCTGCCAAGGTGGGGGACTCCCTTCGGCGTGGCCAGGCAAGGTATCCGGTGGAGCCGATCCGCGTTACTGGCTGGCGGACCTAGTCACTCCGTGCGCTTCAGTGCACTTCCCCCAGATGCGCGTACGTCTCGCTCTCGATCTGGATGGTGGTGTGATCGATCCCGAAGCGATCCAGCAGGTCGTGCTTCACCGCGGAGAGGATCTGGTCGTTGTTCTGGCAGACCGGATCCAGCACCACCAGGTGCGCGGAGAGCGCGTAGATCCCGCTGGAGATGGTCCAGATGTGCAGGTCGTGGACCGCGGTCACCCCGGGCACCGCTCCCAGCAGGGTCCGCACCGCCTCGGTGTCCACGTGCGCCGGCACCGCCTCCAGCAGGACATCCACCGCGTCCCGCACCAGCCGGTAGGCCCCCACCACGATCACCACCGAGATCAGCACCGACACCAGGGCGTCCGCCTGGTACCAGCCGGTGAAGTACATCACCCCGCCGGCCACCAGCACCCCCACCGAGGAGAGCGCGTCCCCCACCACGTGAAGGAACGCCCCCCTGACGTTCATGGATTGCGACTTGTGCAGGGAAGCCATGGCCGCCACGTTGGCCAACAGGCCGATGGTGGCCACGATCATCATCGGCCCCAGCTTCACCTGCACCGGGTCCCAGAAGCGGTGGTAGGCCTCGTAGACGATGAGCCCGGTGATCCCCAGCAGCAGCACGCCGTTGGCCAGCGCGCTGAGGATCTCCATCCGGTAGTAGCCGTAGGTCTTCTTGGGATCCGCCGGACGCTCGGCGAACCACAGCGCCAGCAGCGAGAGGATCAGCGCCGAGACATCGGTCAGCATGTGACCGGCGTCGGAGAGCAGCGCCAAAGAACCGGTCAGGACGCCGCCCACCGCCTCGGCCACCGCGATGGTGGCGGTCAGCGCCACCGCCACGATCAGCCGACGCTTGTCCTTCTGCCGCTCGGCGGCGGACCGGCGCCCGCTCCCCTGCCCGCTGTGCGAGTGGCCGTGCGCGTGCCCGTGTTCATGTCCGTGGAGGTGTGGATGAGCAGGGTGAGAGTGCGTAGACACGGGGAGTTTTTGTTCTTACAACCCGATGGCCCGTCTTCACAGCGACCAACCCATCCCACCGCATGGATTTCGCCAGGCACCAGCACCTGCACACCATCATCATGCTCAGGGACGTCATCCGCAAGTGGTGGCGCTGTGAGCTGAGCTTCAAGATTGCCAAGTATGCTCTGGAGGATCCCTCCTCTCCTCCCCCGGAAGCGAGCGCCTGACGTGCACGGCTATTTTCGACAGGACTATCTGCCGGTCCCCGACGGGGCGCGGCTCTACTTCCAGGTCCAGGGCGAGCAGAACCCGCCGGTGGTGCTCTGCGATGGGCTGGGCTGCGACGGCTTCATATGGAAGTACCTGCAGCCGGAGCTGCGGCGGGACCACCGGGTGCTGCGCTGGCATTACCGGGGCCACGGCAAGAGCACGGTGCCGGTGGACCGGGAGCGGATCGGGATGGTGCACACCACCGAGGATCTGGATCGGCTGATGGCGCACGTTGGGATGGGCCGGTCGGTGATCGTCGGCCACTCCATGGGGGTGCAGGTGGCGCTGGAGTTCCACCGCCGCTACCCGCAGAAGGTGGCGGGGCTGGTGCTGATCTGTGGCTCGTACGGCAACCCGCTGGACACCTTCCACGACGACACCCTGCTGCGCCGGGTGTTCCCCTTCCTGCGCCAGACGGTGGAGCGATTCCCGGAGCTCTCCCGCAAGCTGGTCAAGCTGGCGCTGTCCACCGAGCTGGCGGTGCGGTTGGGGGTGCTGGAGCTGAACCGCGAGCTGGTCCGGCGCAAGGACATGATCCCCTACTTCGATCACCTGGCGAACATGGACCCGGTGGTCTTCGTGCGCACCCTCCACGCCCTGTCCGAGCACTCCGGCTGGGAGCACCTGCCCCACATCAACGTCCCCACGCTGATCATCGGCGGGGACCGGGACACCTTCACCCCGCTGTGGCTCTCCCGCCGGATGGCGGACACCATCCCCGGTGCGGAGCTGATGATCGTCCCGGGCGGCAGCCACACCACCCCGCTGGAGCAGCCCAGCCTGGTCAACGAGCGGATTGCCCGCTTCCTGCAGCAGAAGATCCTGGGCCCGTCGGCGGTTGAGGCTTCCGAGGACGGCTCCGCACGCCAGAACCCCGAGGAGCCGGCCCAGGTGGCCTGAACCTTCGGGCCGGAGGGGTGTTTTTCAGCTCGCGTTTGCCGGGAGGGCCCGCGGGGCATATAAGCCCCCGCCCTCGGGTTATCCCACCTTTGAATTCACCCCAGCAGCAGGTTCCATGATTCCTCGCGAACAAATCCGCAACGTTGCCATCGTGGCCCACGTCGACCACGGCAAGACCACGCTGGTCGACCACCTCCTCCGCCAGGCCGGGACCTACCGGTCCAACGAGACGGTCACGGACCGGGTGATGGACTCGAACGATCTCGAGCGCGAGAAGGGCATCACCATCCTCGCGAAGAACACCGCCGTCACCTACAACGGCTACAAGATCAACATCATCGACACCCCGGGCCACGCGGACTTCGGCGGTGAGGTGGAGCGCGGGCTGCGCCTGGTGGACGGGGTGCTGTTGCTGGTGGACGCGGCCGAAGGCCCCCTGCCCCAGACCCGGTTCGTGCTCACCAAGGCGATGGCCATGGGCCTGCGCACGGTGCTGGTGATCAACAAGATCGACCGCCAGGACGCGCGCCCGCGAGAGGTGCTGGACGCGGTGTACTCGCTGTACATCGATCTGGGCGCCGACGATAAGCAGCTGGAGTTCCCGGTGATCTTCGCCGTGGCCCGCCAGGGTCAGGCCTCCACCCGGCTGGAGGAGCCGGGCACCACCCTCAAGCCGCTGTTCGACTCGATCATCAGCCACATCCCGCCTCCGCCGGTGAACGAGGGCAACGATCTGCAGATGCTGGTCGCCAACCTGGACTACGACGACTACGTCGGCCGGCTGGGCGTGGGCCGGATCAGCGCCGGGTTGATCAAGCCCAACATGCAGGTAGGCGTGGCCCGCGAGGGCGGCAAGATCGAAGCCGGCAAGATCGTGAAGCTGTACGGCTTCCAGGGTCTCAAGCGGGTGGAGATCCCCGACGCCGGTCCGGGAGAGATCGTCTCCTTCGCCGGGATCGAGGCGCTGTCCATCGGTGACACCCTCACCTCGCTGGAGAACCCCAAGCCCCTGCCCCGCATCACCGTCGATGAGCCGACGATGATGATGGTCTTCCGGGTCAACGACGGTCCGTTCGCCGGCCGCGAGGGCAAGTATGTCACCTCTCGCAACCTGCGCGAGCGGCTGCACCGCGAGTCGTACCGGAACGTCTCGGTCCGGGTCGAGGACACCGAGACCCCAGATGCGTTCCGGGTGGTCGGCCGCGGCGAGTTGGCCCTGGCGGTGATCATCGAGACCATGCGCCGCGAAGGCTACGAGCTGACCGCCTCCAACCCGGAGCCGATCACCCGCGAGGTCAACGGCCAGGTCCACGAGCCGATGGAGCTGATGGTGTGCGACGTCCCGGACACCGCGGTGGGCGTGGTGACCGAACGCCTCGGGCCCCGCAAGGGCCGGATGATGGACATGAGCGCGCTGGGCTCGGGCCGGACCCGGTTGCAGTTCCGGATCCCCGCGCGCGGCCTGATTGGCTTCCGCAACGAGTTCCTCACCATCACCCGCGGTGAGGGGATCATGAGCAGCCAGTTCGACGGCTACGAGCCATGGTTCGGCTACATCCCCAAGCGGCAGAACGGCGCGATCATCGCGGACCGCACCGGTCCGGCGGTCCCCTACGCGCTGTTCAGCATCCAGGAGCGCGGCAGCCTGTTCGTGCCCGCCGGCACCGACCTCTACGAGGGCATGGTGATCGGCGAGAACGCGCACCCCAGCGATCTGGACGTGAACGCCTCGCGCGAGAAGAAGCTGACCAACATCCGCGCCGCCGGCCGCGACGAGAACGTGATCCTCACCCCGCCCCGCGAGATGGGGCTGGAGAAGGCCCTGGAGTGGATCGCCTCCGACGAGCTGGTGGAGGTCACGCCCAAGTCCGTCCGGATCCGCAAGAAGGTCCTGCAGGCGGGAAACCGCTACAAGGCGGACCGCGAGCGCAAGCGCGACGAGCGCAAGGCGGATGAACGCAACGGCTAGGGATTAGGGAATTACCCGGTGTGTTTCGGCGGCGGGCTCTCCTGGTTGGGGGGCTCGCCGTTGCATTTTGAGGCACACCCACCCTGTGAGCCGTTCCGTAGATCATTGGCGGATTGGCACACCCCGGGTGGACAATCGGCCGGCAGTCAAAACGGGGGAGCAGATGGAGACTGACAGCGGTGCAGAGTGGTTCCTGGAGTTCCTCCCGGTGGCGGCGATCTGGACGCGCAACGGCGAGACGGTGGACTGCAACGAAGCCGCCGTCAGGCTGTTGGGGGTCCCCCGCTCGGCCCAGACGCTGGATGCCTGGTCCACCTCCTTCAACCCGCCGGTGCTGGCCGGGGTGGAGTCCTTCGTGGAACACATCCGCGATGCATTGGCGGGCCGCAACGTCCCCCGCACCCACGTGCGGCTGCAGCGGGGTCCCCACGAGTTCACCGGGCTGTTCGTCCAGTCCTACCCGGCGCTGTTCCCCGACGGGCAGCTGGGCGCGGTGGCCCTCTTCGAGGAGGCCTCCCGGCTGGAGGACGATCAGCGGCGGATGGACGTGTGGCTGGGGGCACTGGCCCACGAGCTGAGCGGGACCGTGCAGTCGATGGCGATGAACATCGAGCTGCTCAAGCGTGGCTGCCCGGACGACGACGGCGCGTCCTGGAAGCGGCTGGAGTCGCTGGAGCGCAACTCCAAGGTGCTGCGCCGGCTGGTCACCGACTACATCGACGCGGCCCGGGCCGAGGAGGGCAACCTGCGCTGCCGTCCGGAGGCGATCCCGCTCGATCCGCTGCTGGCCCGGCTGCGGGAGGCACAGCAGACCACCGATCCGGATCACCACATCGAAGTCACCGGCCAGACCGGGCTGGTGGGCTATGGTGACGAGACCTGGGTGGTCCAGATCCTGCGAAATCTGCTGACCAACGCGCAGAAGTATTCGGATCCGGGGATCATTGAACTGGCCACCGAGCTGCGCGGCCACCAGATCGCGATCCGGCTGCGCGACGAGGGCCCGGGCATCCCCTCCGACCAGCAGGGCCAGCTGTTCGCCCGCTTCTCGCGGTTGCCTTCGGCGCGCGAAGGATCAGGCCTGGGGCTGTGGCTGTCGCGCTACCTGGCGCGACGGATGGGGGGAGACCTGTGGCTGGAGAGCGACGGAGCCCACAGCACCTTCGTGCTGGCGATGCCCCGGCACCTGAACCTGGAACGGGAGCAGCCGCTGCGCGAGCCCGAAGGCGAGCGCACCCACCTGTAGACATGGAAAAAGAGGGCCGGCGCGTTTGCACCGGCCCCCAGGCACGCCGTTCCACTGTCGGCTCCTCTAGTGCGGGAGCTTGGAGTCGTAGGAGCCGTGGGTCCCCGAATCCAGCGGCTTCTCGCCGGGGGTGTGCTCCACCAGCACCTCGCTGCGGTATTGCTCGTCGTGCTCCAGCGGCAGGGTGGCCGCGTAGCTGACGCCGCTCTCGTCGGCGTGGGCTGTGACCGGACCCTCCGGCCGCTCCAGATTCCCCTCGCCCTTGAGGGTCTCCATCGCCTGGCCCTTGATCTGCTGGACCGAGTCCATGGCCTGCCCCTTGAGGGTGGAGAGCTGCTCCAGCGCCTGTCCGCGGACCTGGTCCAGCCGCTCGGTGGCCTGCGCCTTCACCTCGTCCAGCTTGCCCCGCACCCGATCCCGCGCCGGCTCGGTGAGGCGGCGCTCCCGGTCGCTGACCGGCAGCAGGAAGGAGGCCGCTGCGCCCAGCGCCAGCGCCCCAAACAGCACCGCCAGGGGGTCGTTCTCCACTCCCCGATGCCAGGTTTCCTGGGCCCGGGTCTTCACGTCCTCCCGGGAGGGGATCTTCTCCTTGACCCCATCTAGCCGGCCCCGGGCGCCCAGCCTGGCGTCGTGGACGCGGTCGGTGGCCGAGTGGCGCGCCTCGGAGATCCGCTCCCGGGCGGAGTCCTTGGCGTGGGAGAGGCGTTCCTTGAGGTGGCTGGCCTTCTCCCCCACCGCCTCCTTGGCGCTGGCCGCGCGGTCCTTGAGTTCAGACGCCTTCTCCGACGCCTTCTCGCGGATCCCCGGCTCGCGGTTGCCCTCCGTGGGCGCCTCGCCTCCCAGCGGTTCGGCGTAGACCCCGGCGGTGGGCGTGGTGGGCCCATAGCCGTACCCGCGGGCGTCCGCCGCCACCGCGCTGTCTTGGTAGTCCATCCGGGCCGGTGGCTGCCAGGCGGTGGCTCTCCGATCCAGATCCCGGTCGTAGGCGTAGCCATAGCCGTACTGGCTGGAGGCCAACTGCCGGTGCTGGTAGCGCTTGGAGAGCATGGACGCCAACCCCACGCCCACCGCGCCGCCAATCAGCTTCCAGGCCATCGGGCTCTCCTTGACCGTGGTCTCTACCCTCTCCTTCGTCTCAACCGTTCGTTTCACCGCTGCCTCCTTCGCGCGGGTTTTCAGGTAGGCCGGGGAGGATCTGCGCATCAGCTCCTCGGCGATCTCGCTCATGCTGTCACGCGCCTCTGCGATGTTCCGGCGTGCATCGTCCTTCTCAGCCATTCTTTGTCCTCCTTGAGGGTCTGCAGGGTTTCCTCGGGCTTGAGGTTCGTCTTCTTCAGCTTGTTGACGCCGCCGCGGGCCACCAACGCGCCCACTCCGATCAGCAGCGCCGAGACCAACAGCGCCGCCGCCCACAGCGGCAGGACCAGATTCAGCGCCGCGACCAGGCACCCGGCGAACACCAGCGCCCCGGTGTGCAACAGCACTGCCCCTCCTCCCACCGCGCCGGCCGAGGCGCCGACCTGCTTGGCCTCGGTGCGCAGCTCCTCCTTTGCCAGACGGACCTCCTCCTTGAGGAGGACCTTCCCCTGCTCGAACAGCGAGGCGAGCAGCTCCTTGGTGGGCATCTGCTGGTAGCCGGGTTCACCGCGATCAAACTCCACGTCTTCTGTGGTTCGCATCGTTCCCCCCTTCAGGATCGCAGCAGCCGGGCGCCGACGAAACCCAGCGCGAAGAACCCGGCGGCGACCGCGAGGGGCCGGGAACGGAACTCCTGCTTGGCCATCCGCAAGAGTTCATCGGAGTCCTTCTCCCGCAGCAGGTGGGTGGCCTTGTTGACGTACTCGTCGGCCATGGAGGCGAACTGCCCAATGAACTCCTCGGCCTTGCCGGCGACCTTCTCCTGCAGCTGGCCGGGAAGTCCCTCCAGCCGGTCGGCCACCTCCCCCTTGCGCTGATCCACCTGCGCCCGTGCCGACTGGGCCACCTTGGCCTTTGCCTCCGACGCCTTCTCCCGGACCTTCTCCTTGGCCGAAGCCACCGTCCCGGGACTCTCGCCCAGGGGAGAGGCCGCGGTGCCGAAGTTGACGCCACCGCCGCCAAACTCGCCGGCGCGGCGCTCGGCCTCGGACGCGCTCCAATCCGCGCCCGGCTCCCGGACGTCCCATTCCTCCGAGCGCTCCTCGTCGCCGACGGCGGTGTAGCCTTGCAGCAGCTCGCCGCGTTCCCAATCGCTCAGATCCCGCGCGCCGCGCACCTCACCCGAGGCCTGCAGCCCGCTCCCCTTCTCCTCACTCTCCGCCGCGCCCCACTGCTCGCGTGGACGGTCGATATTCTTCTTGTCGTCCATTCCCTGGTTCCTCCACGGGTTCGCCGCCACACCGCGCAGCGGGCGCCCAGTCGATTCCGCGTTGTGGATTGAACCTATTCACCCCGCCCCAGAAGGCTCTCCCGCCCACGCCTCGACGACTGGTGCGCGACCAGGGGAGCACCTGGCTTGCGTCTGGGATGGGCAGCGGCGCGGGGCTGCCGGGCAGGCAGGCTTGCCCCGGCGATCAGGCTTTGCGACGGAAGGCCGCTTCCAGGGGGGACTCGTCCTGGTCGGCGGGCTCTTCGGGCTCCTCGGGCGCCGCGGCGGCGTCCGAATCAAGATCAATGCTGCTGAGCACCGAGGACAAATCGTCCAGGCTCACCACCGACCAGCTGGCGGCGGGCTGGGCCGCGGGCGCCTGGCCCCACAGGCTGGGCTGCGGAGAGCGGCGGGGATCGAAGCGCTCGATGGCCGGGAGCGCCGGATCGGTGGGTGGGCCCTCGGTCTGCCCCAACAGCTGGGCAAACGGCTGGCCCGCCGGTGGCGGCAGCTGGGGCGCGGCCTCGGCCAGCACCTCCGCCCGCGCGCGCTCCACCTCGAAGCGGGCGCGCTCCTCCAACAGCTTCTGGCGCTGACGGGTCAGCGCCGTCTGCTGG